>JBNKTW010000023.1:0-118954 GCA_050298295.1 Rhodomicrobiaceae bacterium
AGGCCGATAGCGGTCCAAGCTGTCAAAATAACTTTGTTAGGTTGGCGTACCCGCTGTTGGATCTCTTTGCGGACAACATCCAAACCAACGTCCGGCGCTGAAGGCGGTGACCAAACTGCTGTTTGCTGGACGCTGTGCCGCTTTCGCCTCTTGCTGCTATCAGCAGCAAGCTAAATCGGCAAATCAGTTTCTCTAATTCGTCATCATTCGGACATGCTGCCTGCGCATATTCCACTGCATTGTACATTTTGCATTGCCGGAGGGATCGATGGTGCGGGCGTGGCTGAAGCGCATGGCGGCGTACATGCTGATGGTCGCGGCGCTGTCTGCCGCCGCTGCATCTGTTGCCGCAGCGCAAGGGGCGGAGGACATCGCTGCCCTCAACCGCCAAGTTAACCAGCTTTACGGCCAAGGCAAATACAACGAGGCGCTCCCGCTCGCGGAGAAGGCGCTCGCCACCTCCGAGCGGGTGCTGGGCAAGGAGCATCCCCGCACGCTTCCAAGCGTGAACAATCTGGCCGCGCTCTATAAGGCCCAGGGCCGGTATGGCGAGGCCGAGCCTCTCTATCGGCGCGCGCTTGAAGCCCGCGAGCGGGTGCTGGGCAAGGAGCATCCCCGCACGCTTCTAAGCCTGAACAATCTGGCCGCGCTCTATCAGGCCCAGGGCCGGTAGGGCGACGCCGAGCCGCTCTATCGGCGCGCGCTCGCGGGCTATGAGCGGGTGCTGGGCAAGGAGCATCCCGATACGCTTCTAAGCGTGAACAATCTGGCCGCACACTATTTCGCGCAACGTGACTGGAGCCGCGCTGCCGGATTTTGGCGGCGCAGCACCGCTGCCATCGCCGACCGCAAGCGGCGCGGCGCGTCAAACGCAAGCCAAGCCCTGACGGGAAAGAAAAAAAGTGAAACTGAGCGATTGAGCTGGCAATTCCGGGACCTTGTCAAGGTGGTATACCGTCTCGCGCCGGAAGAACGCACGCCCGATGCGAAGGACATCCGCGAGATGTTCGAGACCGCGCAATGGGCGCAAAGCTCCGCCGCAGCTGCTTCGCTGGCGCAAATGGCGGCGCGGGGCGCGGGCAAAGATGTCCGGCTCGCGGGGCAGGTGCGCGAGCGCCAGGACCTCTTGGCGGAATGGCAAGGGCGCGACGGGCTGCGCAACAAATGGCTGGGTCAGCCCGAGGACAAACGGAACGCCCAGGCCGAAGCGAAGAATAACGCGAGGCTCGCAGCCATCGATGTGCGGATAGGAGAGATCGACGCGGAGCTGGCCGCGAAGTTCCCCGATTACGCCGCACTTGCGAACCCCGTGCCTCTGAACGTGGAGGAGGTCCAGGCCCAGCTCGGCGTGAATGAAGCGCTGGTCTTTTTCCTCGACACACCGGAATGGCAGCCAACGCCCGAGGAGACCTTCATCTGGGTTATCACCAAGACGGACATGCGCTGGGTGCGCTCCGAACTTGGCACGAAAGCACTCGCCCGTGAGGTGCAGGCATTACGCTGCGGGCTCGATGCGGCGGCATGGGAGGACCAGCCCTGCGCGCAGCTCACCGGTCAAAGCTACACCGATGCAGACCGCAATGCTGGTAAGCCGTTGCCCTTCGAATATGCCCGCGCCTACAAGCTTTACAAGGCGCTGTTTGGCCAAGCCGAAGACCTCATCAAGGGCAAGCAGCTTCTTCTTGTGCCATCCGGCCCGCTCACGCAGCTTCCGTTCCAGATGCTGGTGACCGCCGCGCCGGCAGCCGGCGATCCCAGCAAGGCGGCATGGCTGATCCGCGATCACGCGTTTACCGTGCTGCCCGCAGTCTCCTCGCTCAAGGCTCTGCGCCGCGTAGTCCGCCCCAGCGCGGCCACGAAACCCATGATTGGCTTCGGCAATCCGCTGCTCGACGCCCGCTTCCTGCTCGATCACGACCCGAAGCACCCGGACCACGATGCCGCCATCAAAGCCCGCGTGCAAAACGCCCAGGACAACCAGCGCTGCACGGACACGCCCTGGCAGCGCCTCGCATCCCTGATCGGCTGGCATCGCGGAGTGCCGCAGGTGGAAATGCATGGCGGGCTTGCCGATGTTGAATTCCTGCGCGGTCTGAATCCGCTGCCCGAGACGGCGAAGGAGCTTTGCGCCGTGGCGAGCGGCCTGGGCGCCGGCAAGGATGAAATCCTGCTTGGCGCACGCGCGACCGAACGCGAGGTGAAGCGCCTGAGCGAAACCGGCCGGCTTGCTCAATACCGCGTTGTGCATTTCGCCACCCACGGAGCCCTTCCCGGCCAGGTACGAGGCAACGCCGAACCCGGCCTGATCCTCACCCCGCCCGCCGGAGCCAGCGAAACGGACGACGGCTACCTTACCGCCTCCGAGATCGCCGCACTAAAACTCGACGCCGATTGGGTCATCCTCTCTGCCTGCAACACCGCCGCAGGCGGCGCCCAAGGCGCGGAAGCCCTCTCCGGCCTCGCCCGCGCCTTCATCTACGCCCAAGCCCGCGCGCTACTCGTCTCGCACTGGGAGGTGGATTCAGAGGCGACGGTGAAACTCATCACCGGCGCGATGCGCCGGCTCGCGGTGGATAAATCCGTGGGCCGCGCCGAGGCCATGCGTCAGTCCATGCTCGCTCTCATCGGCGGCCGCGACGCCAAGGAGGCGCACCCGGCTTACTGGGCACCGTTCGTGGTCGTGGGCGAAGGCGGCAGCCAGAGATGAATTTCTTCCGCCTTATCCGGCTGGAGGAGGCAAAGTTTACCGCAAAGAAAGAGCGTCAGGTTCGCCGCGGCGGCGGGATGGTTTGAGTCCATTCGGTGAAGGCAGCATCCGGATCCGGAAGCCGACATGCGGCGGATGGGTTTGCGAGGAAACGCGCAGGGCCGCTTGCGACCCCATACCGCCCTTCAGGATAACGAGCAGCCGAAGGGTGGTGCGACATGCTGACGCAAGAGCGGTAAAGGCCGATTCCGGACTCAATAGGTCATCCAAAATACGTGAACGGTTGCGTCGGCTTTCAGATCCTTAAGCGGGAATACGGTGATAGGCCACCCAAGGGGAAAGTGGTCCAAGAACGGGCTACTTTGACCATTTCGAAAATACGCGGTAGCCAGCGCGGAATGCCTGGACAGCGTGTCGATAGCGTTGCGTAAAATATGTCGTTGCGGTATAAAACTACTAAGGCGCATTTGTTTTGAAAAATCCACCAAGCGCGCTCCGTGGCAGGGCACTTTAGCAAATTTTTAACAGAGAGTGAGGTTCGCGATGAAGCACAAAATTGTTGTCCCGATACTTACCCCTAAAGATCAAAGAGATGTATCTGATACTGGCGGTGCCGCAACAGCTGGCGGAAGTGGGCGTAAGACAATTTCGGAACAAGTGCAAAGCATTACAATTGAACCTGATTCTCTGGAGCTGGCCATTCAAGCGGCGGTTAAAGTTCTCAATCAAGCAGTGAACAGTCCTTCCAAGCCAGAAGGAATAAAAGTTGACGAAATGTCAATTCATGTTGGCGTTACCGCAGGAGGAAGCGTTGGTATTTTAGGAACAGGCATAAATGTGGAGGCGGAAGCTTCTTTCGAGATTACCTTTAAGGTGGTTGGGGTGTAAAGAATAACTCTCGGATGTAGAAAATGAACTTGATCTACAATGCTTCACGGCTGATTGTTGGATTTAAGGACTGGTACAATCTTAGTGATTACAGAAAGCATAATTTTAAATCACCTGAAGAAATGGCACATGCCGTGTTGTCAAAAATATCTGGTTTTGTCTCGATTATTGTGAAGTTTGATTTTTTGAATGCTGTGCTAGCTAGGGTCGATCCCGCTCAATCTGATCGGTTTATAAACGATACGAGGCGATACGACGAAATAGAATACTTAGATCATGACTATTATCTTGAAATTTGCTGCTTCACAACTTCACTAAATTCTGCGCACTTGAAAGGGGTAACCCAAAACGAAGGATTCGCACCACATCGAACTAGATATGGTAAAAGATCTTCCACATTTGGTGCCTCGATTGCGCTTCTTGACACCGGACTTTCGCCTCACCCGTTTCTCCCGGCACTGTCCTTCCGACAAGCCGTTGAGATGCCCCTGACGAGACACCCTAGCGTGCAGGAGGCCACCGTAGAGAAATTGCTCCATAGCCTAGAAATGATCGAGAGACAGTTTCCTGACGCCTATCGCGATGCCCAGGAACATCACCAGCTAACATCGATGACAACCGCTGAAGTCGCCAAATTTTTTCATTCGAAATGGGAAAACTGGGGGATGCAGCTACAGGGAGGCATTGGGCAAGGGCAGGGACGAAAGGTACCGTTAATCCCTCATTCTAGATCCATATTTGGAGCATTTCGGATGATAAGTCAACAATCTTGGAATTTTGTTGATGATAGTCCAAATGTGTTGGATTACGATGGGCATGGCACCGGTATTGCGGGTTGTATTTCCGCACTTCCACCGTTATCGTCCGGAATTCTGCCGGAAATATCTCCCGCACTTTCCACAAGTTCCATTCTGTCGCGATCATTCGATATGCGTTTCATTGACTATTTAGACTATGAGGTAAATGGAATCGCGCCATATTCAGAACTCATCATCCTAAAATGCTTAGACTCACGTAAAGCGGATGACAGCACCCTATCGACAATAATTAAGGCTCTTGGCCATTGCTTGACAATAAGGCCTGATTGCATATATTTTGGTTTAGCTCTTAAGAATTTAATGCAAGCTCCATTGATGTCGCTGTCTCGCCTTACAGCACAGATAGACTCGGCTGGAATTGCGATGTTTGCTCCGGCGGGCAATGAAGGAAAAGCGGGAATACGGATACCGGCTGCCTCACCCGGAGTGTTGCCGGTTACAGCAATAGAGTGGAACAGCAATCAAAATAGTTATTCTCGTGCCCGTTACAGTTCGTACGCCGACGTAATGAATCAGGAAAACGTCGAGTTTTGTGCGTGTGGCGGCACAGAAGAAATGCCAATTCAAGTACTTTCAACAGATTTTGGCTTTGCGTTTGACTACGGCACGTCAATATCGGCCGCAGTCGTGGCCGCAATATTTACGAATGAAATTTCCGCTCTATACAAAGACGCAACTAAAGATATCTTTCAGAATCTAATAGACGCGCTGAAAGGCGAGACCAAGCTGTCCGTGATCCAAAAGGCCATAGACTCTTCAAAAAGTGCCATAGAGTCTTGGAGTCCCGGTCCTGCTGATATTGGCTTGATTAAGACTACAATGCGCTCTAAGGCTATTTCGCCTCCTCTTATACCGCATTTAGCCGGTGGTACGCATCCGGAGTTTGGGTACGGTCTTCCTCGCATTTAATGCGGCGTCGGAGACCTGGACAAGCAGCAGCCTGGAACCGAAACCAATACTCGAATGCAGCTGATTGGGACGTAGACTCAGATTTGAACTGCGGCGAATTGGAGCAGGCCAAAGAAATTGGCTGTGCGTTTCTCAGAGCGTGTGGCGATCCGTCTGAAATGACTGTTTTTGCTGAAGAACCGTTCAATGCCGTTGCTGGCGCGGCACAGGGTGGCGCGGAAGCACGGTTTCCAGTTTCGGTTGGTCTTTGCGGGAATGTTTGGCGCAGCACCGACCGCTTCGATCTACCGCCGCCAATCCGCGTCATAGGCTTTGTCTACCATCAAACTAACGCAATTTAACACCGTCCACGACAGCCCTGAGAACTTGATCAACGTTTTGCACGGGTCCGCTTTTTGAACAGATAAAGGACTTCTACAAGCAGGGGCGTAAAGTTTACCGGCATGTCTCTTCCCGACCCGCAGCAACACCGGGCATCCGTTGACGGGGTCGTAAAACCCCGCTTGCCGCACTAACATGTCAGAAGAGGGGACTGGCCGGCACCGCGATTTCGGGGTATGCGTTATAAAATAGATACGGCAACACCTATCCCATTTTGGCGGCAATCGTGTCTCTCAAGCGCCCACCCACAGTGTCGAGGGCCGGACTGTTCGCCGAACTCCGGGCCAACATCCTTGCCCTGGAGGAGCAGAAGGCTGAACTCCAGCGCCAGCTCGCCGAGGCCGAAGCCAAGGCGGCCCTAATGGAGGCACGGGCCGCCGATGCCGAAGCGGCGTGTGACGTGTTCCGCGATTCCGCGAAGGGAATGGAGCAATTGTATCTGGAAGAGAAGGCGCGTGCCGATGCCCTGCTGGCGAAGCTTTAGTGCTTCCTTTTCTGGCTACCCCACCAGGCGACTATGATCGCCGCGGTCGGCATCACCAGGTACCAATACGCAAACGCATCCAGCATCCAACCCATGTCATCCTCCTATTGGATTCGCCCCGCCGCTTCCAGGTAATCCGTCACACTGAAGTCTTCTCCCGCCTGAATTTCCAGCACGGTCTCGACAAGCCATTTCACGGTGCCGAGCGATCCGCTGACCCGCTTTCCGTTCGGAAGATTGCAGAACCATGCTCCAGTCATGTGCGATTTCAAGATTGTAAGACGGTGTTCCCCACAATCGTATTCGAACCTGTGGCATCCCCCACCGGCAATTTCTCTCCACGCTAACGCCACTTTGTACCCCCCGCTACGAGTTACATTTTGAGCGTACCGGAATAGGTTTCTTGCCACAATCGCGGGATTGCCGCATTTTTGGAAAAGACGTGAAAGTTTTGTGGACGGCAAAAAAGCGGTCCGGAAACCGCCTGCTTACCATAATCGCCGTTAACCTCATGCTCCGCCCTGGAAAAACGCGTAACGCGTACCATAATTACCCGAGTTGTGTTTTTGCGGGACTGTGAGCCGATGCTCTCCGATTTTTATGCGTTCTGTACCGGGGGGTTCGGGCAGGCTATGGCCCTGGCCTTTGCCGGAGGCCTGGGCGGAGCCGCCGTATTTGTTCTCATCGCCGTTTGCGTGTTCAGGACCGCCCGCCGGAACTACGGGACTGACCACCGCGTTGCGGCCGCGCGCGACCTGGAGACATCGCTCTGATGCGCCGCCGCAGAAGACACAGGAGCCTGCAGGCCGCTCCCCCCGGCGGCGGACTCCAGGAACTAATCCCAGCCGGACCCGTTAATCCGCACCGTGGCCGGCGTGGCGAAATTGAGACAGAGGCCCGCAAAGTTCACCCCAACGGCACTATTCTCCAGGCCGGGCAATATGTCTCGACCCCGGTAAAAAGGATGCTGAACCAGGGGCTTATCACACAGAACGAAGCCAATGCCGCACAGCTTTTCCTCAGAGATTACGAATCGGCCTATGCAAATTGCGTAAACGCCTTGGCCGCCGTACAAGTCGATTCACGCGGGGGTGGCACGGGCGTTCTGGAGCAACGTTTAAGCAGCGGGGTCCGCTTCCAGAGAGCCCGTGCCTACTTACGCAAGCGTTTAGCGGATATAGCTGCTGCTGGTATCCTGAACGATCCCGAAGCAGGAATAGATTTTACTTTCACAGGCATCGGTTCTTCCTTACGTCCAGATCTTCCAGCCCGTTTACAGCAGGAAATCGGCAAGACGATATTGGTCATTATTTGCCAGGAGCTTGCAGATTTCTACGCCCGTCCGCGCCGGAACGTTACGCGGGGTGTGAATAATGTGATCCCGGCTTGACATATAATTACGCATATTGCATATTTCGTTGGCCTGAAGCTGGACACCAGCTCTAGTCCGGCTTTAGGCGGCACGCCAAGGCGGGCATGGCCAACGTGAACCGCAGTGGTGCTGGGTACCTCCTGGACTGGGTGCCGCGGCACATTTCTTCCCGGTGCCGCGGCATCTTTTTCGAACCGGGGGACATAATGCACAAACGGCGTATTTTTGAATCTCTGCCAAGGCCAGGAAAAGCCGGGTAACGAATGGCGTCATCTACAAAGATATCCCCTGAACTATGCAGGGCGGCACGCGGACTGCTGGGATGGTCGCAACAGACACTGGCCAGCCGGGCGCAGGTGGCGCGCAAGACCATTGCCGATTTCGAATTGAGCCAGGTCAGGCCCCATCCGCGGACGCTGCGGGACGTGGTCATGACCCTTGAAGCGGCCGGCGTCGAATTCCTGCCCGCCGAGACCAACGTCTCTAGGGGCGGCATACGCATCCGCTGGAGTGACGGCGTGGACAGTGCCACGGCTGCAACAGCGGCGTGACGGCAGATAAGCGGAATTTTGGAGCGTGTCAGGAGTAACAGAGATGCCGGTCAAGGGATTAGAAGAACGTCAGGCTGAAGCCAGCGCGCGTGGAAGGGCGTTTCTTGAGAAGCAGCCGGTGGCGGGCCAGTGGAATGGAGTAACCTGGTTCCACATTGATCCCGCCGATCCATCAGCGCAATGCGGCATTGCCCGGTACGCCGCCGTCATCGAAGCTTATGCGGATGGACAGATCAGGGCGTTCGCGAAGGAAAGTTGCAGTCCGGCGCAGCCCGGTGCGGAGAAAACAGCGATTGCGGCAGCCGGCCCCGGCTATTCCGCTTCCAATCTTGAGCCAGCGGACCTGCACGGCCGTCTCATCAGAGAAACACAAGCCTTGGAATATTCCAAGGGCAACGCCGCAGCGGAAGCGCGCGTCCGGTTTGAAGCAACCGGCTCGATCATCGCCATCCTCTCCAGAGCCGCCAGTGAGGCCTCAGAGAAAGCGGCCGCCACCCACATATTCGACGGCGAGCGCGTCAAGTACGGCTACCACGCCCGGCAGATCAAAAAGCTGATCGAAGAGATTGAGGCGCTGTAGGCCAGAGAGGACGCCATGAGCGATATCGCAGACCGCGTTAAGAAGCTCATCTCCGGATTTGCCGGCGTAGACCCCGCAAAGACCGGGGACGCTACTACTCTCAAGGACGATCTTGGCCTCGACAGCCTGCATCTGATCGAGCTTGCCATGGATTTGGAGGCCGAATTCGGAATTGAGATCGAGGGCGTTGAAGCCGAGGCGGTCAATACCGTTGGCGATGCCGTCCTGCTCGTGGAGAGGAAGATCTCAGAACAGCGGAGTACCGGACCAGCGGCAGCGCCGGGGCCGGACGATACAACCGGAACGGACGCCAGTTAATGGAGGACATCATGAGCGATCGGGATGAACCGGAAGCCCTCAACGCACAGCAACTCGGCATCGTCAAGGACCGCGCGAGCGTTGGGCAGGCGACACAGCAGGATGTCGAGGCGCTTCTGGGCCACATCGAGGCGCTGGAGGGCCTGCTTGACGAATGCGATGACATGGATGCCTGCGGAACCGCAGGCTGGCGGCACTGCCTCGGTATCGATTAGGCCACATGGGCTTTTCCATGCGTATCGCGTTTTGTATCGCGTTTCTCGCCCTGGCGCCCGCCGCGGCATCGGCGGAATGCGGCATTGCCTCGACCTATTCCTCCGGCAACCGTACCGCGAATGGCGAGGTTTACAACCACATGGGCGTCTCCGCCGCCCACAAGACTCTCCCCTTTGGCACCCGCGTAGTTGTCCGCAACCAGAAGACAGGCCGCTCCATCGTGGTCAGGATCAATGACCGTGGCCCCTTCGTTGGCGGACGGATCATCGATCTATCCACCGGAGCCAAGAACGCGCTGGGGATGGGTGGGCTCGCCCCGGTCTGCGTTGAGGTTGTGAGCTATGGCGGCAAGAAGGTGAGAACCCGCCGGGGCTTTGCCAAGGAGGCGGCGCGTTTCGTGCGCGGGCGCGCGCGGCAAGCCGGAACCGTTGTGCGCAAGATCCGGTCTCATGTCCGCAGAGGGGTGAGGCGGATCGTCAGGGAACTGGCGCCGCACCGCCGCCGCAGGCATTACCGCAGAGGCCGGCGCGGACACTACCGCAGGCATCACCATAGGCATTACCAAAGGAGACATCGCAGATGAGTGCCCGTGAAGAGAGAATCCCTCGATTCGATATCTGGCGCGGCCATGCCGAGGCCATCGCCTCGGCCAAGACTGGCGGCATTTTCAACTGGCAGAATGTCCCGTTTGATTGGGCTGGGCGATGGAAGGAAAGGCGCCCGGCGAATTTGGTCGCTGACGAACTGATCGGCGCGGCACTCGACGCTGTTGATGTCTTTGCGGAGTACGAGGAGGATGGCGCCGGAAGGATTGCGGCAGTGAATGCTGCGTAGGAACTGCGGACGGAGGATACATTGACCGGAATTCTCTTTCTCGACACGGAAACGACAGGCATTCCCAACTACAACCTGCCCGCCAGTCATTCCGCCCAGCCCGGACCTGATAATTGCTGGCGGTGGGGGGCCATCTAACCAGCTGGTGGACTCCGGCTCCTGACACGGCGGACGCCCAAATGAACAGCCTCACCCGCTACTGGATCAGTTGGCGCCAGCCCGAAAACGAGCCGCTGCCGCTGCTGGATGCTGCGGGCGTTGTTCTTAGCACATGGAAGTCTGGCCGCGTCCAAGACGGCGCGGAAACGATGTGGGCGCTCGCCGATGCTGAACGGCCCGATCTCCTGGAGCGCGCGCTGGACGATTACGAGGTCAGGTTCATCGAAGCTTGCCAGGGTGCTGGGCCGCTGGAGTTCAGGTGATGCGCCTTGATGAATTCGAGTAGGGAACTCACGGCGGTTGACGTTGAAAAATGCGAGCCGCCTATGGCCGCATCAAGATGTGCCATATGGATCCCGAATCTGCGGTTTCGCTTTTCGCGCCCAAGTGCCACGGCAGCGTTATGATCCTAACCCGGTCTTCCTCAAAAAAGTACAAAACAACCCTGCCCTTAGGGGCACAGCATGAACAGAAATCGAAGAGCCGCTGCTACAGGGGGACAGCAGCGACTCTCCAAGCCCATGGAGGGTGTGGGCTGATTACTTAAGTGGTTCGGCTGAACTGTTAAGCTGATAGTTTAGCCCTAGGCGGACTATATTGGAGTCGAAGTGTACCCGGTCTTTGAAGTTCGATGGCAAGCCCAGCGCTGCGAAAGCGCCTGTATCGGTTGTCGTAACTGAACGGCTACCGAGGTCGACGTAAAGATATTCACCTTTCAGGCTGATTCCTTCGCTGATCTTGTATTCAAGTCCGCCGCCGAGGGCGTAGCCTACCGACGTTCCCGAGGAGGTGCCCTGAGAACAGATTGCTGTAGCCGGGCCACAGGCAGCGCCATAGGCTGTTCCAGAATCACGAACGTTGAGAGAAAGCTTCGTCCCACCGAAGGCGGCACCGCCAGTTGCATAAATCAGGAGGCGTGAGGAGGCCAAATACCCCGCGCGCGCCCGAATCGTTGCTAGCCAATTGATTTCCCGGTTTGCAGATGTGAGGATTGGGAGGCCATAATTGATAGAGGCTGGCGTTACGAAACCGGTCGAGCCGCTGAGATGTGCCCAATCCAAATCGCCTTCAAGGCCCAAAACGGTGGAACGGCCGAGCTGATAATTATAGCCGAGTGTTCCGCCTCCCAGAAAGCCTTTGGTTTCAACATTAGAGAACGCTCCGAAATCCAAAATCCCGATGTCGAGGGGATCAAAGACGTTAGGCGAAGTTGTGAGATGATATGCCTGAGCAGAAGCGCCGTTGATGTCATCACGCGACGAGCTGCTTCCGTAACCAAGGTTCACGCCCACATAGCCTCCTCTCCAGCTTACGGGCGATGCCCCGGTATCTTTAAAACTCACCGGACCGTCCTCGTCCAGTTTCAAGCTGCCCTGGACCAGTAAGCCGTACCGCTCGGACTCGAGTTTGACTACTTGCGCGACACCACCCTTATCTTCGAAATGGGTTTTGCCTTCGCCAGAAATGTACCAGTATCGACCACCCACGCCCAGGCTAAACGAGGGGGTGAGGAAGTAGCTCACCATAACCTCCGCTTGCACACCGTCGCCTTTCGAATCCTCGCGCATCCCGCGGATGTCCGGGCGTTGGTTATGCCAATCCGTGGCGCTAGCAATGCCATACACATATGCAATCTCGCCGGAAACCTTCCAACGTCCCGACATTACGTCGCCAGTCGCGCCAACCCGCAACATGTCCCAAGTCGCGTCATTATCGAGGCCATTGAAGCTCTCCCCTAGATTATTGCAGGAAGCCTCCAGGGCAGCTGCGGCCGCATCCTGTTGATCGCAGCCGAAAGTATTGAGACGCTCGCTCCATTGGCCGTAACCGGCAAAACCGCCCACGCGCCATGTCCAACCGGCTGGCCGGTCCTTGAGTCCAGCATAGCCGCCACCGTAGACGCTGTACCCGATGTCAGCATTGAAGTGGCGTATGTTGCCATTTTTCTGCTTCGAGAGCGTGTTCGAAGTCACACCAGTCCCGCGCCAATTGTAGTCATAATCGTTCATCTTACCGCCGGTGACAGAGCCGCCGCCTACGACCCCCTTCACAAAAAAACTCCGGGCAATGTCGGCTCGGAAATAACCTTCCGCCGAGTCTGCGTCCAGATCGCCATAGACAAGCTTTGACAATTGCGTTGTACCGGCGCCATTATACAAGTCTTTCGTGTAGCGCCCAGTGCTATACCAATATCGCGTGCCTGCTTCCCACTCGATTGGAAGGGCCGATGGGTCCATGCCGCTGGAATTCACGAACACGGGTTGCTGCAAATCAGCAGCGTGTGCCGCTGCCATTAGAGCAAACACCGATGCAGCAGTGACTGCGTAAGAAGTCCGCATTCCTTCCTCCAGGGGGGCTTACCCCTCAATAATCTTGCCAAATCAGCACGTCACTAGTGCTATAATGGATAAAGTGATAGCGCTGTTTATTGGCGCCCCCAACCAACCATGGGTTGAGTTGCTATCATTCGTATTGCAGTTGCAGAATTGCGACATTGGGTAGCGTCCACGCTGTGTGCGCTAATGCGACTGCCTCTTTCTGGTCCGATCCGTCTCCAGTTGCCTTCCACATTTTGACATCTGCATGCGCAAGCGCGCGGAGGCGATCCGTTATGGCGCGATTGAGGTAGACCGCCGCGGTCTCGTCGCGGCCAAGCGCCGCCACCGCGAAAGGTGGGAAGCCGATCCAGCCGAACTCGGCGCGATCCGGGCTGCTGGGATGCAGGCAAATAAAAGCCCCACCCCCAAGGCGTGTGGCGCGCAAAGGGTGGGGCCATTCCCTGGATGAGGTCCAAAGGAGCGCATACCGTTTCAGATCCGCCGTGCCAGGTCAAGCGATGTGCAAATCTACATTGTGCGGATTCATTCCTGTCAATAAAGCCCCTTTAGCGTTATTTTCGTTGACAAACGGATCCGTTTGCGTCCCAATATTACACATAGTCGGGAATTGCGAGTATCCGCCGGAATTGATGCTCCGAATGCCCGGTTTCCTTGCGTAATCTTTTCCGGATCGCCGGACTTGCCCGGAGCGAGGGATGGGGCTCCCAAACCATCCTCTCCTCTGCCTTTCTTCCACTGGAGATAGGGGACTGGCCTTTCGTCTCCCGGACGGTGTTCCGCTATGCAGCCCGGTTCGTTTCCGGCATCTCCAGGGCGGCGCGGGCCGCCGGAAATTCCTGGCATCCGCGCCGCATGAATTGCGGGATAGAGCAGCCTGGCAGCTCGACTGGCTCATAACCAGTAGGTCAGAGGTTCGAATCCTCTTCCCGCAACCATTTCTGACATAAGTGACGATCAACGCTGGCGTGAGCGTCCGCACCTTCGCGCTCCGCCAGTTCGCGGGCGCACCTCATCGCCCGCCGCCGCCCGGTCCCCGCTCCGGGCGGCGCCCATCAACCCTGACGGAGTTCAGATGTTCGCCGTAATCGCCAAGACGCTGACGCTCGCCGTTGGCGCCCTCACCGCTCCTATCGCGCCTTGCAGCCCCGTGACCTGTTATAATCCGGCACAACCGGTACTGACAGCCACGGACATCGCGGGAGAGACCGCTGACGGAATCGTTTCTTCGCTAGACCCGCGCCTGGATTGCGGCAGCGGTATCGGGGCATTCCCGGTCTGCCTGCCCCCACCCTCCCGCAGGCGTCATCGCTAACGGAGGATGCCCCGATGGCCAAGAAGCCTGCCAGAAATGCGAAGCCCCGTTCCAGGAAGAAGGAAAAGGGGAAGACGGCCGCCGCTTCCGGCGGAGCGAAATGCTGAGGCCTAGCCGATGACCGCTCACACCCAGATCTCCTTCTGCCGCGTTGGCAGTAACGATACCGGTTCTCCTATCCAGGCGGCGGTGGCGGGAAAAGCGGTTTCGGAAACGATCCGGGCCAACGGGGCCAGTCAGGTCACGGACGCGGCCTGTCCCGATAACACCGGCTGCGTCAGAATCGTCACGGAGCCCGGCGTTTATGTATCCTGCGGCCCCGCTCCGGATGCCTTGAACGATGTCCGGCGTCTCCTCATACCCGCCGGCCTAAGCGAGGTTTTCCCGGTCAGGGCCGGAGACAGGGTGGCAATCAGCTTGGCGGCATAACGGATGACCTTGAACAAACAAGCCGGCGAGATGCTTGGCGATCTCGGCCCGGATTTCATCATCGAACCGAACACGAAATGGCGGGCGACGCGGCTCTGGGACATTGCGTCCAAGATGGCCATCGAAGCCTTCTACAATGCCTCGCGGCAGCCCGGAATTTTCGCGTTCGCGCCCAGTGGCTTCACGGACGATCAGGTTCTGGTCCAGCGGTATCCGGAGAACAAAACGGCGGGACGGCCGGCACGGCTCGCCATCGTCTTCTCTTCGAAGATCGGCGGCCAGGACTACTATCATCCCGTGGTGTTCAAGCTGCCGCCTAAGACGCTGGCGGCGCTGCAGCTTGCCGGGCTTTGGACGGACAAGACCGTTCACTGACCGCCGGCGGTTTTTGAAAAAGCAGAGGAAAAACTGAATGACGACGGTTGCGTGGAACGGAGAAAAGCTTTGTACGGACAAAGCTGGGCACTGCGGGCATAGGCGGATGGCCGGCTCGTTTCAGAAGCTGAAGCGTGTAGGCAACACGGTCTACGCCTTCACCGGAATGTGGCCCTACTTCCAGCCCATGGTGGATTGGCATCAAGCCGGCGCCGATCCGGAGAAGCTTCCCTCGAAATTCCGCGACGATGAAAACGGCACGCTTGTTGTCTTCAAGGACGGACGCTGCTTCGTATACGGCACGAAGTATCCTTATGCCGACGAGCATTTCGCGCCCGCCGCCTGGGGTTCGGGTGAAGATTTCGCAATAGCCATCCTGGCGGTGGGCGGGACGCCGCGCCAAGCCATCGAGACAGCCTCGCTGCTCGATGTCTACACCGGCGGCGGGGTGGACGAAATGGATCTCTCCTTCCAAACCGCACCTCAACCCGGAGTAAACGATGGCCAAGAGCCCAAAGATGACGGCGGCGCGGCGGAAGCTGCTTAAACCCTCTCAGTCCGGCCTGCCCGGAGAGAAGGAGTATCCTCTCGACACGCCAGGCCGGGCCCGCAACGCCAAGGCGCGAGCTTCCCAACAGGTCAACAGGGGCAGTCTCTCCCCGGCACAGGAGAAAAAGATCGGCCGGAGTGCCGGCCGGAGCCAAAGGTAGAAAGAAGTAGCCACCGCCATGCCGAAGCGCAAAACGGGGAAAAGACAGCACAACGATCCCGATAATCCCAAGGGGACGCTGAGCGCGAAGCAGCGCGCGTTCGTCGAGGCTTACCTGGAAACCGGTATCGCCTCCGCCGCTTACCGGGCATCTCACGATTGCAGCGGTCTCGCTGACACCACGGTCTGGAAGCGGGCGCACGATCTTCGGGAGACGCCGAAAATTCAGGCGGCGGTGCAGGCCGGACGGGAAAGGGCCTGTGAGAAGTTCGGTGTCTCCGCGGAGCGCATCATCGCCGAACTGGTGAAGGTGGCCTTTGTCAATATCACCGACGTTGTGGAATGGGGCACTTCGGTTCCGCTCAAGAACGAGGCCACGGGCGCCGTCGAATCCGTCAACGGCATCGTGCTCAAGGATAGTTCCGGCCTCGGCGCGGCGGCGGTGGCGGCGATCTCCGAGATTTCGCAATCCAAGGATGGCTCCCTGAAGGTCAAGCTGCACGACAAGCTCAGCGCGCTCGAAAAGCTCGGCCGCCATGTTGGGCTATTCCCGCAGCAGGTAAAAGGTGACATCAACCACAAGCACCGTCACGAGCTTGAGCCAGTATCCGATTCTGCTGCATGGCTTGCGGGATTGCTCGGAGGGGCAGCGGATATCGAGGCTGAGGTTCCTCTGCCGGACTGATCTCTATTTCCTGCTCAGATACGGCTGCGGCAGGAAGGATCTCGAACATCCCTGGAGTTTTGCGCGCTGCCGGGAGGTACAGGAAGAGCCAGACGGCTACCTTGACCTCTGGGCGCGCGAGCACGGAAAAAGCTCGATCATTACGTTCGGCCTTACCGTCCAGGACATCCTGAACGACCCCGAAGTCACCTTTGGCCTTTTCTCGCATACCCGGCCGATTGCCAAAGGGTTCCTCCGGCAGATCAAACGGGAGTTCGAGGCCAACGAAAGCTTGAAGTCGTGGTTTCCCGACATTCTTTGGGCGAACCCGGCGAAAGAAGCTCCGAAGTGGAGCGAGGACGACGGCATCATCGTCAAGCGCTCCGGGAACCCAAAGGAATCGACGGTCGAGGCCTGGGGGCTCGTCGACGGCCAGCCCACTAGCAAGCATTTCAAGAAACGGACCTACGACGATATCGTCACCCGCGAAAGCGTCACAACCCCGGACATGATGCGGAAGACAACCGAAGCGTTCGAGCTGTCCGACAATCTGGGCTGCGAGGGCGGTACCTTCCGGATGCCGGGAACGCGCTATCACTTCAACGACACCTATGGTGAATTGATCCGCCGCAAAGCGGTGAAGTTGCGGTTCTATCCGGCAACGCATGATGGCACCGAAGGCGGCAAGCCGGTGCTGATGAGCCCGGAAACTCTTGCCGCGAAACGCCGTATCCAGGGGTTTTACACGTTCCAATGCCAGATGCTTCTTAATCCGAAGGGCGACGAAACCCAGGGTTTCCGCCGGGAATGGCTGCGCTACAGCAAAGGGGAGCCGCGCCGTGGCGGGCTCAACGTCTATCTTCTCGTCGATCCGGCGAGCAAGAAGAACAAGACTTCCGACTACACCACGATCTGGGCCGTCGGCCTCGGACGCGACAAGAACTACGTTGTCCTCGATGTCATCCGGGACCGCCTCAATCTGACGCAACGGACGGACAAGCTCTTCGAGATGCACGAGAAGTGGCTGCCGCTCAAGGTAGCCTACGAGGAATACGGCCTTCAGGCCGACATCGAGCATATCGAGTACGTCCAGGAGGAGCGGCAATACCGGTTCGGCATCAAGCCCGTTGGCGGCAAGCTTTCCAAGCCGGACCGGATCAAAAAGCTGATGCCGCTCTTCGAGAACGGCCGGGTTTTCCTGCCGCAAACCCGTTTCTACACAGATCACTCCGGCGAAACCCTCAACCTGATCGAGGTCTTCGTTGAAGAGGAATACGCAGCGTTCCCGGTTTCCAGGCATGACGACATGCTGGATGCGCTGGCTCGCATCGAAGATCCCGGCCTGAGCGTCCGCTGGCCGCTCAGCGAGGCGGCGGAAAGCGTGGCAGCCATGAGCTTGCCGCGTGAAACCAACCAGGGACGCCGCTACAACCGCCGTCTTGGCACCGGCTACGGCTCCGCCGGCCGGTCCGATGGCGGCAATCCCGCAATCTACTACTCCCAAACCGGTGATGATCAGGCCTGAGAAAACCGATGTCGTTTCTAGTTCCAAAAATTCCAGAACAGCCGAAGCCGCAAACCATGCCGCAGCCCGACGATGAGGCCGTGAAGCAGGCGCAGCTTCAGGAATACGCCGGCCAGCAGGCCCGCGGCGCCAATCCCTGGACGAACCGGATGGGACGGACCGGGAGCGCCTGGGGTCCAAGGTTAGGTGACTATGGCTCCGCCGATACCGCTGGCGGAAGCACCATTCTCAGGGGCTGATCGCTCCCATGTCCGATGTCAACGCCGAGGAACTGTTAAGGCGCGGCGATACGCTCTTTTCCAGGAAAGGTGTGCTCGACAGCCTTCATCAGACCCTCGCCGACGAATTCTATCCGGAGCGCGCCGATTTCACGCGTGAGCGCGTCGAGGGCTCCGAATATGTCGAGTGGCTCTATGAGAGTACCCCGGCGCAGTACCGGCGCGATCTCGCCGGAGCCATGGGCGCCATATTGAGGCCTCGAGGCAAGCAATGGTTCAACCCGAGGCCCGCCGACGGTTGGCGGCGCACCGATCGCGCGCGGCGATGGCTCGACATGGTGCGGGCGAAGCTGCGGTCCGTTCTTTACTCCAACCGCTCCGGCTTCCAGACCTGGATGAGCCAGGGCGATCATGACTTCGTCAGCTTCGGCAACAGGGTCATCTCCGTCACCGAAAATCCCGACAGGGATGGCGCCTTCTTCGACCTTCATCATCTCAAGGAATGCGCCTGGGCGCAGAACCGGTATCTTGATATCGATGTCATGTACCGCAAGTTCAAAATGACCTTGCGGATGGTGGCCCAGAAATACGGCCGCGATGCCCTGACGCAGGCTCAACAGAAGACGCTCGAAACCGATCCAGCCCAGGAGATCGAGATCCGGCATGCCTGCATACCGATGCTGGACTACGACGGCTACCGGATCTCGAAGGGGGACAGGCGGAAATTCGCATTCGCGTCCATTTACATCGCATCCGAGGGCCGTAGTGTCCTGTCGGAGGGAGGGTATTTCGAGTTCCCGTACCGGGTGGCAAGATGGGGACGCAATAACAAGTCGCCTTACGGTTATTCTCCCGCCGCAATGCTTGGTCTCGTCGATGCCAGGCTGCTGCAGGCGCAGGCCCGTATCATCCTCGACGCCGGTGAGCGCGTCATCGACCCACCCATGCTCGCGACAAAGAACGCCGTGCTTGGGTCCGTCAATACCTACGCGGGCGCCACGAACTGGATCGACGCCGACTATGACGAGCGGCTTGGCGCCGCGCTGCGGCCTCTGGAGACCAAGGCCAATATTCCGCTCGGCCTGGAGATGAAGCAAGACGCCCGCAATGTGCTGCTGGCGGCCTGGTATCTCAACAAGCTCAATCTTCCCTCCGACAAGGACATGACGGCCTATGAGACCTCGCAGCGGATCGCGGAATACATCCGTTCCGCTGGCCCGATCTTCGAGCCGTTCGAGGTTGACAACGCCGCGGTACTCGACACCCTGTTCACGATGGGGCTCAGGCTGGAGTGGTTCGGCCCCATCTCTGACATCCCGCCGGAACTGAAAGGCGGGCAGATCGACTTCGAGTTCGATACCCCTGTCCAGATGGCCTTCGACCGGCAGCAGGTCGCCCAAGCGCAGGAAACTGCGCAATGGGCGGAAGCGATGGCGAAGGTAAACCCGGAGGTGCTCGATAATACCGACTGGGATGAGATGTACCGCTCGACGCAGCAGCGGATCGGCGGCGATTCGAGCTGGCTGGTGCCAGCCGGATTGGTCGCCCAGCTTAGGGCGCAGCGCCAACAAGCTCAGGCAGAGGCGATGCGGGCGCAGCAGGCGATGCAGGGTCTTCAGCAGGGCGCCGATACCGTGGGCAGGGTAGCAGATGCAGTCCCGAAAGTTGCTGCGGCCAGCGGCGTGATTCAGCAAGCCATGGGAGCGGCGCAGGGCGGCGGGGAGCAGGGTGCGGCGCAGTCCGCTCAGCCGCAGCTTCTCGGCGACCCCGAGGAGATAGCGGAGGCCGCATGACCTCGAAGCCGGGCACTCCATACCGGCCGTTGGTGACGGTGGATTGGTCAGAGTCCATGAGACATCGCTCTGGCTTCGTAGAGAAGCTTGAGGACTGGATGCCGAATCCCCCGCTTCCGGAACTGCCGGCGCTATACGACGACGCAATCATCGCCGCGGCGAAGGTGCTTAGCGAAGGCCGCGCGGAGCCTCATCAGCAGCAACTCATGGTGGAATGGTGGTTGAACCGGGCCTGCAGGCTCAGGGACTGGCCGTACGTCGCGGGCAGTGTCAAGGACTGGCCTTACCTGACTGACGCGGGGGCCGCCCGGCGCGCCTCCGATATCCTCATGGGGATGCAGAAGCCGGCGCACGAATTCGTCAAGCTGGTTCAGCTTCGAAGCAGAAATCAATCTGAAACAGAACAGGGTTAATTCATGAGCGAGGTCAAAGAAGGCGGCGCGGCCGCTGCGGCTGGCGGCAATGACGGAACTGCGGCGGCCGCGGGAGCGGCGGGCTCCGGGGGTGCGGATGCTGGTTCTGGCGCCGGTGCGGCGGCGGTATCCGGCGGTGCTGGCTCGCAAGTTCTGAGCGGCGCCGTGGGCGATGGACAGGGCGATGACGGCAAACAGGCCGCACAGGCCGCGGAGGATTGGCGGGCGAAATTCGTCGAGGGGCTTCCTGCGGAACTGGCGGACAAGGGAAAGAAGTATCTCGAACGCCGGGCCAGCCCCCAGGAACTCTTGAAGTCCGCGCTGGCCGCCGACGGCAAGATTTCGGAACTGTCCGGCCGCGTCAAGGTGCCCACCGGCAAGGGCGATGATCCAGCGGACGTGGAGGCCTACCGCAAGGCCGTGGGTGTACCGGAGGCGCCTGACAAATATACCATCCCGGAAATTCAGGGCGTCCAGTGGAACGAGGAGCAAAAGGGCGACATCGGCGAGTTCTTCAAGGCCGCCCATGCCGCTCACATGAGCCAGCCGCAGGCCGAGGCGGCGCTCAAGGTACTGGCGCAATCCAATATGCGCGCGCAGCAAGCCTTCCAGGAGCAAGCCAGAGCCAAGGCTGACGCCGTCCAGGAGGACCTCCGCGCCGAGTACGGCCGCGACTACAGGGCCAACACCGAATTGGCGAACCGCTGGGTGAAAGAGCAGTTCGCGCCGTATGCGGGTGAAAATGGTGTTGGCGATCTCATGAACGTCCGTCTCGCCGATGGAACCTGCCTCGGAGAAAATCCGGCCTTCGTTCGCTGGGCGGTTTCCAATGCACGTCAGGCCGCCGACCATGGCGTCCTCGAAACCGGCGACGGCAAGAGCGGTGCCGGCCTCGACGAACGGCTGAAGGAGATCTACGCGATGAAGTCCAAAGATCCGAAGGGGTATGCTTCCCTGGCGATCCAGGACGAACTGGTGCGGCTTGAGAGCATCAGGATCAAGCGTAATGCCGCGAAAGGCGCCCGATGACTCCGCAAGAATTCCTGCTCTGCTTCGACGGCTTCTCCGCCGCGGTTGGCGACAAGCCGACCGCGAAGCAGTGGAAGGGGCTGCTGGAGCAGCGCGCCAAGGTGAGCGGTTTGGGCGGTCCTTCGTTGACCGCCAGCCCGGCGTCCGTAGCCATGCCGGTTTCAGATCAGCCGCTCACCATTTCTCCGCGCGTGGAGGCCACATGGAAGTCCACTTTCAAGCAGGCACTCATGCAGGCCGGCGCGGACGAGGACACCGCGCGGCAGCTCACTGAGCAGGAACACGTTGATCTCAGCCTCGATCCCGTGCAGGCCGCTCAGGCGGCATTTTCCTTGGATTGACCGGGCGGTCTTCCGCCCTCCCCTTTTAGGACCTTTTCCCTCCGGCACCCCGCGCCCGCGGCCCGGCCCAAAGTCCATTCCCTCAATCGACTACCTGTACGCCTCAACCTGGCAGGACGCGGCCCTTCATGGCACCCCGCGCCGGGCCTACCGCTGAGTACCCGTCACACGTCGATCCCTGAAACCTACCATCAAGGATCTGGCAAATGGCTGACCTGACTGTCATGGCGACGATCTACGCTAATGAATTCACCACGGTTTATGAGCAGAAACAGAGCTTCGTCCGTGGCACCGTAACCACGGAAGGCGTTGTTAATGGCAACGAGTACGTCTTCATCATCGAAGGCGCCGCAGCCCCGGCGGTGACGCGTGGCGCCTCTGGCAACATCCCCTGCGCGGCGGACAACCAGAGCAGCACCACCTGCACGCTCGCCGAGTATCATCACCTCGCCAGGAAGAACAACTTCAACATCGCGTCGTCCTCGGCCCCGCAGCGAGAGTCCATGCAAAGGCGCGGCACCACCTCCATCAATCAAAGGACGGACCAGCTCATTTTCTCGCAGATGGCGACCACCAGCTACAACACTGGCGCCGCCGCGGCGTTAACGCTCGGCATGATGCTCAAGGCCGGTGCGATCCTGGACACCAACTACGTCCCGGACGATGGCGAACGTTACGGTCTTCTCAGTCCCAATGCCTGGGCTCAGGCGATGAAGATCAACCAGTGGACCTCATGGGACTGGGTGGGCGAGAACAACAGGCCCTTCATGCGCCAGACACAATGGCGGGAGTGGAACAACATCAAGTGGGCGCGCCACCCCAACCTTCCCGGCACGGGTACCGCTTCGGCATCCTGCTTCGTCTACCACAAGTCCGCTGTTGGTCACGGCCTCAACGGGGGCGAGCAGATGACCCGCATCGGCGTCCAGGAGGAGCAGGATTACTCCTGGGCGCGCACCACCGCGTACATGGGGGGCAAGATGCTCCAGGGCGGCGGCGTCGTCATCCTCGCCCATGACGATACGGCAGCGATCTAAGGAGAGGAGATCAGACAATGACTTATCAGCCTTCAAATCTCCACCTCCTGACCCAGGCCGGGAACAGGAACAACATCTGGCTCTACGAGTGGACCGATGATGCCGCAACTGTTGCGGGGGCGGGGTACATCTCGGATGCCTACGACCGCGGCATGCTCGCCGGCGATGTCGTCTTCGTGAAGCAGTTCACGACTTCGGCGATGACGGCGATGTCGGCGCTCACGATGCACACCGTAAGCGCGGTGTCGTCAACGTCCGGCGCCACGCTGGGCTCCGCGATTACCGGCGGCACCGTTATCCTGAACGGTACGGGAGCATCGAACCCCACAGTCAACGACGATACCGGAGACGCTTATGCCGCCGGATCGACGTTCACCAACACCACTACGGGCGATGTCTTCATCGCCATCGATGTGACCTCCGGGGCCGCGGTATGGGTGCCCGTGAAAACCAAGGCCGTGCTACAGGCCGGCAAGGTTTCCGCGGTAGGGACCACCGCCGAGGTCTACCGCTGGCGGGCTCCGTTCAAGGGCAAGATCGTGGGCGCCAGCGCCATCCTCAATGGCGCGCTGACCACTGGTGACGGCAGCGTGACGCTGGCCATCGCCGGAACCGGTGTCACGGATGGCGTCATTACACTGACGCAATCCGGTTCGGCGGCGGGCTCGAAGTTCACCGCGACGCCATCGGCGCTGAATACCTTCAATGCCGGTGACACCATCACTGCCACCGTTGGCGGCAGCAATGACGCCGCTGTTACCGCAAACCTCGATGTCCTTATCGAGCAGGTGATGTAACAGCCGCAGCCGCAAGTATTGGAAAGGGCCGCCACGCGCGGCCCTTTCTGTTTGGAAATTTCCTTTTCGCCTTTCCCTCACCTTTCCCCTCAAAAAACACGGGCACTCCCAATGGATCAAACCCATCTGCTTCCGAAACGTCCCCATTCGACCGCACTCGATATGGCGGAGAACATCCGCTGCCATCACGCCATCCGTGTCGATGCCGAGCACACCCTCGAAGACGCTCTGCATCCGAACTACCTCTGGGGCTTTCACGAGAGACTCAGGAAAGGTGATCTTGTCGAGATCTCCCATGAGCTTCACCACTTCTGGGGGCTTTTTTATGTGCGCGGCGCCGATCCCGAGACAGCATCCATCCTGCTGACACCGCTGCACGGCCCCATCGACCTGAAGAAAGCCCCGGTCCGCAAAGCCGATCTCTCCGGTGCCCAGGTTAAACTCAAAGGCGTCCTGAAGTGGTGCGTCGTCGCAGCGGATGGCACCACCCTTGCTCAGGAAATCCCAACCAGGGCAGAGGCGGAGGAGTGGCTGGCGGCTAGGTGCGCCGGAGGCGAGGCCGCGCCGGTATCTCCACTGAGCGTTAAGACCGCCGCCTAAGGACTCCCTGCCATGACCTACAACTCCGCAGACCTCGTTCTGGTCGATCAGCCCGCGTCCGGTGTTCAGAACTGGATGTACACCAGCGTGGACCCCGCCCTCACGGTTCTTGCCGCCAACTATATTTCGGATGCCCGTGACCGCGGCATGCTGCCGGGCGATATCGTAACGATCCGGGTGGCGTCCGCGGAGTCGCCCTACGGCCAGATCGTCACCATCGCCAATATCGTCGAGGCGACGGTTATGAGCGTCTCCGCGGCCGGGGCAGTGCTAAGCACGGTTCCGCAAGCGTTCATCGGCGACAGCAGCTCCGGCGGCGTCGCCGGGGCGGTGCCATCACCCGCGGCGGGTGACGCCGCTGCCCGCAAGGTTCTCGGTGCCGGCGGCGATTGGAAAACACCGTCATATCTGGTTGCTGGCCAAAATCTCGACAATGTGGCCCGCCTCGGCATCGGCACCACGGACACCGGTAACGTGCTTTCCGTGTCCGGCGCCACCTCGCTGTTCTCGAACTCCGGCGACTGCCGTGTCAGTATGTCCAAGGGCGCCGTGGGCGATACGGTCGCGTTCAACTTCCAGAACAATTTCAGTACGCGAGTACAGTTCGGCCTGCTCGGCAACGACAGTTTCACGGTCGCGACCTCAGCGGATGGAAGTGCGTTCAACAATGCCATCGTGGCCACCACGGACGGCGCGGTGAGCTTTCCAAACACGGGCGGCTTTACGGGAGACAGCGGTAGTGGAGGCGGCGCGGGACTTGTACCCGCGCCTGCTGCCGGAGACGCGGCCGGGGGTAAATTTTTGAAGGCGAGCGGTGCCTGGGCTCAGCCTGCCGCGTCGGATGTTTCCGGCTTGGCCACGGTGGCAACTTCCGGCAGCTATGCGGATTTGTCCAACCAGCCAACGCTGGGTACAGCCGCCGCATTGGATGTGCCGGCATCTGGAGACGCCAGCACGTCTCAGGTGGTAAAGGGAGATGATACCAGGCTGACCGATAGCCGCACACCGGCTGCGCATGCAAGTTCTCATGCCTCGGGGCAAAGCGACGCGTTGTCGCTTTCCGCAAGTCAGATCTCCGGCATTCCCGCATCGCTGGCAAGCAAGAACCTGGACAGCATCGCCCGCCTCGGCATCGGCACCACGGACACCGGTAACGTGCTTTCCGTGTCCGGTGCCACCTCG
This sequence comes from Rhodomicrobiaceae bacterium, assembly GCA_050298295.1. Taxonomy (GTDB): domain Bacteria; phylum Pseudomonadota; class Alphaproteobacteria; order Rhizobiales; family Rhodomicrobiaceae; genus Rhodomicrobium. The sequence goes on from JBNKTW010000023.1 coordinate 24,981, forward strand.
CTGTTCTCGAACAGCAGCGGTGGCGTTCAGGTGACGTTATCGAAGAATGGCTCTGGAGATACGGCATCATTCCTGTTTGGCGCCAACTTTTCCAACCGTGCCGAATTCGGGCTTTGCGGCGACGACAACTTCACCGTGAAGGTGAGCCCAGACGGGAGTGCGTGGAATAGCGCCATTGTCATCGACAAGACCACGGCCGCCGTTTCCATCTCGAAGTCGCTCAAGGTGGCAGTTGTTACCTATGCAAATCTTCCCGCTTCTCCGTCCGAGGGCGAAGAGATCAACGTCAGCGATGCTACTGTAAACACCTGGGGTGCCACCATAAGTGCTGGCAGCGGATCTTATCATGTCAAGGCGAGATACAACGGTTCCGCCTGGACCGTGGTTGGGATCTGAGTGGTTTAGTCCATGGTACAAGCTGGTGCGGTACAGGCGGTGGTTCTGATACCGGCCGCCACCGAATGGGGTTACACGCCTTATCAGGTCTATAAGGGATTCGACGTTGGCTTCGACGAAATCGTCGTAACGCAGAACGGTTTCAGTCTTGATTCCGCAACCAGGGCGGTCGCCAGCTACAACGACGCTGCCGCCTGGAACCTTATCGGGTCTCCGGGATGCGACTACAGGACCTCAATCGATAGCCTCCAGCAGCAACTCCCTATCCTCAACGTCAACCTCTTCGTGACCTGGTATGGAAACGATCTCAACTGTGGAGCCTGCGATCTTTATCCGGCTGTAACCGATAACTCAGGCTTTGATGAATTCCCTGCGGCTTGGTCCGTGAATGGGATCTCCAGGACTGCGGCCACGGCAATTTCGATGGTGGATGGCGCCGCCGCTTATGGCGGCACCCCATCCGATGACGGCATTGTGGCTGCGATCAAGGATCTTAAGAGACGGGGGCTCGCGGTAACGTTTACTCCATTTCTCTTGATGGATATCGCTGCCGGGAATAGCCTTACTGATCCCTATACCGGCGGTGCCGGGCAGCCCGTATATCCCTGGCGGGGGCGGATTACCTGCTCCTACGGCACGGACAAAAGCGCGTCCGCCGCCACGCAGGTGGCTTCCTTTGCCGCGAAGTACCGGACCTTCATTCTGCACTACGCCAATCTTTGTGCGCAGGCCGGAGGCGTCGATGCTTTCGTAATTGGCACGGAACTCAGGGGGCTGACCTGGATTCGCGATGGTTCCGGGAACTATCCATTCGTCGCCGCCCTTCTCGCCCTTGCCGCCGAGGTCAAGGCGGTCCTGCCGGACGCCAAGTTGACCTATGCGGCGGACTGGACAGAATATTTCGGGCATCAGCCCGCCGATGCCTCCGGCGATGTCTTCTTTCATCTCGATCCGCTCTGGGCAAGCGATCTGATCGATGCAATCGGCATCGACAACTATTTCCCGCTGTCTGATTGGCGGCAGGGCGGCGGCGGGCTCGACGCCGCGACCTGGATATCCATCTACGACACCGCCTATCTGCAATCGAACATCAAGGGCGGCGAGGGCTACGACTGGTACTATGCCAGTTCCGGCGACCGCGACTCCCAGACCCGCTCTCCGGTCACCGACGGCGCCTACGGTAAGCCATGGGTCTACCGCTACAAGGATATCTGGAACTGGTGGGCGAACCAGCATTTCGACAGGCCGGCCGGAGTGGAAAGCAGTACTTCCACGGCTTGGGTGCCGCAGTCTAAGCCGGTCTGGTTCACAGAGATTGGGTGTCCAGCCGTAAATTCCGGCTCGAACCAGCCCAACGTCTTCCATGACCCGAAGTCGTCTGAGAGCTTCTTTCCCTATTATTCCAACGGCGAACGCGACGACCGGATGCAGGCGTCCTATCTTGCTGCGGTGTTCCGCTTCTTCGATCCCGGTTCGTCAGGATTCCAATCTACGAATAACCCGGTATCGGATATCTACGGCGGTCACATGGTGGAGCCGGCACGTCTTTACGCCTATTGCTGGGATGCCAGGCCCTATCCTTGGTTTCCATACGCCACCATTGAAGGTTCGTCCCCTACGGCACCGCTCTGGGCGGATGGCCCCAATTACGAAACCGGACACTGGGTCGCCGGCCGCACCAGCTTCGCCATGCTGCTTGGGGAACCGCTGACAACGGCGGCTGCCCCCGAAGACACCCCAACGATATCCATTCCCTTCGGCCGGGCACCAAGCCCGGAGGTGATCATGACTGCCAAGCTGTCCATTTTCAACGAAGCCTGCAAGCTGCTGGGGGAACCGCTGCTGCTGAATCTTACCGACAATAACGAGCGTCTTCGCATCCTGCTGGATAGCTGGGATACCTCCGTCGCCACGGCCCTGGAGCAGGCGACTTGGCAGTTTGGGACCAAGCGCACCACTCCAGCGCAGCTTTCCCTCACCCCCGACTGGGGGCGCAGCTACTTCTATCAACTCCCTGTCGATTGCGCCCGTGTCGTTTTCGTTTCCGCCACTGGGGCCGAGGACGATGGCATCCTCAATTACAGCGTTGAAAGCGGCCTGCTCGCCACGGACGAACCGGTGGTCTATATCCGCTACATCACCTATGCATCCATCAATCAGGTCGTGAACTGGAATCAGGGATTTGCCGATTTTGTCGCCTCGGAAATGGCGTTCCGGTCCGCCCCCAAGATCTCCCCTACCCATGTAAACAACATCCTCAGAACCCTTGAGATGCGCCGCAAGATCGCCTTCTCCAGCGACGCTGTGAACCAGCCCGCGCAACTCCGGAGACCGGGTAATCTTCTGCGCGCCTGCCACGGCGGGCGCTGAGGCTTGGCCGGGACGCGAGTTCAATCATGGCAATTCTGAACCAGCCATTCGTCTCCTTCACCGGAGGCGAGATCGGGCCGTCGGTCATGTCCCGCGTCCAGATGGAGGGTTACGGCGCCACGGCGGCGTTGATGCAAAACGTGCTGTGCTGGACAGAGGGAAACATGTCCTTGCGGCCCGGCTTCGGTATGAAATGCGAAGTGCCCGGCGATGCCTGGTCTTTCCTGCTGCCCTTCGTCTTCGATGTCTCCGAAACCTACCTCGCCGTCTTGCAGGCGGGTGTGCTCTACATCGCCCGTGATGGCGAACTTATCAGCCGGCCATCGACCACCGCCTCCATAGCGGGAGGCAGTTTCCCCAATCTCAGCGGCTGGACGGATATCTCGGAGAGCGGCGGTAGCGCCTCCGCGAGCGGCGCTCTCTCTTTGACATCCAACGGAACCGCGATAGCCGGGGTCCGCCAGCAATGCACGAACGCGCATGCCGGCGTGCAGACCGCGCTCAACCTGCATGTTCTGAACGGTCCCATCCGTTTTCAGGTGGGGTCTGCATCCGGGTGGGACGACTATATCGCGGTAACCGATCTCCAGACCGGCTACCACAGCCTGATGCTGACGCCTGCCAGCACGCAGTTCTGGATTCAGATCACGTCGACCCTGCACCGCGCTGTCGTGTTGGACTCCATTGCTGTTGCCTCCGCCGGGCTGATGTCGCTGACGACGCCGTGGAGCGCCCAGGTCACGATCCGTGCCCTGAAATATCAGCAATCCGGAAATGTGCTCTATGTCTCCTCTGGACTCGGCCCCACGCAGCGGATCGAGCGCCGCGGCGACGGTTCCTGGTCCATCGTCAATACGGGCGAGGAGAACGGTCCCTTTCTTGGCCTGAATACCGACCCGGCGATCTCGCTGACGCCCTCGGTGATTGTTGGAAACGGATCGCTGACGTCATCGAAGCAGCTTTTTCATGCCGAACATGTGGGCGCGTTGTTCCAGATCGCACAAAGTGGTCAATCCGTTACAGGGGCTCTAACCGGCGATGGCCAGAACACCGATTATATTAAAGTAACTGGCACGGCCGGAATTACTAAGACGAAAACTTCCAGCGGGTTCCTTGGGACTGGATTGTGGGCAGATCATACCAGCACCACCACTGGCAATAGCCGGACGATTACGTTTTCTATTTCCGGCACTTTCTCGGCAACGATCTCCTTACAACAATCGGTCGGCAGCCCGTATCAATGGACGACAGTTGCCACGTACAGCACAGAGCAAGGCTTAACCGCCTATGATGACGGCAGGGATAATCAGACTGTATATTATAGATTGGCCGTTGAAAGTGGCAATTATGTTTCAGGCACCGCCAATGTTACACTAAACTTCAGTGGCGGAATAACTTCCGGTGTTGTGCGTATTACAGGGTTCAACAATCCCGTATCTGCATCAATGGAGGTATTGCAGCCACTAGCCAATACCTCCGAGACCAATCAGTGGGCTGAAGGAGCTTGGTCGGACCGTCAGGGCTGGCCCAAGGCCACCGCCATTTTCGATGGCAGGCTCTTCAGTGTCTATTCGGACCGGTTCGCTGGTTCCCAGAGCGACTCCTACGAAAGCTATGCCCTGGGCGACATGGATTCCAATGCGATCATCCAGCCCATTGGTACTGGGGCCGCCAATCCTGGGGTTTGGGTAGCGGGCCTGCAACGCCTCCTCATCGGTACGCAAGGCTCCGAGGCGAGCGTTAAGGCCTCGGCGCTCGATACGCCACTGACCCCCATGAATATCAGCGTCAAGACCACTGGCACTTACGGGCAGGCCGATATCCAACCCGTTGTTGTCGACCAGAACGCGATTTCGGTGGAAAAATCGGGCTTCAAGGTGATGGAGCACGTCATGAGCAATTCTCCACCATACGATTACCGGTCCATTTCGCTGATGCGTTTGCACAGGAACCTGGGGCGGCCCGGCATTATACAGCTCGCCGTGGCGCGTCAGCCCGACACCCGGCTTTTCGCGCTCCGGAGCGACGGCGTCCTTCTTCCGAAGCTCTATGCTCCGGACGAGAATGCTCTGGGCTGGTCGAGGATCGTTACCCAGGGAGTAATCGAGTCAGCAGCAGTCCTGCCCTGCTATGGCGCCGAGGACAAGGTGTACGCCATGGTGGCGCGAACCATCAATGGTGGCACGAAGCGTTTCCTGGAGTGCCTCGATCCCATCTACATCGCCACAGCGGCGGACGCCAACAATATGGACTGTTACACCCGGCTGAGCATCTCGGGGGCGGACGCCGTGACCGGCGCGGACTACCTCGAAGGGGAAACCGTCCAGGTCTGGATCAATGGAGCCCGCCATCCCGACCGCGTCGTGTCGGGTGGCGGTTTCGATCTGGACGGCACCTACACCGGATATGTGACCTACGGGCTTGGCTATACCGGCCGGTACAGGTCTTCGAAGCTGGCCTACGGTTCCCATCTCGGCACCGCGCTGAGCCAGAAAGCGAGGCCGGTTTCGGTGTCGTTCATACTCCAGGACGCGTTTACCGCGGGCATCGAGTATGGCTGCGATTTCACCATGATGGATGTGCTGCCCGCGAGCAATCCGCTACTGCCTCCGGATGAGGATACCGGGCTGATAACCGGCGTCACTGAATCCTACCCCGTTCCTGGCAATCAGAAGACGCGCGATCCCAGGTTCTGTGTTCAGTTGTCGTCGCCCTACCCAGTGACGATCCAGGGCTTCGTTCTCGGCCACGAGATCGCGGAAGAGGTCTGAGATCGAGATCCGGCCCTACCGCCCCGAGGATGCCACCGGTCTTGGCGCCGCACCCCAGGAAGCTGGATATGGCCTCACCGTGATTCAGGATGGCAGGGTCAAAGCGCTTGGGGGACTTACCGTCATCGGCGGTAAATTCTGGGCCTTCTATCACCGGGAGCCGGATTTCGGCTGCGGAGGCATCCTGCACCGGATGGTGAGAAACGCCCTCCACGATGCCGCCGCCCATGGCATCGCACCCGTCTTCGTGCTTCGGGACAGCAGATACGGAACGTCGGAACGGTGGCTAACCCTGCTGGGGTTCCGGCCGGTTGCAGAACAGGAGAGGGACGAAGTCCTCGCCATGATGGAACATGAATCTGGATTGCAAGCTTGGGTGCTTCATGGCTGATCCCATAACGCTCGCACTGGGGGCCACGGCGGTCTCCGCCCTTGGAAAGGGCATCGGAGTCTATCAGGGTGCCCAGGCCGCGCAGGTGCAGGCGCAGATCTTGGAGCAAGAGGGCAAGACTGCCGAGGCCATCGGTTCCCACAAAGCGCAGGAGCAAATGCGCAAGGCGCGCTATCTGCAGTCTACGCAGCTAGCGAGGTCCGCAGCATCGGGTGGCGGTACCGGGGGGTCCTCCGCAGCGGTTATGGCGGAAACGGCGGGGCGCGGTGTCTTAAATGCCAACCTGGCGCAATGGCAGGCCTCCCAAGCCGCCCAGAAATACAATTACGAGGCCGGACTTAAAAGAGCTGAGGCTAGGATTACACCGCTCGCCGGCGCCCTGGACGTGGGATCGTCGATTCTCACTGGTGTGAGCGGCGCGGCGAAGCTGCCAGGGTGGGACAACTACTGGGGCGATGACGGCGCCACCCGGAAGGCAAAGCCGCGCGGGACGTATTTCTGATGGCGGTAATTCCCAATTCACAAGCCCTCGGTACGGTCCCAGTCTCGCTGGACCGCAATCCGCCGCGGATCGATGCCGGAGACTTCGCGGCGCCCGCGCGCGCGCTGCAGGGGGTTGCCGCCGCTGCGAACAATCTGGGTCAGGCGCTGCTTGCGAGTGACCGGCAAGAGGAAGATTACGACGCCCAGAAGAAGCTCATTACCTTCGACCTGGAGCAGGAGAAGGCGCTTCAAGCCGCGAAACGCGATACCGCGCCGGATGCCAAGGACTTCACCAGGAATTACAGGGCCTCCTATGACCAGGCAGCGCGGGATCTCATGACGCAGATCCCGGAGTCCCTGAAGCCGGAGTTCGATAGGCGTCTCGTCCAGCGGGGCGCTCATTATGAGCAGCAGGCCTTTCATTGGGAACTACAGCAGAGGGATCTCTTCCACAAGGATGATGTCAAGAATAACCTCATCCAACTGCAAAACGCGATAACGGCCGATCCGGCGACCTACCGCGAGAATATCCGGCGCGGGCAAGCGCTAATCAAGGCGTCGAAGCTTGATGCCTGGACGAAGCAGAAGTTGGCGGAGAGCTACGCCAGGGACGCTGAGGAAAGTGCGGTGCGAGCCCGGATTGCAAGCGCCGATCATGGCACCCTTCAGGAAGTCCTCACAGACCTCAAGCGCATCCCGGAGACATCGCCATATGCGGCGCCGGGGGTAGCGGTTCCAGAATTTTCCGGTAAGCCGTCACAGGGCTACTGGGGCGGCGATCCCGCATTCCGGAAGCTCAGTCCGGTGCAAAGGGCCGCCGCCGTGGCGATTCTTGAAGCTGGTTTCAAGAACGGCCGGATCGACATGGATGCTGCCCGCAATGTGCTGGGCACCATGATCAATCGTGCTAGCAAAGACGGCAAGGACCTGGGCGAAAGCGTTTCCAGCAAGATCTATCAGCCCGTCACCGAGCCTGCGCAATACGCGAGGCTCAAGGACATTACGGAGTCTCCGGAATTTGGCGAACTTGCGGACCTCGCCGGAAGACGGCTGAGCGGCGAGATGCCCGATTGGGTGAACGGGGCTACCCACTTCCTGGCTCCCGAGCCGGTGATGGAACGCCTTACGAAGGAGGATGCCGGGGCCTCTCCCACGGGAAAACCTCAGAAATACGTGGAATGGCCCAATTGGAGCGGCTACGCCAAGAATGGAGGCCTCTACGGCAATGTCATGCTGCGTGATCGAAGTCATGCCTACCTGGCGCCGGAAGGCCGGCACAGCGCGAGGTTCGATCCGCAGAAACCGCCGGTGCAGGACGCAAATACCAGCGGTGAGGATGGGAACATCCCCTACAGGTTCCTGACCCCCGGCCAGCGGATCAGCCTGACGAATATCGCCCGTGTCGCCGACCGGACCCACGCCACACGCGCCGTTGATGACGATCTCGAACGCATCAGGAGGACGGGACAATCGCTTATCGGGGCGGATGGGAAAACGTCTCTTGACCGCGCTAGAGCATCGTTGACGGAGAACGAGTTCGCGAGGGCGCAGGCGGAATGGAGAAAGGCGCACCTGGAATACGATGCGATCTCACCGCTGCAGGGAATGACTCCAGAGGCAGCGGCGGCGCATCTCGATGAACTGGTTCCCGGCGAAGAACTGGCTGGGGATTCCTACAGGGATTCCTGGGCTGTTCATGACAAGGCAGTAAAGGCTTGGAAGGCAATTGAGACGCAGCGCGAGCGCGACCCTGGTCTCTCGGTTAATTCCGATCCCCTCGTAAAGCTAGCTTACCGGGACGCGAAGGCAACGAAACAGGTTCCACAGCCGGACGGAACAGTAGCTACCCTGCCCGCTCTCAGTCCGCAGGAGCAGAACCAGAAAATCATCGACGCCAGACTGGCGGCACAGGCCAGGCTGGGCATCCCGCTCGATCAACGCTCGCCAATCACGCGCGGCGAGGCGGAGAGACTGCTCGGCATTCATGACCCATCGAAACTCGACGAGCAGACCTTCTTTGACCGCATCGCCGCCGCCGCCAAACGTGCTGAAGAGTCCTATGGCCCGGAATATGGCGTCTACGCGATGCAGAAGGCCATCGGGTTCATGGTCAGAAGCAAGGAGCAGCGTCTAGTCACTGCGGGCATCATCTTGAAAATGGCCAAGGGCGAGGGGTTGAGCGCCGCGGATATGAGGAAACTCAATCTGACCCAAGGCATGGCGCCGCTGAGCCGTTTCGTCGATCAGTTCGATGAAGAGGCAACCAACCGGGCAACGCTGTCCCATGCGCCAGCGGCACCGCAAGCCGCGCTTCCCTCCACCTTCGGCGTGGCTGTCAGTGCTCCGAATGGCGGCGTCCAGCCAAACAAGCGGCAGATCGAATGGCTCAGGGGCAATCCGGAAGGATGGCGCGAATTCGATGCCAAGTTTGGCCCCGGAGCGGCGGCGCGCGTGCTCCGGGCACCCTTGGGTAATTCCCAATAAGAGAGGCATCTCTTGACCGAGAGAAATTACCGGGCGGAGCTAGACTCCCTCGACGATGACTCGCAGGCCGGCAGCGAGGGTGCGCTCCCCCCCGGCTTCGCCGCCGAGTCTCAGGCCGCCTTACCGGAGGCGTCCGGTTTCGCGCAAAGCCCACTGTTCGAAGGGCTCAAGCAATGGCAGGCTGGATTGCGCCAGGAGGAGTTCGCCAAAGCCATCGGCGGTTCGCTGAAGAACGCGGCGGAGGCTGGGTTTTCAGCGGACCAGGCCGCATCAGCGCTAGAAGTGAAGCCGCCGGCGCCCACGAATGAGCCGCTGGCTGCTCGCGGAGAAGACTTGAAGGAGCCGCGCGAGCCAGAGCTGGTGCCCTCAAAACTGGCGCCCATGACGGAGCCGCAGACGGTAACGGTTCCAAATCCGTTTATGGTGCCAGCGGAAACCAAGTCTCCGTCCGGATCGCCGCCCATGCCGGCGCCTTGGGAAGGTTTTTCAGAGCCTTCGCCGGAAAAACTGGAAGCCGCAGCTCAGGCGCGCGCCAAGCTGGGGATGCTGACACCCGAGGAGTCGCAGGCGGAAGCGCGGCGCATGGCGGAAGAGGCTCCTCGCCGCGTCGCGGCGGCGCGGGAGCGCCTGACTGATGCCAAGCAGGCTCTCGAAAAGTTCGACGCCGCCGCAGCTGCGGGCAAGGCGCCCTACTCCTCACAATGGACACCCCAACAACTGCGCGACTACCTGCAGCAGATCGCTAAGGCTGCGCAGCAGGCTTTCAACGAGGCTGAAGCCAACCAGCGGCTCGTTGAAGCCATGGCCGCGGGCAAAGCGCCCTTGCCGGTCGAGGCGAAATGGCGGTCCTACGCTGAAAGCGGTGTTCAGGGGGTTGTTGGAGCGGGAACGAACGTCATCAAGTTTGCCGGTATCATCGGCGGCTATCTCGGAAGCGCAGCGGGCGCGGACGTCACCTCGAACCAGAATGCAGCCTACCACCTGGGCACGGAGATCGATGATTGGGTAAGAAGACAGTTTCCAAGTGATCCTGCCCGCCAATACGAAACCGGAACGAGAATTGCACAGCAGCTCGGTTTCATGGCGGCGCTAATCGGCTCGGATGGACTCGCCGGACTTGTCGCGCGCGCGCCGGAGGCCGTGGCGGTTGCCGCGAAAGGTACGCGATTAGCTCCCGCATCTATCGCCGTAGCCGGGGGCGGTGTGCCGCAGTATGAAGCTGCGACGCAGGCAATGGAGGAAAACCCGCAAAGCGTCACTGAAGGTGACAGGCTCAAAGCGTTCCTTGCCGGCTCGGTGCTGGGCGGCACGATGATGATCCCGCTTGGAGCGGCGCGCGCGGCGGTTCCGGCCAGAACGGTTGAGCAGTTCGCCAGCGGTGCAGGCCGGTCCGGTGTCATCGGTGCGGCCCAAATGGCGGGATACTCGTTTGCCAATGACGCCATCGCCCAGCAGTTCTACGACCCGGACCGTCAGATCGGTGCGCAGGCTGGTGAAGATGCTCTCCTGGGCTTTCTCTTCGGCGCTGGCGCTCACACGGTGCGCCAAGCGATTATGAATCGCTATTCGACACCTGAAGAGATCGGCGCTTTCCTCAAGGGTGTGCGGGAGCGGGTGAGCGCAGAGCAGGCCGAGTACGGTGCTCCACTGCGGGAGTGGATGGCGGAACGCGCCCGCGAGGGGCGGAGAATTCCACGGCTACCCGCACCAGGCAAGGAACACCCCAGCGAACCGCCCGCTGGCGCCGCGCCAGAGGCGCCCGCACCGGAAGGCCCTTCGCCCGCACCGGTGCCTGCTGAGAAGCGCGCCGCCCCAGAACCACCGGCGGCGGAACAACCCAGTTCTCGACTCCCCGAACCATTCCGCGCCCGCTTCGAACCCGTCTCCGATATCGGAATCGCTAACATCGCGAGACAGCGCGGCATCGTTCTTCCGGATGGCGCCACGCGCAAGGAGTATCTGGAGGCGCTGTACCAGCACTTGGAGGAGGCCGGAGAATTTAACTCAACCCCGCCGGGGGAAACTGGAACCGTTGAGGCCGCGGCGCCGGAAGCCGGGAGGCCTGAAGCAACCGCAGGCGGGGCGGCGGAGCCCCCAGCCATCCAGGGCGGCCCGGCACAGCCAGAAGCTGCTGGAGCGCATGAAGCTCCTGCCCCTGTCCCCACCTTCAATGATCTTCGCAGCATTTTGCCGCTGGACGCAGACGGTTATCCGGACATCGCCAGCCTGAACCGGCGTATCCAGGAGCAGTCCGGTAAGCCGGGCTGGTACGCGCTGACCGATGGCGAACGGCGTCAGATTTACGATGAGTATGCCGCGCAGGCCGGGAACCGCATCCCCATCGATATCGAGGCAGAGGCTGTAGCACCTGGGGACGCCGGTGAAGTAGTTCCGCTGGAACGCAGCGCAGGCCGCCCGCAGGAGGCGCCACAGGCTAGTCAGTCCGCGCGGTACGCGGCCTCCACGAAAATGCTTGCTGCCCCTGGCTCACCCGCACCCGCCACCGCTGACGCCGGAAAAGCACATACCATCGCGACGCCGGACGGATCCATGTTCGTCCAGGCCGTTCCCGAAGTCATCGAGCTGGCCTCCCTAAAACATGCCAGGGGAGAACTCCAGCCCCGCGACCGCTCCCGCGCCGAAAGCGGGACTGGCATCAAAGAGCGCGCCGCCAATCTCGATCCAGCCCGGTTGCAGATCAGTCCGGTTTCCGATACTGGCGCGCCAGTCATCACCGCCGATGGCACCATCCTCTCCGGCAACGGCAGGGCGATGTCGATCCGGGAAGCCTACCAGAACCCAGATCTGACGGCACGGGCGGAGGCCTACCGGGCATCGCTGGGCGGGCAGGCCACGGGCATGAAGGAGCCCGTGCTCGTCATGCGGCTGCCCGCGGATATGCGGGCGGAGGATCAGAAGCGTTTCGCGGACCTCTCCAACCGGTCTTCCATTGCGCAGATGTCCGCGACGGAGCGCGCCATCCGTGACGCCAACGCGCTGGGGTTAAGTGGTTTTGTCCTTTATCAGGGTGGCGACCTGAATTCCGGGGTGAATCGCCCCTTCCTGCGGCAATTTTTGCACGATGTGGTGACACCGCAAGAGATTGGCGCCGTCTCGAAGGATGGTGCTCTGGCCAAGGAAGGGGTGGACCGGATTAATGCCGCGATCCTGGCAGCAGCTTACAAAGACCCTTCCGTTCTTTCGGCGATGCTGGAATCGACTGACGACAACATCCGGTCGGTCACCAATGCGCTGAGAGATGCCGCGGGGCGGTTCGCGGAGCTGCGCGCCGGTATCGAAGCCGGCGTCATCAAGCCGGAGATGGACTGCACACCGGCGCTTCTCGAAGCTGTGAAACTGATTTCGCACCTGCGGACGAAAGGCATCCGGCCGGCGCAGTATTTCGCGCAGCAGGACATGTTTGCGGAGCGCGATCCGCTCGTTGAGGAATGGGTAAGGGCTTTCTACAATGATGACCTAAGCCGTCCGGTTTCCCAGCAAAAAATGACGGAGGTTCTACACGCCTATGCCGGCGAAGCAATCAAACATCAAACCGGAGGATTCATTCCGGATGAAACCCAGGCCCGCGACGTTCTCGCCGCGGCAGTTGGACGAATCCGGGAACCGCAGCCCAGCCTCTTCACCGGAAGACCAGCAGGCGGAGCCGCCGCCGAAAACGAAATCATCTCCGGAGGCGAGGCAGGTGATGTCGGACGCACTCCGCAGCGTGGGCCAGAAACACGGCGACCGCAACCTGCTGCAGGCGGCAGAGAACCTGTCGCGGAGCCTGGCCGGGAGCCCGCAGAACCAGCAGAACCCAGCGGACAGCACCGAAGCGATGCCCAGCTCTGGCACGACTTCCGAAACCTCTTAGCCGGGACTGGTCCGGTATCACGGGCAGCGAGGGAGCTGGGCATTGGGCGCGCCGCTCTTGAGCCGCTAATCGGGCGCGGGATCAAGGAAGGGCTGCTGAGAAGGGACGCCAGAGGCGCCGTAAGGCGGACGCCGAAAGCGAAGGAACCGGTTGCCGAATCGACCGCTACAGCCAATATCGAGCCCAAACTAGCGGAGCCGCAAAATGAAGGCGCAGCCGAGTCAGCCGCAGAGCGAGGAGCAGCAAGACCCGAAGTTTCAGAGAATGGCGAAGGGCTACGCGGAAGCGAGGCGCCAGTTCCTGAAGGAGAACTTCCCGGAAACGTTCCGGGCGTTCCAAAAAGCAGGAAAACTCGAGTCGTATCTCCAGAAGCTCGGGCAGCAGGCGGCGGCGATGTATCTGGAGGTCGAGGCGGAAACGATCTCGAACCTGCAGGCGGAAACGAAAGGGCTGCCGTTCGAGGAGAAGGCGGCGAGGCTCAAGGGCTTCCAGCAAGCCGCGAACGAGTTCGTGGACCGGGAACTGATCTACAGCCCGCCCAGCCAGGCCTGACGGCCCAGAAAGAGCAGCCCGCCGCACCGAAGAAACCGGCGCGCGCGAAACCGCCGCTCAGCGCGAAAGATAAGCAGGAAATCCGCGAGGCGAGGCAGCTCGCCGAACAGGAACGGATCGACCGCGCCACGCGCAATTACCGGATCGTGCCGGATGACCGGATCGGCGAAGGCGGCCCCAAGGAAAAAGTCCGCGCCAATATCGAGGCCATCCGCGTTCTCAAGCAGATCGGGGAGGAAGGCGGCCGGGAGGCCACGGAAGCCGAGAAGAAAGCGCTCGTCAAATATGTGGGCTGGGGCGCCTTCGCCCAGGAAGTCTTCGATACCAGGGCCTGGTCCAGGCATGCCGATACCTGGAAGAAGGAGCGCGCCGAACTCCAGAACCTGCTCACCGCCGATGAATTCCGGGCGGCGCGGGAATCGACGCTCAACGCCCATTACACCTCCGCGGATGTCATCCGCGGGATCTGGCGGGTGCTGGATCACATGGGCTATCGTGGCGGCCGTGCCCTGGAGCCATCCGCCGGCATCGGCCACTTCATTGGCTTGATCCCAAAGAAGATGGCGGCGGAGACGGCATGGACCGCCGTCGAACTCGACAAGCTGACCGGCGGCATCCTGAAGGCGCTCTACGGCGGCAGCGATGTCCGCGCCGGCCAAGGCTTTGAAGAGCAGAACTGGCCGGATGCCTTCTTCGATCTGGCCATCTCGAACGTTCCCTTCGGCTCCTACAAGCTCCGCGATATCAATTACCGGACCCCAATGCTCGTTCACGATTATTTCTTCGTGAAGAGCCTCGATAAGGTCCGGCCTGGTGGTATTGTCGCCTTCATCACCTCGTCTGGAACGCTCGACAAGGAGAGCCAGACCGCGCGCAAGGAGATGGCGAAGCGGGCCTCATTCCTGGGTGCGATCCGCCTCCCTGGCGGCGGCAAGGGTGCTTTTGCCGGGAACGCCGGAACCGAGGTCACAACGGATGTCATCTTTCTGCGGAAGCGCATGGAGGGCGAGCCTGATATCGAGGCGTCCTGGCCGCTCGAACTGCGAGAGATCCAGACCCCGGACGGCCCGATCCGTATCAATCAGTGGTTTGCGGCGGCCCCGGAGATGATGCTGGGCGAGATGCGGCTTGCCAGCACCATGTATCGTGCCGGCGAACCCGCTCTGATTGGCGACGCCACGGATCTTGAAAACAGGATCGCAGCCGCGGGCGCGAAACTCCTCAAGGATGCCTTCATCCCGCGCGGCGAACTGAAACCCTTCGAGAAGACCGGGACGGGCGAAACGTCAGGCGCCAAGGCGGTCAAGGAAGGCGGCTACTACAGAAAGGGAAAGAAGCTCTACCGCAAGATCCAGGGCGTCGGTGAAGAGCAGGCGCTGTCTCTCAAGGACCAGCAGAAGATCGCCAGTCTTCTCTCCATCCGGGATGCCGTCAACGAATTGATGGACAAGCAGGTCCGTGGCGACCTGAAGGGCCGCGCCGAACTTCGCGAGGCCCTCAACGGCGCCTACGACGCCTTCGTTGAGAAATACGGCCCGATCTCGCAGGAGAACCGTTCCGTATCGTCCCGGCTCGACAAGTCCGGCAATCCCATTATCACCCGCCGGAAGCCGAACTTCTCGCTCTTTAGCGACGACCCCGACGCCTACAAACTGCTCGCCCTGGAGGACTACGATCCGGAAACGAATACGGCGTCAAAGACCGCGATCTTTACCTCCGATATCCTGAAGCCGTATGTCCGGCCAGAGATCGCCGGACCCGCCGATGCTCTCGCGGTATCCCTCAACGAGCACGGCCGCATCGATATCCCCTCCATCGCGCGCAGTCTCAAACTGAGCGAGGATGAGGCCATCCATGCCCTGGGCGGCTCCATCTATCTCAACCCCAAGGGAGACATCTGGGAGACCCGCGACGACTACCTCTCCGGCGATGTCGTCGAGAAACTCGCCGCCGCCCGCGCCGCAGCCGCGACCGATCCCCGCTATAATCGCAACGTCCGCGCCCTGGAGACGGTGCAGCCCGCACCGATCCCGCCGGAAGAAATCACCGCTCCATTCGGGGCGCCCTGGGTGCCCATCGGCGATTACGAAGCCTTCCTGACCGATCATCTCGGCGGGACCGGCGTTAGGCTGTCGCTGAACCCGGCAACAAAAACCTGGAGTTTTGCCGCCGAGCCCCGGTTCCCGCAATCGGCTTATGCGCTCTATGCAACGCCACGGATGACGGTTGCCGATATCGTGCTCGCGGCCTTGAATTCGACGCCGATCCGGATCTACGACAAGATCGAGGGTGGCAAAACGGTTTTCAACGAGACCGCAAGCAAGGAGGCCGCGGTCAAGGCGAAGGCGCTGCGCGAGGCTTTCACCGGCAATTTCGATACCGGGGCACAGGGCTGGATCTGGCAAGACCCGGATCGCACCGAACGCCTCGCCGCGCTCTACAACCAAGCCATGAACCGGCTGGTGCCCGTCAATACCGATGGCTCCCACCTCACCTTCCCCGGCATGGCCCAGGTCATCCGGAACAGCGCCGGCGAGATGGTGCCCTTCGAACTGAGGGCACACCAGAAAAACGCGATCTGGCGCATCATCCGCTACGGCAACACGCTGCTGGCCCATACGGTCGGCTCCGGCAAGACCTTCACCATGATTGCCGCTGGTATGGAGATGAAGCGGCTCGGGATGATCCAGCGGCCGATGTATGTGGTTCCGAACCACATGCTGGAGCAATTTAGCAGGGAATTCCTGCAAGCCTATCCGAACGCAAAAATCCTTGTCGCCGACAAGGATTCGATGGCGGCGGCGAAACGCAAGGAGTTCGCCGCGCGTGTCGCCTCGGATCGTTGGGACGGCATCATCATCACCCATTCCGCCTTCGGGCGCATCGGACTGAGACCAGAGGTCTACAAGGAGCACATCCAAGCCGAACTCGCCGAATTGGAACAATGGATCGAGGACTACAAGGCCACCGAGGGCAAACGTTCCCCAACGGTGAAGCAGCTCGAAGCCATGAAAAAGTCCGCCGAGGGGCGGCTCGAAGCGCTTATCAAGGCGGAAGGCAAGGATATCGGAACCACCTTCGAAGAGCTTGGCGCCGATCATCTCTTTGTCGACGAAAGCCACCTCTTCAAACGGCTCGCCTTCAATACCAGGCTGGGGGCCATCAAAGGTGTCGATCCGGCGGGATCGCAGCGTGCGATGGACCTCTATCTCAAGATCCGCCAGCTTGAGAAGTCGAAGCCTGGCCGCGCCGCGGTGTTCGCGACGGGGACGCCGATCTCGAACACGATGGCGGAACTGTTCACCATTCAGCGCTACCTGCAATTGGGCGATCTGAAGCTGTACGGTATCGAAAACTTCGACGCCTGGGCGAAAACCTTCGGCGAGATCACAACGAAGCTGGAGCGCGGCGCCGATGGCCGTTCACTGAAAGAGGTTACTGGTTTTTCCAGCTTCGTGAACATCCCGGAGCTGATCGCGATCTACAGCCGTATCGCGGATACCCAAACCGCGGAGTCGCTGAAGCTGCCGCGGCCAAAGCTCAAGAATGGCGCCGTCAAGATCATCGAAGCCGAACTCTCCGCGTATGAGGAGCGTTATATGCAGGACTTGATCCTGCGCGCCGAAAACATGCGGTCCGTGAAGGATAAGAGCGTGGACAACATGCTCAAGGTCTTCACCGAGGGCAAGAAGCTTGCCACCGATGGCCGCCTCCTCGATAGCGGGCAACCCTTCAATGAAAACGGCAAGATCGCGCGCGCCGTGAAAGAGATCTACCGGGTCTGGAAGGAGGGCGAGAACCCGGCCCTGGCACAGATCGTGTTTCTCGACATGGGGGTGCCGGGCGGGAAGGGAAAGGCAGGCAAGGCGATCCTCGGGGGCGAACCGGCCGGGGATGAAACCGAGGCGGCACTTCGTAAAATCCGCGAAGGTGCTGGGGCCGCCATCGAGGATGAAGGAGAACCCGGCGGCGAGATCGCGCCCGATGCTGGCATGTTCGCAGACACCGGCTTCAATCTCTACGGCGATCTCCGGGACCGCCTTGTTGCCGCGGGCATTCCGAGGAACCAGATCGCCTTCATTCACGACGCTGGCAACGACATCAAGAAAGCGGAACTCTTCCAGGCCGTCCGCGAAGGCAAGGTTCGCATCCTTGTCGGCACCACACCCAAGATGGGCGTCGGCACCAACGTCCAGACCAAGCTGATTGCCAAGCATGACCTCACCGTTCCGCTGCGCCCGGCCGATCTCGAACAGGGCGATGGCCGCATCCTCCGGCAGGGCAACGAGAACAAGGAAGTCGAGGTCTACCGTTACGTCACATTGAAATCGCTCGACGCCCTGCTGTGGCAAATCCTGGAACGGAAATCGAAATTCATTGCCCAGATCTGGGCTGGCGCCCGTGGGTTGAGGCGCGCCGAGGATATCGACGACCCGCTGCCGGAAGCGGCGCAGATGAAGGCCGTCGCCTCTGGAGATCCTTCGGTTCTGGAAGCGGAGGAACTGAAGCGGGAACTGCAAAATCTTGAGGTGGCCCGCCGTATCCATGCCCGTTCCGCAATCGAGGCGGCGCGGCTCTTGAAGACAAATGCCGCTAACCGGGAACGGCTGGCCGGGGCCATTGCCAAAGTGGAAAAGGATGCCGCCAAGGTTACGGATACCAGCGGCGCCAACTTCAAGGTGACGCTCAAGCAAGGCGGCGTCATCGAAGAGCGCAAGGCGGCTGGGATGCGGCTCCTTGCCGGAATCCGGCCCGTGGCGAACCGGTTCTGGGGCGGCGAGCCCGAGGAGAATGCCGTTGGCTCCATTTCCGGGCTCACCATGCTGCTCGACTACCGGCGCGGTGAAGACGGCCCGCAGATCCGGCCGATGCTGGAAGGCGAATTGCTTTATGGGCCGCCCAATGGCTGGATGCTGCTGACGGACGAAACCGATCCTGTTGGGCTGGTGAAGCGCTACGAGAACATCCTTCGCGATGTTCCCGGCGTCCTGGAACGCTACAAGGCCGAACTGGCGAAGGAGGAGCAAGACAAGCCGCGCTTGGAGAAGCAAGCCAAGGGCTCCCCCTTCCCAAGGCAGGCCGAAATGGAGCGGATGCTAAGACGGCTCCAGGATCTGGAGGGGCGGGCACCGGCGCCACAAACAGCGGCGGAGCAGCAGCCGGTGCGGGAACAGGAACCCACGAAGGGTGCGGAAACCCGTGTCAACGACAGCCTCAGCACCTTCCAGGAGGCCCACGGCTATCTCCCTTCCGATGCCGTCGCCAGCTATGCAGCCAGAATCGAGCAATCCAGGGGCGGCCCCGCATTTGATGCGGTGATGGACGAGATCCGCGCCGATCCGGATCTTCAGAAACAGGACTTCATTGATTTGGCCCGTCTCTCCGGCCGGGCCGTGGGCGAAAATGCGGCCAAGGAGCAGGCGCTCGCGACCATCACGGCGCGGCACCGCGGTGTTGGAGAGACACAATTCGCGATGACCGGGCCGCGCCACCCCGTTGCGGAGGCCATCCGGCGCCGGGACCGCGAAGCGGCGGCACTTGATCGCTGGCGTGCGGGGCAGGATGAAATGACGCCTCAAGAGGCGGACGCCTATCACCGCCGCGAGGTGGCGCGAATCGATTCAGAGTTTCAGGAGGAGGTGCTGCGGTATCAGCTCGCGGAGGCTGACAATCAGTTTGCCCTCACTGCCTACCATGGCTCGCCGCACGATTTCGGGCGATTCGATGCCGCCAAGATTGGGACCGGCGAGGGAGCGCAGACATTCGGGCACGGGCTCTATTTTGCCGAAGCCCAGGCAGTCGCGGAAACCTACCGCAACGTCCACAAGAAGATCGCAGCCTGGACAAGCACTGGCGACGAGTACCTGAAGCTGCCCGATGGCCGCCTTTACACCGTCTCCCTCGATGTCGAGTCCGATGACCTTCTTGATTGGGATAAGCCGCTTATAGAGCAAAGCGGAAAGGTCCGGGCGGCTCTTAGCAAACTTGGCGTCCTGCCGAAGACGGATTTACAAGCATTGGAGAAGCAGGGCGAATCCGGGCGCGCGCAGGCGCAGTATCTGCGGGACCGGATGGAGCAGACCGGCGCCGAGGCTTATGATGAACTGGAACTGAAGCTTGGAAGCGCCAAAGCGGCATCCAAAGCGCTGCTGGATGCAAGCGTTTCCGGAACGCGTTATCTCGACCGGGATTCCCGCGCGGCGGGTGAAGGCACCCGCAACTACGTCATCTTCGACCACGGCAAGGTGAAGATCACCGCCAAGGACGGCAAGCCAGTTACTACCGGGGAGCGCGAGGATGTGCTGGCGCAGTCTCAACATTCGTTTGCGCTGACAGCCTCTCAACCCGGTCTCACCAAAGCCCAGCGCCGCCAGCAGCTTGCTGACGAGACCCCTTCCTTGCTTGAGGCGGTTGCCAAGGCAAAGACCGTGGCGGAACTCTTGCCAGCTCTCGACAGGGTGAAGAACTCGCCGCTGCTGAGTCAGGAAGGGCAGGGATATCTTCAGAAGCTTACTTCATATCTTATCAGGCCATCCGTCCTGACCGAGGCGTACTATGGCCTAACGGGCGGGCGCCTCGGACAGCGGGTAACTTTTGATGCTTTAGCCCGCCGCTACCGGGAGGGCGCCGCAGCGCTGCCATCCGAGCGGAAGGCCGCGAAAGCAGGAGCGGCATTCTACGAAAAGGATATGCGCTCCATCGTGCGGCATCTCCATCTTTACGGCCGCAGGAGAGGCGAAGAGTTCGAGGAGGTGCCGATCTACGCCGCGCCATGGCTTGTGGATGAGGCCAAGCGCGAGGTATCGCTAACACCGTTCCTGCCGTGGACGAAGGAAGGGCTCCAGGGAGCGGCGGCGCGGCTACAATTCAAGGCGTGGCAGCAGGGGCAGCCGGTCTTTGCCTTCATCGGCGAAAAGGGGGCCGCAAACCTCGAACTCGCCGGCAAGCCAGTGGCGCGGGAAGCACTGGATTTCGCGGAGAAACTGGAATCGGAAGGTGCTAGCCGCGACGAGATCTGGTTCTTCACAACGCACTTTCTGAAGCAGCGCGATCCGGATCTGATCGGCGTCTTCCGCGGCATTGACGGTTTGTGGCGTATCGAAACCAAGGACCGGATTTCCGTGGTATTGCCGAAGACACCAAAGGAGGCCGCTGAAAAGAGTGGCGTAGAACCTAACGCAATGGCCTCCTATCCTCATCTTGAGGAAATCTATGGAAAAGACTTCGTTACAGAGCAGCGGGTAGGCGTCCATCCCGCATACGAGCAAGCTGGTGCCGCAAAAGGTTCCCGCTTCATGACGTTTTCTCCAAACGTCTCGAAGGCAAGAAAGGCTGTTGCTCACGAAACTCAACATATCGTGCAAATGCAGGAAGGCTTCGCCGTTGGGTCCTCGGCAGTGGATTTCAGTCCGGAACAAATCGAGGCGCAGCGTGCGCGTTTACTAGAGACAGGAGAGCCTCTGGAAAAGCTTAGCGACGATTACGTAAGTAAAGTGCTTTACTACCTCACAGCCGGCGAGGTAGAAGCCCGTAATGTCGAGAAGCGGCTAACGATGCCGGTGGCGAGACGGCGCGAGATCCCGCCATGGGAAACGCAAAGTATCTCCGACGAATTGCAGACCGTGCGTAGCGCCCCCTCAGGCACGCCGCGTTCCGGCCAGATCGCCTCGCTGACACCCGCATTCCAGGAAAAAGCTGGAGATGCCGCGGCGGCCATCGCAGCCGCTATCAAAGGATGGTTGCCCCCGGATACCGAAGTCCGTGTCTCAGACAGGCTGTTCCGCGATCTCAATACAAACCAGGTCAGCACCGAACCTCCCGCCGGTCCATATCAGCAAATCCGCGGTTACGCCAATCCGGGCCTGGGTATTATTCATGTCGCCATGTCCAGCGGACCGGAGCAGGCGCTCGCGAACGGCCGGCATGAAACCGTAGGCCTCCTGAAGGGATTGGGCTTCTTCAACGGGGAAGAGTGGCGGCTGCTGGTGGAGCGCGCCCATAAAGTGGGCGCCCTTGAAAATCGCTTTGTGCCGCTGCCCAGCGGTAATGTTTCCGCTGTAGAGGCCTATCGCGGCCTGTTGGAGCAGCAGGCCGCCGCGCTCGGCCTGGAAGGGGATGAAGCAGCCGCCTGGGTCGAGGAGGGCCTGGACCGGGAACGTGTGGAACACCTCGCCGAGGAATGGGCTACCGGACGGACCTCTTATGGTTCCAGGATCGACGCCATCTTCGAGCGTATCGTCCGTTTCCTGCAAGCGATCCGAAACGCGCTGCGCGGGCTGGGGTTCCGGACCTACCATGATGTCTTCGAAAGCGTCTTCTCCGGCGAGCAGGTCCGCAAGAATTTGAGAGGACGCGGCGGCGCCCGCGAAACCTACGGGACAGGAGGACAGAATGCCAGCACCGGGCCACGCTCAAATGAGGGACTTCGCGGAGGAACTGAAGACGCGGGCGGGCCAGCTACCGGAGGAGAGTTTGGACAAGGAGGGGCTGTTGCACCTCGCGGATCTGGCGGCATCCTCAGCGAAACTGCACAAGGCCCGCGCCCGCTACGCGTCCCAGGATACAGAGGATACGCCATCGAGCACGGAAAGCGCCGCGGAGTCCGCAGCAGCAGCTACTATCTCTATCCCGGAGGAAGCCCGGAGCTAGCGCCAGGCCAGGATATCAAGAAGCTTGGGAAGCCGCTCGCCGAATTGCACGCCGAGGAGACCGCGCCAGGCGAACTGAGGGTGAAATGGGTGCGCGGACGCGGCCATGGGCAGAGACTCTATGATGCCGTGGAGCGGGATACTGGCGGTGAAATAGTCCCCTCGCAGGTATTGACGCGTGACGCCCGCCGGCTCTGGTTGAAACGCGATCCGGGGGCGGTCGCCCACTACCGCGAACTCGCCTCGGAACCGGGCGCCTTCCTGGGGCCGGAAGAGCTTCTAGCGAGGAAGGCCTATTATGAGCACCAGCTCCCGAAGCTAGGCGGCGCGGAGGAAACCGCCCGCGCCGCCGGGTTCCACCGCGAAGTCAGTGAAGCCTACGGTTCCCTGCCGGAGCAGGTTCGTGTCCAGGCTGAGACTCCGGCCGCCGGTATAGCGGGCACTGCCGGCACAGCCAATCAGTTCGCATTGTTCAGCCGCACCCCCCCGGAGCCGCCTGACATCAAGCCGCTGGCGGAGATCATTGAAGACCTCAAAAAAGCCCTTGGGATCACAGCTACTCAAGGGCTTTACCGTTTCTCGATCCGGGGCGCCGGTTCGAAGAAGACCCGCCACTTCGCGCCTCCGGAAGGTACACGTTCGCTATACGATAAGCGGGCTGGTGTCGCCAGGTATCGGGCCTATACTGATTTCCAGGCCATTGTGGATTCCGGCGCCAAACACATCGAGAGCATTTACGGCGATTCCTTTGCGGATCTTGAAGCCGGACATGCTGCCGAATTGGAGGATCTCGCCGCCGCGGCTGCAATCGATACCGCGTTTAGTAAGGCCGCCACCGGACGGGATATTGAGCCAGCAACCCCGCTGGAGACGATTTCCCAGGGCTTCAACGAATTTTTCCGGGGATACCTGACCGATCCAGAACGTGTCCGGGTCTTGGCTCCAGAATTCTACGGCGCCTTCGAGGATTTTCTGGACGGCCACGACCCAGCGATGTTGCAGCGTCTCGAAAAGGCGCAGCTTGTGCAAGTTTCGCAGGACTATTCAGATTATCTCAGGGCGGCCTCCGTGGATCAGGCCATTGCCGATATGAAGGCCGCCAGCAGGCCGTTCACTCCGAAGACCACGAAGGAAGTTCTTAGTTCCATCGGTGAGGCCGGCACGGTTCAAGGTTGGATGGATACGCTCTATCAGACCGTCCTGGATCGCGGACATCCAATCTACGTCATGGTCCGTGAACTATTGCGCCGCGCAGACGCCGCCGGAATAAAAGGCGCGGACGGAAAGCCGCTCTCGCTAACGGTGGAACAAAATCCTTACAAGCTGTTCCGGCTGCTGCCGGGCGCCTACAGGCAAGCCCAGGGATGGATCAAGAACGGGATGCCGAATTATCGCCGCGCCGACGCCGGTTTTCAGGTCTTCTCAAAGACTGGCGGCCGTCTCCTGCAAACCCTGCCAACCTTGGCGGAGGCGCAAACCTACGCTACTGGAGCCGGCGAGCCCACGGAAATCAGGACGATGCGGGGCCATCGGTCGGCGAGTCTTTACGGCGCGATCAAGGAGGCCTCCGGACGTTCGCACTGGGAGACCGACGAAACCGCCAGGGACCAGTTGGATCAGTACCTGCTTTCCCGCCGCTTCATTGAGGAGTGGAAGGTCTATGAAGCGAAAATGGGAAAAGTCGCCGCGCTCAATGACCAGATCGCGGAGGCGAAAGAACAGGTTTCACTAGTACGTGAAGGTTTACGCAAGGACCGCGCGAAATTGCAGCGCCGTCAGGATGCGCTGATCCGCGCGGAAACCGCGCGCCGGATCGCGGAGCGCCGCTATGGCAAGGCGCTGCGCGCCGAGGAGGATGAAGTTCAGTACGCGGCATATGCCGGCGGGGATATCACCGAGGAGGCCGCGGTCAAGGCGAGGATGGATCGCAGGCGCGATGCGTTGATCCGGGCCGATGCTCTTTACGAGCGGGAGCGCACCGCCTACGAGCGCGCCATGAAGTCCGAGGAGGACGAGGCTGGCTTCCTGCAGGGGGCCGGCCTGGATCAGATCGCGAGGGCAAGATCGCAACAGCGCCTCCGGACCTTCCAGGCGCAGATCCGTGAGGCGGATTCGCGCATGCAGGTGCTGGACGAGCGCAAGCAGGACATCCAGGCGGAACTCAACGAACTGCAATTCATCTTCGAGGCCGCAGGGCACTTCACGGTAAGGCAGCGCACCGATTCCGCACAGCGGATTCGCACCCTCCGCAAGGAAGTCAGGGCGGCCGGACTGGAACTGGAGACTCATACCGGAAAGGCGGCGGCGCTGCGGATGCAAATCGGCGCACTGGAAGCCGCCGTGGAAGCGCACGAAACAGAGATCAAGGCGCGCCAGACGGACGCAGCGGCTGCAAAACAGGAACTCAAGACCGCTAGGAAGGCTGGGCACGGCGCGTTGCGGAAGCCGGACAGACGAAGCCGCGCCGAGCATGAGGGAATCGTTCAGGATCTGCTGAACCGCAATCCGCGCCTGCCTGCCGCGGCTGAGATGGTCTACGATTTTCTGTGGCAAAGCAGGATACACGATTTCCAGGCCGGACGGCTAAGCAAGGAACAATTCGATTACAGTGAAACCCGGAAACATTTCTATGTGCCGATTCAGCGGGATATTTCGGATCGCGGAGGTGCGTTGAAGGCCGCTGCCGGGATTTTCGGGAAACCGGTACAGGCGAGGTTCAAACCCGACAAGGCCTTTCTTGGCTCGGAACGGGATTCCATAAGTCCGCTGCGCACCATCGTCGAACAAGCCTATCACCGGGCTTCCGCGACTTTGCACAATGATATGGTGCGGGCTCTCGTGGATTTCGCGGAGCAAGTTCCAGGCGGCGGCGCAATCGTCGAGCGGGCCGGGAAGCGCAAGACCGCGGAAGGCGCGGATGCGTTCGATGTCCTAAAACAGGCGTTCCTGGACGCCGGTTACGATCCGCTCGACGCTCATTCCATGGCACAACGGATTGAGGCCGATTTCAATGATCGCCACTATTTGATCGAATACCATCCCGACAGGCCCGGCCCAGCCGGCGCATTGACGCTCCACTTCTATGAAAATGGAGAGCGTTTTCAAGCCAGGCTGAACGAGAAGGAATGGGCGGCGGCGACCTATCGGGCAATGACCGCGATGGGGCGTGAGATGTCGGATCTGTATATCGACATGCTGCGGAAGCCGGCAATGGCAATAACCGGACTGGTCTGGGGGTCGCCTGGTTTTTTCGTGCGTCACGCCGCCCGTACCATTCATGCCGCCTTCCATCAGTCGGGGGGCTGGCACGCCCCGAGGACATGGCCCTTCGTGAACCAGGGTTTCGGCCTCTACCATTTGCTGAAGGATACGGATCTCAACAGGGCTTACCTCGAAACCGGGGGCATTTCCGCCGGCGTCAATGTCGCCAGACTCGCCAAGTCCAACGAACGCGCGGAAATCCAGGCGCTGAGAAAACAGGGGATCACGCTCAATCCGAAAACGCTTGCTCCTGCCATGGCCGCCGGAGCGGCAATTGGCGCCGGGATCTCCGCGGGGTTGACGGTGGGCGTTGGAACTGGATTCGGTGCGCTGGCCGGCGCGAAGGCGGGTACGATTGCGGCAGCGGGTGTCGCGGCAATGGTGTCTCCTAGCGCTTTGCTAACGGGTGCGCTGGCAGGCGCCAGCCTGCATCGTGGCCCCAGTCATTTCCTGGAGACGATGGCGCATGTCGCCGATTTTGTCGAACGCACAACACGCGTTGGCACCTTTGCCCACGCCTATAATGCCGCACTCAGGAACAATCCGGAAATGACGCCCTATCAGGCCGAACTGGCTGCCGCCATTACGGCCCGCGACATCTGCGATCTGGAGCGGTACGGGTCCAGAATGACGCTGATCGGCTGGCTGGTTCCGTTTATGCGGGCGCACATAGCCCACGTAGAATCCGCGTGGCGTAGAGCCGCCGCGCGATCCGATAGAGGGTACGCCATCAGTCCCGTTAAAATGGGTGTCGCTTCGGCCGCCGCCGCGGGTGCAACGCTTGCCTCCACCGGCGTGGCCTATCCAGCGGTCGCTGCCCTTCTGGGCACACCGGCGCTTTTGACCGCCCTGGCAGCCCGTTCGGAGACTGTCCATAAGATGCTTCTTCCTTTTGGGCGCCACGCTTTTGACATGCCGCTTTCCGCCGAGGAGCGGGCGGCTGTTCCAGCTTCGGCCATGCTTTGGTTCAGTATGCTGGTTTCCGTATTTTTTGCGGGATTGATCGCGGCCATTTACCGGGAGGATCAGGAGTACCAGGATGTCAAGCACGCCGTAAAGGACCGCTGGATAACCGTGAAACTCGGGGGGCAGTGGCTGAAATGGCCGCGGGCGTTCCAGTTCGGATTGCCTGGCGCCATGGCTGAGGCCGCGATCGAGCGCGATTTCCACGGCGATCCGGACTTTGCGGAACGCGTCACAGCGCAGCTTTGGGAGCAGTTGCCGCCGTCTTTCCTGGACCCGCAGTTCTTCAAGCTCTACGGCGACATCAAAGCAAATTACGATTCTCTAACAAGAAGAGCCATTGTGCCGGAGTGGATGAAGACTCTTCCGCCAGAGGAGCAGTTCGGCGCCTATTCATCCATGATCGCAATCGCGGTTTCTCGCGGCGTCAATGAGAACCCGTGGCTCAAGGGCATCGTTGAGAAGACGGGAGAGGGCGTTTTCAGGAGGAGGGTGGAACTGTCTCCCTACCTGGTCGATTACATGCTCCGGAACGGTCTTGGCCCCTGGGGCGAGGATATACAGAATGCAAGTAATCAGCTCCGGCCAGGGGGAGCAACATCGCAGAAATTGACGGATATGCCTCTGATCGGAGGCGCCATAGACCAGTTTCTGTTCGACCCCTTCCGGAAATCCGGCTCCCTCGAAGCGTTCTGGCGGAAGGCGGGCCGGGCCACGGAGGGATTGGCGCGCGCGGCGAAAACCTACAAGCACGATCTTGAGGTCAACGGCGAGGCGGTTGCCAACAGCCGCCTCGCCGAACTGCCGGAGGGAGACCGGGCCTACGCGCTGGCTGAGAACTCGTCGGCGTCATGGCACCGGCGCAACAATCCATGGGTACGTGCGCTTGCCGTGAACCGGATCATCGCACGGATGCAAAGGCAGGTCATTATGGGCGACCTGCAGGACACCACAGTCAGCCTCCGGACTGAGCGAATCGCGCTGAGTCCATCGAAGTCCGACGAAGTCCGCGATCTCCTGCAGCAGATCGCCGTCGCCGAGGCTCACAACACTCTCGTCTTCGAAAAAGAAGGCAAGTTTGCCTCCAGCAAGGAGATCAATGCAGGGCTCCTGCTCGACACCCTCAAGGCCTCCAGCGAGCAGGTCTACGACGAGTATCTGCGAAGGCTGCGCGCGGCCCATGTCCGGGATTGGGAAGGCGTCAAGGCGTCCTGGCCTGACATCAAAAAGATGCTGATCGAGAACTGGGAGGCCTCGCTCGGTTCGGAACGGCCGCCCGTTGGTGCCCGCCATCACAAGTACCGGCGCGCGGAACCGGCACCTTATGCGCCCGCACAACCACAGTAGACATCCCCGGCACTGAAAGAAATCCGAAGCGGCTGCGGCACCGTCCCCCATGGAACCGTGTGCACCCGCCTTTGCGCGGCATCGCCGCCTCTTCCCTTTATCTGTCAACCAATCTGGAGAACCAATATGGCATCCGGCAATTTCGAACGCTGCCTTGCTGTCACCCTGAAATGGGAGGGCGGCTATTCCAATCACCCCGACGATCCGGGCGGGCCGACCATGCGCGGCGTCATCCAGCGCGAATACGACGCCTGGCGCAGGAAACAGGGGAAACAGCCGCGTCCGGTCAGGCAGATCGGGGAAGACGAACTTCAGGCCATCTACCGCAGAGAATATTGGGATGCGGTGAAGTGCGATTCGCTTCCGGCCGGTATGGATCTTAGCGTCTTCGATGCCGCCGTGAACAGCGGCGTCACCCGGGCGAGGATGTGGCAGGGGGAGGCGGCTGACATCGATTCCTTCTGCGATGCCAGGCTCGCCTTTCTACAGAGGCTTGGCCGCCTCTGGAGGGTCTTCGGCACCGGCTGGAGGCGCAGGGTCGCCGGTATCCGGAACGAGGCGCACCTCATGGCGGGCAATGCGGCTCCGGAACAGCCTCTCGACACAACTCTGCACGCCGGTATGAGAGGAGATGCGGTGCGCAGGCTGCAAGAACGGTTGCGCGCGCTGGGTTATCCGGCCGGATACGTTGATGGGATCTTCGGCGAGCAAACCCACCGCGCCGTTGTCCTGTTCCAGCATGACAACGATCTTGAGGGCGAACCGGGGATATGGGAGCCCAGCTACGACGCCGTGCTGGCCAGCGCGCAGCCGATGCTGCCGAAACGCACCGGAACCACCGGCCGTGACCTCGAAGCTGCCGGCGATAAGCAAATCGCCCACATGAATCTGTTTCAGCGCATTCTGGCCTGGCTGTTCGGCGCCAGCGCCGCCGCGCAGGCGCTTCAGAGCGATAGCGTCATGGACAGCCTCAATGGGATGCGCGCAATCGCCGAGCCCGCCATGGGCATGATGTCCTGGCTCAGTTCGAACCGCTGGCTGCTGATTGCTGGCGTCATTCTTGGACTGATCGCGCTCCTCCGCTTCATCCGCAAGAAGCATGTCGAAGCCTACCAGACCTTCACTTACCAAGGAGACCCGCAATGATCGTCAATACTCTCGCGCTCATCGGCACCGCCGCCATAGTCTATCATGGCTACAGGCTCTATGCGGCCTATAAACCCAAGATCATGGCGCTCCTGAATCTTTCCGGCAATAAGCCGGCCGATGGAGGGCAGTGATGCCCTCATTGCTCTCCTGGATTGCCGGGTTCGCCGGCAAGTTTCTAGGGGCCGCCACACTGGGCTGGCTGGCCCCGCTCATTACCGGTGTGGGAGGTGCGGTTGGCACTCTTGCGCAGGCGGTTGCCGAAATAATCCTGGCGCTAGCGAAGAGTCCCGAGGGGCGTGGCGGACTGTTCGTGGTGGCGCTCGCTTTCGGTGGCCTGTATCTCCATCATCATGGTGCCGCACAGGCGCGCGCCGAGGAACGCGTCATAGCGGCCAAGAACCTCGAACAAGCACTTGCCAAACAGAAGCTGGCACTCCGGTGCCCGAAACCCGCCCGGCGCAGAACCAGGCGGTAAGAGGCTGCTCCATGGAATGGCATTGGATATCCCTGCTCCTGACTTGTGTCATAACCGTCTCTGGGATTGGTATCGCTTGGGGAATATCCCGCCAGAAGCAGAACGATCTGGAACGCCGCGTCGTGCGCCTTGAGAACGCGACGGAGGGGCTTCGAGACCTCGAACGCCGGATGGACCGGACAGAAGACTTCGTGAAGGAGCAGACCAAAATCCTCGCGGAGATCCGGGATAGGGTTGTTGCTCTTGATGAATGGAGAAAGCTCTCCGGAGTGCCTAGCACCAGAGCCTGACCCGGCTTTGCTTCTTCACTAAGCAGAGGCGCATGGGTTCGCTAACAGATGACCGGCCGGGTGGCGGTTGAGACCGTTCCGGCCTTCATGACAAACGGTGCGCCGGCGCTGCTGCGCCATTCTGCCGCATGAAAGCGACAGGCCGAAAGCGGCCCCGGCGATTTCAAAGGCCACACACCCAAGCAACTCCCGGTTTTAGATCTCAAACCGGAAAGGGCAGCGCAGTCGGCACTTGAAGTGCCCTTGATCCAATGCGGGCTCCTCTCCAGTCGCTCTTCGCCGTGAGTCAGCGAGAGGTTCTTTCTCACCTTGGCCTTGACAAAAGCGATGCTGGACATAACTATGTCCGAAATGGACGTGACAGCGTCGAGTGGAGACATGATAATGGACAAAAAGTACGCTTTTTGGAACAACAAAGGCGGTACGGGTAAGACCAGCATCGCTTTTCAGGCGCTTACACTCTACGCTGAGAAGCATCCCGACGAACGGATTTTGGCGGTCGACGTCTGCCCCCAAGCCAATCTTTCGGAATTGCTGCTCGGGGGCCTGAACAACAAGGGCAGCGACAAGCTTCTAGCGAGGCAAGGTTTGGTGCCTCGGTGCAGTATCGGCGGATACTTCCAACTGCGTCTTCCCTCGCCGTATACGGTTCCGCCCTTTAACGCTGACGATTTCATCACCCATCCGCGGGAGCTGAACTCAACCATCCCAGACAACATTGACCTCGTCTGCGGTGACCCCCTGCTGGAACTTCAGTCTAACGCCGTGAATACGCTAGCGAACAATCAAATCCCTGGCTCCAATCCGTGGATTGCTGTGGTCGACTGGTTGCGCGATTTCATCGCACCAATTGAGGATCGGTACGACGCCGTCTTCTTCGACTGCAACCCTAGCTTCTCGCTTTACACGCAGATCGCTCTAGCGGCGTCGAACTTGCTGGTGCTCCCGGTCATGGCTGACGACTCGTCTCGCCGCGCCATTCAGAATGCGTTCTCTCTGGTCTACGGCCTCAAGCTGCCGTCAGATATTTACCTTGCCTTTGCTTTCGCCACGAAGCTCAAGGCTGCTGGGCGAGGCCTGCCGAAGGTCCATCTCATCCTGAAGAACCGGTTGACCCAGTACATGGGCGCCGCCTCCGCCTACGCGGCTGTCCTAACTGCCATCGAGCGAGACGTAAAAAAACTACTCAAATCGAACCCTGATATATTCACCTTTTCGACCGTCAAAGACGGCTTTGTCGATATCCGCGACTTCGGCACCACGGGTGTCGTGGCCTACGCTAAAGGCCTTCCATTCTCGAAGGTTCGGGTCGGAAAGCAAACCGTCAATGGTCACCGGGTACAGGTGAAGAAAGATTACCTCGACAACGCTCAGAAGACCATGAATGAAGTTGTAGCCTATCTCTAAAGTGCGGGACTCGGTCGCCGGGTTGGGCGTGTAGCGAAAGCGGTCGCCTCTGCTATCTTGAAGTGGACACCCACTTCTGGCCCGAGGTTGCCTGCCATCGCTATTCTTGTATTCTTGTAGGTCGTCCGCTAACAGATCCCATTAGAGGGAGCATTACAGCCTAAGCGGCATTTTAGATTGGTCAGGTCGGCTCACGACCCGAAGCGCCGATTTGGCCTGCCGCTCAGCTCGGCTTAAGCTCGGATCGACGTGACAGGCCGATTCGAGACATTCCCGCTTGGAACGAGTTCGTCCGCGGTTGGTAGGAAAGCGGCTAATCAACTCCGGGCTCGGTCAGGGCGATTTCGCTTCATGCGGGCTAGTAAATGGTTTATTAACGGAATATTGTCGAACGCGTAGAAAATGATTTATCGTCGGCAACGCAATCCGTTTGGTTTTCAGAAATGGTAGCCATCAAGGGTAAGGAAAACAGGGGCTTTCGCTCACTCATTCGCAGCCTTTTTGGGCGGGCTGTTGACAAGACGAAGAGCCAGGACACGGACTCGATTGCCCCGGCGGTTGTGAACTGGTCTGCAGACGACTTTGCGGTTCCAACCCCAGAAGACACCATTTCAGACCCTTGGGATGTCGGCATCCCGGTTTCCGTAGTGGCGCGCGGGCGTCAGGATTCTAACGATCAAGCCGCGAAGCAAACTGCCTTCGATTTCTGGACCTCACCTGATTTCGAAATCAATGAACTTAGCGATACGTTGAGTGACGAGTTTCTTGCTCCCGCTGCTTTTGAACTTGAGGATACTGAAGAGCTTATCAACAGCCTCGAAAAGGAAATCACCTCTGTATCAAAGCACGAACGTGATGAGAGCTGGATTGAAGACAGCACTATCCTCTTTGAGGATGATATCGTTGAAACAGATAGTCTGGACGACTTCACTTCAGATCTAGAGCTTTTCGAGTTCGATGAAGAGGCGACCCAGAATCCCTGGATTACACCGGAAGCGGGACAATACGCAGATGGCGGGAGTGCGCGCTCGAAAGCCGCCTCCGTATATGCTTTACTGCAGCCACCGAGAAACCGAGGCGTTATGCTTCCATATCTCATTCACATTTTCGAAGAATTTCCGCACCCTGCGACCTACAGAGCAATACACGTGCTTGCTCTCAGCGGCCTAGACTTTTGGACACTTCAGTCTATGGCTGAACTGAAGCGCATTTGGGCTCAACGATCTGAATGGTGGCTTGCACGCAGTCGAGGAGAGTTCCGATTCCTGCCCTTTGGTAGTTTTGCCCTAACTTGGAGGCTGGCTCACCGCATTTGTTTGGCACGCGCAGACTATAGCCCGGAAGATATGATAGACGACGATTGGCTGGCAGAATGGATGTGCCAACCATCTGCAAGTGGCGGGTCTTTTAGTTTTCCTTCTTATCTGTATGAGAAAATGGAGACTACGGAAGCACAGCTGCTTTGTAGAGGTTTTGGACGGCTTCGGAAAGCTTCTGATTTGTCTGAGGTATCAGATCGCTTCAACTGGTGGAGAATTATCACGAATGATGAAGTTGCTCGCCACGGTGGTTTTAGAATCATAACCCCTTATGAAGAACGTCTTAGAATTATTGAATGCAGGAATCGAAACCTGGATTCGGAGGAACCGAGGGATACGGAGGGGACGCAAAGTGAACTTGATTGAATTGCTTATACCTGTAGATGGTTGTTGGGTCAGAAAACGAGATGAGCCCAAGCTCGGGCAAGTCAAAGGTCACCGAAAGGTGGGCGGAAAAGTTGAGATCGACGTTTTATGGGCTGACAAACGCGAGTGGCTTCCCCTAGAAGTATTGAGATCGGGATTTCAAAATGACTGGGTGGTACAAGACATACCTGTTTCGGCTACGCGAAAGCCACTTGGGCAGGGGCGTGTCGTAGGTAAAAGGGAACTCGGATCCAAGGAGCAGGTGCTTGTTCAACTTGATGAGGATGGCCAATCTGTGTGGTTGCCTTATGAGAACTTACGCCGACTGAAAGACGTGAGAACGCGGTATGTTCGAGGCGAGACAAACGGTGAAGATCATCCAGAGCGTTTCCGGCTTAAATTGTTAGCCCACGCCCTAGAAAACTGGAACCATCTAACCGGATCACTGGATCGCCTCGATGTCGACCCTCTTCCGCATCAGATCCAATTGGTGCATCGCATTCTAAGTTCCGGAAATTACAATTGGTTAATAGCCGACGACGTTGGTTTAGGAAAAACTATCGAGGTTGGATTATTACTTGCAGCAATGAAGCGGAAAGGGCAAGGTAGGCGTGTTCTTATTGTTTCTCCGTCCGGTTTAACCCGACAGTGGCAGGACGAGCTGAAATTTAAGTTTGATCTGGACTACCAAATATACGCACGAGATTTTAATATCAATCGCCCCGAGCATTGGAAATTACATGATTGCGTCATAGCATCAATCGATGTGCTGAAGCGAGACAACCATATAGAGATTTTGCAACGCGCCGAAGCCTGGGACGTTGTTGTGTTTGATGAAGGGCATAAACTGACTCGTTATGCCAGTGGAGAAAGAGTGCAACGCTACAAGTTGGCTGAAAAATTGCGGCCACGCTCGGATGCTTTTCTTCTTCTTAGCGCGACACCTCATCAAGGATACGCAGATCGCTTCATGGCGTTACTTGAACTAGTTCGCCCTGATTTACGGGCACAAATACAGACCCTTGAGGCAAACCCGGAGATCGTTGGGGAGATGATTCTTCGAAATCGGAAGAGCGAAGTCACCGATGCAGAAGGAGAATTCATCTTCAAGGGCCAGCAAGTTCATCGCGTCCCCGTAGCTCCTTCCCAAGCGACACTCGATTTTAACCAACTTTTAAGGAACTACTTTATTCGGGGGTACGGCGCTGGTGCTGCTGCAGGGTCGCTTGGCCGCGCCATAGGGTTCGTAATGACGACGTACCGGAAATTGGCATCTTCCAGCATTGCATCGATCGAACATGCGTTGAAGTTACGACGAGATCGCCTTGTTGGGCAAACTTGCTTCTCTGGCAACAATGATGGCGAGGGAAGTTTGGATGATCTGTCCGAGGGTGGAGATGATCAAGACAACCTTGCGGAAACGGTACACGGCAAGGCCGAAGAATTTTTCTCTCTGGAGCTAAACTTGATTGACAGGCTATTGGCTTCAGCCAAGATTGTTCGGGTGCAAGACGAAAAACTACGCGTATTCCTTGATCAAGTTGTTGACTCGGCCGTCAATAAAGAAATGAATTTGCTTATATTTACGGAGTACAGAGCTACCCAATCATACCTTAAAAGTGCCATCGAACAAAGATACGGCGGTGAGGTCTTGCTCATAAACGGCTCTATGTCTTTAGATGAAAAAATAAAGAATATAGAAGCTTTTAATGCAGGTTCCGATAGATTTTTAATATCTACTGAGGCTGGAGGAGAGGGACTTAACCTTCACAAATCCTGTCACGTAATGGTGAATTACGACCTCCCTTGGAATCCAGCCCGCCTGATTCAAAGAATTGGGAGGCTATATCGATATGGCCAACATGAAACAGTCGTTGTTTTCAATCTGCATGCGCAAGATACATTCGACAACGCAGCTATAAACTTGATGCTAACTCGCGTAGACAAAATCGTTCAAGATATGGCGCCAGTCGGACCTGAGTATAATAGCAGGCTAGCGTCTGACATAATTGGTGATATTCTTGATAATTTAGATTTTGCCTCCATTTTGCAAGCCGCTACTTCCATGGAAATTGAACGGACTAGCAAGGAAATCGATGATGCCATTGCGCGCGCACGCCGAGCGAAGGAGCTGCAGGACGAACTCTTCACCCACGTTGCGGGTTATGATCTCAATGCCTTAGGGGGCACCCTAGGGTTTACCATGGAGCATGTAAATCTCTTCGTTCGATCCATGCTGCCTTATATCGGTGCGTCTGTTGAGGAAGAATCATACGGTGGACGCGTACTTCAGATCCGCCTTCCGGAAGGGAAAAGAGGCGTTTTTGTCGAGTTCGCCAATCGCACCGTTGTTCGCGTGACGACGGATAGACAACTTACGGCACAACTCAAAGAAGTGGTGCTTCTTGACTTTGAAACTGATTTCTTTAGGCAGCTGATTCAGGAAGCAAAGTCCCCCAAATTTGATGGAGTTTACTCATCACTCTGTTCTGCGGCGCATCCACAGGGCGTATTAGCGGCTTTCAAGTTGAGATGGCAGAATGATCAGGGACAGCCGATAGTTGAGGAACTCCTGTCGGCCTTTGCGCATGCGGACGGAAATATCGAAGCGAATCCCACGTTCTTGAACTCCTGGCTGGTTTCTTCTTTTCAGGCAACAGCCCCTTCCCCGCTGTCTCCAGCAGATAGAGCCAATCTCTTCGACGGGTTGGCGGCATTTGCCAATCGAAGGCTCGGCGAGGAAAGCAATCGCTTCAAGCATCCGAATAGTTTAGTGCATTTAGCCGCGGCTGATTTTCATGCCCGTGCTTGAGGAAACGCATACGAGTGGGAGGGGAAGGATCAACATCGCCCTAACCTTTGATTAACTTCTGCACCTGGGTGTCAAGCTGCCGCGAGAATCATGGCCCACCGTGGCCGCTCCCGACCCACTGCGGCGGAACAAACCGGAGTTTGGCTATAGATGCATGAAACGGCCGGACATTGGCCTTTCGTTGGCGTAGCCATAAAACTCTACTTAGAAACACGAAAGACCCGGCCGGCTCGCCGCCGCCGGGCCTTTTGCTTTTGCGGACAACCTCGTTCAATGGGTGTCCAGAGCCGGACAGCACTGGCACGGCCATTCGCCAGCGCCGCACAACTCCCGCCATCGGCCAGTCAGTTCGCGGACAGCGCATCGCCAACTACTGGACAGCTACCCGGTCGTTTCTTTGCCGGAAACGAAGGCTCGAATTCTGCAGACGGAGCGTAGCGTTCGGGTGGTTAATATGCAGGTTACAGCTAATTAACGCACTGTTATACTTACCGTATTCCTACACGTTCCTAACGATCCGTGAACAAAGGGGTCACATTCGCCGGGAACCCCCGCCGTTTGGGCAACGGTGCGCTCCCATCCGTTGTTGCGCGCGGGCTGTCTGCCACCCGTCTGCTGTCTGACTCCGGCTGTGCGCGAACTGCGCGCAGACTGTCTGCTGTTGCGCGCTGGTTGACTCCGGTTATCTGCTGGCTGACTTCCGTTGCTTTCTGCCCGCCGGCGGGTGCGCATGGGGTAACGATTATTGTTCCATCGCCGGCTACCCGCCAAGTGCAGGGTGTGTGAAGACCGATTTGTGAGAGGGGAGCTATGTTCCGGTTTCTTCTCGCCATTTTTACATTTCCTTTAGATTTTGACGATGGGCAAAAAAAACCGCCCCTTCGAAAGGGGCGGCGTCTTATTTGATGGCTCTAAGCCGGCCATTGCCGATTCGGAGCGTCATCGTTCCGTCCGAGGTTTTAGCCTCGACGATCACCCGGTTGTTAAGCGCCTCGCGATACCATGTCCTGAACGTTGACACCGAGATTCCGTAAGCCTTGGCCAAGTCAGGAACGCTGACGCCGGTAAAGTCATCCGGTCGCTTCCGCATATCTTGCAACATCTTTTCGAGAGTAGGCCCTTTCTGAGATTTTCCCCTCTTGATTTTCTTAATGCCGGCAATTTCAGTGCCGGGCTCCGGTACCTCGTCCGCCTGCTTTCTGGCGCGGGATAGCCAGAACACCACGGCAAGCTCGATCTGTTCACTGAGCCGGGAGAGTAGGGACAGCAGTCCCGCCGGACCAACCGCGGCCATGATCTCTACACCAATACCGCGACCCCAGTCCCGAGCCGCGGCGATGGTCTTCTTGCCATTGCCGTCAACGACGTAGCCCAGAGTGGCGAGGAAGCCGGTGATGGATTCCGCATACGGGTCCGTGGTGGATGGCACAACGCCCGTATTCTTCTCGCGCAGGCTCGCGATCTGTGTGTCAAGCTCGTCGCGCTTAAGCGCGGCGGCCTTTTTTGCCCTCAGCCTGGCGATGTCCGCGCAGAATTCGCGGCTGCGGACGGCGGAGATTCTGTCCGGAGTGCATCCGTCCGTCATTCGCCACCGATTGGCGTCCAGGGATTGTCTGGCCTGGATTTCGCCGTCGATAGCCGCCACGGTTGACTCGCCAGCAAATTCCACCTGCGCGGCGCGGCTTTGCTGTAGCTGGCCGATCCGCGCTTCAGTTTCCTGTGCGGTTTTCTGTTGCTGCGTTTTTCCGTCGCGCAGGTCGCCGCTATGCCCCGCGCTATTGCCCAGGGCGTTCATGATGTTCAACGAAAGGAACATCATGGCGATCAAGCACCATGTGGTCTTTCCACTCATGGAGCCTGCTTCCCGGACATTCTCGACGGCCATGGCCGCGAGAAGCACGCTGCCGATCGCGAACACGGTCCAGGCGATGCCCTGTCCTTGGGCCGCATCCAAGTTTATCAAAATTGCCGGGATCAATGGGGCTGGAACGATAAGCGCTTTCGCGATCCCAAGCGAGATTGACACAGGCAGAGGCACAGAATTAGAATTGTCCCCGTGCACGTTTGGTCACCTCCTTACGTTGCATGTACCTGCCCGGCGCGATCTCGACCACCGCAGCCGGGTTTTCGTTTTCTGGTTATGCCGCTTCGACAAGGTCTTCTGGTCCCGGCACGGGAATATCCGGGGCATCGCCGATGATCTTGCTGCACAGCGCCTCCGCCCGCAGTGCTTCTTGCCGGTAATGGGCCGCAAGACCCGGAAAGTGTGTATTTGCCGCCGCCAGGGCCGCGTAATCGTCCTGCTGTTTTCTGAGGGCTCGCAGGAGCCTTCCAAACTCCAGGAGATCGACCTCCAATGTTAGCGGTTCCGCCATGTCTGGCCTCTTGGTTCGATGAAATGAAAAGGGCGCCGGAGCGCCCTTGATGATCGCTGGTGATAGTTCCTGAAGGCCGCTAGGCAGCGGCCTGGAGACTGACAGAAGCAGATGCTGCCGCCGCAACCTCGGCCGCCTGAAGTGCAGCTTCCTCTGCCTGCAGCAAGAGTTCCAGGCTGGTCTGACGGCTAATGCTGTAAAGCCAGCTTCCTTCCCGGCCTCGCGCGATCTCGGCGGCGTGCGCCGCGCGAAGCTTTGCAACGGCCTTGCGCCGTCCTGCCGGAGTGCAATCCTCGGCGTCCTCAAGTTTGATGGGAAGCAGGGCGCTAAGATCGCGCGCCCGTGGAGAAGCGCCGAAGTAACGTTGCGCTTTCTCAGGAGTGCTGATATCGAACATGGTGCATTCCTTTTAGCGAGGGAATTATAGCCCGGCGTAGCGCGCCAACGCTACGCCGGGCATCTTTTTTACTTCTTTCGAATAGTGGAACCCGGAGCGGCGCTGCGGCGGCACGATGAGTGCAACCTGATAGTGCCCGCCCAGCAAGCGCTGGCTCCGGGGTGAGGCAAGGGCCTCCAAGGGCAGCCCGAAGGCTGCCCAGGCGGGATTGATCTCAGGCCGCAGCCCTTGCAGCCCATGCGCTGACGAGAATGATCGCCTCGGCTGCCGCTTGCGGGTTACGGCCCGCCGCATAGCAGTTCTCGATGGCGTCATCCCAGGCTGGCGGGTGCCCCCTGTCGTACAGGATGGCGTTCACGGCGTTCCGGTATTCCTCCGGTGCTGCGGATTGCTGCGCTTGCTGGATGTCGATCATAGTTCCTCCACTGGTTGAGCTGCCCGTGGAGGCCCTGCATTTGCAGGAGACAATTCAGTCTACCCAGGCCCTTCCGGGCTCCCCATTAATCATCCACCTGGCTTTCCGTCGCCCACTTGGTTCGGTGGCCTGATTGGTTCGGTTCGGCTCGTCTCCTGGGGGTGTTATAGTATCACCATGAGACGATTACAACAAAATAATCTCGCCGTGAGATTCTAGAAATTCTCCGCCACGGCGGCCTTGGCGGCCGGGGGCCATTCCTCCTGCGGGGTTTTTTCAAGGAATTCGAGAACAATGATCGCGGCTGGGGGGAAGCCATCATTGAACCAGCGGAAGACCTGGGGGCGGCTGTAGCCGGTCAGTGCACCAATCTTTTCGGCAAGTTTTTTCTTCCCGAGCTGCGCCATGAAGCGGGCGCGGATTTGGACGGCTTCGGAGTGCTCTGCGCTGGATGTCATTCTGGCGGACGCTTCAACTGCGGGTCACAGAAAGGTGTCGCATCATGAGACTGGCGTCAAGGTCTCGTTCCACCTTTTAACCGTCGTTCAACACACCTTAACGGGTCGTTTCATCCCCCGTTTCATCCCCCGGCGCTTCGTCCATTAGAGCTAAATCATTGATTTGAATGGTGCTGCAAGACAGGATTGAACTGTCGACCTCCCCCTTACCAAGGGGGTGCTCTACCACTGAGCTACTGCAGCATAGACCGTCTGATAGGCTGAACCTGCCACAGCCGGGACGATGGTGCAAGACCTTAGTCTGAAGCTCGAAGGGGTTCAAGCGGGCATCGCGTTCTTTCCAATGTGTTTCGCCACAAGGGGCAAGCGAGCAACGCCAGCACCGGTGTTCCAGGTTTGTTCAGCGGAACGAATCAGCTACGGTTGCCTGCGGAGGGCCGCAAATATGTCAAGTATTACGTTTTCCGGGTTGGCGCAGCTCAAGGACGATCCATTCATCTTACTCACGGTTTTCGCGGCGGCGGCTGTCCTGGCTTTCCTGCTGCTGATCGCGCTTACCGTTCGCCAGGGTATGCTCCGGGCGCGCGAGGAACGGGTCCGGGCGGATCAGGCGCGCGCCGCTGAAACCGAACTGGCCGAGCTTAAAGGCCGCCTCGCGCAAATGACCGAGATCACCTCGTTCCGGCAGGAGGAACTGGTCCGCACACTGAACGGCCGCCTGGACAGCATCGGGCAGAATCTCGGCGCAAGCGTCGGGCAGATCACCGAGACGGCGGCGCAGCGCCAGGAGGAGCTGGCGCGCACCCTGAACGAGCGGCTGGATCGCGCCACCCAGCATTTCGGCGCAAGCGTTACCCAGATCACCGAAGTTACGGCGCTCCGGCAGGAAGAGCTGGCCCGCGGCCTCAACGAGCGCCTCGACCGCGCCGCCCAGCATCTCGGCGCCAGCATGGAGGAAACCGGCCGGCGCACCTCCGATGACCTCTCAAAGCTTTACGAGCGGCTGGCCGCTATCGACGCGGCGCAGCGCACCATCACCGAGCTTTCAGGCCAGGTTGTCTCGCTCCAGGACGTGCTCGCCAACAAGCAGGCGCGCGGTGCCTTTGGCCAGCTCCGCATGGAGGTGATTATCGAGGACGGGCTGCCCAAGGGCGCATATAGCTTTCAGGCCACGCTCTCGAACGGCCGCCGCCCGGACTGCCTGATTCGTTTGCCCTATGCGCCCGCCGGCATCGTTATCGACGCCAAATTCCCGCTGGAGGGGTTCGAGGCGCTGCGTGAGGCTCAGGGCGAGGCCGCCCGGCGCGAGGCGCAAGGCCGCATTCAGCGTGATATCGGCAGGCACATCGGCGATATCGCTGAGAAATATCTCATTCCCGGCGAGACCCAAGACACGGCCATGATGTTCGTGCCCTCCGAGTCGGTTTACGCCGAGCTGCACGGGAGCTTTCCGGGCCTCATCCAGAAGGCGCACCGGGCGCGCGTCGTGATCGTCTCGCCGAACATGCTGATGCTCGCGGTGCAGACCATGATGACCATCCTCAAGGACGCGCGTATGCGCGAGCAGGCCGGCGTGATCCAGCGCGAGGTGGGGCTCATGCTCAAGGACGTTGCCCAGCTCAAGGAGCGCGTGCAGGGCCTTCAGCGCCACTTCGCGCAACTCGTCCCCGACGTAGAGAAAATCCTCGCGTCCACGGACAAGATCGCGAGCCGCGCCGGCCGCATCGAGGGCTTGGAGGTCGAGGACCGGAAGGAGCCGCAGGACGCGCTGGCAAGCGCAGCGGAGTAGCGCCTCAGTGGGTGCGGCTGACGCTGAAATCGACCGCGTCGAGCATCGCGGCTTTCGCCTCACTCGCGGGGAAGACGGCCAGCGCCCTCTGCGCCTCGCAGCCATAGTGGCGGGCGCGTTCGATGGTTTCCTCGATGGCGTTATACCGGCGCATCAGTGCGAGCGCCTCGTCCAGATCGCCGTCCCGGATGTCCCCATTCTGCAGCGTGCGCTGCCAGAAGGCGCGCTCCTCCGCGCTGCCGCGCCGGTAGGACAGCACCACGGGCAGCGTGATTTTACCTTCACGGAAATCGTCGCCGACGCGCTTGCCGAGCTTAGCCGCCTCGCCGGAGTAATCGAGCGCGTCGTCGATGAGCTGGAAGGCGAGGCCGATATTCGTGCCATACACGCGAAGCGCGGCCTGCTCCGCCGCGTCGCGGCCCGCGATCACCCCGCCGATTTCGGAGGCGGCGGCGAATAGCGCGGCGGTCTTCGAAAAGATCACCGCGAGGTATTCCTCCTCGGTGGTGGCCATATTCTTCGAGGCCGCGAGCTGCATGACCTCGCCCTCGGCGATCACCGCCGAAGCGTCTGACAGGATCTTGAGCGCGGGCAGCGAGCCCACCTCCACCATCATCTTGAAGGCCTGCCCCAGCAGGAAATCGCCCACCAGCACGCTCGCCTGGTTGCCCCAGAGAATGCGCGCGGTCTTGTTCCCGCGCCGCATGTCGCTTTCGTCCACCACGTCGTCGTGGAGCAGGGTCGCGGTGTGCATGAACTCGACGCTGGCGGCGAGCTTGACGTGACCTTGGCCTTCATAGCCGCAGAGCTTGGCCGAGGCGATGGTGAGCATGGGCCGGAGCCGCTTGCCGCCGGAGTTGATGAGGTGCCTGGCAAGCTCTGGGATAAGCTCGACCTCGGAGCGCGCCTGGGCGAGGATGATCCCGTTGACCTCGGCCATGTCGGAGGAAACAAGCCGCAGCAGAGGCTCCAGCGCCGCCGGTTGGCTAGGACGCTCTCCTGCCTGCATGACCAAGTTCATATGTTTGCTCCTGCTGACGATTTTGGGCCCCACTATGTTCCGCGCGCGCTTGCCCCGTCAATCGCTGAAACGCGGCCTCGCCGGGCAAGCCCAGGCGGCCTGGCGCCGGGCGGCGGCGCGCAGGCTTGGGCCATGGCGCGCGGCATCGGATTTCCCGCCGGCGCCGCGCCCGAGGATTACCGCCCGGTTCGCCGCGCGCTTGCAAGGCAATACGGAGACATAAGCCACACCGGTTGCCTCCATTCAAGATGAAGAAGGATCAAAGGGGCCGTTCAGAAATTGGCACCGGGGTCTTTACGGGCTTATAACACTCCAACCGGCCGCCTTTTCCGCCGTCTTTCCGTATGCCCTAGGGGGTCCCGCGGGGTGCGTTAGCCCGGATATCCCGCAATCTGCGCGCGCCCTAGCTTGATTTTTGTTCCAGCATGTCTTTTTCGATCCCCGGCATACGTCCTGTTTTGGCTGCGGTCTCAGAAGCCCTGCTGAAACAAGTCTCTGTGCCATCGTCGCATGATCTTGTGAGAAATCCGGGCTAGACCTGAGCGCTTATGAGGCCGGCGATCATGATCCCGGGTGAATAGGCGCTATTGGAGGCCCGGCTGCGGCGCGCACTATATCCGGGAGCATTACCATGCGGTTTTTTCCGTATCCGCCACCCCGCCCCTTCAATATCTGGTTTACAAATTCTGTTACGCTACCGGAGGCTGTCGCGGCATTCTCACTCGCGGGTGCGGTACAGCCACAACCATGCTGGAAAGCGGCCACGTTCATGCCAGAAACCAAGTCACGCAAGATATCCCTGGGGTTCACGCAGGAAGAATTCCCGGCAGGCACGCACATGTGCTATATTTATAATGACGATAGGGAACGCCACGATACGATGCTTAAATACATAGAGTGCGGCCTGTCGGAGGGGGAAGAAGTCCACTATTTCTATCATCCTGGAAAGGGCGAAACGCTGGAAGCCGCGCAGGAACGCATTGGTATGCGCAACCTGGCGGCCGGATGGCAGGGCGTCTTCAAATTGGCGCAAGCCCTCGATGTCTATTGTCCGGATCGCACTTTCATCGTCGAGCTTATGCTCGGCCGCCTGCGCGACACTTACCTGGCAAGCGTAGAGCACGGCTTTCCCGGCGTTCGCGTTAGCGGCGAGATGGGATGGGCGCTGGAAGGATTGCCGGGAACGGAACGCTTGATCGAATATGAAGCGAGGGTCAACACGGTCGTTGCCGAGTATCCGTGCACAGC
Organism: Rhodomicrobiaceae bacterium; assembly: GCA_050298295.1. Lineage (GTDB taxonomy): Bacteria > Pseudomonadota > Alphaproteobacteria > Rhizobiales > Rhodomicrobiaceae > Rhodomicrobium. The sequence continues at coordinate 68,042 of JBNKTW010000023.1, forward strand.
CTGCTGCCAATATGACGCCCGGCGGTTTGACGGAGCTACGCTGTTCCATGTCCTTTCCGTTCATCCGGCCATGGTTGTACATGGCCAGGTAGTGAGAAATCCCTACTACATCCCGCCGGAGAAATTCCTGGCGAAGCTGCGCGATGAAGCGTAGGAGCGGGCCGCCGCGGTTTCCCTAGACGCTAATATTAAGGACTGCCGTTTGCTTGGCTCCGGCATACTCGAAGGGCGCAACTCCTTGTCCTGTCCTTCTCCCAATCAAGAGAAAGCGCCGTCGAACTACGCGCAGCGGAATTTATGACGGTCGCCGGAGCTTATGGACGGCCGCAGCCGGCAAACGGCCGCGGCCCCAAGGGGCAGGCTGTAGGGATGCAATAATGCAACCTAATGCAGCCAGTAACCTGTGCGTGCCGTCTTATTGGCGCCACTATATCCGCGTGTATTCTTGCGCTGTCATGGTGAATTGCATACTGGAGGCATGTGTATCTTAGGTGGCGCCACAACATTTCTTTGCACTCGCACTAAGCGAACACGTTGATGATCGGCAGGGAACTGGCTATCACTCGTGACCAGTCAACCGAGCGATGCTCAAGTGCGAAAGCCCTCCGGATGGACTTAGAAGGGAAGCTGAGATTCGCCGCACAAGGCCTCGCTAATGCCGAGGGCATTTTGCGCAGGGCTGCGGATGCCTATCCATTCCTGGATGGACCTGGCCGGGCGATCAGGCGCCTGATAACGGTGGCGAACCGCCCCATGCGGATTGGGATGCTGGGAGAGCTGAATTCGGGCAGGTCTTCGCTAGCCAATCTCCTTGCTGGAGGGGCTGTGCTGCCCGCGGACCCGGTGGTGAATACCAAGCTACCGGTGCTGCTTAAATATGCCCCCAAGCCATTCGTCACAGCTGTTTACAAAAGCGGCGCGAGGGCCGCTTTTTCCGTGCCTGGGAATGTTGCGCAGGCCATCGCCGCCGCTCAAGATGGCGGCGGGATGGGCAGCGTTCCGCAGGGCATGAACGCCCCGCCCGGCAGCGTGAAAATCCTGGAAGTAGGCTTTCCAAGCAGCATTCTCCATTCGGTTGAAATTCTGGATCTTCCTGCCGGCCACTGGAGTGTGCCGGGTTATGGTTTTGACGCCGCGATCTGGACGACTGTTGCAACCCAGGCCTGGCGCGAGTCGGAGCGGGCTCAGTGGATGAGATTGCCGCAAGCCGTGCGGTCCCGCAGCCTGCTTGCGGTAACGTTCTGCGATCTTGTGGCGGACAGGGAAAGCAACCTGAAGCGGTTGCAGGCCCGGCTTGAAACGTCGGCCAAATCCAGTTTCCGCAGTATTTGCTTTGTCGCAAATGGAGACGAGGAACCGGCCGCGGCCGCAGCCAGCAATAGGGTCTTATTCGTACAGGTTCAGTATCTCGCACAGGAATTCTCCGCCGAGCGCCTGGGCAAGGCGATGACGGTCGCACGCCGTGTCATGGGGAACGCGATCAAGAAGCTTGGTCCCGGAACCGGGTTGGGGCAGGCAGGCCCGACCGGCGATGCGATGGCGGAAGCCAGCAGAAGCCTGTTTGACGAGGATTGGGTGGCTGCCCTGAAGCAGCCGCTCCCGCAGGGCGGGTTCCAGAAGCCTTCAATTCTGCGCGGTTCGCAGGGCAGTCCACAGCGCTCCGGGGCCGCGGCAAAGAAGCCGCGCGCACCCCGTGCGCCGGCCGCCGGAGGGGACTCAGGCGGGCGTACTCAGTGGCTGACGGTCGGTGCGGCGGCGCTGGTTGGAGGGGCAGTAGCGTTTGCAGCCGTTCAGTCGGGGCTGCTCGGCACGGGAAGTAGGCCTGTGTCAAGTCCGCAAACCGGCGCTTCCGAAGCGGTTGGGCAGGGCGCCAAAGCAGAAGCGGAGGCTCGCAGGAAGGCCGCAGCGGAGGCGGCTGCGGCTGAAGCTCGCAGAAAGGCTGCGGCGGAAGCGGCAGCGGCCGAGGCCAGCAGAAAGGCTGCGGCGGAAGCGGCTGCGGCGGAGGCTCGCAGGAAGGCCGCAGCGGAGGCGGCTGCGGCAGAGGTCCGCAGAAAGGCCGCAGCGGAGGCGGCTGCGGCAGAGGTCCGCAGAAAGGCCGCAGCGGAGGCGGCTGCGGCGGAGGCCCGCAGAAAGGCTGCGGCGGAAGCGGCTGCGGCGGAGGCTCGCAGAAAGGCTGCGGCGGAGGCGGCTGCGGCAGAGGCGCGCAGGAAAGCCGAAGCGGAAGCAGCTGCCGAAGAGGCGCGCAGGCAGGCCGAGGCGGAAGCTGCGGCAGCGGAAATACGCAGGCAGGCGGAGGCGGAGGCCGCTGCGGCTGAAGCCCGCAAGCAGGCGGAGGCGCGCAAGAAAGCCAAGGCGGCTGCGGAAGCCAGAAGGCGAAAGAAGGCGGCGGTAGCGGCTTCGGCGCGCAAGAAAGCCGCGGCGGAGGAAGCTGAAAGGCGCAGGCGTGCCGCGATGGAAGCCCCGGTGCGCCGGTCCGGTGGCGGTAGCCCCATCATGCACGGCATAGGGAATTAACTGAGCCAGCCTCCAAAGCACGTAGGGCCTTGTTTGTCCAGCAATGCCAAGGGCTTCCCAGCGTCCGGGGAAAGGGCTTGGGAGGAGCTTAAGGCGCGGCAAGGGGGGGCTACCGCGGCAGAAGCTCCGGTTCGCGGCGGGTAACGTTTTGAAACAGGCGGCGCCAGACCGCGATGGCCGCTGCCTGCTGTTTGGCATAGCGTGGGCGGTTCAGAAGCAGGATGCGGACTTCCGCACCGCGAAGGCGCTCCGCCAACTCTGGCGGAAACTCCTTGCGCAACGCCGTCTCGCTCAGTGTGCCGGCATAGGCGGAAGCCTTGGGCGTATGCTCCATCAGATCTGAAACCAGAGTGAGCTTCAGGCGCTGGCCGGGCGCTTCGGGAACCGCCGCCAGACTTTCGTGAATGGCTTGCGAGATGGGTGAGGCCGCCGCTGGGCCGGTTTCCTGCCCGTCCGCCAGCACCTCATCCAAAGGTTCGCGGAAGGCGTTCCGGTAGCGCGCGGCGACACGCCTTGGGTTCTCGAACAGCGGATTTGCCTCCGCGCCGGGGTTGCAGAGATCCGCCGCAGTGGCGAGCGCGATCCCAGCGCCGCCATCCATCTGCCGAAGCAGCCGGACGGTTATTCTATCGCCCTTGCGGAGGGCAGCGGCCTCCTTGGCGACGAAACCGCGGGCGCTGGCCTTTTCCGCCGCCGTCAGTGGATCGGTGTTGTCGATCACGATCACGGACGCCAGCTTGGAGCCTTCAAGCGGGCACAGCGTCGCGGGATCGAATTTCTCCTGTTTCAGCCTATGCAAGGCATAGACGCCACCAGCGGCCAGGCCCGCCGCGACGAGGATCAGCGCCACCCCGAGGATCGCTTTGGCGCTCATGCGTCCCTCCCGTCAGGATTTTCGCCCGTGCTGGTGTGCGCGGCCAGCAAGCTTGCCTGACTCGCACCGGCGAGCAGCTTCTGGAAGTCCGCCGAAGCCGCTTCGAACAGGCCCAGCACATCGCCCTGCTCTTTTTGCGCGGCCTTTTGCAGCGACTTCAGCTTGCGTTCCTGCGACTCGTAGAACTTGAGCCGCTTTTCAGAAAGCGGCGGGAGGTTCCTGAGCGCTATTGAAAAACCGTCGCAATTTTCAGGCCCAGGCGCTTTGCAGAGAAGCCGGGCGTGGGCCTCGATTTGGGCGTCCGCGTCATCCGCCGCCTCTCGCAGACTGTCCTGCAACGCCTTGCAGTCGCTGACATAGGCTTGGTGCAGATTGAGAAGCGCCTGCATCTCATGCGCAAAGCTCTCGATCTTGCGGTTCATGGCCTGGAAGCTTCCGGTCATGATGGCGTTCGACTGGCCTAAAATCCGCTGAAGGGCAGCGGCGCTGCGAAGCCGCGCGGCGGCGTATTTCCGGTGGCGCTTGCCATAACCGGGAAAAGGATCGTCGAGCTTATAGCCATCGAGCGCCGCGATAGAGGCCCCGCAAAGCCCTATGATAAAGAGGAAGAAGCTCATGAAGCTGCCAAAAGCGAACGGATTGGCGGTCAGTTTCGCAATCGCCTCGCGCTCCTTGGCTCTCTCATCACTGGCAAGCTGCGGCGGAGGAGGAGCAGGCGGCCCGGCGGGCGCAAGTTTCACGGCCTTGCGCCGCCCAGCCGCGGCTGGGCTGGTTTTTCCGCCGCTCAGCGTGATGACTGCTTCCCGCTTCAAAGCTGCCGCCGGCACCGGAGCTGGGCCGGTTTCCGACTTGAAGTCGCGATAATGCGCGCCGATGAGGTTAATGGCCAGAATCACTGCGGCCCCCGCCATACACAAAATCAAGGCGCCGGCTTTCTGGCCAGCCCCGCGCCTGTGCAGTTGAGGCATGACAATGCGGCCGGACAGAAATGCCGCGCCAACATTGGCGATCGCGAGCACCAGCGCCTCAAGCCAGCCGCCAAACAGCCCCTGGTCGCTGCTGTCCGCAAACAGAACGCCGTTGATGCCTGCCTCCACGATGATAAGCATCGACAGAATGCCAATGGCAAGCAGCGGCGACGATGGGTAATGCGCGTCCCTTGTCAGCCGGTGCTCCGCTTTGAAGGCGTCGAGGTCCGCGAGGCGGCTTTTCTCCTCTCTCAAGCAGTCCGCGAGCGCCGGCCCGTTGGCGATCAGCAGCTTTTGCCGCTGAAAGCGGATCTGCTGCAAGTCGTCATCGAGTTTGGGCGGAACGCAGCGCTTCTCCTGCGCCTCAATTTTCTGCGCGAGCGCTTCAAGCTGGGACTTGGCCCTGGCATGTTGCTTGTCGATATCTTTTTGAAGCCGCTGCGCCATGTCAGCCAGCTCGCGGGGTGGAGCTTTGAAACGCGGCGAAACCACGGCTTCATCGTGTTGCGTTGCGGGAACCGGCAAATGCGCCGGATGCTGCTCGTGCCGCAAAACAACGACGTTTGCGCCCCCCTTGCCGGTGCGCTCCTCAAGCGGCCTTTGATCGATATCGCCGGATCTGTCGATGACGCGCCCATCTTCATCCCCGGCCTGGCAATCCGCAGAGGCACTCATAACTTAACTCAAACGATCCAGTTCCAATGAGGAATATCTTATATGCCGAACCGTCGCAAAATGAAGCGGATTGCCTCTTTTCCACCGCGTTTCCGTCACACTGCTGCACGGGCGCAACGCCTCTTGAGACGCGCAGGCTTTGTGCTAACTCTCCGGGTATCGAAAAATTTCCTAAGGAGGCACCCGCATGACGGTGATCCGCGTTTTCATAATCTTTATGTCCATTTTCTTGCTTGCGCCTATTCAGCAAGCACCGGCGCAGACAGGCGCCGCCCTTGCCGCCGGAATTTCACGGCCAGGCGCCGTGCTGGCGGCGGACGAATTGCAGCCGCGGCGCTGCCCGCGCCTTTGCGTCGAATGGTTCGACGGCTGCAACAACTGTAGCTGCGGGAAGGGCTGGACCAACGTCTGCACCGAGTACGTTTGCCCGCGTTACAAGCGCCCTCGCTGCCTTCGCTGGGGCTTTTAGAGAGCGGTTTCCGGAGAGCTTGCTCGTGCTGCTTGGGCTCCAGGGGTATTGGTCCCGGGAAGGTGCGCTGGCGCTCCGGTCCAAGGCGAGGCACTCGCAGCCCGTCTCTTATTGCGCGGCGGCCACGCCAACAACGTAGTTCTTTCCGTAGTGCTTGGCGCAGCGGGGACAGGTTGTGTAGAAAAAGTACAGGTTGCCGGGCGTCTTGCCTTTCGCCGCAACATGCCCGCTCATCGCCGCGCACCATTTCGGGGCGTCGCGGTAGGGGCCCTCGAAAACCTTCGTGAAGTAATCTCCGCTCAAACTGACCATTTCCGCTCCCGGAACCTCTGCCGCCACCGCAAACAGATGCTCGGCGCGCCACGCCGAAAGATCGCGGCTCAGCACGAGGAAGCCGGCGGGCTCCGCGTGAGCCTTGCCGATGGCTTGATGTGTGCGCGTGAACATCGAGCCCATATTGAGCGGGATATGAAAGAGGCTCACCGTAGTGGCCCTTACAAAGAGCTTGTCCTCGAAATGGAGTTCCCGCTCATCCCAAGGCTCAGGATGGAATCGGGGGCAGCAGCCAGTCTCACTATTAGCCATGTCATAGGGCGGGGTTTCGTTTGTCTGCACGATGCGCCTCCTATGCTGCGGCCAAACCGTTCGCGGCTGCCCGGGCGGTTATGGCCCGCGCGGACGAACCAAGCTTTGATGTAACTCAATAGATCGCAGACGGCGTTCAAGCACCGCAGCCGCCGCGCGCCCGCGTTCCGCCAGTGCGCGTTTCACAGTGGCCGCTGCGAAGGAGGAGAATTCCGCGCTTCTGAAGTGAAGACGGGGCTGGATTGCGAAGAAAAAACGGCGATCCACCCCGTTCAGAGGGGGCCTTACTGCTGCGGTATGTTCGCGGCCCTATGTTCAGGCGGTCTAGCGTACTCGACCCGCCAGATGGTTCCGCCAGCGTCCTCGGTGATGTAGAGCGCGCCGTCCTTGCCTTCGGCAATGCCCACGGGGCGGCCCCATACGCGGTTCTCGTCCATTACAAAGCCGGTGAGGAAGTCCTCGTATTCGCCGGTTGGCGCGCCGTCGCGCATGAGAATGCGTATGACCTTGTAGCCGGTCCGCTCCGTGCGGTTCCACGAGCCGTGGAGCGCCACCAATGCCGAGCCGCGGTATTCGGGCGGGAAGGCGGTGCCTTCGATGAAGGTAATGGCCAGCGGGGCAGAATGCGGCTGTATCAGCACGTCCGGGGCCGCAACCATCACTGCCAGATCCGGGCGGGCACCCTTCCAGCGCGGATCCTCGTGATCTCCCATGTACAGCCAGGGCCAGCCGAAGAATTGGCCTTCGCGCACGCGGGTTACGAAGTCCGGCGGCAGGTTGTCGCCGAGACCGTCGCGTTCGTTGACGGCGCAATACAAATCGCCCATGGAGGGATGCACCGCCAGGCCCGCGCAATTACGGATGCCGGTTGCGAAAATGGTGGCACCCTTGCCTTCCGGCGTGTAGACGAGCACGTTTGCCCGGTTTTCCTCGAAGCCCCAGGCGGCGCCAAGGCCTTTACGCGCTTGCCAGGCGTCGATCTCCCGCTGACTCTTGGGCGGCATACCTTCCGCGGCGTTGGAGGCCGAGCCGACCGCGACGAACATGCGCTTGCCATCGAGCGAGAAGACAATATCCCTGGTCACGTGCCCGCCAATTGTGGGGGCCAGGGCGCGCACGATCACCTCCGGCTTCGGCCTCTTCGGCTTCAGATCGCCCTTCCTATAAGGGAAGCGGACAACGCGGTTGCTTTCCGCAACATAAACCCATTTGGGGTTTGGCCCTGGCGGATAGAAGGCGATGCCGTACGGTTCCGAGAGGCCGGTTGCAAAGACCCCGCTCTTAGCGAGTTCCCCGTCCTTGCCGGGGCGGAGTACGCTAATCCGGCCGCCAATGGTTTCGGCGACAAAAAGATCGCCGTTAGGCGCGGTGCGGATGAGCCGCGGCGATTCGAGTCCGCCGGCAAACGGTGCGGCGGTAAAGCCCTCCGGTACTTTGGGGTTCATGCCAACCGGCCGCCTCACCTCGCGTGGCGGAGTGCCGGACGAGCGCGTCTCGTAAGGCTGCGGGAGATCGGCAAGCGTGATCTTGTGGCGCTGCCCGGGTTTGTCCTGGCGCCAGTCGCCGAAAACGGTCACGGCTCCTTCTTTAGCAGGCACAGAGGTCAGGGTAGCCATGTAGGCGATGATATCCGCGCGTTCCGCCGGGTTGGGTATGGAAAACGGCATTTCGATGCCCGGTATCATGGCTTTCGGGTTTTGGAGATAGCGGTCGAGAATGGCCTCGTCCCAGTTCCAATTCGCCGACTGCATTTGCGGCGAATATTCAAAGTCGGCGGTGCCGGCCCTGCGGCCCACGACGCCAATCAAATCCGGCCCCAGCCCTTTCGTGCCGTCGTCCGTATGGCAAAGGGTGCACTGCTCGCCGAATAGCGCTTTGCCCCGGACCGGATCGCCGGATTGTGCAAACGCCGGCGGCCCCGCCATTGCAGGCAGAAGCAAGGCGCTCAAGAGTGCCAGAAACGTCTTTTTGTACATCACACCCCCAAAGCAGCGGGACGCGGAAACCGGGGTAACGGCTCATAAACGGCGGTTGCGGACCGGATTTTGCTGGATTTAACAAAGCTGACTTTCCGCATTGTAGAAACCCTCGCAAAAACAGTGGATTGTAAGCAGATTACGGCGGGGCGTTCAACGGGTATCTATCGCGCTGCGACATAACGGGCGGCGAACACAGAACGAACTATGGCAGTTGTGAGCGGGGAAACACAAGTGCTAGTTAATTTCGGTTCCCAGGAGGGAGTGAACGAGGGGAACTCCTAAAGCCTTATGGCAAGCAAGGGTGGGAAAAAACCACCCTTATCTTTCAAGCTCTATCGCTGGCTGGCGAGCCCCAAATAATGCGCATGGCAGTGAAGCTGAAGGCTGCCGGTTCCGTGTCCCCACCCCTCGAAGTTGTAGCCGCCGTGGAAGCCGTGTCCGGCGATAATTGCCCGCAAGTGGTACATAAAGGGTACAGTGAGGCCCCGGCCCGCCGCGCTTCGCCAGGAGCGTGTCTCAGGTTCCTTCCCCGTGCTGTCGGCTGGTTTCCAGTTTCTTCCGCAGCGTTAGCACGACGCGGTGGGCTGTTTCTATGTCGTCAACCGAGAGCCCGTCCGAGAGGCCATTGGCCCACGGGGCTTGCAGGCGCATCGCGGCCTCGAACGCCTCCCGCCCCTTGGCCGTCATAACAACCAGTTGCGCCCGCCGGTGATGCGGATTGGCCGCGAGTGCGACGAGTCCTTCCTTTTTCAGGCCGTTGACGATCCGCTGTACGTTTTGCCGGTTGGCGCCCAGATCGCGCGCGAGCCATGCCACTGGCTGCGGCCGGCCTGCCTCCGCGATGGCGCCGAGGATCTGCCAGCGGGCGCTCGTCAGGCCAAGGCCTGCGACCAGCCTGTCGCCGGCGGTGAGCATCCGGCTGCTGAGCCTGAACACATCGGGAATGAGATTGGTCAAAGCGGTTCCGGCCGGCGTTCTTTGAATTCCGTCCATACGTCACCATAAAGCATGATTGACACCATGATATCAAGTTGCGGCCACGCCTGGAAGGGTGTGCGGGCCTTCGCCTGGCACCGGCACTAATTAGTGGTTGCGGGTGTTGCGCGGGTGCACCTTACCTTCAATAAGAACCGCGAGCTTTTTTACCGGCCGGCTAGCATATCAAAATAAGTAAGCGTATTATAGCGTCCACGGCTGAAGTCTTGAACGCATACCGGCTTCCCCTGTTTTACTCCGTTTTCTGCAACTTCCATTCAGTGCAGCCGGCGAGGAACCCTTGATGCCTATATCGGACTCGGTCCGTCTTGGAGCTGGCGTAAAAATCCATCACCCTGAGCAGGTTAACCTTTATGGCTGTTCTATTGGGGATGAAAGCCGGATAGGATCGTTCGTCGAAATCCAGAAGAACACGTCGGTCGGCGCGAGGTGCAAGATTTCTTCGCACAGCTTTATCTGCGAAGGGGTCGAAATAGGCGATGAAGTCTTCATCGGCCACGGCGTCATGTTCACGAACGACCGGTTTCCGCGAGCGGCAACGGCGGATGGCGCTGTCCAGTCGGAAGCGGATTGGGTTTTAGAGAAAACCATAGTCAGAAGGGGAGCCTCGATCGGCTCCAATGCAACAATTCTCTGCGGCTTAACAATCGGAGAGGGGGCGCTCGTCGCCGCCGGTGCCGTCGTAACCAAGGATGTACCCAGCTATGCTGTGGTTGCCGGCATTCCCGCCAGGATCGTCGGCGATGTCCGGGAAAACACCCGTTAGGCAAACATACCGCGCAATCTTGGGAAACCGGAAAGACTGAGATAGGTCACAAAGATGCTCCGCGTTGGAATAATAGGTTACGGTTATTGGGGCCCAAATCTCTTAAGGAACTTCACCGAATTGCCGGACGCGACGGTTGCTGCTGTCGCGGACCTTAGTCCGAAACGGCTCGAAGCAGCATCGCGCCGCTTTCCGTCTATCAAGACCACGCAATATTTTCAGGACATCATCACGGACCCGGAAATCGACGCGGTCGCCGTGGCGACGCCGGTTTCGACGCATTTCGAGCTGGGCATGGCGGTCCTGAAGGCGGGCAAACATCTCTGGCTGGAAAAGCCGATGACGGAAACGTCGCTGCAGGCCGAAAAGCTTGCCGGGGAGGCAGAAAAGCGCTCGCTGACCCTGCTTGTCGATCACACCTTCATATACACCGGCGCGGTCCGGAAAATGGGCGAGATCGTAAAGAACGGCGGCCTTGGGGAGATCTATTATTACGATTCGACCCGCGTGAACCTCGGCCTGTTCCAGCGGGATGTAAACGTCATTGCCGATCTTGCCGTGCACGACTTTTCAATTCTCGATTACTTGCTGAATGAGCACCCAACCGCCGTCTCGGCAAGCGGCATCAATCACTTCCCCGGCACGCCCGAAAATCTCGCCTATATCACGCTGTTTTACGACTCTGGCACAATCGCTCACGCCAACGTTAGCTGGCTCGCGCCGGTGAAGGTCAGGCAGGTTCTGGTCGGCGGCAGCCAGAAAATGATCACCTACGACGATCTTGAACCGAGCGAGAAGGTCAAGGTCTACGACAAGGGCATAAGCTTCACGGACGATCCCAAGCAGATCCAGGAGATGCGCGTCGGCTACCGGACCGGCGACATGTGGGCGCCCAAGCTCGACGGAGCCGAAGCGCTGAGCGTCGCCGCCCGCCACTTCTTTTCGTGCATAGACACAGGCGAAACGCCCATCACCGATGGAAGGCTTGGCTTGCGGATCGTCGAGCTGATCGAAGCGGCTTCAAGCTCGATGGGCGGCCGCGGGGAGACCGTGCATATCCGGCGCCGCGCATAGGACAGCCGCAGGCATAGGCGTTGCGGAGGCCCCCTCAACCTGTCCTTCTCCCCAAGGGAAGAAGGAACGCTCGAACCATCTGCGGCGTGTCTCCCACTCCCCTTGGGGAGAGGGCCGGGGCGAGGGGTCTTCGCCTCACCTGCAGCGCTACACCGCCTCCGCCGAAGCCATATAATTCACGGCCAAGTCCGTTTCCGACAGGCTCCATTCCCCCCTTAACGGATTGAATACGATTCCGCCAAAAGAGCGGCGCTGAAACCCGGCATCGCTAAAGGCCAGCTCAAGCTCTTCAGGCTTTACGAACCTTTTCCAATCATGAGTACCGGGGGGAACGAGCCCCAGCAAACGCTCCGCGGCGAGGATGGCGAGGCCATAAGCTTTGGCGGTGCGGTTCAGTGTGGAAACGATGAGAAGGCCGCCCGGCTTCAAGAGGCTCCGGCAGGTCCCAAGGAACGAGCCCAGGTCGGCGACATGCTCCACTACCTCCGAGGCAACAACAGCGCCGAATGTCTGGCCCTCGCGCGCGATATCTTCCGCCGTGGCGGTGCGGTAGGTAATGGACAGGCCGGCGGCTTTCGCGTGCGCCCTTGCGATCCCAGTGGATTCCTCCACGGGGTCGATGCCGGTCACGGTGGCGCCAAGCCGCGTCATCGGCTCGGAGAGAATGCCGCCGCCGCAACCGATATCGATCACGTTGAGCCCTTCGAGCGGCCGGAAAGAGCCAGCCTGCTCCCCGCGCCAGCGCTTAACTTCTTCGGTAATAAAGGCAAGCCGCGCGGGGTTGATCGCGTGCAACGCGCGCAACCTGCCGCGCTCGTCCCACCACTCGCTGGCCAGGCGTTCGAAGCGCCGCAATTCTTCTTCGTCCAGAGATGGACTTTGCCGTGTTTCTGCCTCAATCTCCATCGATGGCCTTCCTGTTTTCGCGCGGGCGCCCACGCTGCCCGCGGCTTCTTAGCTCCACTCTTACCATCATAGCTACGGCAAATGCTCCTCGTGATGAAGTTTGGCGGTACGTCCGTCGCCGACATTGACCGTATCCGCAACTCCGCGCAGCATGTGAAGCGCGAGGTGGATGCCGGCAACCGCGCCGCCGTGGTGGTCTCCGCCATGGCCGGGCACACCAACCAGCTCGTCTCCTGGACGCGCGAGGCGTTTCCGCAATACGACCCGCGCGAATACGACGCCGTGGTTTCCTCCGGCGAGCAGATCACGGCCGGCCTCATGGCCATCATTTTGCAATCCATGGGCATCCCCGCCCGGTCCTGGCAAGGCTGGCAGATTCCGCTCGTCACCGACGCCAGCCACAGCCTGGCGCGCATCGACCGTATTGAGGGCGAAGCGATGCTCGAACGCGTGAACGGTGGCGAAGTCGCCGTCGTCGCCGGCTTCCAGGGCATCGGCCCGGACAAGCGCATCACCACGCTGGGCCGCGGCGGCTCAGATACGACTGCGGTCGCCCTCGCCGCGGCCCTCAAGGCGAACCGCTGCGATATTTACACAGATGTCGATGGGGTTTACACAACGGACCCCCGAATCGTTCCGGGGGCGAAGCGGCTTTCCCGCGTTTCCTACGAGGAAATGCTGGAGATGGCTTCGCTCGGCGCCAAAGTGCTGCAGACGCGCTCCGTAGAGCTTGCCATGGCTAGGGGCGTGCGTGTACAAGTGCGTTCTAGCTTCGATAATCCGGATGTCTGCGAGCCTGCGCGAGCCGGGCTGGCGGAGAAGCGCGGAACGCTCGTTTGCGATGAGACGGAAATGCTAGAACATCACATCGTCAGCGGTATCGCCTACGCCAAGGATGAAGCAAAGATCATGGTCCTCAAAGTCGAGGACAAGCCGGGCGTGGCGGCGAGCATTTTCATGCCGCTTGCGGACGCCAGCATCAATGTGGACATGATCGTCCAGAACCTTTCGGAGGATGGCCGGACAACGGATGTCACGTTTACCGTGGCGGCCGGGGAGCTGCCGCGCGCGCTGCAGGTGCTGCGCGAGCGCCAGGATCAAATTCGCTTCGGCGAGGTGCGCGGTGACACGGATGTGGTGAAAGTATCGGTGATCGGCGTCGGTATGCGAAGCCATGCGGGCGTTGCCGCAAAAATGTTCCAGGCGCTGGCGGACAAGCAAATAAATATCCAGGCCATATCTACGTCAGAAATCAAGATTAGCGTGCTCGTCAGCGCGGCCCATACGGAGGCGGCCGTCAAAACGCTGCACAGCCTTTTCGGCCTGGACCAATCCTAAAACTGGAAATTAGAACAGAAGGCGCTCAAAAGGTTAGAGTGCCCAGCCCTTTAAACACAGGGATAACGGGACCGGGGAGATGCCCTGGACAGAACGCGCACCTTGGGTGTTGATCAGGCAGCTTCGGGCGATCATGGCGTCTGCGTCGGATCCCCAGGGGAAGCTTGACAATATTGTCAAAGTAATCGCCTCGAACATGATTGCCGAGGTGAGCTCGATTTATGTCCGGCTTCCCGACGACACCCTGGAGCTTTTCGCGACGGAAGGCTTGCGCAAGGAAGCCGTCCATAACTTGCGCATGAAGAAGGGCGAGGGCCTTGTCGGCCTGATCGCCGACTGGGGCGAGCCGGTCAATCTCTCCGAGGCCCAGAAGCATCCCAGCTTCTCCTACAAGCCCGAGACGGGCGAGGAAATCTATCATTCGTTCCTGGGCGTGCCCATGGTGCGCGAGCGGCGGACCATCGGCGTGCTCACGGTCCAGAACAAGATCGAGCGCCGCTACACCGACGAGGAGGTCGAGGCCCTCGAAACCACCGCGATGGTACTCGCCGAGATGATCGCCTCGGGCAATATCGCGGGGGCCGCCGTGCCTTCGGACCAGCGGGAGGCCTCCGTGACCCTCACGGGCATTCCGCTGAACGAAGGGCTGGCGCTCGGGCATATCGCGCTCCACGAGCCGCGCCCCGAGGTTCTCAAGTTCTTCGCCGACAACATTCCCGCCGAGCTTAAGCGCCTGGACGCCGCCTTGCTGCGGCTCAGGGAGGACATCAACCGCCTGCTCGTGAACGACGCCATGTCGAGCGACGAGCACAAGGAAATCATCGAGACGGTGCAGATGCTCGCTCACGACCGCGGCTGGGCGCGGCGGATGCGCGAGGCCGTCTCGGCGGGGCTGACGGCGGAAGCCGCGGTCGAGCGCGTGCAGCAGAACACCCGCACGCAGCTCATGAAGACCGCCGACAGTTTTTGGCGCGAGCGCAGCCATGATCTGGACGATCTTGCCAACCGGATGCTGCGCATCCTGCACGGCCACGACCAAACCTCCGCCCTGCACCGGCTTCCGAACGACGCAATCCTGGTCGCGCGCAACATGGGCGCGGCGGAACTGCTGGGCCACGACCCGAAGAAGTTGCGCGGTCTCGTCATCGAGGAGGGCGGAGCCACCGCGCATGTCGCCATCGTGGCGCGCTCGTTCAACCTGCCGGTGCTTTTCCAGGTTATGGACGCCACAACGTCGGGCGATCACGGCAATCCCGCCATCCTGGATACCGGCACCGGCCAGTTCCACATCCGCCCGTCGCTGGAGCTGATCCGCGCTTACGCCGACAAGGCCCGCTTCCGCGCGCGCCGGCAAGCCCGTTTCGCGCGGCTCAGGAACGTGCCGCCGGTCACGAAGGACGGCGAGCGCATCTCGCTCAACATGAATGCCGGCCTGCTCGTGGACCTTCCGCACCTCTATCAGAGCGGCGCGGACGGCGTCGGCCTCTACCGTACCGAACTGCAATTCATGGTCGCATCCAGGCTTCCGCGCATGAACGAGCAGCAGGCGGCCTACTCGCGCGTGCTGGATGACGCCCAAGGCCGCCGCGTGGTGTTCCGTTCGCTCGATATCGGCGGCGACAAGATCCTGCCCTACATGAAAAGGGCCAAGGAGGACAATCCGGCGCTTGGCTGGCGCGCCATCCGCATGTCGCTCGACCGGCCGGCGCTTTTCCGCACGCAGACCCGCGCTCTGCTCCGCGCGGCGGCGGGACGCGAGCTTTCGCTCATGCTGCCTTTTATCGCGGATGTCTCCGAGTTCCTGGCCGCGAAGGAGCTGATCGCCAAGGAGATTGCCCACGCCGAACTCCATGGCCATCAATTGCCGGACAAGCTCCGCATCGGCGTCATGGTCGAGGTTCCCTCGATCGTGTACCAGCTCGATTCGCTCCTGCCGCTGGCCGATTTTATTTCGGTGGGCAGCAACGACCTGTTCCAGTTCTTCTTCGCCGCCGACCGGGAGAACGACCGGGTGGCGCGCCGCTTCGATCCGCTGTGCCCGCCCGCCTTACAGATTCTCAAGGAAATCGCGGACAAAGCCAAGGAGCACAAGACCGACTTCTCGCTGTGCGGCGAGATGGCCGGCCGCCCCATTGAGGCGATGGCCTTGATCGCGCTCGGTTACCGCGCCATCTCTATGGCGCCGGCCTCCATCGGCCCCGTGAAGGCCATGGTGCTTTCGGCAAACGCGCAAAAGCTGAACAAGGTTGTGCTTGAGCTTGTGAACAGCAATTGCCGCAATATCCGCCGCGAGCTTTCCGATTACGCCCAACGGGAAAACATCGACATTTAGGGGCACGCGGCTTCGGGGAGGCGGCGGACCGGAATGGCTAGGCTGAGCCTATCGCTTTTCGCACTCGTGGCCGCGGCGGCGCTTGTCTGGGTCATGCCGCGGCTTTACCGGCATTTCGAACTCGCCGCCATCGGCTACGAAGTGAAAGGCGTCGATGTCTCTCACCACCAGGGCGGGATCGATTGGCGGGCGCTGCGCGCCAGCGGCGTCCGCTTTGCTTACATCAAGGCGACCGAAGGCGCGCATTTTCGCGACCCGCGCTTTGCTGAAAATTGGCGCCGCTCCGGCGAAGCGGGAGTGTTGCGGGGCGCGTACCATTTCCTTTCGCTGTGTAAAACGGGGGCGGAGCAGGCTGCCAATTTCATCGCCGCCGTTCCCGATGAGGCCGGAAGCCTGCCACATGCATTGGACGCCGAGCAGATGCAAGCTTGTTCCGGCGGCCGGCGGGTTGCCGATCCGGTTGCGGAGATCGTGGCGTTTCTCGATGCCACGGAGAAGCGCTTTGGCCGCAGGCCAGTGATCTACACAACGCGCGAATTCTACGGCGCTCACTTAAGAAGCGCTCAACGCGCGGGCCGCCTTGATAAGGAACGCTTCTGGTTGCGCAGTTTGCATTGGCCGCCCCGGTTTGGCGGCAAGCCCTGGACGCTATGGCAATACCATAACCGGGGCACCCGGCCGGGCATCCATGGCCCGGTGGACCTGAACGCGTTCAATGGTTCGGCCGCGGAGTTTGAAAGGTTCGGTTCGCGCTAACAGCCGGCGCCAGAAGTAATGACCGCTTTGGCGCCGGCCCCGCGAAAGAGAGTGTGAAGAAATCGAAACCGCAGGAAGTGCTGGGGACCCCGCGGCGTCATCCCCGCCTTCGGACGCGGGGATCCATGTGAGAGCTTGTTCTACCTTGAGAAATGGGTTCCCGCCTTCGCGGGAACGGCGCTGCGGACTTGAATTGCGGGCTGTTTGGACCGTTGCCGCAATTTTTCACATGCGCGAAATGAGGGGATCCAATTTTCCGCGGAACAGTCCGTTGTTATTATATGGCTTCCTGATTTCGCGTGAATGACGGCAAAGCGATCATTATTTCTTGCGCCTGCTATAGCTGACGGTGCTCAAACCAGGGCCATGAATTTTTCGTGGATTGCGTTTCCGGGGGGAGTAAAGGCCGCGTACGCGTTATTTACCAGCAGCCGCGCTTATGATAGGCATGAGATCCGCCATTATGACAGGGTGCCGCTTCCTATTCGGGCATGATGGCACCGGAAACGCGATCCTCCAAGTGCCACCGAAAAAACCGCATATCAACGAGCTAGAGGCCCGGCTCGGCCATACGTTTACAGACAAATGCCTCTTGACCGAGGCTTTGACTCACGCCAGCGCGCGCGCAAGCCACGCCGGGCGCGACAATGAGAGGCTGGAATTCCTGGGCGACCGCGTGCTCGGCCTTTCCATCGCGGCGATGCTTTACGTGCAGTTCCCAGAAGCCCGCGAGGTCGAATTCGCCCGGCACTATAACGCGCTCGTCTGCAAGGGCTGCTGCGCCAGGGTTGCGAAAAGCCTTGAGCTTGGGCAGCACCTCATCCTGGCGCCAAGCGAGGCGCGCACCGGCGGGCGCAAGAAGGACGTGATCCTGGCCGACGCTTGCGAGGCGCTTTTGGGCGCGATCCATGTGGATGCCGGTTTCGCTGCGGCGGAAGCCGTGGTACGCAGGCATTGGGGGCCGCTCGTGGCCACCGCGGAGACGCCCGCGCCCGACGCCAAGACCGCGCTGCAGGAATACGCGCAGAGCCAGCGGCGCGGGCTTCCCGAGTATCGCGAGTTGAGCCGCAGCGGCGCCGACCACGAGCCAAGCTTCACGGTTCAGGTTAAGGTCAAAGGCCTGAAGCCCGCGGCCGGCGAGGGGCCGTCGCTCAAGAAGGCGCAGCAGGTGGCGGCGGAGGTTTTACTCATCCGCGAAGGGGTTTGGACAAAGGAGGATGAGCTTGCCTAAGAAGGCGGAACCGGAAACGGGAATGCGCTGCGGTTTCGCCGCCATTATCGGCGCGCCCAACGCGGGCAAGTCCACGCTGGTGAATGCGCTGGTGGGCGCCAAGGTTTCAATCGTGACGCACAAGGCGCAAACCACCCGCGCGCGGGTGCGCGGCATCGCCATCGAAGGCAAGAGCCAGATCATCCTCGTCGATACGCCCGGCATCTTCGCACCCAAGCGCCGCCTGGACCGCGCCATGGTTGCCACGGCCTGGACGGAGGCGCGCGAGGCCGACGCCGTGGTGCTGGTCGCCGATGCCGCGCGCGGCTTTGACGATATTGCGGACCCGGTGCTGGAGCAGGCGCGCGGGCTTTCCATCCCGCTCATCCTGGCGCTCAACAAGATCGACAAAATCAAGAAGGAAAAGCTGCTGGCGCTCGCCCAGGAGGCTTCGGAGCGCCTGAAGCTCGAAGAGCTGTTCATGATCTCCGCGCTGTCGGGCGACGGTGTGGCCGCGCTCAAATCCGCTCTCGCGCACCGGATGCCGGAAGGGGTCTGGCTGTTCCCCGAGGATCAGATCGCCGACGCGCCGTTGCGGCAATGGGCGGCGGAAATCACGCGCGAGAAAATGTTCCTGCGCCTGCACGAGGAAATCCCGTATTCGTCCACGGTGGAGACAACGTCGTGGAAGGAACTGCGCGACGGCTCGGTCCGCATCGAGCAGACGATTTTTGTCGAGCGGGAAAGTCAGCGCAAGATCGTGCTTGGCGCGAAAGGGCAGGCGATCAAGCAAATCTCCATGGAGGCGCGCAAGGAGATCGCCGAAGGCGTGGAGGCGCCCGTGCATCTGTTCCTGTTCGTGAAGGTGCGCGAGAACTGGGCCGACGATCCGGAGCGCTACCGCGAGATGGGGCTCGAATTTCCCAAGGCGTGATTTATGCTCATCTTGGAGGGCGCCGGCTTCGCGGCCTAAACCGCTTCGGTCAGGGCAAGGCGGGCTGCGGCCGGGGTCGAGACTGGCTCTGTGCTGTTGGCGTGGCCACCGCCTTCCTTGCCTGTGGGCAGAGTGAAATGGAACTCCGCCCCTTTCTCAACCTCGCCTTTCGCCCAAAGGCGGCCGCCGTGACGCTCGATGATGCGCTTCACGATGGCGAGGCCGATGCCGTTTCCTTCGAATTCCTCGTAGGTATGCAGCCGCTGAAACACGCCAAAAAGCCTGTCCGAATATTGCATGTCGAAACCGGCGCCGTTGTCTTTGACGCTATAGGTGTTTACGTCTTCCCCCGCTTTACCGGTCACTTCGATCACCGCCTCCGGTTTCCGGGAGGTGTATTTGATGGCGTTGCTCAATAGGTTGGCCAGCACTTGGCGCACCAGGGCCGTGTCACCAGGGCTTGGGGGCAAATCGCCCAGCACGAATTGGATGTTCCGCTCCGGAACGGCAGTCCGCAATTCATCATAGACCTGCTTCGCCAGCGCGGTCATATCCACCGTCTGCATGGCCAGTTCCCCCTTCGACGAACGCGACAGGTCGAGAAGGTCATCGATCAGGCGCGCCATTCTGCTGGCGCCTTGGCGGATGAGGGTGAGATAACGCTTCCCTTCGTCATCGAGGCGAGCCGCGCAATCCTGTTCCAAGGCGGAGGCGAAGCCGCTGATCGCCCGCAGCGGTGCCCGCAGGTCGTGGGACACGGAATAAGAAAACGCCTCCATCTCCTTGCTGGCCGCTGCCAGCGCCGCGGTGCGCTGGGCAACGCGTTCTTCCAGCTCGCGGTTCAGGCGCAATATCTCAGCTTCCGCCCGCTTGCGTTCGGTGATGTCGGTGAGCATGGCGAAGGCGCCCTGATATCGCTGCGCGTCATCGAAGGTGGGCGTCGCTGAAATGATGGTGTGCAACGCGTGGCCGTCCTTATGGCGGAGCCGGCGTTCCAGGTGCAGGGGAAACCCGCTGCGAAGGTGTTCTGAACTTGCCAGGAAGTCAGGCGCATCCTCCTCGAACAAGAAGGCAGTCACGGGCTGGCCGGTCATTTCTTTGGGTTCATAGCCCAGCAATCCGGCCATCTTGGCGTTGACGGAAACCGTATTGCCACCAGGATCAAACATCCAGATGCCTTCGTTCGCGGTGTCGATGATGCGGCGGTAATTCCGCTCGCTTCTTCGCAACGCCGCGACGGTCTTGAGGTTGACCTCAATCTCCCGCCGGAGGTTTTCGTTGGTATGCTGCAGTTCCAATGAGCGCTCCGCCGCCCTCTCCTCCAGCGTTACCCGGATGGCTTCGAGCTCGGCATTGCGGCCTTCGAGTTCGATCAGGGCGCGCCGGAGGGCAAGGTGCGTGTTGATACGCGCCATGACCTCGGCCGCGCGGATCGGCTTCATGACATAGTCGGCTCCGCCAACCTCGAAGGCCTTCAGCTTGTCCTGCTCGGCTTCCAGCGCACTGAGGAAAATCACGGGGATGGAGCGTGTCTCCTCGTCCTCCTTGAGACGCCGGCACACCTCATAGCCGTCCATTCCCGGCATTCTGATATCGAGCAGGATTATCGCGGGCAGCTTGAGCTTAATGCTATGAAGAGCCAGCTCTCCGCTTTTGGCCAGCCTCACCCGGTAGCCCGCTTCCACCAGCAACTGCTGCAGCAATCTGAGGTTGGCGGGTTCGTCGTCAACGACGAGGATTTCGTCCGGGGATGGATTGCTGCTGCTCACGAGCGTTTCCCTTGAGCCAAAGCCTCTGGCCCCAAAAACGTTACATATTGCGGCTTGTCTGCTGCTTGCCGCATCCTGTGCAACTCCGGCTCTCCGCAGCCGCTATGGTTTGCCGCTGCGCCCCAAGTCTCCCATGCAAAGGTTATATGCCCGTAAATGGCTTGTGCCGGTTGAGGTCGCGGGATTGCCGGCGGCCGGCGCCAAAGGCCCGCGCCGCCGCGCGGGCCCGCGCTTTCGCCATCAGGCTTCTTTCGGAACCGCGAGACGCTTCAGGCCGTAGACCGCGAACCCCAAGATGTACACAAAAACGAGCGCGGCGGCTTTATTGACGAGATCCATGGTCACGCCGGCCGGCAGCGTTTGCCCGGCCAGTAATGCGGAAGCATCGAAGGGCAGCACCTTCGCCTGCAGGTTGAACGCCTGGAACATGGTGATATAGACGCCCGCCATTATGGAGAGCATAAACAGCAGATGCTTGATGCTATGGGACATGAATGCGCCAGTGGAAATGATTATCGCGTATGCCGGAAGCAGGCCATAGTGCTCCCCAATATAGCTCGCCAGATTTACAGCCTCGTTCATCGGAGTCCCCCTTTACGCGAACGCCTGGTTTTTGGTGTCTTTAATAGATCCCTGTGTTTGTGAGTGAACTTTGTTCACAAGGCGGCGTCTGCCGGGCGCTGCGTGGACCATGAATGGGCAAGGGACAGCACCGCCTGCGCGCGGATGGTGGCGGTGCGGGCGAAGGCGCCGGAAATCGCCTAGGTAGGGGGAACTAGCGCCGGACCTTCTGGATATCCCCCGACTTTTTGAGCACGAACCCCACAACCTCGGCCACGGCGCGGTAAAGCTCCTTGGGGACCTGCTCGCCAAAGTCGAGCTGGGACAGCGATTTCGCAAGCGCCTCGTTGTGCTCGACGTAAACGCCTGCGGCTTCGGCGATTTCGACGATTTTCGCGGCCACCGGCCCTTGCCCCTTCGCGGTGAGGCGCGGCGCGATATCCTTGCCGGGCTCGTATTTCAGGGCAACCGCGACTTTGATCTCCGGTTCGTCCTTGTCAGCGTCAGCCATGGCCGGGGTTCCGCTCTCTAACGCCTAAACAGTACGGGACTGGCCTTGGCCAGCTACGTCCGCAATCTTGCCCTGCACCGCCGACAGCTCTCCGGTTAGAAAAGCGGCCTGTTCGAGGTTCGACTTGAGTTCCGGCAGCCATGCGCTCAGACGGGCCGCCCCTTGCGCGTCCGTGGCGGACAGCCTCACGCTGATCGCGCCCTCGCGGAGACCGATGCCAATATTGACAAGGCCCATCTCACCGGCATCGACCGAGACGCTGACCGTCCAGGCGCGCTTGTCACCCTGTGCCGCGTTATCGCCCGCGCGCTCCTCCTGCTGCTCGACCCTGAGCATGAGCGGTTCGGCCATTTGCGGCAGCAGGATCGGCACGAAATACACCTGGGTGGAGCTTTGAGCCGCTATTTGGGGGGCGGCCGGGGCTGCCGCCGGGCTGCCCGTGGAGCCGGGCGTCTGGGGGGCCGGTTCTGGGCCGTGTCCAGTCTGGACGGCGGATTGGGGTTGGGCTCCGGGCGGACTGCCTGCGAAGCCGGGCGCTTGCGGGAACGCGGCTGGGCCGGATTGCGTTTGAACGGCGGGTTGAGGCTGGGCCCCCTGCGCGGACCCGGCCAGCGGGGCCGCCGCAGACTGGCCCTGCGCTTGAGTTCCCGCCTGCCCGGCAGTTTCGGCCTGTCCGGCTCCCTTGGCCTGCGGACTCAAGCTGCTTCCCAGAAGCGCGCTGATAATCGCGGCTCTTGCCGTGGCGGCCAGAAGCACAGCCGCATCGTCCCCACCCATTGCCGCGCCCGGCGCGGCAGACTGCGGGGGCGCCGCCGAAGCCTCTTGCTGCAAAACCAGCTTGAGACTGGCGCCCTCCCGGACAACCGACACGGAGATATTTGTTCCGGCCTGCAAGGGATATGGCGTGCTTACATCGACCGTCTGGCCCGATACCGACAAGCGCGCCGTGCCGTCCTCGCGCACGGCGACGACGCGCGCTTCAACGGCAACGCCGCTGCCCGTGCTGTTGCCGGGCTGAACGCGGCCTTGTTGCGCAACAGGTGAAATCTGAAGTTCCGCACTCACATTGGGTCAACCATACCACCCCGGCCCGGCCGGACGCCGTCCAAGGTTGGCGGCGATAATACCCCGCCAAGAATGTGCGAAGCTTACCTGAAGCTATCCACTCATTCACCTTGGGTGCGGGAGGGGCGGGCGGCACTTGGGGGTTGGTGGCGCACAGCTATCTACTTGCTCTAGAAGCAAACGAACACGCTGCGGCCTTGGCGCGCGCCGGCAGCGCGAGAACCGGCCATGGATCAGCGCGCCTTGGGGATGGGGGAAATGACAGTCTTTTACCGGGCTTCTTGGCGAAGAAGCGCAGATATTCTTGCGCCGCGGGCTCTGAAGGCGGCGGCCGTGCTGCTGGGAGCGCTGCTGCTGGCGTCTTGCGCTGGAACGCCGGCGCCAGTCGTGGGCATCGCTGGCGATCCTTACGAAATCGCCGAGGTGGATGTTGTCATCGCCAAGGATGTGAACTACGGCGCCGACATGATCGACGGGTCTTCGCCCCAGGAATATGCGAAGCGGCTTCGGCTCGCCTTGAAGCGGAGGCTTTCCGCCGAGCTGGTTCAGCGCAAACCGGGGAAGAAGCAGGCAAAGCTTGAAGTCGTTCTCGACAAAATAAGCCTGTCCAGCGGCGTCGGGCGGGCGCTGCTCAAGAGCGAAAGCCAGATCGGCGGCTACGTGACCCTCTCTGACAAGCGCACAAGGGCGGTCATCGCCACGCTTGATCCGCTCTACGTGAATGACGATTCCCTCCGGGTTTATGGCGGCGGCTCCGGCAGCGCGGGCGCCATTCTGGCTTTCGGCGCCCTTGCCGCGAACGTGGTGCAGTCGGGGGATGACAGCCGCATCTCTTCGGTGGTGGACCCGTTCACCGCCCGGATCAAAGCGTGGCTCGGTAAGCCGTAACAACGCGCCCGTATTATGCGATTTCCCCTCATGCCGCCGCTGTCGGGGGGTGAGGGGCCTCCAATCGCTCAATGAGAGAACAGGCACCGGCGCACACGCGCTGAGATAATGCTAAGTTGCGGATTATACTGAGGGTGCAACCCCGCACCCTCTCCCTGTGGGAGAGGGAACCCTTGAACTGCCGCCAGCCTCATTTTCTGACCGGCCCAGGCAAGATCAAAGAATGTAATAAGGTTCGAGAAGAACTTAGATTGAGGAAACCACCGCCGCGATTAACGCCCAGCCTGGATTGCTACAGCAGCCCCTGCTTCTCATAATAACGTTCCGCCTCGGCTAGGCGGAGAATGTGATCCAAGCCTTCGGCGCTCATGCTGTAGCGCAGGCAATGTTCCTCGGACTCATCCATCATGCGCCGCCATTTACGGACTTCTTCCAGAGAGGGGAAGCCCGGCTCCTTACGATCAGGCTCGTTCATGGTTCCCTGCCTTATTGAAGCAAGCGAATATAATATATCTTTGTTATGGCCTTATTGGGGACGCCGGGGGCGGCGGCACACAACTTCTCCACATTGTTTCTAATGGTTTGTGGAATTACCGGGAACTTTTACGCGTTTTGATAAACGTTATGATACATCACCCGCTTAAAGAGAGGGGCGTCCTCGGGGGCTGGGGTGCGGGACAAAAACGGCGCCCGCCTGCAAAAGGAGCGGAGAGGATGAGAGGCTCGCCGGTGTTAAGATGTTCTTTTGATCGGTGAAACATTATTGAAATTTACTAAAGGGTATTTGGGGTGCAAATTACATGAGAACGCCGCTGTGAGCGCATTTGGCGCAAAACTCGCGAAGGAAACAACCCATGGACCAATCGGCACGTTATGCAAACCTCTCCCTCAAGGAGAGCGACCTGATCGCTGGGGGGCGCCATGTCCTCTGCGCATACATCATGAAGCCCAAGGCCGGCTACGGCTACCTTGAGACGGCGGCCCATTTCTCGGCAGAGTCCTCCACCGGCACCAACGTCGAGGTTGTGACCACCGACGACTTCACCAAGAGCGTCGACTCGCTCGTCTACGAGATCGACGAGAGCAAGCAGCTCATGAAGATCGCCTATCCGATCGAGCTGTTCGACCGCAATATCATCGACGGCCGGGCGATGATCGCCTCCTTCCTCACCCTGACCATTGGCAACAACCAGGGCATGGGCGACGTCGAATACGCCAAGATGTACGATTTCTACATGCCGCCGGCGCTTCTCCGCCTGTTCGACGGCCCATCCACGACCATCAAGGATTTGTGGCGCGTGCTTGGCCGTCCCGTGGTGGACGGCGGCTTTATCGTGGGCACCATCATCAAGCCGAAGCTTGGCCTGCGTCCGAAGCCCTTCGCCAGCGCCTGCTACGATTTCTGGATGGGCGGCGACTTCATCAAGAACGACGAGCCTCAGGGCAACCAGGTCTTCGCGCCCTTCAGGGATACGGTGATCGCGGTGCGCGACGCCATGGTGGAAGCGCAGAACAAGACCGGGCAGGCAAAGCTGTTCTCGTTCAACATTACCGCGGACGATTACCGCGAGATCATCGCGCGCGGCGAATTCATCCTCGAAACCTTTGGCGAGAACGCGGACCACGTCGCTTTCCTGGTCGATGGCTATGTCGCCGGCCCGGCGGCGGTCACAACCGCGCGGCGGCATTTCCCCAAGCAGTACCTGCATTACCATCGCGCGGGCCACGGCGCCGTGACCTCGCCGCAGTCCAAGCGCGGCTACAACGCCTTCGTGCTATCGAAGATGGCGCGGCTGCAGGGCGCGTCAGGCATCCACACCGGCACCATGGGCTACGGCAAGATGGAGGGCGATCCGGAGGACCGCGTCATTGCGCACATGCTCACGCAGGATAGCGCCGAGGGACTGTACTTCAAGCAGGACTGGCTTGGCATGAACCCGACCACGCCCATTATCTCGGGCGGCATGAACGCGCTGCGTATGCCGGGCTTTTTCAGCAATCTCGGCCACTCGAACCTGATCATGACGGCCGGCGGCGGCGCTTTCGGCCACGTCGATGGCGGCGCGGCGGGCGCCAAGTCGCTCCGGCAGGCGGAGCAGTGCTGGCGCGCGAAGGCCGATCCGGTCGAGTTCGCGCGCGACCACCGCGAGCTCGCCCGCGCCTTCATGAGCTTCCCGCACGATGCGGATAAGCTGTTTCCCGGCTGGCGTGACAAGCTCGCCAGCGCGATGGCTTAATTTCCGGCCCTCCCGGAAGCCGGCCGTGGCTCTACTCCCAAGGGGCCACGGCCGAAGTTGCCCGAAGTCCGGGCGATGAATATCGCGGTACGGCGGATCAATTGCCCGCTAACCAGCGAAATGGCCCGCAAACCTCCGCGAAGAACGCCGTATTACTTGCCGGTGCGAGGGCGGAACTTCTGGCTGCAACGGTGATAGCCGCATTTCCCGGTCAGCCACATAAACGCAAATTTATTGCTGCGTTAGCATGATCTAGGAATTATACAATCATACAGCACCATAATTGCCGTAGAAAATAGTATTTTTTTCTCACCTTAGCGCTTTCTCCCCTTGCTGGGCGGGCGTCATCCGCACTATTTTAGACGAGAGGCCGCTCGGGCCTTGGAAGCGGATCGAAGAGGCCAGCGCATGGAAAAGATCGTCCTTGTTACCCCCAATTTCGCGGTGATGGGTCAGCCAGCCGCGGAAGATTTTTTCCGGATCGCTAGGCTCGGTTTCAAGGCCGTCATCAACAACCGGCCCGATGGCGAGGAGGAGGACCAGCTGTCCAGCCAGGCCGCTGCCGTTCAAGCGCGGAAGCTCGGGCTTGCCTACAGCCATATCCCGGCGGGCAAGCTCGATCTGTTTTCCGATGAGGTCTTGGACGCGTCGGAGGCCGCCTTCGCCGCCGGCGGGCCGGTGCTTGCGTACTGCAAATCGGGTACGCGCAGCGCGATCATCTGGGCGGCGGCAAGCGCCCGCGGCCTGCCGGTTGACGAGGTGCTGGCCCTGCTCTCCAACGCTGGCTTCGACTTCGATTTCCTCCGCGACGAGCTGGATGAGCAGGCCGCCATTGGCGCGGCGCTGCGGAAAGCGGCCTAACACCAGCCGCCAAAGCTCTGACCGCTTCAACGTTGCTCCCGCGAAAGAGCGTGTGAAAACACCGGGCTGGCGGAGAGCCCCAGCATTTTACGGCGCAGCGCCAGTACCGCGGAGGCGCAGATGCGCTAAAGGTATCGCCAAGTGGCGGATTACACTGCGGGAATCCCCCCTCATCCTGTCCTTCTCCCCATGGGAGAAGGAACCCCTGAATTACCCGCATCGTGATTTCTAGCGTCCCCTCTCCATCCGCATCCGCTTGCGGATGCGGACAAACCGAGAGGCGAACCCGCCAAGGCGTGTCCGCGCGGCGCGCCAGTGCAAGCTTCGCGCAGGTGTGACGGACTAACAAGCTAGGATACCGCATCTTTGGTTGGGTTCTATCCGGTCGTGCGGATCGCGGAAGCTGCGGTCTTTGTGCGCAAGAGAAAGCGACAGGCGTCTTTCCATTCACTTTATCTGGCGGCCCGGATAGATGCCGGACTGGGAGTAAGCGTGGCAGTTAAGTGTTGCCGGCTGACACAAGAAACAGGCGCTTATTCCTGGCATGAGGGAGAAATGCTAAAGAACTGCCCAAAGAGGGCCGGTGTATTCCTTAGTGGGCTGGCCGCCGTGCTGCCGGTCCTGGCCGGCGGACCAGCTCCAGCGGCAGCCGCGGAGAGGACGGGCATCAACCTTGGCGTCACAAGCTTCTTCGATGGCTTCAGCAGAGTAACGCCAGGCTGCACGTTGCTGGTGTATTTAGGCCACGGCAATTTCAGAACATTCACCGGCCCAGATGGCAGCCCCATCGCGGATGCGCATCTCGACGCTAGCTATTTAGCGCCGCAGCTCGCATGCAACAGTAACTGGAAGCTATTCGGCGGCACGCTTGCGGGGCACATTATCGCTCCCCTCGGCAACCAGTCTTCCGATAACGGTAACTTCGCAACCAATGGCGCTGGCCCCGGCGATATCCTGACAGGACTCTACATTCAATTTCCGCCCATTGTGAGTGGCGGGCGCCCGGTGTTCTCGCAGGCGTTCGACATCGACGTCATCGTCCCAAACGGAAAATACGATGCCGCGCTGCCAATCAATCCCGGCAACGATTATTGGTCGCTCAACCCGTACTGGAGGGCGACATGGCTGCCGGCTCCCCACTGGGAAGTTAGCTGGCGCATGAACTACCTTTACAATTTCGATCACCAGAGCATCCCGAACGCGGCCGGCCCGGCGGGCTCAACCGTGAAGCACAATGGCAATGGTGTCTGGCTCAACTTCACCGCAAGCCGGGAAGTCTTCAAAGACTTCTACCTCGGCCTGAACGGCTACTGGCTGAAACAGCTAACTGGCGACACGGGCGTGAATGGCCCATTGGCGGACACCCAGCAGGAGTCCCTCTATATTGGACCGGGCTTCCATTACACCTTCGACCCAAAGAACGTCCTCAACGTCAATCTCTACCTGCCGGTATATGACGCAAACGCGCTCAGCGGCGGCTATCAGGTCAATTTCCAGTATATCCATCCGCTGAACTAGGCACTGCCCGTGGGAAGTTCTGACCCGCAGGTGTGTTTCACGCCGTCATTGCGGCGCCGGGCGGAGCGCGGCCGGAAGCAATCCAGACCCGCGCGCCGCAGCGCCTGTTTCTGGATCGCCATGGCCGCCAAGGCGGCCTGGCGATGACGGCGATGTGCGTCACGGCTTCCGGCGGCCTGTACTAGTTCCCCGCTGTTGGCGGCATCATGCCGTGATGGAAAACATAGGAGGCACCGTAAGGCACGGGCGCGATGATCACGAATAGGGCGGCCGCGTAATACACCGTCAGTTTTCCCATGGCGCAATTCCACTTGAGTGTGGATGCCCGCACAGACTTGCTGAAAAGCCGTTGCAAATCAGCGCTTAGCGCCATCGCGCCAACGTATTGATTTTCCGAAGACCAACACTCAAGTGGAATTGCGCCTGCGGGCAATCCGTTGCCCGCCATCGTGGGTGATTACAAGTTCCAGATCCGCCTTCATTGGCGAGGTTTTCTTCGATCGATTTCGCCCGAAGATGGAAGCATCTCTGTCAGGTGCGGATGAACCGTTCATTTGAGGATGAAGATATTGATGACGGTGCCCAGCACGGCGAGTCCGGCTAAGCCAAGCCCGATGCTCCACAGCACGAGCTTGCTCTCCTAATCCTCCGAGGGTTCGGCCCCGGAAAGTTCAAGGCTTTCAGTATGATGTTGATTCAAAGCGCCTTTTCCGTGTGTGTTTGATTGAGTTGTGACACCGCGATCCTTCCAGCGCTGTTATATTTCTATATAATATGCGGTTCACTTGGAATGAGCAATTCCTTCTGCACCGCATTGTGCTTTGTATGCGTCTTTGTACCTTTTTGCGTGGATTCCGGGATGCGATCCTCAACCGTTAAAGAACGGTATATTTCGCGCCGGCCTCTATCATGGTTAATCTGAAGGTGGTAAACGCACACGCGGAACGCGTTTCGCAGGCGCATTTCTGCGAATTTTTACTCGATTTTGCTTGATTTCTACGTTTCAAAAATCCCGTTAAATATAATCCAATATTTGAAATTAACCAAAGATAGCACCGCCATACCGCCCGCCGCGATGGCTGCTCTAATAATTATCGTGTATTATCAATAACATAGAACGGAATAGCCCTTAACGCTCCCTCAAGTTTTCTCTGCTAAATTACTTCAAGATCAAAGAGCCCCTTTCCGGGTCCGCTTCCGGAGCAGCCCTCAAGGGAGCCAGGAGAGTCCAATTGGCGTTACGGCGAACTTCCAGCAGGACAGGCGCTAGAGGTGGAGCCAGCGCGGGCGGAGCGCACGGGGGACGGGCGCCGCCTTCGCGGGCGCCTGCTTCCCGCGCGGGGTAGCTGGCGGCGGCGCGTAGCACCGCATAGGCCTGCGCCGGGTCAGCGTTGGCCGCCAGCGCCAGCACCCGGCGCAAACACCGGGGCGAGGCTGCGATAGGGAGCGGCGGGCTCGTAGGCAGCGGTCTTGTTACTTTCGATCGCCTCGCGCAGCTTGGCGAGGGTTTCCGCGGAGCCGGTGAACTGGCCCGGCGGGATGTGGCGCGCGCTCAGGAGCGCGGAACGGATCTGCTCCTGCAGATAGATGTTCGCGCTCATCCCAGCCAGATATTGCAGGCGCAGGCTGCGGTCCGTGTTGATGGCCGCGCCCTTGTACCACGCGGCAAGACCGGGAGCGGAGCCGGTATAGGTTGCCAGGAGAGCGGTGCCGGATTCGAACCCCAGATCGCGCAGCGACTTTGCGGCGCGGGCGTTCCCGGCAAACCGCGCGGCAACGGCATCGGTGTCGATGGGGGCCGGATCGGCCTGGCCGAGCATCACCACGTCGCCTCCGCCATCGCGGTCGTTGATCCAGGCGGTGCCCTGCGGAAACACCGAGAAGAACGTCGCCATCTCGCTCTTCACGACAGAGGGCGTGCTTTCGTAGAGCGGAACCCATTGCGTGACCACGCCGCCCGGCTTGAGATGCTGCTTCACCAGCTCGAAGTACTCGCGCGTGTAGAGCGAGGCGGCGCCCTTGACCCAGGGGTGGATCGGATCGCTGGTGATGATGTCGAACTTTTCCTTCGTGGTCAGGATGAAATGGCGGGCGTCGTCGTAGACGATCTCAACCCGCGGGTCCTTCACCACGTTGAAGTTTTCCTTGCTGAAATACCCTGCGATCATGCGGGGGATGAGCGGCTCGATCTCGCAAATGACGATGCGCTCGATTCCGGGATAGGTGACGAAAGTCCCGGCCGTAACGCCCGCGCCGAAGCCCACAATAAGCACGGAGCGCGGCTTCGGGTTGATAAGCGCTGGCAGGTGGCCAAGCATACGCTGGAGCCGCATATCGACGGGCGTGCTCCCCGCTTCGGTCTTGCCCGCGACATGGAAATAGCGGTTGCCTTCCTCGTCCTTGGAGATGGCGACCGAGGAATTGATGCCCTCGCCGGTGTCGATCACTCTTAGCATATAGTCCTGGTTCATCATGGTGCGGCCGAATGCGTAGAGCATGGCGGGAACAGGCGGCACAACGGAGGTGATCAGCACAGCGGCGGCGGCCACTGCCGCCCCCGCGCCAAGCCCTGCGGCGCGGGGCAGGCGCCAGCCGGTGCCGGGCCTCGCGAATAGCGCGGGCAGGACGGCGAGCGCGGCAATGGCGATTAACGCGCGCTGTGCCCAAAGCGTGCCGGCGGCCGGGATCACGATCAGGCTGAAAGCGACGGCGCCGATGATTGCGCCAACCGTGTTGGCTGCGTACACGGCGCCAACCATGCGGCCGGAATCCTGGTGCTGCGGCGCGGCGGCGGCGAGAGCCAGCGGGAAGCTCGCGCCCCAAAGGCACGCGGCCGGCAGGATGGCCCAGAGGCAGCGCGCCAGATCGAGCTGGAACGTCACCCACGGGCTGAGGCTGAGCCTCGGATCGACCGGCCAGAACGGCAGCCAGAGATTGACGCTGAATGCGGCCCAGCCGATGGCCACGATCAGAAGAGCCTGGCACCAGCCGAGCAGGGCGAGCGGGTTTCTTCCGCTCCGCGCGGCCGCCGATCCAACGCTGCTGCCAAGGCCAAGCCCCATCAGAAACACCGCCAGAACGATGGAGAAGGTGTAGACGGACGCCCCCAGAAGCAGCGACAAAAGCCGCGTCCACACGACCTGGGCGCCGAGCGCCGTCAATCCCGAGAGCGCGATCATGATATAGACGGCGGTGGAGCCAAGGCGCGGCTGCGCGGGGTCCGCTGCGGGTGCGGGAGCCGGCCTCCCGTAAGGCGCGGCGCTCGCCAGCAGAAACGCAAAGGTGGCCAGCATCGCGTTGATCGCTGCGGCGGCGAAGGTCGCGGTGGCCATGTCGTGGAGCCGCAGCAGGTAGAAGCCGCCAAGCAGGCAGCCAAACACCGCGCCGGCGAGGTTACCTGTGTAAAGAATTCCGAGCCAGGACACGCCCTTGGGCGTGCTCTCGATGAAGCGGGCCGCGCAGGGCAGCGTCGCCCCCATCAGGATCGTCGGCGGCAGCAGGAACAGCACGCACAAGAGCGCCCGCACCATTATGCCCGTGAATCCGTGGCTGCCGCCTATGAGCGAGTAGAGGTCGGCGGCGGGCGGCAGCACGAACAAGACCAGGATGGCGATCACGCCTATGCCGCCCTCGATGGCTGCGTAGACCTTGAGCGGATGGAACGAAGCTGGAACAAGACGGGAAAAGCCAAGGCTGCCGATGCACATGCCGCCCATGAACGTGCCCAGAAGAACCGCCATGGACGCCGCAGTCGAGCCTATGACGAATTCGAGAAGCTGGAACCAAACAACCTCGTAAACGAGCGCCGCGGCGCCGCTGCCAACGAAGAAAACAAGCAGGAGCGGATAGAATCTGGCGGGTTCCTGAGATTGAAGGGTGTGGCCAGTGATGCTCATTGATGCCCCCTGGATTTGCTGGGCGGTACTAATACCGGATTTGTCGTCCGGGAACGAACGTCCGTTCAAACCGGCCGGTTGTGACGCTACGGCATCTTTGTGAAGCGATGGTATCCGCGGAAATCCAGCGCCGGCGATCATTCCGGCCTCAGGACTGAAACCGGCCGCCAGAAGTATCGCAGAGCGGGCACTTTTTTCTGGCCGCCGGCATCAGACCTTTCCCATTTAAACCGGCTTTTCCGCCGCCGGTTCAGGACACCGTCCCGCCGCCTGCGCTGAGGGCGCCAGGGCGGCGGCCGCCGGGCGGGCCACCGGAGGGGCGGAATTGTCCAGTTTCAGGGGCCGGGCGAACAATGTATAGATGTTCCTCCACACAGGTATCCAGTGGGAGGCCGCCAGCACGCGGGTCTTTTCCTTGAAGGCGTAATACGGTGTCCTCCTCCATTGGCCAGGCGCCCGCACCACCTGGTAGGTCTTGCCCCTCGCCATCCGGCACCGTTCCACGATCTCCTGCACCACGGCTCTGGGTACGCCGGTCGCGTTCTCAAGCGCCGCGGCGCTGCGGAAGTCGTAGGAGGGACTCGCCAGCGCGGCCCATACCGCGCTCGCCTGCGCGGGCGTAACCCCCTGCCAGTCCTTTGGAGCGTTCCATTCCTCGATCTGGTTGCGCTGAATGAGCTGGGAGAGGATGGCCCATCTGATGTAGTGCGGCGCGCGGCGCGGCCTGTTGATCATCCATTTGACCAAGCGCACGGCGTACCGCAGCCAGCGGCTGGAGAATTGGCTGAGGATCAGACGCGCGCCCACGCGTTCGAGGCGCCTCAGCAGCGGCTGCATGAGGGCGTCGACCTCGGCCAAGGTCATCTGGGCCCACTCCGGCTTCGGCACTTCGAGCGCTGCGGTCCCCACCAGCGGTATGACGGGCAGCCGGCCATCCATGCCGCGGGCGTCCGGCCGGGTGGCCTTCGCGATCTTGTTTTCCGGCGGCAGAAGCAAGGTGGCCTTCAAAAACCGCTGGCAGTTGCGGCGGCCGAGCTGGAAGTCGTGATCGCGGAATTTCTGCGAGAAGAAGCCGCCGAAGCCTTCGAGCAGGCCGGAGGCCAGGCTGTAGAATTCCACAGTCTCGTCTTTCTGCCTGCGCTTGGGCACGATCATGTAACGGCTGTGGACGGATTCCTCCTGGGCCAGGATCAGCTCGGGCAATTTGAAGCGCGCCTGGTTTTTCAGGGCGGGAAACAGCGCGAACATGACGTTCGTCAGATTGAGGTCCGTTTCGTTGCTGCTGGAGAAGTCGGGCGGCTCCGGGAACGGCGTAATCATCACGACCGACCTGTCGGCCTGCTCGTCGCGCTCGTTCCGGGCATACAAGTTGTCCCTCAGTGCGAAGCGGGCAAACTCCATCGGGTCGTTGTTGAAGACTCCGCCATCGACAGCAACGAAATTATAAGCCTGCCGCACATCCTGGGCTGGGCCATCCCCGGCCTGCCACTCGGACGGCCATGCGGGCTTGATGTTCTGGCCATACTCGATGGCCTCCTGAAACGGCCATTGCCGGCACGCGTAATCGCCAAGCGTCGATTCGATCGCCCGCGCCGAGAGCCCCACCGGGAACGCGCCGGACGCCAGCGCATGATTGGCGTATTGTTTCCAGCCTTCGCCTGGCCCGGCCGGATCGAATAGCGCAGATACGTCAATGGTGCGAGCGGCGTCGCGGCTGCCGAACTCGCTGACGGAGTCCCAGGTGCCCAGGCCCGTCACCTGATAGTGGGCGCGGTCGCCGTGCATCATCATGCTGTATTGGCCGCCCTGGAACTCGATGCGGTAAGGGACGCCGCGCGTATTGGTGATGGTCATGTAGATGTGGAGTGTCTTGGCGATATAGGGCCGGGTCGCAGGCTCGCCCTTCTGCGCAAGAACCGAGTCGCGGATGCAGTCGAGCAGCCCCGAGTTCAGCGCGGAGACGACCGTGCTCCTCTCGCCCTCCGGCGTCCTCTTGTCGAGATCATCCGTGGATAGAAACCCCGGCCACCCATCCCGTGGAAGCATGTCCGGGCGCACGGCCCAGGTTTCGTACAGCGAAGGAAGGAAGCACTTGTAGGGCTGCATACCTTCCTGCGTGTTCTCGAACGGAACCGGCTCCTGCTTGTGCGCGAGACTGAGTGCGCCAAGCGCCCCCGTCATTGCCCCGGCTGAAGCGCCAGCAATCACCTTGATGCCCGTCCTATGCGCCGCCACGCCGCCCATGCCCCGGCGGCGCTCCCATTCCTCCAGCGCCTGGATGAAAAAGTCGAGCACGCCCGCCGTATAAGCGCCGGCCGAGATCGCGCCGGACATGGCAAAACCCAAATGGTATTCGCTGACGCTATCGTTTGTCATTGCTTTGGCTCGCAACTTTTAAATGAACCGGACTACCCAACCGGTAAAAGTATGCGGAGCCAAATGTGGAAAGTATGGCGCAACTGAGCCCTTAATTACCTGGCGGCGCCGCATTTCTGCCGGCTGCAATATACCTTGAAACGGCGGTTGCAGGCGCTACGGCGGACACCGGCCTCCCGATCCGTGCCAACGGAGTAATCGGGGTAATTGGGGCCGCTGCAGGCCGCGCCAATCGCTGATCGCACGGCGGCGGCCGCTAATGCGTCCAGGTGCCGATGCGGCCGAACTTGAAATTATCCGCGTAGGATTTTTTCGACATGGCGCGGGGATGCGGCTCGTGCACGCGATAAGGGATGCCGTTCTTCTCCGCGTATGCGATGGCCTCTTCCTTGGTCTCGAACCAGAGCTTCACCTGCGACAGCATATCGCTTGAGCCGGTCCAGCCCATCAGGGGTTCGTTCTCGCGGGGGCTGGCGGGCTCGTATTCAAGGAGCCAGTCTTGAGTCTTAGCCTGGCCCGACTGCATGGCGGTTTTCGCCGGCTTGTAGATGCGTGCGAACATGGTGCCCCGGATGCGCTGTTGGTTCCGGCCGAATTTGACGCAAGCGGGCGCAAATGACAATGGCAAAGCGCGAGGCGTGGAAATCCGCTCTGCAACCGCGCCGCGCCCTCCTGCTGGCGGCGGCTTTGCTACAGCACCACGATCTGGCGTCCAAGCATCGGCACGGCGTTCTTTCTCATCGCCGAAGAATTGAAGGCGTTGAAGTAGATTGGATACCAGCTAAGCTTGCACATGAATAGCCGGTTGAAGCCAATCGCGAATGGCACAAGCGCGGGTGACTGCATCAGGAACTTGAATATTCCCTCGATGACCCCAATCCAATGATAGTGCATCACGTCGTTGACGATAACCACCCCCCCATTGGTGATGATCTGACTGGCAAGGGAAAGATCGTTGACGACATGCCCGGCCGTGCGCCCGCCGTCCACGGAAAGCATCCTTATCCTTCCGCCGCTGATACATGGACGCAGCGCCGAATCGGTCGAATCGGCGGTTATGATTTTGACGTTGCCGCCCTCGTGCCGGTCGAACTTCGCAAGATGCTTTTCGAATGCTTCCCTTGGGCCGCCGCTGCTATGATCGACGTTGAACTCCTGATTCTCAAACAGGTCGATTGCATAGGACGTCTCGTTCTCGTCCACGAGCGCGTTCAGCAGTATGAAGAACTTCCCCTGGTTGACGCCGATCTCGCAGGCACCGCCGCTTACCTTTTTGCTTCGCTGCAGTTCGTCGATGAAAGAGCAGACCTTAAACATCTCATCGGCGCACCAGCCTTCGATTTGCTGAAAGCCCTGTGTCCGGTAAGCGTCGAGGAATTTGCTGAGAGGCGCGGGAGCCTCGTTAAGTACCAAGCTTAGGCCCATTGGATATCCACCTTGTACGGCAATTGGCCGAACCAACTATTTGCTCTGTTAGAACACGCTTAACGGGATGTTGCATTGAGTCGCAATCAAAGAGTGTGACGCGCCGGCGGATATCAACAGAACGGGCGGCCCGCGGCGTATTAGACGCAAGGCTGCGAGCCTCCGAACCGGTCTTGTGATAAAGCTGGGGCTACGGCTTGGAGAGCGACTCATGAAGATCGTCATCGGCGTTACCGGGGCGTCGGGCGCGGCGCTTGCTGCGGAGACCCTGCGCCAGCTCCGCGCGGCCGGCGCTGAAACGCACTTGGTCATAACCGCCGGCGCGCGCATCACCATCGCGCACGAGCTTGGCCCCAATGCCGCGGACGCCATGCGCGAGGCGGCCTCATTCGCCTACGAGGCGCAGGAGCTTGGCGCGCCGCTCGCCAGCGGCTCCTTCGGCGCGGACGCGATGGCCGTGGTGCCATGCTCGATGCGTTCGCTGGCCGCGATTGCGCATGGCTTCGGCGACAATCTGCTCACTCGCGCGGCGGACGTGACGCTGAAGGAGCGCCGCCGGCTCGTGCTCGTCCCGCGCGAAGCGCCGCTGCACGAGGGCCACCTCAAATCCATGCTGACGCTTGCCCGGATGGGCGCAATCGTGGCGCCGCCCGTGCCGCCCTTCTATACCAAGCCGCAATCCGCCGGGGACATCGTGCGCGAAATCGCCGCACGGGTGCTGGTGTGGCTCGGCCTTGAGCCAGGCGAGACGATGACGCGCTGGCAGGGCGCACCCGGCATCAGTCACGATGGCGATTGACCGCCGCCAATGGAGGCACGATTTTCATAATTGGCTATGACGTTGGCCGGTTTGCCCTGAAATTCGAATTGCAAATCAATAACATAACACACTCAACGGTTCTTCAAGACGCTTCTGCTATGTTGTTTCAAAATTGGGAAGCGCCCGTCCAGCTCTCAAAATATGCAGGAATAGGCAAAATCAGGGTTACGCGGCGTTACTTCGAACCTCGCCGGCCAGGAGGCAGCCACCCGCTAGCCAGCGGCCCTCACATCCAAAAGCTGGATGTCGAACATCAGCGTGGCGTTCGGCGGGATCATCGGCGGCGAGCCCTTCGAGCCGTAGGCCAGCTCCGGCGGAATGATGAGCGTGCGCCTGCCGCCCTTTCTCATGGTGGCGACGCCGCGCTCCCAGCCCTCGATCACGCCATGCCCGCCGAGGGTGAACGAGAACGGCTGCTTGCGGTCGAAAGAGCTGTCGAACTTCGCGCCCTTGACGCCGTTTTCGTAGAGCCAGCCCGTGTAGTTCACGACGCAGATAACGCCGGGTCTCGGCCTGATGCCGGTTCCGACCTTTTTGTCGATGATTTTCACCTCGGGCGGCGGGGCCGCTACTTGCGCACTGTTCGAGCCCATGAGGCTTCCACCGCAGCCGGCCGCCGCGGCGGCAATGATGAGCGCAAAAAGGATGCGGGCGCCAGTGAAAGCTGAGACACGCAAGATTCCTACTCCCTGATCGTTCGCCGGGACCACTGATTAGTCTAAGAAACGGCTGGGCTCAAAGCTTTTTTGCCAGGGTACCGCCGCCAGACCATCGGCCATCCACAATGGCCCGACACAGGAAGCCCGGCGGGAACCGGCCTCCAGCGGTGTCCCGTTTCCGGCCCCGCCTTCGCGGGGCTAAACTCCAGCGGTAAACCATTTCTCAAATTGGAACAGGATGTTACATGGGTACCCGCTTTCGCGTATATGGCGCTGCGGCCAAAAAATGCGGTCTCATCCACCCGCCGGCCGGTTTTTCCATACGTTCTTTCACGTAAATGAGTATGCGGAATAGCCGCCTCGCGATGACGGTGACGGACGCAATCAAGCGGTTACGGCATCAATCCTCGCGGGGACGCTGGCGCCGTTGCTTGACAGCGCCGCGGATGGCCTTGGCTTGAAGGCGGCGCCGCTTGCTGGCGCCGGTGGGCCGGGTTGGCAGACGGGGCCTCGGCGCGGCGGCGGCCTGCCTGATTAGCGCGGCCAGCCGTTCGCGGGCATCGGCGCGGTTACGTTCCTGCGTGCGGTATCGTTGCGCCACCAGGACGAGCACACCGTCTTGTGTCATCCGCCGTCCCGCGAGCTTGACGAGGCGCGCCAGCACCTCACGCGGAAGCGAAGGCGAATGCGCGGCGTGAAAGCGTAATTGCACGGCGGTGGCCACCTTGTTCACGTTCTGGCCGCCCGGGCCGGACGCAAGCACGAAGCGCTCCTCGATTTCCTCATCCGCAATTTCAATTTGCGGCGTCACCCGTAGTCCAGACATCGAAATACACCCGCCGGCCGCCCGGCACTTGTTCCGCAGCCGCCCCGCAATGACATATATTGCACCGCAATTCAAAAACTTCCGCCGGCCGGTATTGTAAACTAAATAGAAGAAGATGCCTGCCGTGGCGCGATGCCGAAAGTTCCTTGAACGCGCGCGAGCCAGCCCCTAGTTTCGCGGCAAACGCGCGCAACGCTGCCAGGAGGCCCCATGACCCAGACCACAAACCCGTTTCTCGACGGCATCGCCAAGCTCATGACAGACGCTGCGGGCGCCGCGCAGGGCGTGCGCACCGAATTCGAGACGGCGGCCAAATCGCAGGCCGAGCGCTTCCTGCAAAGCATGGATATTCCGCAGCGCGAGGAGTTCGAGGCCGTGAAGGCGATGGCGCTCAAGGCGCGCGAGGAGAACGAGCGTCTGTCCCAGCGCATCGCCGCGCTTGAAGCCGCCCTCGCGCGGGTCGAAGGCACAAAACAGCAACCTTGAGTTGAATCATCGGCTTAGGTAATACAGTTCGGCAACACCCTCGCTTTTTATTGCCGCGCCGCAGCTGTTTTCCCCGTGGAGAAAGTGGCGGAAACATTGCGCAAAACCTGCGGATCACCGCACTGATAAGTCATGCGGCGATCTCGAACGGATGCGGCGAAAACCGCTAGAGGGACCGTTCGATTCTTTTGCTGCGGCATTCATGAGGGGATATTCAATGATGACTGCTGCGGGGCAGGACTTTAACCGTCTTTCACACCCTGTCGATCTGATGGAGCATATTGCTTGCTTGCAGGACTGGGTTTTCGAGCGTTCGAGTGAAGATGAGTTGACTATCTCCGTGGCGGGGAACTGGTGCGATTACCATATTTCGTTCAACTGGCGCGACGATCTGGAAAGCCTGCACATGGCGTGCGCTTTCGATTTCAAGGTGCCCAAGACGAAGATCGCGGAGATTTACCGCCTGCTGGTGCTTATCAACGAGCAGCTCTGGCTCGGCCATTTCGATGTGTGGTCGTCCGAGGGGCTTTTGCTTTACCGGCAGGGGCTGATGCTGAACGGGGCGGAGCCGACGGCGCGGCAGTGCGAGGCGCTGCTGCACGCCGCGCTTGAAACCTGCGAGCGCTATTACCAGGCATTCCAGTTCGTGGTCTGGGCTGGCAAGCGCGCGGAGGATGCGCTCGCTAGCACCCTATTCGAAACCGAGGGGCAGGCTTGAATTAGCTGCAGCGCCGTCCCCGCGAAGGCGGGGACCCATGGTCAACACATGCAGGAACAGCGGTTTTTGGCTAGCGTGGATTCCCGCTTTCGCGGGAATGACGGCTGCTGTCTGCCGCCTCCGCGTTTGTGTTACTGTCAGGCGCCGGTTCCAAAATGACTGCACCCCAAGGCGCGGGCAGCGGAGAGACGAACCGTACCTGGATCGGCAAGCTGACGCTGACGGATTTCCGCAACTACAAAACCGCAACGCTCACCTCCACGCCTGCGCCCGTTGTGCTGTCCGGCGCGAATGGCGCGGGCAAGACCAACTGCCTCGAAGCCATCTCGCTTTTGACCGCCGGGCGCGGTCTGCGCTCGCTTCCGTTTTCCGAGCTTGCGCGCAACGGCGGCGCTGGCGGCTGGGCGGTCGCGGCGAAGGTGTATGCCGGCGCGGAGGAGATCGAGATCGGCACCGGCGTGCAGGCGCCGCCGGGCGGAGTGCTGGGCGTGCGTACTCCCCGCGTGGTCAGGATCGGCGGCGCACCCGCGAAAGGCTCGGGAGCGCTCGCCCGCATCCGCATGGTCTGGCTGACGCCCGCCATGGACAGCCTTTTTACGGGGGCGGCCAGCGAGCGCCGACGCTTCATCGACCGGCTGGCGCTGAGCCTCGACCCAACTTACGCGCACGCCGCCGTCACGTTCGACCGCGCCATGCGCCAGCGCAACAAGGCGCTTGAGGATATGAGTCCGCCAAAACTGCTCGACGGCATCGAGGCGCAGATGGCGGCGGCTGCCGCGGAGATGGCGGTGATGCGCCATCGCGCCATCGAGGCGCTGGCCGCGGAGATAGAAGCCGAGCGTGCCCGTGCGCCAGATTCCGCGTTCCCCTGGGCTGTGCTGTCGCTGCAAGGTCATCTCGAAGCGCAAACAGCCTCGGCAATGGAAAAGACGGATGTGCCTCAGCCCGATGAAAGGGGGGACTTTGCCAAAGCCGGGATACAAGCTTCTTATATGCAATTTCTGGCAAGGAACAGGGGCCGCGACCGGGAGGCTGGCCGCACTCTGGTTGGGCCGCACCGGAGCGATCTCGAAGTGACGCACGGCCCCAAGGCCATGCCCGCCAAAATGTGTTCCACAGGCGAACAGAAGGCGCTGCTGGTAGGCCTTGCGCTTGCCCAGGCCCGCCTTGTAAAACAGGTGTCGGGCGGCATCGCTCCCCTGGTCTTGCTGGACGAAATCGCGGCGCATCTCGACGGGGACCGCCGCGCGGCATTGTTTTCGTCCATTGCAAGCCTCGACGCGCAAGTCTGGATGACAGGTACGGACAGCGCCATGTTCGACCCGCTCAGAGATGCCACAGCGGTGCAGTTTTTTCGGGTATGGGAGGGTACATTTACCCCCATGAACGGTGCAGAAACCGGTTCGAATTCCCATATATAGGTTCTATCCAGAAGGGACGGGCCGGCGGGCCAAGCGAGTATCATAAATGGAAGCAGCAGGGCGCATTGAGGCAGCACAGGAAGCTTATGGTGCGGACAGCATCAAGGTCTTGAAGGGCCTCGATGCGGTGCGCAAGCGGCCGGGCATGTACATTGGCGACACGGACGACGGCTCGGGCCTGCACCACATGGTTTACGAGGTGGTGGACAACGCCATCGATGAGGCGCTTGCGGGCCATGCCGACCTCGTCTCCGTGACGCTCAACGCCGACGGCTCAGTGACGGTTGAGGATAACGGCCGCGGCATCCCGACCGAGATCCACCAGCAGGAGGGCGTCTCCGCCGCCGAGGTCATCATGACCCAGCTTCATGCGGGCGGCAAATTCGACCAGAATTCCTACAAGGTCTCGGGCGGCTTGCATGGCGTGGGCGTGTCCGTGGTGAACGCGCTTTCGACTAAGCTGGAGCTGACCATCTGGCGCAGCGGCAAGGAACACTTCATGACCTTTGCCGATGGCGTGCCGGTGGCGCCCCTTAAAATCGTAGGCGACACGCCCGGCCGGAAGGGCACGCGTGTCACCTTCACGCCAAGCCCCGCGACCTTCACCATGGTCGAGTTCGACTACGCGACGCTGGAACACCGCCTGCGCGAACTCGCGTTTCTTAACTCCGGCGTCTACATCCTGCTTTCCGATCAGCGCGGCGTGGAGCATGTGAAAAGCGAGTTCAAATACGAGGGCGGCCTCAAGGCCTTCGTCCAGTATCTTGACCACGCGCGCAACCCGCTGTTCTCCGAGCCAGTATTCATAAAAACCGAGCGCGACGGCGTAGGCGTGGAGGCCTCGCTCTGGTGGAACGACGGCTATCACGAGAGTGTCTTCTGCTTCACCAACAACATCCCGCAGCGCGATGGCGGCACCCACCTTGCCGGCTTCCGCGCGGCGCTCACGCGCACCATCAACACTTACGCGGCCAATTCGGGCGCGGCAAAGAAGGAGAAAGTGCAGCTCACCGGCGACGACGCGCGCGAGGGGCTGACTTGCGTGCTGTCGGTGAAGGTCGCCGATCCGAAATTCTCGAGCCAGACCAAGGACAAGCTCGTCTCCTCCGAGGTACGCCCGGTGGTCGAAAGCATCATGGCGGATACGCTCGGCACTTGGTTCGAGGAGCATCCGTCCGAGGCCAAGCTCATCGTCCAGAAAATCGCCGAAGCAGCCGCCGCCCGCGAAGCGGCCCGCCGGGCGCGTGAGCTGACACGCCGGAAGGGCGTGCTCGATGTCGCGAACCTGCCGGGCAAGCTTGCCGACTGCCAGGAGCGTGACCCGGCCAAATCCGAGGTGTTCCTGGTCGAGGGCGATAGCGCCGGCGGGTCAGCCAAGCAGGGCCGCGACCGCTCGAATCAAGCCGTGCTGCCCTTGCGCGGCAAGATCCTGAACGTCGAGCGTGCGCGCTTTGACAAGATGCTGTCGAGCCAGGAGATCGGCACGCTCATCACCGCGCTCGGCACGGGCATCGGGCGCGACGATTTCGACCTCTCGAAGCTGCGCTATCACCGCATCATCATCATGACCGACGCCGACGTGGACGGCGCACACATCCGCACGCTGCTGCTGACGTTCTTCTACAGGCAGATGCCCGCGCTGATCGAAGCGGGGCACGTCTATATCGCGCAGCCGCCGCTCTATAAGGTCAAGCGCGGCCATTCCGAGAATTATCTCAAGGACGAGCGGGCCTACGAAGACTTCCTGATCAATGGCGGCGTCGATGGCGCCGTGCTAATCCTGGCCGATGGCGAACGGCG
Source organism: Rhodomicrobiaceae bacterium (assembly GCA_050298295.1). Classification (GTDB taxonomy): domain Bacteria; phylum Pseudomonadota; class Alphaproteobacteria; order Rhizobiales; family Rhodomicrobiaceae; genus Rhodomicrobium. Next base: position 110,255 of record JBNKTW010000023.1, read on the forward strand.
CACCGGGCTCGACTTCCGTTCCGCCGTGGAACGCTCGCGCTCGTTCGCGCATGTGCTGGGCCTCGTGCATCAGCGCTACAATCGCACGGTGTTGGAGCAGGCGGCGATTGCGGGCCTGCTCGATCCGAAGCTTGCCGATGATGAGAAGGAGGCGGAGCGCTTGGCGGCCATGGTGGTGGAGCGCCTCGCCGCCTTGTCCGAGGAGACTGAGCGTGACTGGACCTGGAGCCGCAGCCCGGACGGCGGCTTTAACTTCGAGCGCGAGGTTCGCGGCGTGAAGGAGGCGCATCACATCGAATGGGCGCTGATCCAGTCAGCCGACGCGCGCAAGCTGCACTCGTATCACGGCGAGTTCGCCATGATTTTCCAGGGTACGGCCACGATCGAGCGCAAAGGTACGCAGACGCCGGTGTTCGGCCCGCGCAGCCTGCTCGACGCCGTCTTCGCTGCCGGCCGCTCTGGCCTTTCGATGCAGCGCTACAAAGGCCTGGGCGAGATGAATCCGGAGCAGCTACGCGAAACCACGCTCGATCCGAACGTGCGCACACTCATGCAGGTAAAGCTCGGGGAGTTGAACGACGCGGACGAGATTTTCTCCAAGCTCATGGGCGACGTGGTCGAGCCCCGCCGCGAGTTCATCCAGGAGAACGCGCTCTCGGTGGCGAACCTGGATATTTAGTCAGCTCTTAACGTGCGCCTGAAGTGTTGCGGAGAGGGGATTCTTGCGGAGGTTGGCGTGATAACGGCCACTGGAACACCCGGCCGGACCCGGTGCGGCGCCGGCGCAAGGAACACGGAAAACTAACGCCCCCAAACGGCCCCGTGTGCGGCGCGGAGGGGGCACCGCACACGGGGCAAACGGTTTGAGCCCGCTAAGCCGCGTTCGCTGCGGCGTGCTCGGCGGTGATTTGCTCGGCGAGCTTGCCGGTAAGCTCGACGAGGTGGTCGAACTTCGCCTCGAAGCTGCCCACGCCCGCCGTCGCCGACCTAAGCTCGATGATCAGGTCCTGGATTTCGGCCTCCGGAATGTGCGCCTCGATGGTGTCCCATCCATTCCAGCCGGGCCGCGCGTCAAAGCCCAGAATTTGGCCGCGCCGCGACGAGATCATGCCGTTGACCTTGGGCGTCGCCTCGGACGGCACCGAGATTTTCACATGGCTGATTGGCTCAAGCAGCACGGGCTGGCATTTGGGCATCCCCTCGCTCATGGCGATGCGGCCGGCCGTGCGGAACGCCTGCTCCGAGGAGTCGACCGTGTGATAGGAGCCGTCCTTCAGGCACACGGCGACATCGACGACCGGGAAACCCAGCGGCCCGGAGGAGAGATAATCGCGCACGCCCGTTTCCACGGCGGGGAAGTAGTTGCGCGGGACCGCGCCGCCGGTGATGACCTCGGAGAAGGCGAAGCCTTCGCCCCGCGGCTGCGGTGAAATTTCGACCACCACGTCGCCGAACTGCCCGTGGCCGCCGCTCTGCTTCTTGTGCCGTCCGCGGATCTCGACGCTCTTGCGGATCGTCTCCTTGTAAGGGATTTGCCGCTTGGTGGTGTGCGCCTTGACGCCGAACCGGCGCTGCAACCGCTCCAGGGTCACGCGGAGGTGCATCTCGCCCTGGCCCCACAGGACGATTTGCGTCACCTCGCGGTCGTGCACCAGCGAAAGCGACGGGTCCTCGTCGATGAGCTTGGACAGCGCCGCGGTGAGCTTGATCTCGTCCTTGCGTTCGGAAACGCCGATGGCGAAACCATAAACGGGCTTCGGCGGCTGCACCGTCTGGATGGAGATCGCCCCATTCTTCTCAGCGGTGAGCGTCGCGCCCGTTGGCATACTCTCAAGCTTGCCAAACGCTGCGGTCTCGCCGGCAGAAGCGGGCCCACGCTTTTTCACCTCCGTGCCTGTAACCTGGAATACGCCGGAAATACGGTCTTCGCCGTCCACGCTGTAAACGGACGCGCCATCGGCGAATTGCCCGGTCAGGACACGCGCGAACGAGAGCTTGCCTGCGTGCGAGGTGTGAATGGTCTTCATGATGTAGGCGGCGGATTTTGCCGAACCGAGCCCCAGGCGCTTGGCGGTTTCTTCGACGAACGGGGCCTCGTGCCTAAGCGCTTTCAAGAGCCGGCTCAGGCCGTTCCCCTGCTCGGCCGATCCGAATAGGACCGGGCAAATCTGGCCGCGCTTGAACTCCCCCACGAGGTCGCCGAAGACCTTGTCTCGGTCCGGCACCACATCGTTCAGGAGCTGCTCCATCAGCTCGTCGTCGTAATCGGCGAGCTTTTCGAGCATGGTGAAGCGCTGTTCGGACTCGAACTGGGCCAAATCGGTGGGAATTTCTTTCACCTCGCTCAGCGCGTGCTCGCGATAGACATAGGCGCGTTCGAGGGCCAAATCGACAAAACCGCTTACCGCATTATCTTCCCAGATCGGTATCTGGCGCAGGAGCAGGGGAAGCCGGCTCGCGGACTGCATCATTTTCAGGACTTCGGTCAGCCCGTGGCCCACCTTGTCGATCTTATTGATAAATAAAAGATGCGGAATGCCCGTTGCTTCAAGGCTCTTCATGACCATCTGGAGCGCGAAGAGCTTCTTCTCGTCGGCCTCGCAGACCACCACGGCCGCGTCGCAGCCTGACAGCGCCGCCATGCCATCGTGCATGAATTCGACGGAGCCCGGGCAATCCAATAGTGTGAACGTATCGCCGAGATACTCGATAGTGGCCGCGTTGAGTTCGACGCTCATGCCGTGGGCCTGCGCCTCAGGCGAATGATCTCCGATGGTCTTGCGAATTTCGGCCCCTTCGTGGCCCGTGGCGCCCGTTCTCGCCAGGAGCGCTTCGAAAAGCACTGTCTTACCGCTGCCGTTCGGCCCAACGAGCGCGATGCAGCGCGGACTTCTGCCGTCCGTTTTTCCTTGATTGCCCATTTCGATCTTCCTCTGCCGGGATTGTTCTTCTTGGGCCGCGCGCCGCGGCGGGCGGCGAAGCGCTATCGTCGCGCGCGGCGCAGCACTTGGCAAGGCCAAATAACAAGTCAGGCTGTTCCTAAGCTGGGATTTTATGCCGCCAAAATTCCTGTGCGAAGTCCGCCGCGGCCTCGAAACTCAAGTGCACTGCGGCGGAAGGAACGGCGCCCGCGCCCAAAAGGAGGCGCGCCGTCCGCACGGCCGCGCCAACCAGCATAAGGTTATCCGCGAAGCCCTCGAATTCCTCGATCGTCATGTGGTCGCGCTTGCCGCGCAAGGCCGCGCCGTCGCGGTAGACCTCGCCCTGGTGAACATCGGCGGCGATGCGCTCCGCGAATGGGCGCGAATCGTTAGTGTAGAGTACGACGGGCTTGCCGAGCGCCGCCATGAAGCCCAGCTCGTAGGCGGTGCCCACATCGGCTTCCGGCCCGCGCCAGGGCTGGATGTTAAAGAGCCCCATGTCGGCCTGCCGGATCTGCGCCTCGCACGCCGCCGCGATCGCCAGGCCGAACCCGGCCGGATCGGGGAAATCGTGCGGGTTCAACCCCGGGTCGAGCGGGAACAAGCCCGTCATGCAACGCTCCGCCAGCGCCGCCTTCAACTTTTCCCCGCGTTCAATCGCATTTATGTAAAAAACATCAGGCCCCGCCAGGTAGACATAAGGCCGTCCATGTAGGTCAGGCAAGGCGCTTGGCTCCTTCAAGTTGTGGTTGTTGCGAGGGACACTTGCCTTAAAGCAATCCAAAGGTAACAATAACGGGCGCGGCGCGATCTTCGCAAATCGCCGCGGCGCTGTGGCGCCTAGCCCCGGCGATATATTCTTGCGCGTGCATGCTTGACTTGGCGCGAACTATGGTGCTGTTCAAGCTAGGTTGGACGTTCCGGGCTCGCCCGCGTCTCCCGCACTGCCCTAAGAAGGATGCATCGCAATGACCAGCCAATTCGACGCAAGCTACGCCTTCACAGGACCGATCAGAGAGGAGGTCCAAGCGGCGCACCGCCAGGAGGTGGAGCATTCGATGCACATGCCTGGCAAACTCGCCAACGCGAAGCTGCATGCGAACAACGATCTTCAACGCTGGGTGATGTCCTGCAACCGGCTCGTGTGGGGGCAGGTGACAGGCCCGCTGCGGCAACCTTCGCGCGAAGAACTCGCCTGGCTGATGGAGCAGTTGAACCCCGAATACCGCGAGCGGCTGTTAGGCGAAGCGCGGATGGCAGCCGAGGCTCGCCATCTGGTCGAACTGCTGGAGGCAGCCGAGGTCGAGGCGCAGGCGCGGCTTGCGGCGCAGCGCGCGGAGGATGCCCGTATCCAGGCTGAGGCACAGGCCCGGATGCAAGCGCAGAGAGCCCACGAGGCGAGGAGCCAGACCGAGCGCCAGCTCTGGGCGGAGTTCGAAGCCTACGACTTGTCGCAGAAGGAGGCACGCTTCAAGGCATGGCGCGCGGCGCGTGGGCAATAGGAGTGCTTCACTGCGGCTCCTCAGGGGTGGAAAGGAAGCGGGTATGCCGGTGACACAAGTTTCCCGCCGCTCTTGTCACGCTTCCTGGAGCGGTTGGCCTTGCGGCACAGATCGCCGTTGCCTTCTTTCCTCTTCCGCAGGTGAAGAGATCACCTCATACTCAGTATGGTAGCGCATAGAACCAGCCGCTAACCGCCGCTCACGGGTTTCGCAGTAATCCCATAGGGCGTTTCGTAGGGGCGCAGGAGCTTATAACCACGCGTGAGTGTCACCAAGCGCTCGATGCGTCCGGCGCGGCCCTGGCCCGCCTCCAAAGTTGGGCCAAGCCGCTCGAAATAGGGAGCTATGGCCGCCAAGGCCCTGCTCGCGTGTTCCTTCGGGATGACAATCAGCGCGTCCTGCCCCACGAACTCGCTGGAATCGCATTGGAAGGCGAAGCCGCGCGGGTCGTGCGTGAAGGCGCAGACCGGAACCCCCGGCCCCAGCGCCGCCCCCGCCTTTCCGCCGGTACGCCACCCGCTCACCACAGCGAAGGCTGGTGCCGCCGCCCCCGCACTTCTCCAGGCCGGCGATTCCTTGAGCCCCCGCCAGCCATAGCTCCATTCCGTGGCGTCGCGCTTGGCGTTCGGGTTGGCGGCCTTCCAGAACGAGCCCTGGGTGACGTATGTCGTGAACACGGCGAAGCTCAGCGCGGTGAGCGCCGCGCTTGCGATGGCCCAGGATTTGAGCCAGCTTGCGCTCTTCCGGCTCAGCCAGGCTCCGAGCAGCGGAAAGGCGAACAGCCAGGCCGAATTGTACCAATGCGGGATCGCCCTTTCGCTCAGGAACGGCATGGCTGAGAATAACAGAAATGGTACGCCCACAAGCCATAGCAGAAAGCGGACGGGACTTTCAGCATCGCGCGAGCGCAGGGCATTCCACAGCGCGAGCGCCAGCGGCACGCCAACCCAGGGCGAAAGCAGCGCGATTTGCGCGCCCAGAGCCTCGGCGAAGTGCTTGAAGCCCTCGGCGTTCAAGGTCAGGTGCGATCCTGTCCGCGCCGACTGGAAGCCGAAGGACACCCATTGATGCTGATAGTTCCAGATAAACACCGGCGAAAAAACCGCGAACGCGAGCGCGGCGCCGAAATAAGGATAGGGGTGCCAGAGCCAATGCCGGTGGCGCGGCGAGAACAGCAGGAAGCCGAAGAGGCCCATGGGCGCGAACACCGCCGCGTATTTGGCCAAGCCCGCCAGCCCGAACGACAGCCCCGCCGCGAGCCAGAGCGCGGCCAAGGCGCCGCCAACGCGCGGCGGCCCGAACAGGATTTCCGCGACCGCCCATATCGCCGCGCTCAGGAACAGGAACATCGGCACGTCGGGCAGGATCAGCCCGTCCGGCCAGACCTCGAAATAGATTGCCGCGTTGAAGCCGAACAGCGCCCAAAGCGCCGGCTCCGGCCCGAAAAGCCTGCGTGTCAGCCCGTAGAGCGGGAGGTTGACGCCAAGCGCCATCAGCCAGAACGGCAGCCTGAGCCACCAGCCCTCGCCCGCCAAGGCGGCGGTGGCGTGCACGATCCATTGATGCAGCGGCGGGTGGTCGAAATAGGAAAGCGCAAGCGTGCGCGAGATGACGGTGGTGTATGACTCGTCGCCCGCGAAGCCCGCCGCCCAGGCCCCGAACAGCCGCGCGGCCGCGCAAGCCGCCACGAAGGCGAGGATGGCCTTCGTGTGCCCAGCCGCAGCGTTGGCGAAACGCCCGGAAAACCCCATGGTGGAAGCGGCTTCGCTTAGATTAACCATCGTGGAACTGGCCCCCTTCCTGCTGCTTACCAGCCCTGCCGGGGGCACACAAGCGTGCAGCACGAAGCGTGCAGCACGATATGAGACCGCCCAGCCGCACCGTCCTGGAACTTGGCTGCCCCGATGTTCGTGCCATGTCTTCATGGGCAGCGGAAGCCGCCACGCCCGTGATCGCCGGGCTTGCCGGGCAGCTTCGGTGCGATGCGCTCCCGCCGGGCGCCGCTTAACATCAGGCGAATCAAGGCTGACCTCCATCTTTCAGCCTTGAACCAAACTTTCGCTGATTTGGGGATCCCTGGGCCGGGGGAATCTAAACAGGCTTTAGCCCGGATTTCTTACTATCTGCGCGCCCTGGCAGCCGCTTGGGAGCGGGATTTTATTAGATGTTATTATGGCGTGTATTGACCGGAAAGGCGCCCTAATTTCGCGGCACTGACATGGCCCGGTTGTTCGGAGAAATATAGATTGGCCCTTTCATACTGACCATCTTCCCAAGGGGAAAGGGGATGCCCAGATTATCCGCGGCGGTTATTCTGGGGCCCTTTCTTTGCCTTGGCGAGAGAGACAGAGTGAGGGGGGCTTCCCGAAGCATTAGGGGACTCGTCAAAAACCCCGGCAGGTGTTACCGGATTGCTGGCGCGGGTTTGCCAATACGCAGGCCCGGCCGATATGGAGCGGTTCTAAGTGGGTACATCATTTGCACCGGGCACACCGGCAGAAAATGAAGCGCCGGCCGCCGCAGCGCCTGCGCACGTGGCCAGCGGGCAGGCAACAGCCGGCCAGCCACGTTTGCGGAAACCGCATTACGACTACCGGATCGACTTCTTTCGCGGTTTCTCGCTGATTTTCATTTTCATCAATCACATCCCCGGCAATGTTTTTAGCTATTTTACGTCGCGGACCGTTGCGCTGTTCGACTCCGCCGAGGTCTTCATGTTCCTGGCCGGCTATTCGGCAGCACTCGGCTATTTCAGCCTCATTCCGCAAGGCTTGCAGGCCCTGTCCAGCAAGGCCCTGGCGCGGGCGCGAAAAATATTAGTATATCACATCGCGCTGGTGGTCTTCATCATGACGGCGTCCTATGTGATCGCCTCGGCTGGCATCAGGACGGGCTATGAGGTGTTCCTCGACAAGATCCAAAGCGCGCCGTGGCAGGTCATTGCCGGTGTGCCCACGCTCTCGTTTCAAGCCCCGCTGCTCGATATCCTGCCCATGTACGTCATGGTGATGCTGCTCGCCCCCTTTCTGATATGGATCAGGGCGAAGAGCGAACTGGCATTGCTCGCGGTGTCGGGCATGACCTGGATGTTTGCCGCGTACTTCTTTCCGGCGATTCCCACTATCACCTACGACATCAACTGGTTCTTCAACCCCTTCTGCTGGCAGTTCCTGTTCTCGATCGGCCTGATATTCGGCTGGCGGACGCGGACGGCCATGCCGCCGGTCGCCTCGGGCGAGGCGAAGCTTGTGCTCGACATTTGCAGTGCGCTTTTCGTGGTGTTCAGCGCGTGCGTGTTGATGTCCATCGCCTTCGAGAGCGTCAGCCACACGGCCTTCAACCGCTTGCGTACAATGTACTTCAGCCTGAACAAGCAGTCGCTCGACTTGTGGCGGGTGGTGGGCCTGCTCGCCTCGGCCTATCTCGCGGCGCGGCTCGTTTCGAAAGAAGCGGATTGGCTCAAGACCAGGGCCGCGGGCTGGGTCTGCGCGGCGGGCAGCGCGTCGCTCCCCATTTTCTCGCTGACCGTCGTGCTCTCCTTCGCCGGCAAGTTCTTCGTCAAGGCAATGGGGCCTGACAACCGGGTGCTCGCCGACTCCATCGCGACCAGCGCGGGCGTGTTCATTATCCTGGTTGTGGCGCACCTCCTGAAGACAGGCCAGCTCAAGCAATGGTTTGAAGGTCTTTTCGCGGGTTTCGTTCAGCGTTTCCCGCCGGAGCAGCAGCGGGGCTGATTGCCCCGGTCCCTGCAAAAAAGCAAGAAGTTTGCTTGGCGCATTAGCAATCGGGCAGTTCCGGGCGGGCGCGGCGCATTTTTTTTGAGAAAAACGCGCATAGGCAAAATGCCGGCGAATCGCTCCACCGAGTTTTTACCATCCTGTGGCACGTTCCAGTTGTGGCGCCTAACCCCCCCATCCCTCAGACAGGCGCCACTCAGCGCAGCCCTTCCGGCCCAGTAGCCCCTGGCCGGAAGGGAACTGCCGTTCTCCTTCCCGAGGCAGAGAGTTTTGCGGCTGGCGTTCGCCAGTGGCCGATGCTACCTCACGCCAAGCAGCGCTTTCCTGGCGGCGGAAAACAGGGAGCAGTGTTTACTGCAGCCGTAAGTGGCGGACGAAAGAGTCCGGTATCATTGGGTAATGCCCTGGAGGGCGGCCTGTGGCGCTTTCACCGGCTACAAAAGAACATGCCGTTCTCGAACGGTCGCTGAAGTCGATGTTGGATTCGTCCATCCCAGTATCCAAAATGGCAATTCTAACGCCCTGTCCACTGTAAGGTGA
>JBNKTW010000024.1:0-3596 GCA_050298295.1 Rhodomicrobiaceae bacterium
CCTTTTCGGACAGATGCAGGATTAGAGGCAGGAACGGTGCGGCCACGTTACCAAAAAGCTCATTTGCCGTAAGCTCCCATCATAGTTAATTCGTTTATGGTAAACGCGCACCCAGCTCGCGTTTTTCATGCGCATTTCAGCGATTTTTTGCTAGTTTTCGCGCGATTTATACGGCTCAAAAATCCCGTTAAATATAGAACAATATTTTATATTAACCACAATATACAGCACACGTTACCGCCCACGCGGCAGCGCGCCAGCAAATAACCTGTTACATCAATACGTTACACCTTAACGTTTTCTCAAGGCGCATCTGCTATATTTCTTCAAAATCCAAAAGCCCTCTTCCGCCCCTCGAAAGGGCCTTGGAAAGGCAGCCCAAAAGTTAAATTTTGCATCGCCCCGGCCCCCTGCGGCAACTGGAGGAAGCGTGCACAATGCCTCCCGCCATTTGCAGGCGGGCCGGCAACGATTGCTTAGGTGGCGGCTCCGGAGATGTGCTTAGCGACGGCGGCGAGAAACGCGTCGCCATACTGTTCGAGCTTGGCGCCGCCCACGCCGTGCACCATCGCCATCTGCTCGCGCGTCTGCGGCTTGAGCAGCACCATGTCGAGCAGCGTCTTATCGGGGAAGATGACATAGGCGGGAACGTTCTTCGCGCTGGCCAGCTCGCGCCGGAGCTTCTTCAGCGCTTCGAGCAGGGCCGTGTCGGCGGCGGAAAGCGCGGCGTTCGCGCTCGCGGAGGGTGCGGGACGGCGGCGCGGCCGGTCCCCGCGCTCCACCAGCGCCTCGCTGCGAAGTTCCACCTTGGCTTTGCTCCGCAAGACCTCGCGCCCCAGCGGCGTAATCCCCCAGGAACCGTAGCCCGCGATATCGAGGCTGACGACGCCGCCCGCGTAAAGTTGGCGGAAGATCGCGCGCCAGCCATTGGCGCTGACGTCCGCGCCCACGCCGAAGGTCGGCAGCTTGTCGTGGCCGAGCTGTCCGACGCGCTCGGTGGACTGCCCGCGCAGGATCGCAACCAGATGCTCAGTGCCGAAGCGCTCGCCTGTCCGCGCGATGGCCGACAGCGCCTTTTGCGCGAGGATCGTGCCATCGGTCAGCTCCACGCCCTCCTCGCAAAGGTCGCAATTGCCGCAGCGCTCCACCGTCTCGCCGAAATAGGAAAGCAGCGTCTGCCGCCGGCAGCGCGGGGCCTCGCACAGTGCTATCAGCGCGTCGAGCCGCCGCCGCTCCACGCGCCTTTGCTCGTCCGGCGCCTCGCTCTCCTCGATCCGCTGGCGGTGCAGGCGCATATCGTCGAGGCCGTATAGCGTCAGCGTCGAGGCGGGCAGACCATCGCGCCCCGCGCGCCCGATCTCCTGGTAATAAGCCTCGATGGATTTCGGCATGTTCGCGTGGGCCACGAAGCGCACATCCGGCTTGTCAATGCCCATGCCGAAGGCGATGGTTGCGGCCATGACGACGCCGTCCTCCTGCAGGAAGCGGTCCTGGTTCCTGGCGCGGTCCTCCTTTTCCATGCCCGCGTGGTATGGAAGCGCCGTGAAGCCCTGCCCGCTGAGGTAATCCGCCAGTTCCTCCGTCTGCCGCCGCGCCGCGCAATAAACAATGCCGCTTTCGCCCTTATGCGCGCTGGTGAAGTTCACGAGCTGGCGGCGCGCGTCGATCTTGGCGCGCATGGCGAGGCGCAGGTTGGGCCGGTCGAAGCCGTGCACGAACACCGCGGGCGGGCGCGTGAATAGCCGGCTGAGGATATCCCCGCGCGTGGCTGTGTCCGCCGTGGCCGTCAGCGCCATGATCTGCACGCCGGGGAGCTGTTCCGCGAGGCCGCCCAGGTTGAGATAGTCAGGCCGGAAATCGTGCCCCCATTGCGAGACGCAATGCGCTTCGTCGATGGCGAGCAGCGATACGCCCGCTTCCAGCAGCATGGCCTTGGTGCCGTCGAGCGCCAGCCGCTCCGGAGCCACGTAAAGCAGCCGCAGGCGCCGCTCTCGCAGCGCGTCGAAAACGGCGCCGGTTTCCTCGCGGCTATTGCCGGAATTGAGCGCGCCCGCCGCGACGCCGAAGCCCTGGAGCTGCGCGACCTGGTTGCGCATCAGCGCGATCAGCGGCGAGACCACGATGGTGAGGCCATCGCGCAAGAGCGCCGGCAATTGATAGCAGAGTGACTTGCCCCCGCCGGTCGGCATCACCGCGAGCACGTCCTTGCCTTCAAGGATCGCCGCGATGATCTCGCCCTGTCCCGCGCGGAAATCCGCAAACCCGAAGGTCTTCCTCAGCGTTTCCCGCGCTTCCTGCAAACCGGCCATGACGCGATTTACACGATGCGGCCCCGCAATGGAAAGTGTAAAACAAATAGAATACCTGCTAAATGAAACCAGCTTGACCCGCCCTTTATAATCGCATAGGCAGATCCCGTTGTTTTTACGGTGAAGTACGCTGACGGAGGCCTGCCGATGGCGTTGTGCGGGATTGATCTTGGCACGACCAACTCACTGATCAGCGTATTCGGCGAAAACGGCCCCTGCCTGATCCCCAATGCGCACGGCGAAGTGCTGACGCCCTCCGCTGCCGGCGTCGGCGACGATGGCACCGTGCTTGTGGGCAAGGCGGCCAGGGAGCGCCTGCTCACCCACCCGGACCGCACGATCGCCTCCTTCAAGCGCCTCATGGGCACGGCGGAGAGCCATAAGCTAGCAAAATTCACGTTCCGTCCCGAAGAGCTGTCCGCGCTCGTGCTGCGCTCGCTCAAGGAGGATGCCGAGGCGCATCTGGGCCAGCCGGTGACGGAAGCCGTCATCTCGGTTCCTGCCTATTTCAACGACCACCAGCGCAAGGCCACGCTCGACGCCGGCCGGATCGCGGGCCTCAAGGTGGAGCGGCTCGTCAACGAGCCGACTGCCGCGGCGCTCGCATACGGGCTTGGCGAGCGCAAGGAAGGACGCTTTCTCATCTTTGACCTGGGTGGCGGCACCTTTGATGTCTCGCTCCTCGACAAATACGAGAGCGTCATGGAGGTGCGCGCCACGGCGGGCGACACCGCGCTGGGCGGCGACGATTTCACCCGCGCGATTGAAGATATTGTTTTACGGCAAGCCGGACTTGCATGGAAGGATCTCAGCCGGACGGATCAGGCCCGGCTGCGGCGTCAGGCCGAGGAGCTGAAGGTCGCACTGACGGGCGCGCACGAGGCCAGCTACACCTGGTCTTATGGAAACAAGGGCGTCAGCGGCCAAGTCGGCAGAGCCGGATTCGAGGCGGAATGCGCGGCCCTGCTGCGCAGGCTCCGGGCACCCATCGAGCGCACCATTGGCGACTCCGGGCTTGCGCCGCACGAACTGGACGCCGTGATCCTGGTGGGCGGGGCGACGCGGATGCCGATGATCCGCTCGCTCGTCGCGCGGCTGTTCGGGAGACTGCCGCTCGCCACCGTCGACCCTGACACCACGGTTGCGCTCGGCGCGGCCGTGCAGGCCGGTCTCAAGGCCCGGGCGGCCGCCCTCGAAGACGTGGTCATGACCGATGTCTGCCCCTTCACGCTGGGCGTCAGGGTCAGCGAATTGCTGCCTGACACCTGGGAGGGGCGCGTTCACCCC
>JBNKTW010000025.1:0-1685 GCA_050298295.1 Rhodomicrobiaceae bacterium
GCATGCCCACGGGCAGGTCCGGCGGTGATGAGCGTCAGATTCGTCTTTGCAACAAATTGGCGCGGTTCCGCTGCCGCCAGCGTGGTCATCAGCAGCAAGCTGCCCGCCGCACGCAACCAGAACGCCACAACAGGCCGTGCCGAACACCGTGTCATTACGCAGACTCCTCGATGGTCAGATGATGCATTCGGCCAGACCCGCTACTCACTCAGAGGTTGCGCAAGGCGCGCTGCGCTATCACCGTTTACGACGATCCAGAACCGTGCCGGTTTTCCTACGGATTTGAGTTGCCCCGTCAGGAGCTGAGCCTCGATGAGGAAGGCTCCTGGCTGATGAGCGGTGAAGGTCAGTCGGTGCGCCCACCCTGCTGAAAACATCCATTCACCCGCGCCGACGTTGATACCGAAGTTCAACTGGGCCTGCCGGGGCACCTTCCGGAGGAGCAAGATGACTGGTTCGCCGTCAACGGTAGCCGCCGCGAGGATTTTCAGGGGGATGGGTTCATGCGTATGTCCACGGACGGGTTCGGCAGTTACGAGTGGAAGCACGTTGTCCGCGGGGACGCGATGGTGCGGTTCCGCTGCCGCCAGCGTGGTCATCAGCAGCAAGCTGCCCGCCGCACGCAACCAGAACGCCGCCTGCGTTCTTGTCGGACACCAGGTCATCACATACTCCTTGCTGTCTAATTGGTGGCTTCGGCGATTTCCACTGCACGGAAGCCTTTGGAGGTCTTTTCGGCGCGAAAGCGAACGATTTGATCTTCAAACAGCGAGATCCCGGCGGCATCTTTCACCTTGTGAAGAATGAACACGTCGGTCTTGCCCCAGGTGATGAACCCGAAACCTTTGCGCTTGCTGTACCATTTGACGGTGCCGACCTCCCACGTCTTGAGGGGGTGCGTTTCACCAAACTGCCATATCCAGCGGCTTGGCTGGAAATTGCCGAACTTGCGTTCTCGCCGGTCCAGGGACACGCCATTGATCCTGGGCGGTGACCCTTCGATCCTCTGTCCGAGGTCGATCCTTCCTTTGACGACCTCGGAAGCCGCCTCATAGCAACCAATCAACAGAACATCCCCCAGCACCACACCGCGAGGCAGATCGTCCAACGCCAGACCGCGCTCTCGTAGCGCACGATCCATCATCCGTTGGATCAGGGCGTCGATCACACCGGGAAAGGGATTGGCAGAGGCTCGGATGCGCAACCTGTTGCCGATCATCCATGGTTCGGCGGGGAGCCGGGTTGTTTCGAAAGATTTCAGTCCTTCGACGATAAGTGAAGCCCAAGGTTGATAAAAGACTATCGCTCGTTCAGTATCCTTCGCACCCAACATCACAACATCTCCATTACGCCACTTGATACGATGAATACGTCTTGTGAATAGCGTACGTTTGACGCGTTGCTACACACGATAGATATGGGACGTCTTTGCTATTTCTTCTCCGACGGTCCGCACTCTGGCGGCGATGTCCTGCGGCGTTTCCGCCGTGTACTCGCGGATCGCGGCCAGTGCCGCGGTTCGATCGCGGGCGAAACCGGGTGAGGGAGCGAGCCTGTCGGCGAGGCCGCAGATCATCGGGCCGGGCCACTCCTGCACGAGCGCCAGCAGACTGGCGAAGAAGTCCTTGTCGTCGCGGGCATGCATCATCTGCGCGACCATCCATGCGACTTCCCGTTCACGTGCG
>JBNKTW010000026.1:0-3847 GCA_050298295.1 Rhodomicrobiaceae bacterium
GCGAACTGTCCAGCCGCGTGCTCGCGCAACTGCCGGACATCATCGAGCGCGAACGCCTCATGCACGGCCAGACCTTCTCAAACCCCGAGGTCAAGGAAAGGATCAGCCGGTACTTCCGCAACGGAGATGCCGCGGAAACACAGGAGGGGACGGGAACGCGGAACCATAGAGACGGGGCTGCGGCGCCCAACGGGAAAATGAATGGACGGACGGATGAATTCGCCATCCGTGCCACCGTTGTCAGCGTAGCCGCGCGCGCGCTCCAACTGGCGCCATCGGACGTCTCCGCTGACACCGAATTCAGACATCTCGGGGTGGATTCCATCATCGGGGTGGAAATCATCCGCGACCTCAACACAGCTCTGGGGCTGAGCCTCGACGCGGTAGCGATCTACAACTATCCGACCATAAACCGCCTGATTACGCACATTGCCGGATGCATGGGGCAATCCAGCACGAGTGCCTCATCGCTGGGCGTTCCTGCCGGCAGCCCATCCGCGGCCATTCCCTCAGCCGCCTCTTTGGCCAGTGTGCGGAACACGGTCATAAAAGCTGTGTCCAAGGTATTGGATCTGCCGGAAGCAGATATTCCGGACGGCTCCGCCTTCACGGAGCTTGGCATGGACTCCATCACAGCGGTGGAGCTGGTACGCGATATCAACCGGACCTTCGGTCTGACGCTGGATGCGCTGGCGGTTTATCTTCACCCCAGCCCGGGCGATCTGGCGCGGCATTTGGCGGCGGAACTGAAGGCGGGGCAGCCCTCCGCCGCGAACGGCGCTTCAATGACCGCAGTGGCAGAGCCGCGGTCCGGGGGTGCCGCCCTGCGGCAGGGCGCAAGAAGGCCGGATGAGACCTCCCAGGAAAAGTTGCACGCGCCGCTGAAGCTGCGCCGTCCGGCAGGATCCCAGCGGAACCAGCCGCACGACGCCGTGGGCACGCCGGAGGCCCCCCCGGCCGTCAGCGCTGCATCCGCGAAAAGCGTATCGCCGTCCGTCCTCATGCCCGGACCAAACCCAGCCGGGCCGGAATGTAAGGATATCGCCATTATTGGCATGTCCGCCCGGTTTCCCGGAGCCGGCGATGTTCGCACTTTCTGGAAAAACCTGCGCGGCGGCGTCAGTAGCATCCATCCTGTGAACAATGACCGCTGGGATCATCAGGCTATCTTCGATCCCGTCTCTCAAACGTCCGGCAAGACATATTGCAGCCATGGTGGTTTCATTACTGATGCCGACTGCTTCGATCCGCTATTCTTCCGCGTTTCGCCGAAAGAAGCGGAAATGATGGATCCCCAGCAACGCCTGTGCTTGCAGGAAGCCTGGAACGCTCTGGAGGATGCCGGATGTTCTGAACGCACCCTGGCAGGAGCGCGATGCGGCGTGTTCCTCGGCGCTATCACGGGCGACTATCAGAAAATACTCGGTGCGGCGGGGCTCGATAACGAAGCTGACGCTTTCACCGGTCTTGCGTCGAGCATTCTCTCGGGACGCATCGCCTATTTTCTCGACCTCAATGGTCCCGCACTCACCTTGGACACTGCCTGTTCCAGTTCACTGGTTGCCATCCACATGGCCTGCCGGAGTCTGGCGGAGGGTGAATGCGACATGGCTCTGGCCGGGGGTGTGACGCTGATATTGACGCCCGATCTGCTGATCCGGGTCAGCCAGTTGGAAATGGCCTCGAAAAGCGGGCAATGCCGGGTCTTCGACCAGAACGCCGATGGCACGGTGTTTAGTGAAGGCGCGGGTATCGTGGTTCTCAAACCGCTGCCGCAGGCCTTGGCCGATGGCGATACCATCTACGCCGTGATCAAGGGATCAGGCATCAACCAGGATGGCCGGTCTAATGGCATCACCGCACCGAATGGCAACGCCCAGGCGCGCCTGATTGCCGATGTATACCGCCGCTCCGGCATTGACCCCGCCGGGATCGGCTACGTGGAGGCTCACGGCACCGGCACCAAACTGGGTGATCCCATCGAGGTCAACGCCCTGATCGCAGCCTTTCGCCAATTCACCAGCGCCACTGGCTACTGCGCCCTGGGTTCGGTCAAATCCAGCATCGGGCACACCTCCATGGCGGGCGGGGTCGGGAGCGTGATCGCTGCGGCATTGGCAATGCGCCACGGACAAATCCCTCCTTCGCTCAATTTTTCCACTCCCAACGAGTTGATCGGCTTCGCGTCCAGCCCCTTTTTCGTCAATGACCGCTTGCGCGAATGGGCGGCACCGGCGGGGGCACCGCGGCGAGCGGCGGTCAGTTCTTTCGGCTTCAGCGGCACCAATTGCCATCTGGTCATGGAGGAGGCTCCGCCACCCGCAGTCAAGCCCGCGCGTCAGGCATCACTCTCTCTTGCTGTGCTTTCAGCCAAAACCAGCGCTGCCTTGAGGGAGCGGGCAGAGACCCTGGCTACCTGGCTGGGTGACGAAGGCGCCGGGGCGAATTTCGCTGACATCATCTTCACGCTCCAGACGCGGCGTACCCACTGGCCCGTCCGTGCCGCCGTGCTGGCAAAGGACAAGGCGGATCTGCGGACCAAGCTGGCGGCACTGGGCGCCGGGGAAACGCCGGAGGACTGCCTTGTGGCCGCTGGCAAAGTAACACCCAGCTTCGATGAAGAGGCCGGCGAAGTGCACGCAAAAGTCCGGGATTTCCTCACCTCACTTGATGATCCGCTATCCGATGCTGAGCGGGGCGTCATTCTGCGCGAGCTGGCCAAGTTGTACCTGGAAGGAAAGAACATCGGCTGGGGGCAGCTTTATTCTTCCGGGGAGGGGCGATGCGTTTCGCTTCCCGGTTACCCCTTTGCCCGGGAACGCTACTGGGCCGGGCCGCGCTGGAATGCACATCAGGATAATACAGGCAGACTTCATCCGCTTCTGGACGCCAACGTCTCGATTCCAGGACAGCAGTCCTTCGTCAAGCGGCTGGAGCCTCAGGCCGGCTATTTGCGCGACCATGTTATCAACGGGGCTCCGGTCCTTCCCGGCGTCTGCTGCCTGGAGATGGCGCGCGCCGCCATGGCCTTGTCTGGAGGCGAGTCCGGGCGCTTGGAAGACATCGTCTGGACACGTCCGGCGGTGGTAGACGGCCGGTTTCTCGATCTGAGGATCAACCTCGCCCCGCGTGGCGGCGGCTTTGACTTCTCCATCGTTCCGGACAGTGACGGAGAGGAGGCCGCGTATGCGCAGGGCTTCGTTGCTCCCTCGCCGCCAACCCGCACTGTCCCCCCGCCTTTCGGCATCAAGGCTTTGCGCAGCCGCTGCTCCCGGCCGATGTCCCCGGAAGACTTCTACCGGCGGGCAGAGCAGCAAGGGTTGCATTATGGCCCGGCCCTGACCGTCATCCGCTCGATCAGCGCCGGTGATGGCGAGGCTCTGGCCGAACTGGCCTTGGAGCCCGCGGCCGGCGGAGAGAGCGGCTTCATTCTCCATCCGGCTCTGCTGGACGGAGCTTTACAGACCGCGGCGGCGTCTCATGCGGCCGGCCGCGGCCTCTACTTGCCCTTTTCCCTCGCGGCACTCGATCTGTACGCTCCGATCCCGCGCCAATGCTTGGCCTACGCGCGGCGGAAAGATGGGACGGATGGAGAGACCGCTGCCTTCGACCTGTGGCTGCTGGGCGAGGATGGAACGGTTCTGGCTGCCCTATCCGGCTACACGGTCAGGAGAAAGACGCCGGCAGCCGCGGCGGCCGGGAACCTGGATGACAACGATTTACTAGCGCTTTTTGCGGGCATCCGGCGGGGGGAGATCGCGCCGGGGGAAGCGGAACGGCGTCTTGCGGGTGGAGGGGTATGGTGAGTCTGACCGGTTTGCTCGGCGATATTCAAAGCGGGCGTCTT
>JBNKTW010000027.1:0-12340 GCA_050298295.1 Rhodomicrobiaceae bacterium
ATGTGGCGAACTCCATCGCCAGCTTGCATAGGCGGATCGCCATGGTGCTCGCGAGACAACTACCACGCTGCCCGTGTTGTGCGGCTCCCAACAGGAGATTTGCAGCAGGAGTTTCTTATTTATGACGCAGTAAGACTAGCGCTCGTCCACTTTATGCCTGCGGTGTTGCGGGACACGTGTGGCCGGCGGGGCCGATCTGACGCCATGGGGCGCGATGGATGGTCTCAGGCTACCGCGAACTTTGCTTCCAGGGTCGTGGACTGCAGAGCGGACAGAGTCCGCCCCTGAGCCAGCTTCAAGAGATTGTGAGCGGTGCAGACGATACTCCATTCCGCGCGCACATTCTCAATGCCCCGCAGCAGGAATTGACGGAAGCCGCGTGCCTGCTTGATCTGCCCAAAGACGGGTTCGGGCAATTGCTTGCGCAGCCGGTAGGGGCTGTCGTGGCCGCCGGCCTTGATTTTCTCGCGCATGGCCTCGACGCGCGTTGGGGCGGTAGCCGGTTCTGGTGATGCCGTCGGGGCGGCATCGGCTGACGGAGCACCCGCTGATTCCTTGTCCGTCCCCTCCGCAGCGTCCTTGGTCCGGCCGGGCGCGATGTAGCCGTCGATCCCGCGCGTTTCCAGGGCCTCAATGTTGGCGTCCGAGCAATAGCCGGAATCAGCTGATAGCTGCCCTGGTTTGCGGCCCAGATTGGTTTCGATCGCATCGGTCATCGGCACCAGCTGGTGCTTGTCGTTGGCCTCCTGCGTCACGCCTTGCGCCACGATGATCTGCGCCTCGGCGTCAACGGCGGCCTGCGCATTATAAGCCTGCAGGAAGCCGTCCTTCGACTTCATGATCCGGCTTTCGGGATCGGTGAAGTTTTTCTGCGCCTTGGGATCGGGCTCGCCGGAGGGGGGAGCGGCTTTCGGCCCCGGCTTCTTGCGGCCTTCGGCTTGCCGCTTCTCCTCCGCCGCGGCCTGCTCTTTGGCCTTGGCTTCGGCGGCTGCCTTCGCCTCGGCTTCAAGCTCGGCCTTCGCCGTGCGGATTTTCTCAGCGCGCCGCTTCTTGTCCGCGACCCAGTCCGGCATCTCCTCGCCGGTCTTGTCACGGCCGTGCAGCTTGTCCTCCTCCGCGTCGGCCGCTTCGGCGGAGTTGAACCACCTGGCAACCTCCGCTTCCAACTCGGCTGCACGTTTTTCCATGCGTTCGTAGCTCATCGCCTTGTGCTTGGAGGCGTTCGCTTTGACCTTCGTGCCATCCAATCCCACATGCCCGAGTTTGACGAGCCCGGCCTTCTCACACAGCTTCAGGATCTGTACGAACAGTCCGGAAAGCGCCTTCAGGTGACGCTTGCGGAAGCCGGAGATGGTGCGGAAATCGGGCGGATCGAGCGCGACGATGCTCATGAAATCCACGCGCTCGCTGCAGGCCTGCGCGATACGGCGCGAGGAATAGACGCCGCGGCAATAGGCGTAGAGCAGCAGCGCCGTCATCAGGCGCGGGTCGAACGGCGGCTGGCCCTTCCCGCCCGAATAGGCGGCTGCGATCTCGATGATATCGAGTTGCTCGGTCACGAGGCTCACCACCAAACGGGCGAGGTGGTATTTCAGGCGCAAGGCATTGAGATAGCGACTGAATTTGGATACTCATTGGCTCCACCATCAACCACGGTTTTCGCCAATTTCATCCAGCCGCTTTCGCGGCTTGCCTGTAGCCGAGCCGCCGCCTGAGTTGCAGTGTAAGGTTAATGCAACCTAAACGTTGCAGTGGGGCGCGCTCGCGCAATAATGGATGCGGTTGGATGTCTCTCTCCCTCGCCGCAACAGGCGAGGGGGTTCACCTGCGAGGCCGGAACCATGCTGATTACGCTCGGAACATTCGCAATTGCGGGCCTCTACGTCGGACTGGCGATGGCGTGGGTGCACTTCCTGGACCGCCGCCGCGGCTGGTAGCCGTGCACTGGCGGCTTCCTCTTCCAGATATCCCTGTATGCCGCGGCGCGCGCCGCTAGATGAGCTTCCATCGCCGCCGGAGGGGCGTTGCAAGCCATTTCGCGGTGCAGAATACGCTATAAACCACGGCGCCGAACACATAATAAGCGACCGGGGCGACGGCGAATCCGAGCCCGAAAGACGCGATATCGAAACCGGCTGAGAAGCTCATGGCAAAGGTCTTTCCGATTGACCTGTTGTTGTTAGCGCATTCTTCATGAACTGTTTTGGTAAACAAATCCTCAATGCGGATGCGAGCCTTGAACCCAGGAATCGCAGGCATCACTGAGACTTAGCCAGCACCACCGCGCCGCCAACCCAAGTATTGGCGGCAAGTTTTGCCCAGGCGGCATTTTTGCCGCGTGCTCGATGCTTGCGGAGGGCGTCCTCCCTGTGCCACGTTAAGCGCCTGGATAGTCACGTTTGCCAAAACGGCGCGGCTAGTCCCGGACGGCGGGCTTAACCTTGCGAGGGAGGAGTAACACGGATGGACCTGAACTTAGCCTGGCGGCAACAAACCCAGCTTTTGTCTGTGGACTTTGGCGCCGGGTGGAGGCAGCTCCCGTGAACGCGCCGGCCGAGGGCATCATCCGCATCAAGCTATCCGCGAACGGCGGCAGGGGCACGGCGCGCATCGAGAACGCCCGCCCGCTTGGCATCGCGAGCCAGTTCAAGGGAAGAAAACCCGCCGAGGTGGTCAATCTCGTCCCTTTGGTGTTTTCGATCTGCCGCGCCGCCCAGTCCGCCGCCTGCGCCGAGGCCATCGAGAACGCGCTTGGCAATGCCGCGAGCGCGCGGGTCAAGGCGATCCGCTCGCTGCTCGTCCTTGCCGAAACCGCCCGCGAGCATACGCTCCAGGTGCTGCATTCCTGGCCGCAATGCGTCCAAGCTCCCAACCCTGCCTTGGCAACCGCTTCCATCAAGCGGCTGCTGACGTTGGATCGCGAGCTTGGCAAATCGGTGCAGGACGCAAATGCTGTCGATGCTGCCCGGCTGGATCACGCGATCTCGGAGCTGACCGCTATTCTCGGTGAAGCTGTTTTCGGCGAAGTGCCGCAGGAGTGGCTCTCGCGGCGCAACGCGGATGATCTGGCCTTTTGGGCGCGGCGCAATGAAACGCTGGCGCAGACGATTTTCGAATACTTGGTTCAAACTGGCATGGCGGATGCCGGCGCGGCGGAAATGGCTCCGCTTCTGGCAATGCAGTCCGGAGATCTGCAAAATGTCCTATTCGGCGAGCGTTCGGACGCCTTCATTGCGCAGCCGGTGTGGGACGGGCTTCCACGCGAGACGACTCCGCTTAGCCGGCTAGCGGCCCGTCCGCTTATCGAGTCGGTAAAGGAACGCCATGGCTACGGCCTCTTGGCCCGCCTCACCGCCTGCCTTGCCGAGCTTGCGGAGATACCGGAGCGGATGCGGGCGCTGGCCGCTTCGCTTGCCGAGGCCGAACACCATGCGGAAGCCCCAGCGCGCACCAATGGCATGGGCCTCGGATTTGCCGAGGCAGCGCGCGGCCGGCTCGTTCACGCCGTGCAGATTGTAGACGGCGCCGTCCAGCAATACCGCATCCTGGCACCCACGGAGTGGAATTTCCATCCGCAAGGCGCCGCCGCGAAAGGCTTGGCCAATATAGCACTTTCGCCGGCAACACGCCGCGAACCCCTTGCGCGCCTGTTCATAACAGCCGTAGATCCTTGCGTAGGCTACGAGCTGAGTTTCAACTGATGCACGAAATGTCTATCTGCCTGAGCGTTGTTCAGGCATTGCAGGAGCAGGCGAAGGTTCACTCCTATTCGCGCGTGAAAGCTGTTTGGCTCGAAATCGGGCCGCTGGCGGGGGTTGAGCCGGAATCGCTTCTGTTCTGCTTCGACGTGGCGGCGGAGGGCACGCTCGCGGAAGGCGCGAAGCTGGAAATCGTTCACACACCGCTGGTTGCCTGGTGTATGACATGCAGCAAGAACGTCAGCCTGGGGAGCCGCTTCGACGGCTGTCCCGAGTGCGGAGGCCGTGAGCTGCAAATCACTGGCGGCAACGAGCTGAAGATCAAGTCCATGGAGGTCGAATAAATGTGCTCGACTTGCGGATGCGGAAAAGGCGAAGTGCGCATTGAGGACAGGGCTACCGCCCACAGCCATGCGCATGGGCACGATCATGATCACGGCCACGAACATGACCATGAGCATTCTCACGATCATGATCACCATCATCACCACGATCACGGCCATGAGGATGGCGAGTCCCGCATCATTCAGCTTGAGCAGGACATCCTGAGCAAAAACAACGCCTATGCCGCCGCCAACCGCACGCGTTTCGACGCCGCGGGCATACTTGCGCTGAACCTTGTTTCAAGCCCCGGCTCCGGTAAAACCACACTGCTGGTGAAGACCATCGAGATGCTCAAGGGCGAGCTTCCGGTGGCGGTCGTCGAAGGCGATCAGCAGACCTCGAACGACGCCGACCGCATCCGCGCCACGGGCGTCCCCGCCATCCAGATCAACACCGGCAAGGGCTGCCATCTCGATGCGCATATGGTGGGCCACGCCGCCGATCATTTGCAGCCGGCGCCGGGCTCGGTGGTGTTTATCGAAAATGTCGGCAATCTGGTCTGCCCGGCGGCCTTCGATCTGGGCGAGGCGCATCGAGTGGTGGTGGTGTCCGTTACCGAGGGCGAGGACAAGCCGCTTAAATATCCGGATATGATTGCAAGCTCGCAGCTCATGCTGATTTCGAAGGTCGACCTGCTGCCGCATATCGATTTCGATGTGGCCGCGCTCGCCGCCAATGCGCGGAAGATCAATCCCGGCATCAAGGTGCTGAAGGTGTCCGCACGTACCGGCGAAGGCATGGACGCATGGGCGAATTTTATCCGCTCGGCGCGCTCGTTGGCCCTGACCGGCCGCGAGGATCTTGCGGCGCAAGGCTGATAAGCGGCTCACTAGTAGTCAGATCCGTGCTCCTCACTACCGGTATAACCCCTCACCCTGTCCCTCTCCCAATGGGAGAGGGGACGCCTGCTCAATGGGCACAGCCGGACTCCCTCTCCCAGTGGGAGAGGGACAGGGTGAGGGGTAACGCCTTTTGTATTATTGGCCTCTTCCCTCAGCGGCGGCGCATATGACCGAGGAGGCCAGGACCAATCAGGGCATTTCCATCCGCGTGCGCGGGCTGGTGCAGGGTGTCGGCTTCCGCCCCACCGTCTGGAGGCTCGCCCGCCGCTTCGGCCTTTCGGGCGAGGTGCTGAACGACGGGGAGGGCGTGCTTATTCGCGCCTGGGGACCGGCGGCGGCGCTGGCCGAGTTCGAAATCGCGCTGTCAACGGACGCGCCGCCCCTTGCCCGCATCGACTCCGTCGAATGCACGCCGCTCACGGCAGCCTTCGAGGGTTCGGGCTTCCGGATCGTCGAGAGCCAGCGGGGAACCGTGCGAACCGGCATCCCCGCCGACGCCGCAACCTGCCCAGCCTGCCTCGCCGACATCCGCGACCCCGCCAACCGCCGCTATCGCTATCCGTTCACCAATTGCACCCATTGCGGGCCGAGGCTTTCCATCGTCCGCGCCATCCCTTACGACCGCGCTACCACGAGCATGGCGGCGTTCACCATGTGCCCCGCCTGCCTTGCCGAGTATTGCGATCCCGCCGACCGCCGCTTTCACGCGCAGCCCAATGCCTGCCCTGAATGCGGCCCCAATGTCTGGCTCGAAGGCGCGGGCGGTGCGGCGGCGGATACTTCCGGCCATCGCGATCCGGTCGAAGCAGCGGCGGCGCTTATAGCAGCGGGAGAGATCGTTGCCATCAAGGGCATCGGCGGCTTTCATCTGGCCTGCGATGCCTGCAATGCGGAGACGGTGGCACGGCTGCGCACGCGCAAAATGCGCTACGGTAAGCCGTTCGCGCTGATGGCGCGCGATTTTGAGGTGATCGCCGGATATGCGAAGCTTGGGGAAGTGGAGCGGACACTGCTCGCGGGCGTCGCCGCGCCAGTTGCTATTTTGAAGGTGAGGTCCAGCCAGGTGGCGGCGGTTCGAGCGATGAACGGGGGCACAACCCCTCACCCTGTCCCTCTCCCTCTGGGAGAGGGGACGGTGTTGCTTGCTCCGGGGATCATTCAGGGGTCCCTTCTCCCATTGGGAGAAGGACAGGATGAGGGGTTACGGCCTCCGATCATGGCTGCCGCCCTCGCACCCGGCATTGCCCCAGGCCAATCCACCCTCGGCTTCATGCTGCCCTACACACCGCTGCACCATCTGCTGATGGAAAACTTCGCGCGCCCCATCGTACTGACCTCCGGCAACCGCAGCGACGAGCCGCAGTGCACCGGCAACGATGAAGCCCGCGAGCGGCTGGCCGGCATCGCGGACTATTTTTTGATGCACGGCCGCGACATCGTGAACCGCCTCGACGATAGTGTCGCGCGGGTCATGGCGGGCAAGCCGCGCATGTTGCGCCGCGCGAGGGGCTATGCGCCAACACCGCTGCCGCTGCCGCCCGGCTTCCAGGGAGCGCCCGCGATCCTTGCGATGGGCGGCGAGCTGAAATCCACCTTCTGCCTGCTGAAAGACGGGCAAGCCATGGTCTCGCAGCACATGGGCGACCTGGAGGAGGCGGCGACGCATGGCGACTACCGGCGCAATCTGGAGCTTTACCGCAACCTCTTCCGCTTCGAGCCGCAGGCTGTCGCGGTGGATGCGCATCCCGATTATATCTCCAGCAAATGGGGGCTGGCGCTCGCGAAAGATAGCGGCCTGCCCGCGATAAGGGTTCAGCACCATCACGCACATATCGCGGCGGCGCTCGGCGAGGCTGGCGTTCCCATGTCCGCTCCGCCGGTGCTCGGTGTCGCGCTCGATGGCTTTGGCCTGAGCGAGGAAGCCGAGCTTTGGGGCGGCGAGTTTCTGCTGGCGGATTATCGCTCTTACCAGCGGCTTGCTCATTTCGCGCCCGTACCTTTGATCGGCGGCGCGAAGGCCATGCGTGAGCCCTGGCGCAACATGCTCGCGCATCTGCAAGCCTTCCTCGGCTGGGAGAACGTCCGCGCGGCCCATGCCGGGCTTGAGGTTGTCCAGCGGCTGGAGCGGAAGCCCGTTGAAACCTGCCTGCGCATGATGGAGCGCGGGATCAACTCGCCGCCTTCTTCGTCGGCAGGCCGGCTTTTCGATGCCGTTGCCGCCGCGCTCGGGCTTTGCTTCGATGCCGCGTCCTACGAGGGGCAGGCGGCGATTGAGCTGGAGGCGCTGGCCGAGAGCGCGATGGCGGAGGCTGGCGAAGGCTATAGCGCGGCCTTGCCTGCGGGCAAACCTGCGCAGCTAGGCTGGGCGCCGCTCTGGACCGCGATCCTGGCTGACCTTGCCGCCGGAACGGATCGCGCCATCATCGCCGCCCGATTCCATCGCGGCATCGCGGGAACGGTGGCGGCGGGGGCTCATTCATTGGCGATAGCCCATGGTTGCGAAGCCGTGGTGCTGACGGGCGGGGTGTTCCAGAACAAGCTTCTGCTGGAAGGCGTCAGCGAGCAGCTCGCCGGCCTCGGCCTCAAGGTCATCGCGCCCGCAGCATTTCCCGCCAATGATGGCGGCATTTCGCTTGGCCAGGCTTTGATCGCCACGGCCCGAACCGGCACCCGTAACCAATAAGCGCATAACCCTGGATCGGCGGTTGAGCTGACCGGCCCTGCTGTTGCTCAAAAGTTTCAGGAGGAATTCAACCCGTACCGGCCCCGCTCAAGCTCCTGTGGAATGCGTCATCAAGCCGTTGTATAGCCTGTGGTAAGTTGCTCATTAAGCAAGCAAAGTTCAGGGAAATACATCGGAGCTGTTCCGGAATAACAGTATTGCCGCCCCGCATGATGCCTGTGCCTGAGCGATTGCGGGATGGGAGGGGGATATGAAAATGAGTGCAAGCATGGACGAGGCCATGCCAACCGTCACCGCGGACGGTTCGCAATGCGGGGCAGAAGCGGATTATGTCGTTCAGCGCTATTCGCCCGAGGCGCGCGTCTGGCGCAACTGGGACTGCGCCTATTCGCGCGCGGAGGCGAACCGGCTGCTCATCGCCTACGAGCGGCGCTACCGGGCGCTCGGGCTCGAATGGCGCGTCGCCAGAATTGTCTATAGCCCGCCGAGGCAGCCTGTGCACGACGCACCGCCGGAGACAGAGCACCGCGAGGAACTGCCGGCCTAAGCGTGGCCGTGCGCCAGCCGCTTCTTCAACATCTTGGACACGTAATCGCGCCCTGCATCCGTCAGGAAATACGCGTTCCTGTTTTCCGTGTCGATGTCCGCGATCTGCCCTTCCTTCCGCAAACGGCTGATCCGGCCGTAGGTCGTGTTCCGCTCCTCGTGCAGGTTCAGGCGGTCCAGCTCGTCCGCAATGTCCTGATAAATAACCGCGCGGCTATTGCTAGCGTTTGCATAAAGTAGTGCCAGGATCACGTCTTCGACCAACGCAGCGTGCAGATTGCGGTGACCGCACTCCTCCTTGGATATGTGGCGGGCTTGGAAATAACTGCGGATGCCTTCCTTAACGATTTTGGGCGCTGCATCGGTCCGCGGGGCGGAGCCGTTTTGGGCCGGCGGTGTGTTTTGCACGGCAAGGTTGCTGTCTACTTCGGAATTAGTTTTGAATTTTTTGTTAAGTTCCGTTATAATATCACACGTAACGCGGGTGGCGAAGGGTTCGCTCATTTCCCGCAGCTCTTGGAGAATAGCCACCAACCGGATACTCTGCCTGTGCGCTTCCGCGACAAGCTCCGTGACAGTTTGATTTTGACCGTCGGTGCGGTCAACCATTGGGACGCCTCAAAACGCGTTGCAACCGCAAGATTACAATAGCTATCTTGCGAAGGCTTGCAAAGACATTGTTCTTCGCGCCAACACATCTTAGAAGACTTGCAAAGACATGGTGCCATTATAGCACTCTGATTTCATTGGCGTTTTTCCGGGCCGCTGAAGCTTCGCGAGTTTTCAAGAGTTTTGTGTAGCCAACATATTTTCCGCAGCATGGTTAACGCGCCTAGCGGCTCACACCCGCTGTCTGACGGTGGAGATGGCTCCCAGTGCGTGAAGATGTCCGGTACGCGGTGAGAACAAGTGAAGTAAATAACTAGCTTATATCATGCCCATTTGTCCTAATTCGCTTACTCAATGCAGGAAGCGAGGAATGAACAATGGGTGCTCACCAAATAATCAGAAGTGTCGTGCTGGCTGTACTTGCGCTTCTTATTGCAGCCTGCATCGCTGCCGACATCAAAACGGGTCATAAAATTGAAGACAAAGTGATACTCGCGCTTATATCAGCGCTGATCACCGTATACACTTTTGTCTCTTGAGAGTAAGGCGTTGCGCCGGGGCAGGCGTGCGGAGAACAAGAAATGGGCTGCGGTGCCGTAGGATAGTGCCAAGCGCCGCAGCCTGGTTGCCGCCTAGAAGCTCAGCCGCGACGCGAGCACGACATGCGGGAGCGCGCGCACCTTGGCGATGGTGCCGTCCTCCACCCGCTCGTCCACGCTCACCAGTGCGATGGCCCTGCCGCCCAGCTCCTCGCGCCCGAGGTTGAACGTCGCGATGTTCACCCCGTCATTGCCGAGCAGCGTGCCAAGCGCGCCGATATGGCCCGGCTTGTCCGCATTCTCAGTGTAGAGCATGTTCGGGGAGAACTCCGCGTCCATGGAGATTTTGTTCACCTGGATGAGGCGCGGCTTGCCGTCGGAGAACACCGTGCCGGCCACGGCGCGCTCGCCGTTCGCGGTCCTGATCGTCACGCGCATATAGGTTTCGAAGGCGCCTTCCTGGCCGCGCCGCACCTCCTCGACCTGGATGCCGCGGTCTTTGGCGATGGCCGGCGCGGACACCATGTTGATCTCTTCAAGGACGGGCGTGAGAACGCCGGAGATCGCCGCCGAAGTCAGCGCGCGTGTATTCATGTCGGCGACATCGCCCGCATATTCGAGGCGGATCAGGCTTGGCGCGCCATCGACGAGCTGGCCGGCAAAGGAGCCGAGCTGCTCGGCGAGCTTCACGAAGGGCTTGAGCTTCGGCGCTTCCTCGGCGCTGATCGAGGGGAAATTGACCGCGTTCGAGATTGCGCCGCTCAGCAGGTAATCCGCCATCTGCTCGGCGACCTGAAGCGCCACGTTCTCCTGCGCCTCGCTGGTGCTCGCGCCCAGATGCGGGGTGCAGATCACGTTCGGCAGGCCGAACAGCGGGTTCTCCTTGGCCGGCTCCACCTCGAACACGTCGATGGCCGCGCCCGCGACATGGCCGGCCTTGATGGCCTCGGCCAGCGCGGCCTCAACGACTAGCCCGCCGCGCGCGCAGTTGATGATGCGCACGCCCTTTTTCATGGTGGCGATCGACTCCGCGTTGATGATGCCGCGGGTCTTCTCCGTCAGCGGCGTGTGCAGGGTGATGAAGTCGGCGCGGCGGAACAGCTCCGCCAGTTCCACCTTTTCAACGCCGATATCCATGGCGCGCTCCGGCGTCAGGAACGGATCGTAGGCGATGACCTTCATCTTGAGGCCCTGCGCCCGGTCCGCGACGATGGAGCCGATATTACCGCAGCCGATAATGCCGAGCGTCTTGGACGTAACCTCGACGCCCATGAACTTGGACTTCTCCCACTTGCCAGCCTGGGTCGAGCGGTCGGCCTCGGGGAGCTGGCGGGCAAGCGCCATCATCATGGCAATGGCGTGCTCGGCGGTGGTGATGGAATTGCCGAACGGCGTGTTCATCACGATGACGCCGCGCGCGGTGGCCGCCGGGATGTCCACGTTGTCGACGCCGATGCCTGCACGGCCAACGACCTTGAGGTTACCGGCCTTGGCGAGAACCTTCTCCGTGACCTTGGTGGCGGAGCGGATGGCAAGGCCGTCATACTGGCCGATGATTTCGGCGAGCTGGTCCTTGTCGAGGCCAATCTTGGTGTCGGTCTGGATGCCGCGATCCGTGAAGATCTGGGCGGCGGCGGGTGAAAGCTTGTCCGAGATAAGGACGCGTGGGGCTGTCATGGGAGTCTCTCTTCGAATTGCGGGGTTAAATCGAGTCCCCCCTCACCCTGTCCCTCTCCCCGGAGGGAGAGGGGACGCCCTCTCGACGGCTGCGAGCGGACTTCCTCTCCCCTTGGGGAGAGGGCCGGGGTGAGGAGGTCTTATTTAAGCAGCCTTCGTGAGGCCGGCCTTGGCTGCGTCGAAAGCCCAGTCGAGCCAGGGCAGCAGGCCTTCGAGGTCGTAATGCTCGATGGTGGCGCCAGCCCAGATGCGCAGGCCCGGAGGCGCGTCGCGGTAAGCGCCGATGTCGAACGCCACGCCTTCCTTGTCGAGGATGTACACGATCTGCTTGGCAACCGCCGCCTGCGCCTCGGGCGTGGCGATCTCGGGGTCCACGATCTTGAGGCAGACGGAGGTATTCGAGCGCGTGGCCGGATCGGTGGCCAGGAAGTCCACCCAAGGCGTGCGCTCGACCCAATCGGCGATAACCTTGAAGTTGGCGTTCGAGCGCGCCTGCAGCGCGGACTGGCCGCCAAGTTCTTTCGCCCAGCGCAACGCGTCGAGATAATCTTCCACGCAGAGCATGGAAGGCGTGTTGATGGTCGAGCCCTCGAAGATGCCGCTGTTGACCTTGCCGCCCTTGGTCATGCGGAAGATCTTGGGCATCGGCCAGGATGGCGTGTAGCTCTCAAGCCGGGCCACGGCGCGCGGCGACAGGATGAGAATGCCGTGCTGCGCCTCGCCACCCAGCACCTTCTGCCAGGAAAAGGTGATAACATCGAGCTTCGCCCAGTCGAGTTCCTGCGCGAAGGCGGCGGAGGTGGCGTCGCAGAACGTCAGGCCCTCGCGATCCGCTGCGATCCAGTTTGCGTCCGGCACGCGCACGCCTGAGGTGGTGCCGTTCCAGGCGAAGACCACGTCGTTCTTGAAATCAACCTTGGAAAGATCGGGCAGCGAGCCATAGGGCGCATCGATCACGCGCGCGCCGGGGATCTTAAGCTGCTTGGTGATATCCGTGGCCCAGTCCTTGGAGAAGCTCTCCCAGACGAGCACATCCACGCCGCGCGCGCCCAGCATCGACCACATGGCCATCTCGAAAGCGCCTGTGTCGGAAGCGGGGACGATGCCGATCAGGTAATCGGCGGGGACGCCAAGAACCTCACGCGTCTCGTCAATCGCGAGCTTGAGGCGCGCCTTGCCGGCCTTCGCCCTGTGCGAGCGGCCCAAGACCGCGGTTTTGAGATTTTCTACGGAATAGCCGGGGCGCTTTGCGCAGGGGCCAGAAGAAAAATGCGCCACATGGGGGCGCACAGCAGGCTTTTGAGCCGTCATAGCGGTCTACCCTCTCAGATAGTTGCCTCCCGTTGGGGGGAGGTGTCCCGC
>JBNKTW010000028.1:0-18552 GCA_050298295.1 Rhodomicrobiaceae bacterium
TCGACCCCTCGCGTCCTGGTACGTGAACAGCCCGATGCCCGCAATGACAAGCGCGGTGCCGGCGGCATCCGCCAGCGTAAACGGCTCTCCGAGAAACGTCATCGCCATGATGATGGTCGCAACCGGGCTTATGGTTCCGATCATGGAAACAGCTTGCGCGCTTACCCGTGCCAGCGCCGCGCTAATCATGAACGAGGGCAGCACCGTCGAGGCAATGGCCATGACCGCCGACAGCCAGAGCACGCGCGGCGGCACCGAGGCAAGCTCGCCGAGGCTGCTTGTGGCCGCGTAGTGCAGCATCACAGCGGCGCTGGCTGCGAGCATGGCGATACTGGTGAAGAGGCGCGTGCCGATTGCCGCGACAAGCGGCTTGGCGATCAATTGATAGAACGCGTAAGTGAACGACGCGCAGAACACGAGGCCGGCGCCCAGCATCGCATTGTCACCCTTGGCCGTGGCGCCCTCGGCAAAAATGAAGACGATGCCACAATAAGTGACGAACAGCGCGGCAAGGCCCCACAGGGTGAGCCGTGCGCCGAAAAACGCCGCACCCAGCAGCGCCACGAACACCGGATAGGTCATGAGGATCAGCCGCTCAAGCTGCGCCGTAAGATATTGCAGCCCGGCGAAATCCAGATAGCTGGAGAGGTAATAGCCGATGAAGCCCACGAGCACGGCCTTGGCCGCCAGACGCCACGACGGCAGCGGCAGGCCCCGCGCGGAGTGGGCACGCAAGCCCATGATGCCGATGACCACATAGAAGGGCAGCGAAAAGGCCATGCGCAGCGCCAGCAGCGTGATCGCATCGGCTTCCGGAACGCTCCCCTGCCCGTAGGCGAGCTTCACCAGAATCGCCTTCATCGAGAACAGGATGGCGCCGGTTGCGGCAAGGATATAGCCGCTTCTGTGCCTGTTGGCGGAGACGGCGGACGAGACATGTTGAGCCATGGCATTACCAATGCGTGGCCCGTGCACTATTCGAGGATGTCCGCAATCTGCCAACCGCCTCGCCATCGTCACGAGCCGGTAGGAGTGAAGCGCAAGATTAGGCGTCCGTCCCGGCGATGCGGCGAAGGATAATAAGCCAGCGATGTTTGGCGCGGAACGTCATGGCCGCGTCATAGCATGGCCACGCGGGCGTGGCGAGCTACAAAATGGTAGGCCGCACAATGGCGGATGCTGGCGAATTGCCGGGCGGAAATTCACTTCTTGCGGAGCGCGGCCGTGTTTGCCAAAAATTGGGGGCGTTTAATCCAGCATACGCCCGCGATCCCATGCACACAGACCCCATCCGCTACGTTGAACCCGTCTTCCGGCCACCGAGCGAGGCGGAATCGCTGATCCTGCCGGTTACGGACGGCTGCTCGTGGAACCGCTGCACCTTCTGCGAGATGTACACCGCGCCGCAGAAGCGCTTCCGGCCGCGCGAACAGGAGGAAGTGCTGGAGAGCATCCGGGCTTGCGGCGCGGAGTTCGGCGGCGAGGTCCGGCGCGTGTTCCTGGCGGACGGGGACGCGATGACGCTTTCCATGCGCCGCCTCGTGTCCGTGCTTGAGGCCATCCGCCGCGAACTGCCCGCCGTGCGGCGCGTGTCGAGCTATTGCCTGCCGCGCAATGTGCACAACAAGTCTGTGGAGGAGCTGAAGGAGCTGGCCGCGCTCGGCCTTTCCATCGTCTATGTGGGCGTGGAGTCGGGCGACGATGAAGTGCTGGCGGGCGTGAACAAGGGCGAGACCTTCGAGAGCGCGCGCGATGCGCTGCTGAAGCTGGGCGAGGCGGGCATCAAGCGCTCGGTGATGATCCTCAACGGCCTGGGCGGGCAGGCGCTCTGGGCACAGCACGCGGCGAACTCGGCCGCGCTGATGAATGCCACGCAGCCCGAATATCTCGCCACCCTCGTGGTGAGCTTCCCCAAGGGCGAGGAACGGCTGCGCGCGGGCTTTCCCGGCTGGGAGCCGCTTAGCGTGCTGGGCTTGATGCAGGAGATGGAGGCGTTCATCTCCGCGCTGGAGCTGAAACGAACCGTGTTCCGCAGCGATCACGCCTCGAACTGGCTGATATTGAGGGGCACGCTTGGGGCGGATAAGCCGCGCCTGCTGGAGCAGCTGCGCGCGGCCATCGCGTCGCCTGAAACCGCGCGGCTGCGCCCCGCCTGGGCGCGCGGCCTGTAGCCCGCATTTGCCGCCAGAACCGCAGCATTTGTGTGAAGATTGTTGCGCATATGCCGGGGGAAGACACAACCGCGCCTTGAAAAAGCCGGGATAACTCCGGCAGCCCTTGACCTTGACGCGCATGGTTTGCTTGTTTGCGCGCAACCGGATCAAGACCATAGGCATCTGAAAGCAATGGCAAACGGCTATACCCCCGCGCACAGCTTCGTTGCGGACGCCCCAGCGGCCGGCACGGCCGGCACCCACAATTTCCGCTCGGCGATGCAATCCACGATGCGGGCCGCGGCCGGCTGGCTCATCGAACGGCAGGAGCCCGACGGCCATTGGGTGGCGCGCGCAGAAAGCAATTCCTGCATGGAGGCGCAATGGTGCCTCGCGCTGTGGTTCCTGGGGCTGGGCGATCATCCCTTGCGCCGGCGCCTTGGCAACGCGCTGCTGCAAACCCAGCGGCCAGACGGCGCTTGGCAGATTTATCACGGCGCCGCGAATGGCGACATCAACACAACGGTGGAAGCCTATGCGGCGCTGCGCTCGCTCGGCCATCGCGACGATGAGCCCGCGCTGAGGCGGGCGCGCGAGTGGATCGAATCGAAAGGCGGCTTGCGCAATATCCGCGTCTTCACCCGTTATTGGCTTGCGCTGATCGGCGAATGGCCTTGGGAGAAAACCCCCAACCTGCCGCCCGAGGTGGTCTGGTTCCCGCTTTGGTTCCCGTTCTCGATCTACAACTTCGCGCAATGGGCGCGCGCGACGCTGATGCCAATCGCCGTGCTCTCGGCGCGCCGCCCGGGCCGCCCTCTGCCGCCCGAAAACCGGCTGGACGCGCTGTTCCCCGGCGGGCGCGAGTCGTTCAATTACGAGCTGCCCAAGAAGGTTGGTGCGGGCGCATGGGACGCCTTCTTCCGCGGGGCCGACAAGGTGCTGCACGCCTTGCAGGAGACCGGCCGTAAGCTCGGCGTGGGGCTGTGGCGCGGCGCGGCGATCCGGCACACGCTCGAATGGATCATCAAGCATCAAGACGCCGATGGCGCTTGGGGCGGCATCCAGCCGCCATGGATTTACAGCCTGATGGCGCTGCATACCGAGGGCTACGCCCTCACCCATCCGGTGCTGGCAAAAGGGCTCGATGCGCTCAACGATCCGGGCTGGCGCCACGACGAGGGCGAAGCCACCTTTATCGGGGCCACCAACAGCCCCGTCTGGGATACCATGCTGACGCTGCTCGCCTTCGATGACGCGGGGCTCTTGGAAGAATATCCCAAGGAGGTTGAGGCGGCGGCGCAATGGCTGCTTGACCGGCAGGTGCGCGTTCCTGGTGACTGGTCGGTGAAGCTGCCCCATCTGCAGCCGGGCGGCTGGGCGTTCGAGTACGCAAACAACTATTATCCCGACACCGACGATACCGCCGTTGCGCTGATCGCGCTCGCGCCGTTCCGCAACGATCCGAAGTGGAAGGCGAAGGGCATCGAGGAAGCGATCCAGCTTGGCGTGAACTGGCTCATCGGTATGCAGAGCCGGGGCGGCGGCTGGGGCGCGTTCGACAAGGACAACGACAAGAAGCTTCTGACCAAGATCCCGTTCTGCGACTTCGGCGAGGCGCTCGACCCGCCTTCCGCCGACGTGACGGCGCACATTGTCGAAGCGTTCGGAAAGCTGGGCATCTCGCGCAACCACCCCTCCATGGTCTGCGCGCTCGATTATCTCCGCCGCGAGCAGGAGCCGGACGGCGCTTGGTTCGGGCGCTGGGGCGTGAACTACGTCTACGGCACGGGCGCGGTGCTGCCCGCGCTGGCGGCCATCGGCGAGGACATGACGCAGCCCTATATCGGCCGCGCCTGCGACTGGCTGGTGGCGCATCAGCAGACGGACGGCGGCTGGGGTGAGAGTTGCGCGTCCTACATGGACATCAACGCAGCCGGCCAGGGCACCACCACCGCCTCGCAAACCGCCTGGGCGCTGATGGCGCTGCTCGCCGCCAACCGCCCGCAAGACGCCGAAGCCATCGAGCGCGGCTGCCTATACCTGATCGAGCGGCAGGCCGGCGGCACGTGGGACGAGCCGGAATACACCGGCACGGGTTTTCCGGGCTACGGCGTGGGCCAGACGATCAAGCTGCAAGATCCGGAGCTGTCCAAGCGCCTCATGCAGGGGCCGGAGCTATCGCGCGCCTTCATGCTGCGCTATGGGCTGTACCGGCACTATTTCCCGCTCATGGCGCTGGGCAGGGCGATGCGCGCGCGGCCGGGGCAGGGCTAGTGTGAAAATCTTACGCTGGTAAGGGCAGACCCGGCCTTCAACAGCCTTGGCGTTTCCATTTTCTGGTAAGTTTCAAGACTACGGCGGCGCTTTGTTAATAGTTGTTTAGTATCCGGCTACAACCTATCCGTTTCCAGGGGCCGGTTCGATGACGGATATATTCTTCTCCTATTCCAGCGAGGACCGCGAGCGGGTGCGGCCCATCCGCAATGCGCTCGTGGCGGAAGGCTTCGATGTATTCTGGGACCGGGAGGCGCCGCCGGACCGCGACAGGGACGAGTGGATCGGGCAGCAGATTGATGCCGCGCACTGCGTCATGGCGTTCTGGTCTCCCCATTCGGCGGCATCGGATGACATCGAGCGCGAGGCGCGTATGGCGGAAGGCTCCGGAAAGCTCGTTTCCGTGCTGCTGGAGCCGCTGGACGCCGCGCGCTTTCCGATGGGCCGCCATGCCGCTCAAGCGGTTTTCATTCCTCAAGAAGGACTCACCCTGGAAGTCTTGCAGCGCCTGCGCGCCGAAGTGGAAAGCCGGGTGATCCACCCCTGGATGCGCCGGAAGCTGGCGGAGCTTGAACGGCAGGTATCGGCGCTCACTTCGGCTGCGGAAAGGCCGCAGGCGGGCGAACCGGGAGAGCCAGCGGGCGCTTCCGCGGCGCAGGAGGAAGCAATTCTCAGACTGAACAATGAGCTGGCCAAAGAGCGAAAATTCAACAGCTTATTAAAAACGGAGATGGCTTATCTGGAAAGCCGCGCCGCTGGTTTGGAACGTCTGGCTGCCGGGGGCGAGACACCGGGCAGTCCACCCGAACCGGAAACGGCGGCGCCGTATGATTACAAATATTATAGGGATTGGTATTTGCTAATAGCAGTAATGGCGCTACTTATCAGCGCGGCGAATCATTCGACTCCGGCAATGGTAATTTCAGCAGTATTGCTGCTTGGCGGAGTGTTGTGGGGATTTATCTTGAGGTGATGTTAGTCAGCCCCCGGCGGGCTCTCCCGTGCTTTCATGGCTCCAGCCAGGGATGCAATTTCAAATGCGGAAACCGCTGCCTGCTTTCTGCGCAAGCGTTGATTGAAGGCCTCACCCTTATCACACGCGGCAAAGAACCCGCGCCGCTGGGCGGCCTAACGCTTTGGTAGCAGTGAACCTAAATCCGGCAGTTCACGATGGGCACTATTCTAAGGATCAAGCGTTTTCAAGCGCATGAACCAGAAAATTGGCTTGCCAGTGCTTCACCCAGCGGGTAAGCACGCGCCGGTTGTGGCACCGGCTTCGGAGAACACGGAAACGCTCGACACATTCGGGGGCCAGTGAAGGTGGAGTGGGACCGTTCGAGCCTGCTGACACCGCTTGGGCAATCGGTGTATTTTACCGGGTTCCTGAAGGTCTCTGGCGTTTCTGGCGCCTTGAACGCGGACTGCCCGCTCGCATTACGAGCCCGAACACGCCGGATGTCCGCGATGTAATTGGCACCTGGCTGCTCTCCGTGCTGGCGGGGCACCGGCGTTATGCTCATGTGTAAGCCATGCTCGAAGGCGCCGCCATCGTAATGGGGAGGCTCCAACTTGTTTGAATCCAGTAGCCCTATGGAGAAGGACAGGGGAGTTTCCCCCGGTGTAGTCCGCTACTTAGCGTTATCATAGCGCGCGTGCGCTTTCGCGGGAATGATGGCAAAGCGGTCAGCAGTTCCGGCGGCTGCTGCCGGAGGGCCATACGTGCCCCCGGCGCTATCCATGCGAGACATTCGCCCAAAGCCCCCTTCGCCCCGCGATGGGGGCTTTGGGCTATCTGGTTCCGCCGGCAGAAGCCGCCCTATCGGTTCGATTGGGCCAATGGAACTTGGCGGCCCGCTCAGCCGCGGCGTTCAGGGCGTCATAGTTCAGCTCGTTGACTTGAATGGCTTTGGCGACGCCAAGGGCGGCCTGTTGCCTGACCGAGACGGGGCTGTCCCTGCCACCGTCCAAAACCAGCATATCGCAGCCGCGCCTGAATCCGCTCACGGCGCCCGCGCTTGCCTTGGCGGCCGGTAGCGCCACGAAACAGAAGCGGGCGCCTCTCACAAGTCCGGCATAGGCCGCAAAAGGCGCCATCCCGCTTCCTTCTCTCATTACAGCGCTCACGGGGAGCGTTGGATCGGAAACGAGGATCGACTTCAGCGCCCTGACTGAATGGGCGCTGGGATCGACCATCGGCACGGCCACGATGTTTTCCTCCTTGTGACCAAGAAGGAAGGTTTTAGCGAAAACCCCAGTTTGAAGCGGATTGCCGCCGAAGCTGGCGGCGGGATCCCTGGCGCTGCCATTCGCGGACAGCACTGGACCGAAATTCATATTGAAGCCGAGGGACGCAAGCGCTGCCCCCATGGAGCGGTAGGTGGAATAGGCATATTGCGGATTGCCCCTGCCAGCCACATCCTTCTGGGAAGGCCACTGCTCGAATTCCCTCACGGCTGGAAAGGCTTCCGAAGCGCCGCCGATCTCCCGGATGCCGATAACGGGCTGGGATTGCTCGCTCGCGGCGGCGAGGAACTTGATAAGCTTCCTAAGCTGTGCGCGGCCCCGTATGTTCCCCGGGCCGAGAACCACGCCCGCGATGTACCCGGACCGGATCAGCGCATGAACCGCCCTGGAGCCTGGATCGCTGGGGTGAATCCCCCTGAACCTGAAGAGCAAAAGCCGGCCCATCAGGCGGTCAACCTTGGGATTGGCTGGCCCCGTGGCAAGCCGGTGTGAAGCGGGCGCACGTTCGGGCTTGGCAGCCGCCTGGCGCGGCTTTCTACGCTGGGGCACCGGCGGAGCGAATCGGGTGGGCCGCGCGGTTCTCCCTGCGTCCGGCCGGCGGATGCGATCGAGTTCCCGCCTAAGCTGCGCGCGGCTATCTTCGGCTGGATAACCTCTGTCCCGGCTGGCTTGCGCCAGCAGCAGCCTGTCTTGCCCCCAGGATGATCGGCCTGGCGCCCCACGCGCTACTAGCCCGCTCGCGCCGGGCCCGCTATACTCCGCTGCACTGCTGCTTCGCGCCGCCGCAGCCGGCAGCACAAACAAAACAAGGCTAAGGGCTAGCCCGAGAAGAACAGGATTTATTCGATGCACCATAGGCTGAAAGGTCGCTGGTTTTTCCAATGTGTTACCGGAATGCGGTACTCCGGTAAAGGAACCTTTGCAGCCTCCGTCCGCTTCACGCATCTTTTTGCGGGCCTGGCCATGCTGCAGGCGGCTATCAGCTTTTCCCCTCCGGCATATGCCGCGATCGACCGGTCGATTTTGAAGTCCCAGGAAGGAAGCTCGGCGCTCCTGCGCGGACGCTACGATCTGGCCATCGCCGCCTTCAACGACGCGCTCAAGAACTCGAGTCTTTCGGCGGCCCGCAAAGCCACCATCCTCAGCGACCGCGGTGTGGCGAAGTGGCGGCTCAAGCGGCTCGACGCCGCGCTTGCCGACTTCACCAAGGCCGTTTCCCTCAACCCCGACTACGCCCCAGCCTTCAACAACCGGGGCAACGTCTATCTGGAGTTGAATCGCGCCGGGGAGGCCTACAAGGATTTCGACAAGGCCATCGCGCTGTCCCCCGCCTTCGGCCCCGCATACAGCAACCGGGGAAACGCCAATCAGAAGCTGATGCGGCTGGAGGCGGCGAAAAACGACTTCCGCAAGGCTGTCCAGCTGATGCCCGCGAACGCCGTCCCGCTGAACGGCCGCGGCAGGATCGCAAGCGGCTTGGGCCACTATTACACCGGCCTGCGCTATCTCAACCGGGCCATCGCGCTGAACCGGCAATATGCCGCCGCCTACCGGAACAGGGCCCAGGTCTACACCGCGCTGAACCGGAACAAAGACGCCGCGCAGGACTTGGACAAGGTCATTGCGCTTATTCCCGACAATGCCAAGCTGTACGTTGCGCGTGGCAAGATCAACGTGCTCAACAGGCATTCGCAGCAGGCTTTCCGCGACTTCAGCAAGGCGCTGGAGCTTTCGCCGGACAACGTGGAGGCGCTGATCGGCCGGGCCGCTCAATATATTGAGTACCGGCGCCAGGAACCGGCCTTCGAAGACCTCAACCGGGCGATTTCGATCGATCCCAAGGCCGCGCGGGCCTATTTCTGGCGAGCGGTTGTCCGCCATAGCCAGAACGACATCGAAGGCGCCGAGGCGGATTTCAACAAGGCGATAGAGCTGGACCCGGAATATTCGGAGGCGTACCGGCTTCGCGGCAAGCTGCTGGACAAGGCAGGCAGGCGCGAGGAGGCCATCGCCGATTTCCGGCGCGCGCTTGAGTGCGATCCGTTTTCAAAAGAAGCGCGCGAAATCTACCAGACCGCGAGTGGCGATACGCCCGATAGCGTCGTCAAGCCGCTTGCGGCTGCGGTGGACGGCTGGGAGGTGATCCGCACCGCTACCGGCCAATATTACGCGCTTAACGAGCACTATTCAAAGCTGCCTGTCCAGCTCGAAGTGCCGGACGAAGGCCCTGCCGAAATCGTCGAATGGACGCCGCTCAGGGATACCCTCGCGGGCATCGGCCTGCTTCGCTACCGCGCCGAAGCCAAAAAGGGCGGGCCGTATGAACAGGGCGGGCCGTATGAATATGTCGCAATCCTCGACATTTCCCGTTCCGAGGTGCTTGGCATCGAGCCATACATCGTAGGCAGCGCGAAGTCCAAATGGGCCTGGACCCAGACATCCGTGACCGTGACCGACACAGACGGCTTGCAGAGCTTTTACGAACTGCGCAAGCCCGCGCCCGTGCAGCGCTACGACGATTCCTTCACCTTCTTTGGCCGGGGCGGCGGCCACAGAAGCCGGGGAAGAGACATGTTTGGCTGGTTCTTCCGGTGACGATGTGGCGAAAGGCGCTTCGGGTTCTCGCCGCCTGCGCTCTTCCAGCGCTCATCCCCGGCTGCGGCTCTGGTACCTCGAAGCTGCCCGCGCTCGGGGCGGACCTGCCGCAGACTTCCGTATCCGGCTTGTCGGCCGGCGGCTACATGGCCGGACAGTTCCATGTAGCCCATTCCGCAACCGTCGCCGGGGCCGCGATTTTAGCCGCCGGCCCCTATGGCTGTGCTCAAAGTGCAGCCGCTGACGCCCTTCCGGTTTTCCCCGCTACCACCACTGCGAACCTGATACAGGCTCAGAACGGCTGCACCGCCAACCGCCTTTCCAGGCTCGGCGTTTTAGACAGCGGCAGGCTGCTGCGCCAGGCTTCGGCGCTTGCGGACCAAGGCAAGATCGATCCGCTGTCCAGCTTGAAGCGTGCGAAGGTCTACCTCTACTCAGGGGCTGACGACCGCATCATCGTAAAGCCGGTAACGGAGGCGGCGCGCGGCTTCTACCTCGCGGCCGGTGTCCCTGCCAAAAACGTCAAGTTTGTATTCAAAAACCCTGGCGGGCACGCTTTCCTGACCGCGGATAAGGGCGCCGCCTGCGATAGGAGCGCACCTCCCTTCATAGACAATTGCGGTTACGATCAGGCCGGCGCGATCCTGCGCTTCATCTACGGGCCTTTGGCGCCGAAGGGCGCGGCGCGGCCGGAGAATTTCATTACCTTCGCTCAAGGCGGTTACACCGCATCCAACGCCACGCTCGCGGACGAAGGTGTTGTCTATGTTCCCTCTGCCTGCCGCGCGGAGATCCGCTGCCGGGTGCATATCGTGTTTCACGGCTGCGGACAATCGCGTGCCCAGGCGGGCGATGCGGTAATCCGGGACACCGGCTTTGCGGACTGGGCGGAAACGAACAGAATTATCGTGCTGTTTCCGCAGGTAGCCCCCTCGGCGCTCAATCCCGGTTCCTGCTGGGACTGGTGGGGCTATACCGGCCTCAAATACCTCACACGCGGCGCGCCGCAGATCAAGGCCGTGTACGCCATGCTCAAACGCCTGGCACAGGCGCCTGAATGACAGCGGAAGCGTGAGAGGCGAAGCTCCTCTCACTCACTCACACACACCCTCTCTCTTCTCAAGTAGTGAGAGGCCCGCGGAGTGGGGCCTATTCTGGCACCATGGCGAAGGGGATGTTGCGCGCCTCCTTGGGCTTCAGGTCCACCGGATGCTGAAGGCCGGCGGTTAGCGTCTTCACGCGCTCCTTCACATAGAGGTTCAACTCGTCGATGGTCACGACGCCATCCTTCGG
Organism: Rhodomicrobiaceae bacterium; assembly: GCA_050298295.1. Classification (GTDB taxonomy): domain Bacteria; phylum Pseudomonadota; class Alphaproteobacteria; order Rhizobiales; family Rhodomicrobiaceae; genus Rhodomicrobium. The sequence continues at coordinate 10,560 of JBNKTW010000028.1, forward strand.
CACCAGGTCGGCCTTGCCCGCCACGCCTTCGAGCAGCGCCTTGGTGAACGCGCCCTGCTGCCAGTCGCTGCGCTCCATGGACAGTTCGGCGCCGGTCGAGCTGGCCAGCACGATGGCGTTGGCCGAACCCGCGATCTCGTTGATAAGCTTGTTGTAATCCGGCGCGCCGCGGAAGTTGACGCCCGCCGCCCTGCCGGAATGGCAGGTGTCGAAGAAGAACAGCGCATTGCCCGCGAGATGCTTCAAGGCGCGGCTGATCTCGGCGTCGGGTACCGAGCTGCCACGGGATGGCAGCGGCCCGCCCGGCATGTTCTCAAGCCTGGCGTTGTAAGGCACGTAGTAATACTCGCCGCTACCAGAGGTGACGCCATGGCCCGCGAGGAACACCACGCCGACATCGCTCGCGCCCACCTGCCGCTGAAGCCAGCTCAGGCCGTCGATGATCGTGCCGTTGTCCGCGTCCTCGTCGGTAAGCAGCTTCACCTCCACCTTGCGGTAGAGGCGGCCTTGCTGCTTCTGCAAGGCGGCGGCGAAATCGCGCGCGTCCTTTGCTGCCCATGCGAGCTTGTTGACGGCCGGGTCTTTGAACTTCGCCACGCCCACCACCAGCGCATAGAGCGAAACCGAGGGCGTGCTGTCTTTCGCGGGCGTTTGCTCCGGCGCGGCGCCCTTATATTTCAGGTGGATGCTGGCGCGCACGCTTTCCACATCGCCCGCCCTGGCCAGCAGCGACAGGGTGAAGTCGCGCTTGGGCAGGCCGGGCAGCAGCAGCTCGCTCTCGATATCCTCCGTAGCGCTGACCTGGATGCGGCTCTTCATGCCGAAGATCGGGCGGCCGTCCGCGAGGGCCGCCAGCCCGGAGACCGGAAGGCCCGAGGGCGAGCGTAGCGTATAGCTCACGGCAAGGCTGTCGCTGGCAAACGTGCTGCCTTCGGCGGGCGAGAGGATGGTAATCACCGGCGGCAATTGCTTGGCGATATCCGGCGCGGGCTTGGCGCGTGCGCCGGCTAGCCGGTTGGCCTCGGCGATGGCCTTGTCCTCGTCGAGATCGTCCAGCACGCGCTTCACGATGTCGGGCCGGTTGAACTGGTCGCGGAAGCGCGAGGCGGGGTAGAAATCCGGCGCGTGGTTCCAGCCGCGATTGACGTGCCAGCCGATGAGGTCTTCGCCGCCGGGCGAGGCGGCGTAATAACCTTGCGGCGTCCAGGCGATGTAGCGGCGGTCCTTGGCGTGGACGAACAGCGCGAGCAGTTCCTGCCCGTCGGAGAGCCGGTACCAGCGGATGGTGCCGTCGCCATAGGCGGCCACGGCGAGCTTGCCATTGCCAGCGATGTTCACGCCCCAGGCGATGCCGGGGATGGCTTTCTTCCAAAGCTCGCCGCCATCGGCGCGATAGGCGCGCAGATACCATTCCGTGCCGAGCACGAAGCGCCGCGCATCCGGCGCGATGGCGAGCGCGCGCGATCTTTCGTAATCCTCAAGCGCGATGGGCTTGCCGTTCAGCTTCGGCGCGGTGTCGTTCTCCCAATCGCTGACGGCGAGGCCGGAAACCTTGGGCGCGGCAAGCCCGGTCACGGCCTCCGGCGCATCCGCAAGCCTGAACGCGGCCAGATCGAACAGCACGGGCCGCTCGCCGCCATACTCCAAGCCGAAGCGCACGCGCCTGCCATCGGCGGAGAGCGTGAAGGCATCGCGCAACTTGCCCCGCATATCGGCGGTGACACCCTCCTGCCAGACGCGCTTGGCGCCATCCGCCGCGAGCAGGCCGAAGGCGGGATCGGATGCCCCCGCCGCGATGCCGCCGCCGCAGGGCAGAAGCTGCATGATGGTGGATTGCGACAGCGGCGCCTGGCTGCGCTTGCCCCGGCCTTCGTCTTGCCAGAATGAAAGGAAGCTCGTTTCACCAGAGTATTGGGCGCCGCCGGCGTAAAGAGTTGCTCCGCTTCCACCCCAGTTTACGGCATAGAATCCCTTGATATTTGCCCCGCTCGTATCCGCGGCGTAAAGCCGCTTCAGCGTGCGCGCATCGTAAACCTCGACCGCCGTGGTGTCATTGAAGCCGATGGCGAGCTTGCCGCCGCCGGGGCGCACCCCGGCGCTGAACGGCTCCTTGCCGCCAAGCGCCGCCGCCTTCGCCTCGAGCTGCCCATCCGCGCCATAGCGGCGGATCTGCCCGTCATAGGCCACGGTGAACAGCCGGTTCGCGCCATCGAAGGCCGCGCCCAAGCTGTTCTTGCCGCCATAATCCTTGTCCTCGGCGAGAAGCCGCCAGCCCGCCGTCTCCCACAGCCGCATGCCTTCGCCGCCGAAAAGCGTTGCGGCGAGGCGGCTGCCATCGGGCGAAAAGGCGAGGTGGAGGATCACATTGCCGAGGCGGCCGAGGCGGGTGACGAGCCGCCCCGTGGCGGCTTCGAAGATGTAAACGCTAACCGAACCCCGGCCAACGCCAACATATCCAACGTCCCAGCCGCCCGCCGCCACCCATTTGCCATCCGGCGAAAGCGCCACGGCATAGACCTTGCCGTCGTTGCCCTCGCCGATGGGCACGCGCAAGGTGCGCAGCAGCTCCGGCCCGCCGCGCCCGCCTTCCGGCAGCTTCCAGAGCCGCGCCGTCTTGTCGTCCGAGCCCGTCGCCATCAGCGTGCAAGCCGCATCCACACCAATGCGCCGGATCATCGCCGTGTGCATCCCCGGCTCGATGCGCAGCATGGGCCGCCGGTCCGGCATGTTCTCCGCCCGCGCCGCGCCTGCTAGCACCGCCGCCACCGCAAACATTGCCACCACCATCCGCATCGCATATCCCCCAGGCCGTAACCCCTCACCCTGTCCCTGTGGGAGAGGGGACGCTGTTGCAACCGTCGTGCAGGCGTCCCTTCTCCCTGTGGGAGAAGGACAGGATGAGGGGTAATGCGCTTCGTATAATGCCAACCCGCGCGCACCCTAGCACAGGCGTGCCTGCCGATCTATCTGTCTACCGCGCCGCGCGGGGGACAACCCGGCTCCGGCAAGGCGCGCGTGGATACTGGCCGCGATTTCGTCCCAATGCCGGTGGATTGTGCGGGCCGGCGTATACCACCGCGGGATGTGCTGCGCCGGGCCTGCGATACCCCAGGCGGCGGTGCACACCGCCTTTACTTTTGACACTTCGGCGCCGGCAACCTATCTCATTGGCCAAACCGGCCCGCGAGAAACGGCGGCGCTGTAATTGGAATTCGAAAGGGCAACCCCCTACAATGCTTTACTCGGCAAAAGCCCCGGCCTTCCGTTTTTTCCTGTTCAAGAAAGCCGCATCCCTGATTGCGCTTGCGGTGCTGATGATAGGCACGGCGCCGGCGGCGCAGGCGCTGCGTGCCAAGACCAAGCCCCCCGCCGTCACTGGAACCGGGAAAGGCACGTCGCTGCTGGGCAGTTACCTTGCGGGTCATATCGCGCGTGCCGCCCACGACAGCGATAACGCGGCGCTCTACTACCGGCGTGCGCTTGCCCTCGACCCTAGCAATGAAGAGATACTCGACGAGGCTTTCCAGCTTGAACTGGCGTCGGGGAATTACGCCGAGGCGAAAGCCCTTGCGGAGCGCCTCGTCAAGCAGAAGCCACGCAGCGTCAAGAGGAAGGCGCACGGCGTCAAGCGAAAGCCGCACAAATCCGTCGCTCATATTTTCCTTGGCGCATACGCCTTCAGGCAAGGGAAATTCCATACCGCGAACAGGCAGTTCAGGATGGCGCAGCGCGCCGCCCACAAGGAGGATCCGGCCGCCAAGGAGGACCCGACCATCAAGCTCGCGCGCGCCTGGGCCGCTGTCGCCCTTGGCCGGGTGGACAAGGCCATCGCTTCGCTGCGGCCAGGGGGGGAATCCGCCTGGATAACTCATTTCGAGACGGTTCAGCGCGCGTTCATAGCCGACGCTGGCAAGCGCAAGGCGCAAGCAAATGAGGCCTACAGCGCAATCTATGACAAGCAGGCGCCTAATCAGCGCATTGCGGAGGCTTACGCCCGCCATCTCGCCCATTGGGGCAAACCGCGGGAGGCGCTAGCCGTGCTGGAGGAAGCCGGAGCTGAGAAGACACCGATAGGCAAGGCGCTGGTGGCCGGGCTCAAGGCCGGCAAGAGGCCCAAGCTCATGGTGGCGAACGTCAAAGAGGGGCTTGCCGAATCCTTCCTCGGCATCGGACAGGTTCTGGCCGCCACTAATGGTATCGATGCCGCCCAGATCTATTTCCGCTTCGCGCTCATGCTGAATCCGCAGTCGGACATCGCCAAGCTGGAGCTTGCCGAGCTTTACGGAAATCTCCAGCGCTACGCAAAGGCGATTTCAGTCATAGATAAGATTCCAGAGCCGTCGCCGGTCTGGGCCAATGCCCAGATGCGCAAGGCGCTTTACCTCAACTCGATGAAGAAGGACGCCGAGGCCGCCGCGCTGCTTGGCGCCTTGCTGGAGAAGGACCCGGACAACCAGCAGCTCTTGCGGTCGGCCGCCCTGATCGAGAGCGGGCGCAAGAAATATGAAAAGGCGATCGGCTATTACAACCGGGCGATCGAGCTGCTTGGCACGCCGGAAAAAAAGGACTGGCAGCTATTCTATTCGCGCGGCGTCGCCTATGAGCGCTCGAAGCAATGGCAAAAGGCCGAGCCCGACTTCAAAAAGTCGCTGGAACTCGATCCCGAGCAGGGGGCCACGCTGAACTATCTGGGCTATTCGTGGCTCGACCAGAACATGAATATCCCCGAGGCCTTCGATATGATCAAGAAGGCGGTCAAGCTCAGGCCGAACGACGGCTATATTATCGATAGCCTTGGCTGGGCCTACTATTTGCAGAAGGACTACGAGCGGGCGGTCAAACATCTCGACAAGGCGGTGGAGCTGCGGCCCGAGGACCCGACTCTGAACGATCATCTGGGCGATGTTTACTGGCGGCTTGGCCGGAAGCTTGAGGCCAAATACCAGTGGACGCAGGCACTGTCCCTCAATCCCGAGCCCGAGGACGCCGAGAAGATCAAGAAGAAGCTTGAGGTGGGACTGCCGGACGATTCAGGGCACCGGGCGGACCTGGGCAAGAAGCCTGCGCCGGGTACAGCCACTCCGGGCGTTCCCGCGGCGAAGCCCGGGACGGGTACCCCCTAACCGCAACAGCCTTCCAAGATTTGCGGCGGAAGCATCGGCAAGGGCGCTTCCGCCGTCTAGTACCAGGACCAGCGAACAAGACTGCGCGGACCTCCCCTCACCCTGCCCCCCCTTGGGAGAGGGGACGCCTTATCGGAGGGCACAGCCGGATTTCCTCTCCCATGGGAAAGAGGGCTGAGGTGAGGGGTTAAGACGCCGATGAGGGGCAAGCCGGTTTAATGATGACTAATCCTTCTGCGCTGACGCCCTTCGGCGACCAGGCCCGCGCCAAGGTCAATCTCACGCTCCATGTTCTGGGCAAGCGGCCTGACGGCTATCACGAGCTGGACAGCCTGGTGGTGTTCGCGGATTTTTACGACCGCCTGAGCTTCATGCCGGGGCCGGAAGACCGCCTCAGCATCGAAGGCCCCTTTGGCGGCGCCATCGACGGCGAGAACCTCATCCTGAAAGCCAAGCGCGTGGCATCGGGCTGGCTGGGGCAGGGGATTTCCGGCGATTTCCGCCTCGAAAAGAACATCCCCGTCGCGGCGGGCGTTGGCGGCGGCTCCTCGGATGCCGCGGCCGCGATCCGGATCTTGCTGAGGGCTTGCGGCCATCCGGGCGGCGTCGAAGGCTTCATCGGGAAGGCCGCGGCCGTTGGCGCCGATGTGCCGGTTTGCCTCTTCAACCAGGCGGCGTGGATGCGCGGCCTTGGCGAACGGGTAACGCCCGCGCCGCATATCGCGCCATTGCCCGCGATCCTCGTCAATCCGCGCGTCAAGGTCTCCACGGCAGAGGTTTTCAAGCGGCTGAACGCCGGCCCCTTGCGGCCGGGCGAAGCGCCGTCCCCGGCGCTCGCGGACGCGGATTTCTCAAGCGTGGAAAATGCCGCCGCCGCGCTCCAGCATGGGCGCAACGATCTGGAGGCGCCCGCTGTGGCCATCGAGCCCGCCGTCGAGCATACGCTCGCCGCGATCCGCCGGCAGGAAGGGTGCCTGCTCGCGCGGCTTTCCGGTAGCGGGCCGACCTGTTTTGGCCTGTTTCCCACGCCAGAGGCCGCGAAGAGCGGTGCCGCAATCCTGGGCCGCGAGCATCCCGGCTGGTGGGTTACGCCAGTGACGCTTTCCTAAGAGCCTGATACGAAATAAACCAGTATCCGGCAGTTGCGGCGCCCCGCAGCGCCGTCCCCGCGCAGGCGCATGGGTGTTGACATAATGGAAGATTGCCTGCGATTTGGCGTCGCTTCCGGCCCCGCCTTCGCGGGGCTAAGCTCCAGCGGGAATCTATTTCTCAAGTTGGAACAAGATGTTACATGGGTACCCGCTTTCGCGGGGACGGCGCCGCGGCGAATTCAAGCCTTGCGATACAATACCGGCAGAAACATCGGGGGTACTCAGGATTTCTTTTGCGGCCGCTTTTTCCCGGCGCGGCTGGGGGGATTCCCGGTTCGCTTCGCTCCCTGGACGGAGAGTGGCGCGCTGGCTTGCGCCAGGAGCGGATTGGAGGAAGCCGCGCCCGTCCCCGCCTCCATTCCGGTAAGGCCTTTCAAGGCCTGGGCAACAAGGGTCTTAAGGGCTTCGACGAGCTGCACGCGAACCTCCGGCGGCGAGGCGGTCGCGAACCGGATGGTGGCGCTTACCCATTCGACGAGAACGATTGCAATGGTGTTTGCCTGCCCTGGCTCCAGGGCCGTTAGGAAACGGGCGAGAATGGGTTGAAGGAGCGCGGCATTCTTCTTCGTGTCTTCGGTATTCAGCGCCCTTAGATCGGGATAAGCGTGTAACCCGGCCGAAATTTCGGGCACGGACGGCGTATTAAAGAAGAAATGCGCGATGTCATCGATAAGGAAGTTCACCTGCTCGACATCGAAATTGGTGCTGTCCATCGGAAAGCGGGCCTGCAAGCCGGTTTCCAGGATGCCGTTCATCTTTTCAAATTGCCGCTCGACCACGGCGCGGACAAGCCCGGTGGTGGAAGGGAAATAATGATAGACTGAGGCGATCGGCAAATTCGCCCGGCGGGCGACTTCCCGCATGGTCAGTCCCTGCAACCCGGATTCCGCGATCACTTCCTCTGCCGCGTCGAGCAAGGCTTGAAATCTCACGCGGCTCCGGTCCTGCTGGGGCTTGTGCCGCGGAGCCAGCTGGGCTCTTAGCTGCTCGGCGTGGGCGTCCGTCCTGTTCATAATGAAACTGCACCTCAAGTTTTGATTTTCCCAGCCGCATGGCGCCAGACAAGGGTACTTCCAGTATTCCGCGCGGCATGGCTTTGAGCGGTCAACCGCGAATGTATATATTTAGAAATATCATTGCACGCAAACTTTTTTTGCAGCTCCAGAACCTGCTCAGGTTGCGTCAAACGCCAATCGATGGAGAAACGCCAAAACATGATAAAAAACTCCAGGCACCTAATAAGGTATCCCTTGCCCTTGTGCACTGGCAACACATGCCGGCGCCGTTTTTGTCCTGCCGGCGGCGCCCGCAGCTTTCAAATACGATCGAAGCCAAGAAAAACAAGCCGTTATGCGATAGTCTCACCATGATAATGGAGTGCCGGCCATAGTTGTTTTCTGACTGCTTCTTCCAGGACTTTGGCCTTTGCCAAGGATGGACGGGAGATTAGCGCCGGCGGCGTCCGTGCGACGCATGGTGTTGCGCACGATCGTTGACGGGCGCGAAAGCAGCCCGCCGAAGCTGAGCGCGGGGGCATCCGCTTATGCTTTGCATGAGCGAAGCGCTTTCGCGCCGGAAAGGCGCGTTTGCGCGCTTGAAGTTTGCGTAAAAACGCTGTTTACTGCGGCTTCCCTTGCGCCGCTGTAGCTCAGTAGGTTAGAGCACCAGATTGTGGATCTGGGGGTCCCCCGTTCGAGCCGGGGCAGCGGTACCATTAAA
>JBNKTW010000029.1:0-41293 GCA_050298295.1 Rhodomicrobiaceae bacterium
TAAACGCGGCGGCGTTGCGGAAAAGCCTGGCCTATCGGCTGAGCAAATGGCTCAACCGCTTCAACGGCGTCGCAACCAAATATCTGCAAAGCTATCTTGGCTGGCGGCGCTGGCTTGAAAGGGACGAGGACGTCATAACCCAAAAAAATGCCTTCGCCGCAGCGCTTTGCTGAAGCCTACGCACAAATTGAACAGAGCCCTCAGCGATGATCGCAAGCTTCTCCCTGTCCGTCCAATCCCGCCGCTGCTCCACGCCCGTGATCACTTCGGCCCGCTGTACGTTCTGGATCACGGTTGACGATACGGACGCCAAGCATAAGCTACTACAGGCTGCCGGAAGTCATGACGCAAGTCGCCGTCATCGCGAGGCCGCCTTGGCGGCTGTGGCGATCCAGAAACAGGTGCTGCGGTTTGCGGATCTGGATTGCTTCGCTACGCTCGCAATGACGGCTTGAAACACACATGCGGCTCAGAACTTCCTGGGCCTGTAGTAGCTAGCCAGGAGCCGCGCCGGACTTTTTTTAAAATTCGCAAGGCAGGCTCCGCCATATCCCAAAGAGGCCCGGCGTCCCGTACAACATTGTCCGCGCAACGTTTCGCCGCGCGTTCTCCCGGCGCCACACGCGGCCGTCCGCATCCTCGCCATTCCGATGCAGCATCGCCCGGAAATTTTAAAACCGGCTTAGGCGCGCATTTACCTTGTTGCCATATCAACTTGTGCGAGTGGTTATTTGGTGGGGATAACTTATGCGTGATACACGTTCCTTTGTGCATTGGCTCCGGCCCGCGCCGTTCGCTATTTGTATGGGTGCTGCACTTTTGCTGGCGGCTCCGGTCTCCAAGGCTGAAAGCTTGAAGGACGCCTTGACTGCCGCCTATCTTTTCAATCCAACGCTAAAAGCGGCGCGCGCCCGGCTTCGAGCCGCGGATAACGGGGTCGCGCTCGCAAAGGCCGGATACCGGCCGAGAATAGGCGTGGTGGCTACCGCCGGACGCGCCGACACCCGGAACAGATGGCAGGGAGACCCGGCCCTCGTGGACGATCCGGTCTTCAGCGGAACCGGGCCAACCACCCCGCGCACCTTGGCAATCGCCTTCCGCCAAAACATTTTCGACGGGTTCCGCACTCATAATGCGGTAAAAGGCGCCGAAGCCATAGTCGAAGCCGGACGCGAAGACCTCCGCGGCGCCGAGCAGAGCGTGCTTCTCAACGCCGCGACGGCTTACGCGCACGTTGTCCGCGACCAGGCTATCGTGAACCTGCGGCGGAAGGCGGTTAGGAAGTATGCAAGACAGCTGGAAACGGTCAGGGAGCAGTTTCAAGCTGGCGCGATAAGCCAGACCGACGTGTTTCAAACGCAAACCGTTCTCGCTTCGGCCGAAGCCGATCTGAGCATCGCCAGGGGCACGCTGGATGGCAGCCGGGCGCGTTTCGTCCAGTACATTGGGCATATGCCTGGCAAGCTGCAGGCACCGGCCCCCGCCATCAGGCTCATTCCTGCCTCGCTGGGTGAGGCGGGCGCCGCGGCCGGGTCCGAAAATCCGGGGATTCTCGCGGCCATTTTCCGCGAGCGGGCTCAAGAGCATGAGGTCAAACAGGTCAAGGGCCAGCTTCTTCCTTCGCTTTCCCTGAACGCCACCTACGGGAAGACCGCGCAAGAATCGAACCCCTACCTGAAATATGGCGAAGATACCCGCGTCTTGGGCGTCCTGAACGTGCCCCTCTACGAAGGCGGCAGCGTTTCGGCCCAAATCCGCAGCGCGATTGAAACCCAATCGCAACTCCGCGAGCAGATAGACGAAGCCCGGGAGCGTGCGCGCGAGCGCGTTTCTTCGGCCTGGGGATTGTATTCGGCGGCCCGGGGAAATATCGCCGCCGGCCGGCGGGCCGTGAAGGCCGGACGTTCGGCGCTTGCATTCATTCGCGCGGAACGTGCGCTCGGACAAAAAGGGACTTCGGACGTTCTCAGCGCCGAACAGACCTATCTGAACCTCCGTGTCGCCCTGGTTTCCTACCATTCCGACCTGGTTGTGGCCACTTATTCCATTCTGGAGGCCATGGGCAGGCTGGATGCGTACTCCATCTCCCTCGAAGCGGAGCTTTACGACCCAACCCGCTACTATGGGGAGGTCAAGGACGCCTGGTATGGCTGGGGCGCATCGTTTGAGAGCCGGGAAGATCCACGGACCGCCCCGGTTGCGTCCGATGCGCCGCAAGGGGGGCCGGTAAGCCAGTTCCTGCCCCTCGACGCCGCGCCGGAGTTTTCGCGCCAGCCTCTCCGGCAAGACCCTGGTTATCCTTCGCCCGCCCCCGGCGGCCAGGCTGGGAACGCGCCCGCCCGGCCTGAGCGGCAGCCTGTCCCCGCTAGTTACGCCGGGAACGTTCAACCGCCCCGCCGCTCACCAGCCTGGACAGCGCAAACGGTTGAATTGCCCGCTACCCCGGAACCGGAACGGCATACACCGCGGCGTCCGGCGTTGCGGGGCGGCGAAAGCGGCGCCTTCCCCGGCTATCACAATGGCTTGGGCCGGATTCTTGTCTCCGGCCCAAGCGCCCCCGCCCGCTGCCCCGGCACAGCAAGCTCAAACCGGCGCGGCCCTAAAACGCTGTGCCCTTCGGCGGGCTTGAGCCCCCGCGCCGCCCGGACTCCATCCTTCCGTCCCGCCATTCAGCCGGCAGCCATTTCCCAGGCCGCGCCGCCGGCTATATATCGCCGCGCCAAGCAAAACAAACGTGCAAGCGCGCAGGGCTTGACGATAGTATCCCGTATGCCCATCGCCGCCGGTCAATCGTTTTTCGAACCGGTTACGGTAGGCTCATGGCAGGTTGTGAGCAACTGAGGAAGCCACGATGCACCCGGAGCCAATATTGGTGTTCGGCGGCGGCAATACCGAAACGCTTCTCATTGCCGACGGGCCGGTGGAGATCGGCGGGAAGAACGCCGTGCGCACCGCGAGCGCGTTCGGGGGCAGCGGCGTGAATTGCTCCGCGCGCCTGCTGGCCATGAACGCGCCCGCCATACCAATACTCAGCATCGGCGACGACAGCATTGGCCACGAGATCCGGGCGTTCATCGAAAAGGTGGCCGCTGCCGCGAACGCCGGCGATACGGTGCTGGACTATCTGCGCTCATCACGCTTTTTTACCCCCGGATTGAGCACGGCCCAATCCGCCGTTCTGGTGGATGCGGGCGCAAGGACGATATTCAAGAGCAAGCACTCCGATGAAGGGGCGTTCTACGCGTCCCTGGTCTCGCGCGTCACCGGCGCGAATGGCGATCTTGGCGCAAAGCCCGCCGCGATATTGATCGGCCACCTGCCCTCCCCTCACGAGAATGCCAGCGAAAAGCGCGATCCAACCACCGCCATCGCCGAACGGTTCCACGGCCGCTGCCCGATATTCATAAACTTCGGCCAGGAGCAGCTATCCAAAGGATACCGCCACTGGGCAAGCCTCCTGGACAAGGCCGATTACGTGCAAATGCACATAAACGAGGCCAAGGGCTTTTTCGGCGGTTCGGTTCCCAACACCGGACTGCCAGCCCTGGCGGAGTTCCTTTCCACCCTGCCGGCGGCATTCTGCATCACGCTGGACCACTTCGGCGCGATTTGCTTTCAGGGCCGGAACGCTCCTGGCGGCGAATTCATTTTCGTGCCGGAATACATCAATGATGAGAGCCTAGCCGTCGACCCGACCGGCGCGGGGGACGCTTTCATTGTTGGAACCATATTCCACTTATGGCGGGCGGGCTATCTCGCCCGGCCCGGCGATGTCAAATGGAACGCCGGCGAACTTGGCGCCGCATTGGACGAGGGAAGAAAGTGGGCGGCGTTCGCCTGCACCAAGCTGGGCGGGGCGTCGGAACCGCCGGATGCCGCCACGTTGCGCCAATTCGTGAACCAGCGCCAGTTCGGCGCCGCGCAACCGCTGACCCTTCACCGTCACGCCGCTTCCACGCAGTTCCTGCGAATAATAGACAAGGCTTTCTTGCAATCCGGATCGCGCGGCCTGCTGTAGGGCGGCGGCTGGCTTGCGGGGGCGGGCGTCAATGTCTGCGCCGGTCAACGCCCAGATAGGCGCCGAACGAGGTGATGCTTGCCTGGACCACTTTCTTCTGCTCCGGCGGCAGCACGAGGAAACAGGACATGATCGTCAGTTCGTTTACCATCGTGCGGACCAACTCGAATATTTCCTCCTCGGTGGCGTCAAGAAAATTCACTCTTCTACTCGCAACGCGTGTGCCCGCTCGGACAGCCCTCATAACCATACCCCATCCCAATTCCAGCTTCGCGCCGGCAGCACGCCCGCGGCGCATAGCGCCACTACCCGCCGCCGGGTACGCCGCGAATAATCCCGTTCCTGCTTCTTACATTCGCGGGGCTGGCGGGGGGCGCTGGCCGAAGTAGCCGTCCGCCAACCCCACGAACGGTCTGCGGGGATCTCACTGTAGGACAAGGGCCTGCGAATTGGATGATTCGCCCGCGACGAATTGTAACGGTTTGTTACAACACTTGGGTGGCGAAGCGCCGCGATCTGGTCTATGAGTAATATATATAGTTTGAATAAATTTGGAAACTCATGTCCGCCAGCCCCCACATCTTGATTACCGACGACGATAGGCACATCCGCACGGGCCTCGCGAAGTTCCTGAGCGTGAACGGATTTCGCGTTACGGCCGCGGCCGATGGCGTAGACATGCTCCAGGCTATGGAAAACAGCCGCTTCGATCTTGTCGTGCTCGACATCATGATGCCCGGCGAGAATGGCCTGGCGCTGTGCAGCCGCGTCCGCGGAACGAGCAAGGTCCCCGTCGTGCTGCTGACGGCTCTCTCCGCCGAAACCGACCGCGTGGTGGGGCTGGAGCTGGGCGCGGACGACTATATTTGCAAGCCTTTCAACCCGAGGGAGCTTCTGGCGCGCATCCGCGCGGTGCTGCGCCGCACGGGGGAACAGCCTGCCGGGGACAAGCGCGAGAGAGCGGCTTCGTACGAATTCGAAGGCTGGCGGCTGGACGCGATACGGCGCACGCTGCGCAATCCGGAGGGAGTTCTCGTGGAGCTGACGGCTGGCGAATTCGATTTGCTTTTCGCCTTCGCGGAGCACCCCCAGCACGTCCTCACGCGCGACCAGCTTCTCGACATGACGCGCGGCCGCGAGGCCAATATCTACGACCGCAGCATCGACGTGCAGATCAGCAGGCTCCGGCGGAAGATCGAAGCCGATCCGCAAGCCCCTGTGTTCATCAAAACCGTGCGAAGCGGCGGCTACGTATTCTGCGCCGTAGTCTCGGCGGCATCGTAAGGAGTGCGCGGCCGATGCGCTTTCCCCGGTTCCATCCGCCGGTTAAGCTTTGGATGCGAATCGCGGCCATGATGCTGGTTGCGGTCATTACCGTTCAGATATTGGACGCTCTGCTGCTCTATCTCGTCTTTCCCAGGGGCATGATGGTACATAGCTCGCACTGGCTCGCCCAGGCGGTGGAAGATGCAACGCTTGCCATCTTCCAGGCCGGTAAAAAGGAAAGAGACGCGGTTGCAGCCCGGATCGGAGCGGACAAACAACTGCACATCCGCTGGCTGCCGGATGAAAATGCAATCATCCCAAGTCCGCCCAGCTTCAAACGGCCTTTCTTGGAAAGGACACGGCTGGCCATCGGGCGCAACCTGAAAGGCAAAGCCAGAATTGTGTCCGCTCAGCGCCTGACTGGATTTCGCGGCCACGAGATTCGCGTCAAAAAGCAATTTCAGCCGCCTAGCTTCGAAAAACAGCTTGCGCATGAAGAGTTCGGAAAACGGCTCGCGCTCGGATGGCCGGGCTTGGAGAATGGTGATGCTCCGGTTTTCGGGCCGTTCCGGCTTGCCGTTCAAGGGCTTGACGGAAGCTGGGTCACGATCGAGCCGGAAAGGCTGCAAAACCTGAGAACCGGCTTTAAAGTATTCGCGGTAAGTTTGCTGTTCGCGGCGGTGCTGACCTCTCTTCTGGCCGCCGCCATCGCGAGGAACCTGCTGCGCCCATTGGACCACCTGGCAAGGGCGGCCAGGAAATTCGGGCGGACACGCAAGGCCGTTCCCATAGATACCGCCGGCTTGAGGGAGTTCGAAGTCATCGCCCGGGCCCTGAACGAGATGCAAGACCGCATCAGAAAGTTCCTCGACGAGCGGACGAATATGCTCGCCGCCATGTCTCACGATCTGAGAACCGGTTTGACCACCGTGCGCCTCGACGCCGAAGATGTCTCCGAAGGAGAAGCCAAGGCGCGCCTCATCGAAGGCGTGGACCAGATGGAGCAGATGATTTCGGCGACGCTCACTTTCGCGGGCGATGAGCTTAAGGGCGAGCCGGCGCAAGCAATTGACCTCGCCGCCTTGCTCATCAGCCTTTGCGACGCGTTTGCCGACCGCAATCACCAAGTGAGCTATAGCGGGCCGGACCACCTTTCCGCCTTTTGCCAGCCCGTGGCGATCAAGCGCGCATTCGCCAACCTGATCGACAACGCGGTCAAATATGGCGGCTGGGCGCGTGTCAGGCTTTCGCATTCCGAAGGCTTAGCCACGGTTTTCATCATCGACGGCGGGCCGGGCATACCTCCGGAAAAGACCGGGGATGCGTTCCAGGCTTTCAAGCGGCTGGAAAACTCCCGCAGCCGGGAGACGGGCGGCGTGGGGCTGGGCCTCACCATCGCCCGCGGCATCATTCATGCGAATGGCGGTGAAATCACGCTTGGCCAGCCCCCGCAGGGCAAAGGGCTCGAAGTCAAGGTCACGCTTCCTGCGCCGGGGACCAATGGCAACCACGAGCCGCAGTAACGCACATGCCGCAGCGTCATCCCTGCGAATGCGGGGATTCATATAAGAACTTGTCCTACCTTGAGAAATGGGTTCCTGCCTTCGCGGGACGCCGCCGCCGCCCTCAGCCATTGACGGCGGCGCAGGTCTCAGCCGTTGGCGGCGGCGATGCGCTTCAGGAGCGCGCCCTGGATGGCTTCGTTGCCGGCAATGATGGCGCCGGTCTTGAGCATGTCCTGGCGCCCCTCCGCGCCGGACACGAAACCGCCGGCTTCGCGCACCAGCACGATGCCCGCCGCGATATCCCAAGGCTGGATGGCGCGCTCCCAGTAGCCGTCGAAGCGCCCGCTGGCGACCCAGGCAAGGTCTATCGCCGCCGAGCCGGTGCGGCGGATGCCGGCGCAATCGCGCATCACGGCGGAAAGCTCGGCGAGGTGCCGCTCGTGCCCAGGCTTGCCCCGGTGCGGAACGCCGGTGACGATCACGGCGTTTTCGAGGTCCGGCCGGCCCGACACGCGCAGGCGCCTGCTGTCGTTCAGGAACGCGCCCTTGCCGCGCTCGGCTGTGTAGATGTCGCCGCTGGCCGGGTTGTAGATCAGCCCCGCGACCAGCTCGCCCTCGCGCTGGAGCGCAATGGAGATCGCGAACAGCGGTATGCCGTGCAGGAAATTCGTTGTGCCGTCGAGCGGGTCGATGATCCAGGTATGCGTCTTGTCCGGCCCTTCGACCAGCCCGCGCTCCTCCATCAGGAAACAATAGCCGTGGCGCGCCTTGCTCAGTTCTTCGTAGAGGATATTTTCGGCGCGGTGGTCGGCGGCGGAGACGAAATTCGCCGGGCCCTTGACGCTCACCTGCAGGTGCTCGACCTCGCCGAAATCGCGGGCTAGGCTGCGGCCGGCCTTGCGGGCGGCGTTGATCATGACCGTCATCAGCGCGGAGGCTGGCATGGCGCTTTGCTCCAGTTAGCGGCGGCAGTTGCGGAAAGGCCCCCTCACCCCAGCTCTCTCCCCAAGGGGAGAAGGGACGCCTTCTCAACGGGCACAGCCCAACTCCCTCTCCCCTTGGGGAGAGGGACAGGGTGAGGGGGCCTTTTACTTTCCTAATCCGCGCGGCGGACGTAGGCGATTTCGTTGGTGTCGACGATGATCCTCTCGCCGGTCGTAACGAACGGCGGGACCATGACGCGCACGCCATTCTCCAGGATCGCGGGCTTATAGGAAGATGCCGCCGTCTGACCCTTCACCACCGGATCGGCTTCGGCAACAGCCAGCGTCACCTGGTCCGGCAGGTTGATGCCGATCGGCCGGCCCTCGTGCATCTCGACGACCACCTTCATGCCGTCCTGCAAGAACGCGGCCCGCTCGCCCACGAACTCCGCCTGCAACTCCATCTGCTCGTAGGTGTCGGTGTCCATGAACACCAGCATATCGCCCTGCGGGTAGAGGAACTGGAAGTCCTTCTGCTCAAGGCGCACCTTCTCCACTGTCTCGGAGGAGCGGAAGCGCTCGTTAAGCTTGGAGCCGTTGATGAGGTTCTTAAGCTCCACCTGGTTGTAGGCGGGGCCTTTGCCAGGCTTCACCGCCTGGGACTTGACCGCAACCCAAAGGCTGTTGTTATGCTCGATAACGTTACCGGGCCGGATTTCGTTGCCATTGATTTTCATGATGTGCGCTCGCGCGTGTGAATCTGCTGGGCACGATGTGGCAGGGGCGCGGGCGCGCTGTCAAGCTGAACGCCCGCGTATTTGTGCATTGCAGGCGAAATTGCCCGCGCCGTTAGCAACGCCCCAGCCTATAGCTACTTCCGGTTGCGTTGCGATGCATAGAAACACCGTTTCGCGTTCGCTTCTGGCGCTGGCGCACCGGCAAGGCCCGCGTTCCCGCCGTTCAAATCAGCGCTCCCAGCGCGGCCGCTCCGGTTGCGGCCAGGAACGGCCAGCCGATATGGCGGCCGCGCGAGACGATAAAGGAGACCAACGCCATCGTCAGGAAGGCAAGGCCGATCACCAGGACGATGGGCCGGCCTTGCTGCGCTGGCTCAAGCGAACCCGCGAGGACGAGGACAATGGCTTCCGCGATCCAGCTAAGCGTCGTGATGTGCCAGGCAAAACGCAGGATCTGGCGCGCCATGGGGTGTTTCAGAACCTCTGGCCCGGGTTGGCTGTCCCTGAGAATGGGGCTGATAAGGCGGCGCTCGCCAAGAATGGAGTGGGCGAATCCCGTGATAACTGCGAGGATCGCAGCCGCATAAAGCATGGCGCTATTCATGACGTCCCCTTCTTGCTCCGTGGTGTGGCGAGTTTTAGAATATTTATTCTAGAATGAGGAGTCTATAAAGAAAATGGCCCGCCCCCGGTTCGCCAGCACCGACTTTCTCGCGGCGGCGCGCGCGCTCGCCCGCCAGCACGGCCCCGCGGCCGTCACCGTCGGCTCCGTCATCGGCCACATGGGCGCGCCCGCCGGCTCCTTCTATTACCGCTACGCCTCGCGCGATCTTTTACTCGGCGAGCTTTGGCTTGAGACCGTGCTCGCTTTCCAGCAAGGCTTCCTGGCCGCGATCGAAGCCGGCGACGGGCTGGCGGCGGCGCTGCACACCCCTGCCTGGGCGCGGGAAAACCTGGAGGACGCGCGCCTGCTCCTGCTTCATCGCCGCAGCGACTTCATACACGGAGACTGGCCTGAGGAATTGCGCAACGGCGTCGTCCGCCAGGAAGAGACCATGAAGGCGGCTGTCACGCGATTTGCACAAGCCACGCTGGGGGACGCCGCACCCGATAATCTGAACCGCGCCCGCTTCGCGCTCGTGGAGGTTCCTTTGGCCGCCGTGCGCATGTACCTGGAAAGCTGCGAGCCGCCGCCGCCATTGGCCGATGAGCTGATCCGGGCGGCTTATCATGCGGTCATTGGGTGGTAGACTGCGTGGCAAGGTTCCTTACTTCGGCCAGAGTCCGGCAGTCATGGCACCCACGCGGACCGGCAGGGCGGCGTCGAACGTCACATCGCGCACGAACCGCAGCCGGCTCCACAGAAGGTGATAGCCCTTGAACAGGCGGTATCTTCCCACGCGCTGGCGGAAGAGCTTCAGTTCTTCCGGCGTGGCTTCGCGTTTTTCTCCCACCGTGCCGGCCAGCCTGACTGCCGGTGGCGAGGTGAAACGGCCCAATAGTAGCGACGTCAGCAGCAGCCACCGGCTTGTGTGGACGGCCAGCACACAGATGCGCTGGTCACTCTGAAAGTTGCGCGCCGTGGCGCCGAGGTATTCCTCGAAGAAGAAACCTTTTCCCTTGTCCAGCAGTATCAGCGACCCGATTGGCGTAACATGCGGCGCGCCGTCCGGGTTGACGGTTGCCACAGCGTAATGAAAAGACGTGAGGAAGGTTCGCGAAAACAGCTTCCTGACGATTTCCCACTGTTCATCGGTGATGGCCATTCATGCCTTCCCTTCACAAGGCCGCCATTTGAAATCAGTCCGCACTGACAGGGCTATTTACTGGTACCCTGTTGAATGGACATTGCTCGACCCGGCATCGCCTGCAAAAGTAAAGCCATTGGCCGGAATACCACATCGTTGCGGACAGCAGGAAAATGGCGAGCAAAATGGGCTGCGGCTGCAACCAATAGAGTGGATACAAAGGGATCAGCAGAAATATCAACCAGAACGCCCATCGTTCCGTTGCACTGAAAGACGAAGTCTTGCGCTCCTTCACGAGCCATTTCGTCCATCTGGGCGGGAATTGAACGCAATCGTTGTAGACATACAGATGAGGACACCTCGGGCAGGCCAGATGGCGCATGACAATCATGGGAACGCCGTACACGGTGACAATGAGATAGGGAGCGAGCCAATGCCAGTCGGCGCGCGCAATCCCTGCGATGCCTGAAAACATCATCGCGAAAAAACTGAGTTGCGCCCAGAGCTTCTCCCATAGGCTGAAACCGTTGGCATAGTGGCACTCACTCTGGACGGAGGTCATTTCGCGGTTCCCCTGCGCGGCAGCCAAGATGCGGCACATCGTAATCGTCCGTGCAGAGCGCAGAAACCCCAATAAATGGGATGATTGCCGGTTCGAGCTGCTTTTCTGCCCGCTGCTCCGCTGTTTTGGAAACATTTACATATCACGCGGGTGGCTGATATCTTGGGGCTCCGCCCAATCGCTCGCTGAACCGTGTCAAACCCAACGCTGCAACTTCGCTATCGCCCGATGAGGCCGGCCGACATTCCGGATTGCCTCGCGATGTTCGCGCGGGCGTCCGCAGGCGGCGTATCACCAACCCCGGAGCTTTTGGCGAAGCTTCTCGGCGAGGAAGCGGTGTCGTATCAGGTATACGAAGGCCGCGACCACGACAGGCGCCTGCATTTGCTTGGTTTCGGCGGCACCGGCTTCGTGGCTCCGGCGGCGTTGGAGGCCACTGCTCCCGGCACCGGCGAGGACGGCAGTGTCTTCGCGGCAATTTGGCAAGCCGAGCAGCAAGGCCGCAAAGTGCTGTTGCGGCCCGTGGAGCAGGGATGCGCAAACTTCCTGGGCGCGCTCCACCTGGCCTTTCTTCAATACGCGGATGTCAGCCCCGGCAGCGCCGATCCGCTCGCGGCGCATATCCTCGAATTGATGACGCAAACCATATTCGCGTTCCGCGGCGGTTACTCCAGCGAGCGCCTATTCGTCGAACTGGACCGGCGCGACCCGCGTTTCGGCGCCTTCCTCCGCTCGGTGCAAATCCAGGGATTCCGGTCCTTGTCCACCGCCTCCGGCAACCGGTTCCAGCATTTGGAATTACGCCGCGAGGATCTGGCGGCCTGCCCGGTTTCGTTTCTCAGACCCCTGTTCCGGCGCGTGCGGCCGCAGTATGGGTTCCGCCCTGGCGAGCAGCGTTTGCTGCAATTGGCTCTGCTCGGCTGGTCGGACGAAGAGATGGCGACCGAGCTTGGGCTGGCCCTCGATACGGTGCACAAGCGCTGGCGCAACATCTACCAGCGCGCCGAAGACAGCGGGCATCCGCCCTGGGCCATCGCGGCGGGAGACTGCCGGACAGCGCGCGGCCCGGAAAAGCGCCGTCACCTGCTTGCACATCTGCAACATCATCCAGAAGAACTGCGGCCATATGCAAAATGCTGAACGGAACGGCGGACATCGTGCGGTGAATGTATGGCCTTGAGTCCGCAGTTCGATTTTCCGCCGCGTAGCAATCGCGCAAACGGCTTCCCCTGCAAATAATACCTAGAATGATAAATCCTAAATACAGCTTGGCGAAAGCTTCGCGTCGTACTGCCCCGCAACGTTCAAGCAAGACTTCGGTTCATGGAGAGGCCAGTGCGGCGGAAAATTCTCATTATGGGTTTGCCCGGTGCCGGGAAAACGACGCTGGCGTTGGAGCTGGCGCCGCTTCTGAAGGCGGTACACTTCAATGCCGACGGCGTGCGCAGGAATCTCAACTGCGATCTCGGATTTTCGCCCGCTGATCGTATCGAGCAGGCCCGGCGCATGGGCTGGCTTTGTGACCGGGTGGTCGAAGCCGGCCATGCGGCCATCGCAGATTTCGTTTGCCCCACGCCAGTAACGCGGAACGCATTCGGCCCGGCCTTCACCATCTGGATCGACCGCATCAAGGAAGGCCGGTTTGCGGACACCAACCAGCTTTTCACACCGCCGGAAACATTCGATGTCCGGGTTTCCGCCGAGGGCAGCGCGCGCCTATGGGCCGAACGGATTTTTGTGGAATTCGCGGACACTTTCGCGGCGCCTCTGCTGGACGCGCGGCTCCCATCGCTGGCGGAGGAGCGGCGGGAACGCGCTGCATGAAAGATAGCGTCAGTTTGGGCCGCCCGGCCGCTGCCCCTGCTACGCCTGGCTATACAAAAAAGGTGCTACTGTCCGCCGTTTGTAATACCGGCCCCCAAAGGTATTGACTGCTTTGGCGGCTGGTACAACACGGCAAGACTAGCGGACGTTCCGCAATTCAAGCTCCACCGTTGAAACCGTCGAGCCTACCGAAGCCAGCTCGACGTCAAATTCCGCACGCTCGCCAGGCTGTATCATGCCGCCCTCGACAGGCAGGCTCTCCGGAAACTCCTTATCGTGCGCCGGATCGTTGTCTTTAACCGAGATCACGAAATCGGGAACATCCACCGCCCGCTTCGCCCGGTTATAGACGGCCCCCTTGACATGCAGGATAGGCTTGAACTCCACGACAGTCCAATCGTACTTGACGCCCTCGAAAATCAGCGGCTGCACAATGACCGGCATCCCAATGGCGCGATAAAATGCCGCGAGTCCGGGCACTCTATCGGCCGCCATCTCCCGGAACCCGAGCAGCCCTCCGGTGAGGCCCCCGGCGATACAAAGGAAAAGGCCCCATGCGGCCGCAAGCGCCAGCCCGCTTTTTGGCTGGCGGGGCTTTGCCCCCTCCTGCGCCAAGCCGCGGCTCTCCCCAAGCTCGCGGAATAATCGCTCGTCGAACACCGCCTCGTCCGCAGGGGGGCCGTCTCCCTCCTCGCCAAGCGGAAAGGCTTCCCCAGCCGGCTGCGGGGCATGGGGAGGCAGGGGCTGCTGCCAGAACGCTTTGTGAGTTTCCGGTAAAACTTCTTCGTCATCTCCCGCCACGCCTGCATCTACATCCTGCTGGAATTGCGGTTCCCCGGAGGCCTGAGCCTCTTCCACTGGGGCCGTGTGCGATGGAAAATGCGCCTGCAGGGCGGCACGCAGTTGCGAGTCCAAATCGGGTTCGGAGGGCACCGCCTCAGGCTGCTGCTCTTGCTCCTGTTGGTGCCCCTGCCAGCCCTGATGCCAGCCTTGCGGGGCGGCGGCCGCGTCCTCCCCGGCAGCCTCCACGCCAGACCACCCCTGACCCGTGAAGCCTTCCGCGCCGCCGGCATGGCTGTAGCCCTGCTCCTCCGCCGAAGCGTCCCAGCCGGAAGCGCCCGTTCCGGCGTCTTCCTCTGGGGGCCCAAAGGGCCGGTAAGCCTCCTGTTCCGTAGCCTGATATGCGGTTACGGGCGCCTGAATGCTGCTTGTGTGCTGGGACTGCCGCTGCTCGCCCAGGGTCGCGAACACGTTGCGCACGGCCGCCCGCGCGTCGTCGAGCGTGCGCACGTTACGATTAGCCGCAGCCGCGGGGTCGGGCCGCAGATACGGAACGGAACCGGGAGCAGTGGTGGCAAGTCCGGGATCTCCGGCTTCTTCCTGAGCGGGGGGAGCCGGGGGCTGGTCCCTGCGCATGAAACTGCTGAACCAGCCTCTATTGCCGCCGGCCGCTTCCTGGCCCGCCGCTTCTTCTTGTGCGGGATACGCTTCTTCCGTTGAAGCCGCACCCGAACCGGTAAAACCGGAATACCCGGCGTCCGGCGCCCCCTCCTCCTGCTGGGTTCTGGCATTCTGATAATAGCCGTGGGAGAAAGCCCGTGCCCCTTCGTCTTCCTCTACCTCCGGCCCCCAGCCGCCGGGGTCTCCGGTCCCCGCGCCGTAGCTGGTGTCCGCCCCTCCCTCCTCAGCGTGCCCGTGCCCGTAAGTCTCACCGCCCGGGTGCTCTTCCTCGATGACCGGCGTGGCCCGCCAGACGTTTTCGCATTTCGCGCAACGCACGGTGCGGCCTTCTGGCGGCAACTCCACCTTTATGTCGTATTGGGTGCTGCAAGCCGGGCATTCGATGATCATGGGGAAAGCTCTATTCTTCTGCTCCTGGCGTCCGCTGTCTCGGCTTTGCCGAATTCGATTGCTAGATGCGCTCGCCTTATCATAAATCCATGCGGGACATACAGGTTATAACGGCAGGATTGGGATCGTGGTTTCGGGTCATGCTTTAATACGTTTCGAGAATGTCGGTCTCCGTTACGGGGTCGGGCAAGAGGTGCTGCGCGACATCAACTTCCAGTTGCACCCAGGATCGTTTCACTTCCTAACAGGAGCATCGGGCGCAGGCAAATCCACATTGCTGCGCCTGCTGTTTATGTCACTCCGCCCCACGCGCGGGCTCGTCCATCTTTTCGGACGGAATATTGCCCAGAATACGACCGCCCAGCGCGCCGACCTGAGGCGCCGCATCGGCATCGTGTTTCAAGATTTCCGCCTCCTCGATCACTTGACCACCTGGGAGAATGTAGCGCTTCCCTTGCGCGTCACTGGACGCAGGCAAAGCGACTACGCCGAAGACGTTACCGAGCTTCTGAAATGGGTGGGCCTTGGCGACCGGATGCACGCTTTTCCGGTGGTGCTGTCGGGCGGAGAGAAGCAGCGCGCGGCTATCGCACGCGCCGTGATCGGCAAGCCTGAGCTTCTGCTCGCCGACGAGCCGACCGGTAACGTCGACCCGCAGATGGCCCGCAGGCTCCTGCGCCTTTTCATCGAGCTGAACCGGCTTGGCACTTCCGTCATCATCGCCACCCACGATTATCAGCTCATGTCGCAATTCCCCGGGCCGCGTATGCAGCTCGAAAACGGACGTTTAGAACTTTACGAATAGGTATTTCCAGATATGAACACCATGGGCACCCCGCATTCGCTTCCAGTACCGGTCGATATCCCCGGCCAAACCACATCTAAATTCGCGCGCGCCAATGCGCCGATCGTGCCGCCGGGCTCGGTCACAGGCCGGTCGCTGACCTTTGTGATAACGATCATGGCGTTTCTGGCCTCGCTGACCGCGGGCGGGGTTTATCTCGTTTTCAACGCCGCCAGCATCTGGACGAACAACATCTCCTCGGAGATTACGGTGCAGGTGCATAGCGAGAGTGGCGAAACCGGCGATGCGAAAATCGCCGAAATCGTGAAATTCCTATATGATCAGAATGGCATAAAACGGGTTACTCCCTATACGCGGGAGCAGTCGCTGAAGCTCGTCGAGCCATGGATCGGCAAGTCCCAAGTGCTCAAGAGCTTCACCGTTCCGCGTCTCATCGCCATTGAGATCGACCGCGACAATCCGCCCGAGATTCCGACGCTGAAGAAGGTTCTGGAGGCGAAATTCACCGGTGCCATGCTCGACGACCACGGGCTCTGGCGCAGCGAAATTCACCGGCTCACAAGGTTCCTCGAAATTGGAGGCATCGGGATGCTGGCGCTGATGGCTGCCGCCACCGCGGCCGTTATCATCGCGGCGGCGACCAGCGCACTCGCCTCCAACCGGGAAATCGTCTCGGTGCTCAATCTTGTCGGCGCCGAGGAAAAGTTCATCGCCAACCAATTCGAGATGCATTTCCTGTGGGTGGGCATCAAGGCAGGCGTCGCGGGAGCGGGCATGGCCGCACTGGCCTTTCTGGCGCTGCCCCGAATCACCGAAACCATGGGCAGCACCGCTGCCGCGGAAGCGGAGATAAAGAGGCTCGTGGGAGCGGGAACGCTGGACTGGGGCGGTTATGTGGTGCTAGCTGTTGTCGTTATCGTTGTCGCCCTTATTTGCAAAATGACTTCGCGCTATGGTGTCAGGCGCATTCTCAATCAACAAAATGCGTGACGGGAAAATGCGTGACGGACGGATAATTATGGCTCCGGAGCAGGCGAAAAAAAACACATGCGCGGGCTTGCCGTTGACGGTATCATAGACCGCTATGACAGCCGGGAGTGAAAAACGCAGGCCCATAGCGTGGCGGATAGCGCGAGCGGTAATCTCGCGGACGGCCAGTCTCCTGACCTTCTTTACCATCTTGCTGACCGCCGGATTTTTCCTGTTTGCCCATTGGGTAAGCGGTATGCCGGCCGGTTCCTCCGGCGCCGCCGACGGCATCGTAGCGCTTACCGGAGACGAAGACCGGATCGCCGAGGCCATGCACCTACTCGCCCAGGGAAAGGCGTCGCGGCTGCTGATATCGGGCGTCGGCAAGCGTACCGGTGCCAGCCAGATCATCAGCATGAACAGCCCGGTGCGCGGCGAGGCCTGGCTGTTCAGCTGCTGCATTGATCTCGACAAGCGCTCGCTCAATACTGAAGACAATGCCTTCGAGACGATGGCCTGGGCCAGGAAGCGCGGCTTCCGCTCGCTCATCGTGGTTACGTCGACCTACCACATGCCGCGGACCCTCATCGAACTCCGGCAAACCATGCCCGAAGCCTATCTCATTCCCTATCCCGTGAAGTCGCCGCGCATGGAGGCGGAATGGTGGAACGACCCAAAAACCACCTGGGTTCTTTTCAAGGAATATCTGAAATTTGTAACCGCTTCGGCGCGCTATGCGGCAAACATGCTCTCCACCCCATCCCCATCAACCGGCAACCAGCAGTCTAGCGAGCGGACCGTCAATGCGCGCATGGACTAAGCGGGCGCTTTACGTGCGCTCCGCGCTATTTTATCCCGTACTTTACATAAATTGGGCGCTCTTTCTAATCCTCGGAAGCTGGCTGCTCTTCGCCCCCCGGCGCTGGGCAATGGCCGGGCTCTCCACGCATGGCCGCGTGACGGTCTGGCTCTTGCGGCTCATCTGCGGCACCAGGATGGAGGTCAGGGGACACGGGAAGCTGCCCGCCGGGCCCGTGATCGTCGCGGCCAAGCATCAGTCGACCTGGGACACGTTCGCGCTCATTCCGCTCATGCGCGACCCCGCCTTCGTGATGAAGGCCGAGCTTTTGTCCATCCCGGTTTACGGAACCTTCTGCCGCAAGTTCGAACTGATCCCCATCCAGCGCGAGCAGGGTCCCGCGGCACTCCGCCAGATGACGCGCGAGGCGCGCTCGCGTGCGGCCGAGGAACGCGAAATCCTGATCTTCCCCGAAGGGACACGCAAAGCCCCTGGTTCGGCGCCGGATTACAAGCCGGGGATCGCTTTCCTTTATCAAGACCTCAAGCTTCCGGTCTGCCCGCTTGCGCTCAACTCCGGCGTCTTCTTCCCGCGCCATTCCTTCCTGCGCTACCCCGGAACCATCGTTGCGGAGTTCTTGGACCCCATCCCGGCGGGCCTGCCGCGCGAGGAGTTCATGCAAAGGCTTGAAGAGGCAATCGAAACGGCGTCCGGGCGCCTGCTCGCCGAAGCCCGGCGAGAGCTTAAGGAAAAGGGTTACAGCGTGCCCGCCTCGCTGGAGCCAGCAAACGCCACCGTATCGAATTAGCCGGCGGCGGCTCAGGTTTATTAGGGGCTTATTGAACCGGGGGCTGTCATATAGAATGCTGGGAATTGCTTTATTCCCACGCGATCCCGGAGTTATCCACAATCAGGCTTGACGCGTCAGTACAAACAGAGAACATTATGCGTTCGTACCGGGAACGCGACCGGGGTGGCAGGGGGCGCATGTCAGTTCAAATCTCAAAGCAAATCTGGGAAGCGAAATACCGTTTCGAGCCCCCTGGCGGCAAGGCCGAGCGTTCAATCGAGGAGACCTGGGCAAGGGTTGCCGCGGCCGCCGCATCGGCCGAGGCGCGCGCCCATCGCAAGGCCTGGCAGCGGCGCTTTTTCGAGGCCATGGCGGATTTCGCCTTCATCCCCGCGGGCCGCGTGCTGGCGGGCGCCGGAACCGGGCGCGCCGTCACCCTTTTCAATTGCTTCGTGATGGGCGCCATCGGCGACGACATGGGCTCGATCTTCGCTAATGTGCGCGAGGCGGCGCTGACGCTGCAGCAGGGGGGCGGCATCGGGCACGATTTCTCGGCGCTCCGGCCCAAGGGAGCAGCAGTACGCGGCGTTGGCGCCGACGCTTCCGGCCCGGTCAGCTTCATGGATGTCTGGGACGCCATGTGCAAAACGATCCTGTCCGCCGGCTCCCGCCGTGGCGCGATGATGGGAACCTTGCGCTGCGATCACCCCGACATCGAATCCTTCATTGCGGCCAAGGCCGATCCCGCCAGGCTCAGAAACTTCAATCTGTCGGTGCTCGTGACAGATGCCTTTCTGGAGGCGGTGGAGGCGGACGGGCCGTGGCCGCTTGTCTTCGGCGGCGAGGCCTTCCGCACGGTGAGCGCGCGCGGGCTGTGGCACAAGATCATGCGCAGCGCCTACGACTATGCCGAGCCCGGAGTAATCTTCATAGACCGGGTGAATGCGCTCAACAATCTGGATTATTGCGAAAGTATCAGCTCCACCAATCCTTGCGGAGAGCAGCCATTGCCTCCCTATGGTGCCTGCCTGCTCGGCTCGGTCAACTTGGCTGCGCTGGTTGAGGAGCCCTTTACGCCCGGCGCACGGCTCGATGAGAACCGGCTTAAGGGACTCGTGCCTACAGCGGTCAGGCTGCTCGACAACATCATCGACGTGTCGCGCTATCCGCTGCCCGCCCAGGAGAAAGAGGCCAAAGCAAAGCGGCGCATCGGGCTCGGCGTCACCGGCCTTGCGGACGCGCTCATCATGTGCGGGAAGCGCTACGGTTCGGAAGAGGGCCGCGATCTCGCCCAGCGCTGGATGGAAAAGATCGCATACGCGGCTTACGCGGCAAGCGTGGAGCTGGCGAAGGAGAAAGGCGCCTTCCCGCTGTTCGATGCGGGCAAGTTCCTGAAGCGGCCATTCCCCAGCTCGCTGCCGCAGCCCTTGCAGGACGCTATCAGGCAGCACGGCATAAGAAACGGGGCGCTGACCTCCATCGCGCCGACGGGCACGATCTCGCTGCTTGCGGGCAACGTGTCGAGCGGGATCGAACCGGTCTTCGATCTCGAATACAGCCGGCGCATTCTCGCTCCCGACGGCGCGCCAACCCACGAAACCATCCAGGATTACGCCGTGCGCCTGTTCCGCGAACGGCACGGCGAAGCGCCGCTCCCCGGGGCCTTCGTCACGGCGCACCAGCTTTCGCCGCGCGAGCATGTCCTCATGCAGGCCGCGGTCCAGCAATATGTCGACGCCTCGATCTCGAAGACCGTGAATTGCCCCGAAGCCATGCCCTTCGAAGACTTCGAGGCGCTTTACCTCGATGCCTACCGGCTGGGCCTCAAGGGCTGCACGGCGTACCGGCCCAATCCCGTAACCGGCGAAGTCCTTTCCGCCGCAGCGCCGCCAGCAGCGGAAGCCTTGCAGCCCGCGCTTCCGCTGCCGCCCGGCTTGCAGCCGCCCGCCCGCGACGCCGTCCTGTCCGGCTTCACCTACAAACTGAGATGGCCCGGCTCGGACCACGCCATCTATGTAACGCTGAACGATACCTTCGACGGAGACCGGCGCCGCCCCTTCGAGATTTTCATAAACTCGAAAAACCTGGAGCATTACGCCTGGACGGTGGCGCTCACCCGCATGATTAGCGCGATCTTCCGGCGCGGCGGCGATGTTTCTTTCGTTGTCGAAGAGCTTAAAGCGGTCTTCGATCCGAGGGGCGGCGCCTGGATGAACGGCAAGTACGTGCCAAGCCTGCTCGCGGCCATCGGGGACATCATCGAGCAGCACTTCGTCCATATCGGCTTTGCGGAGGGAGGCGGAAATCCTTCGCAGGGAGTTGGGGCTACAAAAGCGCTTGTGGAAAGCGGAGGAAGCGATAGAGGAGTAGCGGCGGCGGGGACACGCCTTTTCTGCCCGCGCTGCGGATCGCCAGGCATGGTGTTTCAGGAGGGCTGCGGCGTCTGCCGCAATTGCGGATTTTCCACCTGCGGCTAAACGGTTTTGTTCGACCTAAGACCGGTTGCTCCGGGCCCGGCCTGTCACCATAATGGCGCCGATTTTTTTCCTTTGGGAGGATATCAATGACAGTAAAGACTTATCCCGTTCCAGACGGCTGGCGTTCCTCGGCCTACATCAATGACGAACAATACCGCGCCATGTACGAACGGAGCGTCAAGGACCCCGAGGGGTTCTGGGGCGAGCAGGGCGGGCGCATCGACTGGATCAAGCCTTTCACCAAGGTCAAGGACACGTCGTTTGACCAGCAGAACGTCTCCATCAAGTGGTTCGAGGACGGAACGCTCAACGTCTGCGCCAACTGCGTGGACCGTCACCTCGAAAAGCGCGGCGATCAGATCGCCATCGTCTGGGAAGGCGACGATCCCAGCATGGATCAGAAAATCACCTACCGGCAGCTCCACGAGCGCGTAAGCCGCTTCGCCAACGTACTCAAGAAGCACGGCGTCAAAAAGGGCGACCGGGTCACGATTTATCTGCCGATGATCCCCGAAGCCGCCTACGCCATGCTAGCCTGCGCGCGCGTCGGCGCCATCCATTCAGTGGTGTTCGGCGGTTTCTCGCCGGACAGCCTCGCCAGCCGCATAATCGACTGCGATTCGAACGTGCTCATCACAGCGGACGAAGGCATCCGGGGCGGCCGCAAGGTGCCGCTCAAGGCCAACGCCGACAAGGCGCTTGAGAAATGCCCCACCGTCGAGCGCGTGCTGGTTGCCAAGCGCACCAACAGCCCCGTCGGCTGGAAGGCCGGGCGCGATTACTGGCTCGCCGACGAAATGCTCTCCGTTTCCGCTGATTGCCCGCCGGAAGAGATGAGCGCCGAAGACCCGCTGTTCATTCTCTATACGTCTGGCTCGACCGGCCAGCCCAAGGGCGTGCTGCACACCTCGGGCGGCTATCTCGTCTATGCCGCGCTCACGCACCAATACGTCTTCGACTACAAGGACGGCGAGATCTACTGGTGCACCGCCGACGTCGGCTGGGTGACGGGCCACAGTTACATCGTCTATGGGCCACTCGCCAATGGCGCGACCACGCTCATGTTCGAAGGCGTGCCGAACTATCCCACCGCGTCGCGCTTCTGGGACGTGGTGGATAAGCACAATGTGAGCACCTTCTACACCGCGCCGACCGCGATCCGCGCGCTGATGGGCGCCGGCGAAGCGCATGTCAAGAAGACGAGCCGCAAGTCGCTCAAGCTTCTGGGCACTGTCGGCGAGCCAATCAATCCCGAGGCCTGGGAGTGGTATTACCATGTGGTGGGCGAGGACCGCTGCCCCATTGTCGATACCTGGTGGCAGACCGAGACCGGCGGCATCCTCATCACGCCGCTGCCCGGCGCCACCGCGCTGAAGCCCGGATCGGCGACACGGCCGTTCTTCGGCGTGCAGCCAGCACTCGTATCGCCCGAAGGCCAGCCCATGGAAGGCCCCGGCGAAGGCAATCTCGTGCTGACCGATTCGTGGCCGGGCCAGATGCGCACCGTCTACCGCGATCACGAGCGCTTCGTGCAGACCTACTTCTCCACCTATCCCGGCAATTATTTCACCGGCGACGGCTGCCGCCGCGACGAGGACGGCTATTACTGGATCACCGGCCGCGTGGACGACGTGATCAATGTCGCGGGCCATCGCATGGGCACGGCGGAGGTCGAATCCGCGCTGGTCGCGCATCCGAAGGTGGCGGAAGCGGCTTGCGTCGGCTACCCGCACAGCGTCAAGGGACAGGGCATCTACGTCTATGTGACGCTCATGTCCGGCAACGAGCCCACGGAGGAACTCCAGGCCGAACTCAAGAACTGGGTGCGCCAGGAGATTGGGCCAATCGCGACGCCAGACCTGATCCAGTTCGCGCCGGGCCTGCCCAAGACGCGCTCCGGCAAGATCATGCGCCGCATTCTGCGCAAGATCGCCGAGGACGACTTCGCCAATCTGGGCGACACCTCGACACTGGCCGAGCCGGGCGTTGTCACCGACCTCATCGGCAACCGCATGAACCGGCCTGCATCTTAGCAATCCCGCCGCCCGGTTCCCGCGCCGGGCGGCCCCGCTTCCCGCCGTAACAGAGGCAAATGCCTGGCCAAATGGGTTCGGATGAGCTTTGCCTGCACCAGCTTCATGCCCGCGCAAGGGCATGTGAAAAGCAATGCGGGAACGGGTCAGGCAGTCTGGAATTCAAGTCCGCAGCGTCATCCCCGCGAATGCGGGGATCCATATAAGAACTTGTTCTGCCTTGACAAATCGGTTCCCGCCTTCGCGGGAACGACGCTGCGGAAGCGTACAACCGGATTTGATACACCCCCATATTCCCTAGACTCTTCCCGCAGCGTCGCGGAGGCCGCACCCTGTTGCAGCAGAGGCACGCCAAAAGCGCAGAGTGAGCGCGCCCATGGCCAAGCCCATGACAACGCACCACGAATCAGGAACCAATGTGGTTAATAGTAACTTAACGGGATGGGATCATGACCGAGCAGACTATTACACAGGCAGAATCTGAGGCCGCCGGACTTGGCTTCCGCAATCACCTTCTTTTGCCCGTGGTCGAGGGGAATACGCTCGAAAGCCGCGACGTCTGCAGTTTCCTGGCGGGGCGGCTTTCCACCGAGGAAGAAGAGAAGGAAGGCCCGGACCGGTGGTGGGTCGGCTTCCCGGTAAGTTAGTCAGTTTGTTTTAGCGTATTTTTCTTAAGTTTGTGCGTGGGCGGCTGGAAAAGCCGCTTTTACTTTTCTTGAACGTGCTCTAGTGTGCGCGCGAAATTCTGCTGGCTCGTCCCTGGGGTGAGCCGCTGCTCTCTCTCTAACAATGCAGGTTACCATGCGTCCCTCGAAACGGCAGCCGGGTGATTTGCGCCCTGTCAGCTTCCAGCGCGCTTTTTCACTTCACGCCGAAGGCTCCTGTCTCATCAAGTTCGGCAACACGCATGTGCTGTGCACGGCAAGCCTGGAAGACCGAGTGCCGCCGTGGCTCAAGGGCCAGGGCCGGGGCTGGGTTTCAGCCGAATACGGTATGCTGCCGCGCGCCACCACCGACCGGACGCGGCGTGAGGCTTCGACGGGCCACCCTTCCGGCCGCAGCCAGGAAATCCAGCGCCTGATCGGCCGCGCCCTCCGCGCCGTTGTCGACCTCCAGGCCCTTGGCGAGCGCCAGATCATGGTTGACTGCGACGTGCTGCAAGCCGACGGCGGCACACGCACCGCGGCCATCACCGGCGCCTGGATCGCGCTTCACGACTGCTTCCAGTGGATGCGCGCCCGCGACATGATCAAAGACGGCGTGATGAAGGATCAGGTCGCAGCCGTATCCTGCGGCATCTACAAAGGAACGCCGGTGCTTGACCTGGATTATGCTGAGGATTCCGGTGCCGAGGCGGACGCCAATTTCGTTTTCACCGGCAAGGGCCTGATCGTCGAGGTGCAGGCAACCGCGGAGAAGGACGCGTTTTCCGAGGAGCGCATGGCGGAGCTGATGGAGCTGGCCAAAAAGGGCGTGGCGGAGCTCGTCAACCTGCAGAAGCTGACTATCCTCTAGCCCGCGAGTTTGAATGACGTTACGGCTCAGGCGTGGCGGCAGGCTTGCCGTCGCATCGCACAACAAGGGCAAGCTGCGTGAATTCCAGGATTTGCTCGATCCATACGGAATCGAGGTGGTTTCGGCCGGAGAGCTTGGCGTTCCCGAGCCGGTGGAGACCGGCGAGACCTTCGAGGCAAACGCTCAGCTCAAAGCCGTGATCACGGCATTTGCCTCCGGTACGCCCGCGCTGGCCGACGACTCAGGCCTTGCCGTGGAGGCCTTGAACGGAGCGCCCGGCATCCATTCCGCGCGCTGGGCCGGCGAGCCGCGCGACTTCCACCGCGCCATGGCCAGGGTTGAGGAGGAACTGCAAGCCAAGGGCGCCACGTCACCGGAAAGGCGGCGCGCCAAATTCGTATGTATGCTTTGCCTTGCAAATCCGATGGGCGCGGCCCAGTTCTTCGAAGGCACGGTTGCAGGTCATCTGGTGTGGCCGCCTCGCGGCGATAAGGGCTTCGGCTACGATCCCATATTCGTGCCGGACGGATACGATCAGACCTTCGGGGAGATGGACCCCGCGAAGAAACATGCGATTTCCCACCGCGCCAGAGCCTTCGCAGCCTTCCGCGCCGCAGTCCTTGAGGGAGGCGGCGGCCAAGACTGACGCAGCCGGTACGGTTTTGGACGGGATCGCCATCTACATTCACTGGCCCTTCTGCCAGTCCAAATGCCCCTATTGCGATTTCAACTCATACGCCAAGCGCGGCATCGGCGAGGAAGAGTATCTGAGGGCTATCACCGCCGAGCTTCGATACTACGCGGAGCAGACGGCGCGGCGCCGGGTTACAAGCATCTTCTTCGGCGGCGGTACGCCATCGCTGATGGAACCGGCCACGGTCGGCACGATTTTAGGCGAAATTTCCGCACTTTGGCCGGTGGAGCCGGACTGCGAGATCACGCTCGAAGCCAATCCATCCAGCGTCGAGGCTGGCCGCTTCGCCGGTTTCCGCGATGCCGGGGTCAATCGCCTTTCCTTGGGCGTCCAATCGTTCGATGATGCGGCGCTGCGCTTTCTGGGCCGGGCGCACACGGCCGGCGAAGCCCGCCAGGCTCTCGGCGTCGCTGCCCGCCACTTCGGCCGCGTCAATTTCGATTTGATCTACGCGCTGCCCGGGCAAGCGCCGCAAGCCTGGCGTGAGGAATTGACGCAAGCGCTGCGCCTGGGGCCGGGCCACCTGTCGCTTTACCAACTCACAATCGAGCCCGGAACAACGTTTGCGCATATGCACCGGAACGGCAAACTGCAAGTTCCCGCGGGCGAGCTGTCCGCCGGGCTTTACGAGCTGACGCAGGAGCTTTGCGAGGCGGCGGGACTTCCGGCTTACGAGGTTTCGAACCACGCCCGCCCAGGGCAGGAAAGCCGGCACAACCTGACCTATTGGCGCTATGGCGGCTATATCGGCGCGGGGCCCGGCGCGCATGGCCGCATTAGCGCAGGCAAATCCAGAATCGCGACTGCGGCGATTAGCGCGCCGGCCGCCTGGACCGCCCAGGTGTTCGAACGGGGGCACGGCTGCGAGGAAGCCTGCGAGCTCAGCTCCCGCGAACAGGCCGAAGAGATGCTGCTGATGGGCCTGCGCCTGCGCGAGGGGCTTGACGCCGGGAGCCTGCAAGCCAGGACCGGCTACCGGCTGGAACCGGCTGGCTTGGCCAAGCTGGAAGAAGAGGGCCTGCTTTGCAGGGAGGGTGGCCACATCTGTACAACCGCGCCCGGCCGCCTTGTTCTGAACGCGCTTATCGAATCGCTTGCGGAAGGGCTGACGGCTGAGCCAAATTCGAGGGCGGATTGACAGGGTTGCCCCCAGCTAAACGGAGGGCGGAACGCCTTCACTCCGCTGGAGCTTGCTCGTCGGGCTGGAAACCCTGGAACGCCCAGCGTGTGGCCATGCCGAATAGGAGCAGCGCGACGGGAGGCGCCAGCAGCACGACCGGCGCAACCAGGCCAAGGCTCGACTCGCCGCGAATATACTCGATGGCGAAATAGATGACCCAGCCCATGATCCATGCGGCCGAAGCAAGCAACCAGAGGCGGAACATGCCGCGGCGCCAGTTGATCGGCGCCATTTTACCTTTATGAGCAATGAACGGACGGTTCTGCATGGAGCGGTTCCTATTCTGCTGTCCTTTGGCTGGTCCCTATCCGGCGCCGGGAGAGGCTATGGCGGTCCCGGCGCGGACATGAACTTGTACAAAAGCACCGGGAAACGCAAGGGCGCCGCACGCGTTTCACCAGCGCTCGCGCAAGTCCTGGCGAACGGGGCCAGGAGAGTATCAATATTGCGCCACCGTGGGCCCGAAGGCCGAGGGGGCGGGCTCGATAACCCGGTTGCCGTATTTTTGCACCTCCATGATCGCGAAGCCGCGTTCCGAGGTGCCCTCGGGCCGGAGCCGGAACAGGCCGTCCACCCCTTGGAAGCCGCTGGCCCTGGTCAGCTCGGAGGCGACGAAACGCTGCCCAGGGGGATTGTTCGAAAGCGAAATCGCAAGGCTCACCGCGTCGTAGGCAAGGCTTGCGAGGCGCGGCGGCGGGCTGCCATAGGTTTCGACATAGCGCCGCGTGAAGGTTTGCCAGCCCTTGGGATCGGGCGCCGCGAACCAGCCGCCGCGCAAGGCGGCCTCCTTGCCGACCCCGGTGTAGTCCCAGCCCGAAAGCCCCATGAGCTTAACGTTCTTGGTGTCCATCTCATAATAGGGGAAGAGCGGGGCAAGCGAAGGCAGCGTGTCGCCGCCCGCAGGTATGAAAATCGCGTCGATCTGCGGCGGCTCCGCCGGCCCGTCTTTCGACTCCTTCTTGGCCAGAACCGACATTTCCTTGACCGGCTGAAGCATACCGTTCGCGTCGGGCGGGAAGGTCTTGGTCATCACCACCATTCCGCGATTCTCCTGCACGGCGCGCTGGAACACCTGCTCGACGATGCGGCCATATTCGTTTTGTGGAAAAAGCGCGGCGAACCGCGTCTTTCCCTGGGACACCGCGTAGGAAACCATTCGCGGCACGTCGGCGCCCGCGACAAAGCTCAAAAGATACACACCGTTGCCGGCGACGTTCCTGTCGCTCGAAAAGGCAAGCACGGGGATGTTAGCGCCCTGGGCGACGGGAGCCACGGCGGAAACCTCTTTGGCGAAAAGCGGCCCGATTATGAGCTCGGCCCCTTCCTTCACCGCCTCCTCGGCGGCCTGCCTCGCGCCTTGCTGATTGCCGCGTGTGTCTTTCGGGATTAGCTGTACATTCGGCTTGTCGAAATCGAAGAGCGCAAGCTCACCGGCCTGTTTCATCGCTTTCGCCACCGGCCGGGCATTGGCGTTACCCGTAAGCGGCAGCAGCAATGCTACCTTCACAGCCTGGCCCTCCGGCGCTCCCTGCGAACTTGATCCGGCAATGCTGCCGCCAAAACCGCCCAGTCCGCCAATCGAGCACGCGGCGAGGCTCAGGCAGGCCAGTATAGACGCAAGGCTGAAAACGATGCGAGTATGCGCGCGAGCATGTTGAAACGGTGTCTTCATTGAGTGAGTATCGGTTTCATGTTGACTAGCGCCGGTTGCATCACAACCGGTCCCCGCTGTCCGCGGCGCGGGCATCTTGCAGGCGCGGCCGCCGGCAAGCAACCTCTTTCGTAATCATGGCTGATTGGTGATGTCCGGGCAGCATTTCCCGAAAAAAACAAAACCGGCTTCTGCGGCGGCATCCGAACGCCAAGCCGCGAATCACCCCTTGAAACCGGAGCTTGCCTCGGGGCTGGAGCGCCAGCTCGATAAGCTCCTCGCGGCGCCGCTCGCGCCTGGCCTCTATATCGTTTCGACCCCCATCGGAAACCTCGCGGACATATCCATCCGGGCGCTTTGCGTGCTTGCAACCGCGGACGCTGTGTTCTGCGAGGACACAAGGCACAGCCGCAAGCTGCTCGCCGCCTATGGCATAGGGCGCAAGCTTGAAGCCTATCACGATTTCAGCGGGGACAGGGACCGCGCCCGCATCCTTGCGGCGCTCAGGCAGGACAAAAGCGTGGCGCTCATCTCAGATGCCGGCACGCCGCTCGTCGCCGACCCCGGCTTCAAGCTCGTGCGCGCGGCGATTGAGGAAGGAATCGGCGTCTTTGCGGCGCCCGGTCCCTCCGCCCTTCTCGCGGCGCTCGTGACGGCGGGATTGCCCACGGACCGGTTCCATTTCGGCGGCTTCCTGCCCTCCAAGCAAGCGGCCAAGCGGCAGGAGCTTGAGGCCGCGAAAGCCATCCCCGGTACGCTCGTCTTTTACGAAAGCGGTGCGCGCATCGAGAAAACCGCCGAAGCGCTTACGGAGATATTTCCCAGCCGTCCGGTGGCGATCGCACGCGAGCTTACCAAGCTCTTCGAGGCAACGTCGAGGGGAAGCCCGGAGGCAGTCCTTGAAGACATCCGCGCCAGCCAGCCAGCCGGGGAATTCGTGATCCTCATCGGCCCGGGAGAACAAAAACCGCCCGCGCAAGAGGATATCGAAAGCGCCTTGCGAAGCGCCATGCAGCGCCTCAGCCTCAAAGAGGCTGTTGAAGAAGTGGCTAAGGGACTTGGAGTTGGCCGTAAGCAGGTCTACAATCTGGCATTGCAGCTAAAGGGGTAAAGACAATGGTCGCGCGCAGTGGCGGCAGATTTCCCGCTCCAACCGCTTACGCAGCAGGCATGGCGGCGGAAGGGCGCGCGAAAGGGCTTCTCGAAAGCAAGAACTACCATATCCTGGCTCAACGCTACAAAACCAAGGGCGGCGAAATCGACCTCGTCGCTAGGCGCGGAGACCATCTGGCCTTCGTTGAAGTGAAGCGCCGGAAAACTCAGGAGGAGGCCGCATATGCGGTCCTGCCACGGCAGCAAGCTCGTATCGCCGTCGCCGCGGAAGTGTTTTTGGGCGAGCATTCGGAGTTTGCGCATTGCTCCGCCAGCTTCGACGTGATCCTTGTGAGCCCAAAGCAGGGTTGCGCCCACATCGAGCAAGCGTTTCTTGCGTAATTCCGCCGGCGCTTTAAATTCCCTCCGGCAAGACCGGGAGGCGAGCACATGCGGCTGAAGACCGGGGTCCAGATGGACCCGATCGAGCGGATCAATATCAGCGGGGATTCAACCTTCGCGCTTATGCTGGAAGCACAGACGCGCGGGCACAGCATATTCTATTACACGCCAGACAAGCTGTTCATGCGCGATGGCCGCGTCTTCGCGGAGGGGCATGAGCTTCGGGTCGAGGACGTGCATGGCGCGCATTTCGAGCTGGGAGCGGCGCAAACGCTGGCCTTGGAGGAGCTGGATGTGGTCCACCTCCGCCAGGATCCGCCCTTCGACATGGCGTATATCACCACGACCCATATTCTGGATCATATCCACCCCAAGACGCTGGTGGTGAACGACCCCGCAAGCGTCCGCAACGCCCCCGAGAAACTCTTCGTCACGGAGTTTCCGGAACTTATGCCGCCAACGCTGATCACGCGCTCATTCGCCAAGCTGAAGGAATTCCGCGAGGAGTCCGGCGATGTTATCGTCAAGCCGCTCTATGGAAACGGCGGAACCGCAGTGTTCAGGCTGCCCCCGGGAGACACCAACGCCGGCTCCCTGGTCGAGCTGTTCCAGACGGTGTTCCGCGAGCCGTTCATCGTTCAGCGCTACCTGCCGGAGGTGCGGGGGGGCGATAAGCGTATCATCCTGGTGGACGGCAAGCCCGTTGGCGCGATCAACCGCGTTCCCGCCGCCAATGAGACGCGCTCGAACATGCATGTGGGCGGACGCCCCGAAGCCACGGAACTTACTGCCCGCGAGCGTGAAATCTGCGAGGCGATCGGGCCGGAACTGAAAAGGCGCGGGCTGATCTTCGTTGGAATCGACGTCATTGGCGACTATTTGACCGAGATCAACGTGACCTCGCCAACAGGCATCCGCGAAGTAAAGCGCTTCGGCGGCTCCGATATCGCGGCGCTCGTTTGGGATGTTGTGGAAGAAAGGGTTTCGGCGCGGTAGTGTTCGCGCATTGTTCTTGATTTTTGCGAAATTGGAGATAATGTTTCCGTATCGGCAAAAAGGGTACGGAGTTTCAAATGTTCGCGCAGGTGTCCACGGTTGCGTTTGAGGGCATCGACGCGAAGCAGGTCGATGTGCAGGTGCTGATTGCCCCCGGCTTGCCCGCTTTCTCCATTGTGGGACTGCCGGACAAATCCGTCGGCGAAAGCCGCGAGCGGGTTCGGGCCGCGCTGACCGCCATCGGCCTTGGGCTACCGGCCAAGCGCATTACGGTCAATCTTGCCCCGGCGGACATGCCAAAAGAAGGGACACATTACGATCTGCCAGTGGCGCTGGGCGTGATGGCCGCCACGGGAGCGATTGCCCCTGAAACTCTCAACGGTTTCATCATCATCGGAGAGCTTGGGCTGGATGGCAGCCTTGGCTCCATCGCGGGTACGCTTCCGGCGGCGCTTGGCGCCAGCGCGCTTGGAAAAGGGCTGATCTGTCCCGCGGCTTGCGGACCCGAGGCGGCATGGGCGTCTGGCGAAATGGAGATCGTAGCCGCGCCCCATTTGCTGGCGCTGGTCAACCACTTCAAGGGCGGCGTCAGGATCCCAAGGCCCAGGCCGCATCTTGAGCAAAGTTCCGGGGCTGCCCTCGATCTCAGGGATGTGCGCGGCCAGGAAAGCGCCAAGCGGGCGCTGGAGATTGCGGCGGCGGGCGGGCACCATATGCTGATGACCGGCCCGCCGGGCGCGGGCAAGTCGATGCTTGCCCAGCGGCTTCCAAGCATCCTGCCGCCGCTTGAGCCGCAAGAGATGCTGGAGGTCGCGATGATCCAAAGCATCGCGGGGACAATCGTCAACGGAAGCCTGACGGCAGAGCGGCCCTTCCGCGCGCCGCATCACTCCGCAAGCATGGCGGCGCTCGTGGGCGGAGGCGCACGGCCGAAGCCTGGCGAGGTGGCGCTGGCCCATCATGGCGTGCTGTTCCTCGACGAGTTTCCGGAGTTCCCGCCACATGCGCTTGATGCGCTGCGACAGCCGATCGAAAGCGGCGAAACCGTGATCGCGCGGGTCAATCACCGCATCCGCTACCCATCGCGCTTTCAGCTTATCGCCGCCATGAACCCATGCCGCTGCGGGCACGCCTGGACGCCTGGGGTGACATGCCGGCTTGGACCGCGGTGCGAGGAGAGCTACAAGGCGCGCATTTCCGGGCCGCTCTGGGACCGGCTCGACATTCAGATTGCAGTGGCGCCGGTGAAAGCCACCGATCTGGCGCTGCCGCCATCGCGCGAGACCAGCGCTCATGTTGCGCAAAGAGTGCGCGCCGCGCGCGATCTGCAATCCCGCCGCTATTCCATCACTGCCATCGAAGGACTCACCACCAACGCAAGATGCCCCGCGGCCCTGCTCGAAGAGTTCTGTCCGCTGGACCGCGAAGGGCTGCGGCTTCTGGAGCAGGCCGCTGAAGCGAACGGGCTTTCGGCACGCGGTTATCACCGGACGCTCAGGCTTGCGCGCACCATCGCCGACCTTGATGGAAACGCCAGCATCCATGCGCTACATGTCGCCGAAGCGCTGAGCCTTCGCGGCGAACGGGAAAATGCAAGGCGGGCGGCTTGAGCGGCTACCGGATAGCTACCATGGCAGGTCGGTGCGCCCCATCAACGTTTTGTCGATGGCGTGTGCGGCTTGGCGGCCTTCGCGGATCGCCCAAACCACGAGCGATTGCCCGCGCCGCATGTCGCCCGCCGCGAACACCTTGGGCCGCGAGGTGCGGTACTCACGGCCGTCCGCCTTCACATTGCCGCGGCCGTCGAGTTCAAGCCCCGCCGACGAGATCAACCCCTCATGCACCGGCGAGACGAAGCCCATGGCTAGCAGCACGAGATCGGCCTCGATGGTGAATCCGGTTCCGTCGATGGGCTTGAGCTTCGGGTCAACGCGCACGCAATGGAGAGTCTTCACCCGGCCGTCCTTATCGCCCTCGAAGCGGGTGGTCATCACGCTGAATTCGCGCTGCGCGCCCTCGGCTTGGCTGGAAGAGGTGCGAAGCTTGACCGGCCAGTGTGGCCAGCTCATCGCCTTGTCCTCCTTCTCCAGCGGCCTGGGCATGATCTCAAGCTGCACGACGGACGCCGCGCCCTGCCGGATGGACGTTCCGACACAATCCGAGCCGGTGTCGCCGCCGCCGATCACCACGACGCGCTTGCCCCCGGCGAGGATCGGCTCCACGTCCCCCAGGGGCTCACCCGAAACGCGCCGGTTCTGCTGCGGCAGGAACGACATGGCCTGCTCGACGCCCTTCAGCTCGCGGCCGGGAACGGGCAAATCGCGCGGCTTCTCGGCGCCGCCGCACAGCAAGACTGCATCGCACTCCTTCTCCAGATCCTCCAGGGAAAGCGTCACACCCACATGCACACCGCAATGGAAGGTCACGCCCTCCGCCCGCATTTGGTCCACCCGGCGCTCGATAATGTGCTTTTCGAGCTTGAAGTCGGGAATGCCGTAGCGCAGAAGCCCGCCTGGCTGGGCGTTCTTCTCGTAGACATGCACATCGTGCCCCGCGCGCGCGAGTTGCTGCGCCGCGGCAAGCCCCGAAGGGCCGGAACCGGCGATGGCCACGCGCTTGCCCGTCCTGGGCGCAACCGGCCCGGGAACGTTCCAGCCTTCCGCGAAAGCGCGGTCGGCGATGGCGCACTCGATGCTTTTGATCGTAACCGGCGCGTCCTCGATGTTGAGCGTGCAGGACGCCTCGCAAGGCGCTGGGCAAATCCGGCCGGTAATATCGGGAAAATTATTGGTCGAATGGAGGTTTCGCGCCGCGTCCCGCCATTCGCCGTGATAGGTCAGATCGTTCCAGTCGGGGATCTGGTTGTTCACCGGGCAGCCGCCATGGCAGAAGGGAATGCCGCAATCCATGCAGCGCGAGGCCTGCTCGCGGATCGCCTCTTCCGGCGGCGTCAGCACGAACTCGCGGAAATGCTTCACCCGCTCGATTACGGGCGCGTACTCCCGGTCCTCGCGCTCGATCTCAAGAAACCCCGTTATCTTCCCCATGTTCCATCCTCAAAATCGCGTCCGGCCGCGCGGCGCAGCCGGAAAGGCCGGGCGCTACCCCAAGGCCCGCGCCTAAAGTCCCGGCTGCTGTTCGTTTTCCACGCCAACGGCGATATCGGCATGAGGCGGCGGAGGCGGCGCTACATGCTTCGCGGCTTCGATCGCCCTGCGGTATTCCACGGGCATAACCTTCACGAATTTCGCCCGGTAGTCCGCCCAGTTCTCAAGGATGGTCTTGGCGCGCTCCGACCCGGTGTAATGCCGGTGGTTTTCGATGATCTTATACAGGCGCAA
Source organism: Rhodomicrobiaceae bacterium (assembly GCA_050298295.1). Classification (GTDB taxonomy): domain Bacteria; phylum Pseudomonadota; class Alphaproteobacteria; order Rhizobiales; family Rhodomicrobiaceae; genus Rhodomicrobium. The sequence goes on from JBNKTW010000029.1 coordinate 33,179, forward strand.
CTCGTCGTCCGTCGTCATATCATGCAGCAGATGGACGAAGTTGAAGCGTTCGAGCGTGTCGCCGTTGGCCTGGTCGAAGGGCGAAGTGTCACCCGGATCGACGGGCTCAAGCTCGACCATCGCCATGTTGCAGCGCTTGTCGAAATCGCCCTGCTCGTCCAGTACGTAGGCGACGCCGCCCGACATGCCCGCCGCGAAGTTGCGGCCGGTCGGCCCCAGCACCACCACGCAGCCGCCGGTCATGTATTCGCAGCCATGATCGCCCGTGCCCTCGACAACCGCAATCGCGCCCGAATTGCGCACAGCGAAGCGCTCGCCGGCGACACCGCGGAAGTAACATTCGCCGGAAATCGCTCCGTAAAGCACGGTGTTGCCGACGATGATGCTCTCCTCGGGCACGGCGGCGGTATTTTTAGGCGGGCGGACAATGATCTTGCCGCCCGACAGTCCCTTGCCCACGTAGTCGTTCGCCTCGCCCGCGAGGTCGAGGGTGACGCCGCGTGCCAGCCACGCTCCGAAGCTCTGGCCCGCCGGGCCCTTGAGGCCGATCCAGATCGTATCCTCGGGCAGGCCGCCGTGGCCGTATATCTTCGCGACTTGGCCGGAGAGCATGGCGCCCGCCGTGCGGTCGTGGCTTGCGATGGGCAGTTCGAGCTTGACCGGCTTGGCTTCCTCAAGCGCGGGCTTGGCAAGCTCGATCAGCTTGCGGTCGAGCACGTGGGCGATGGGGTGGTTCTGTTCCTCACAATGGCTGATGGCCACCTCGTCCGGAACCTCCGGCCGGTGGAACATACGGGAGAAGTCGAGCCCCTGCGCCTTCCAATGCTCGATGGCCTTCTCCTTATCGAGCCAGTCCGAACGCCCGATCAGCTCGGCGAAGGTGCGCACGCCGAGCGCGGCCATGTATTCGCGAACCTCCTCAGCCACGAAAAACAGGTAGTTGATGACGTGCTCGGGCTCGCCCTTGAAACGCGCGCGTAGGACCGGGTCCTGCGTGGCCACACCGGCTGGGCAGGTGTTCAGATGGCACTTGCGCATCATTACGCAGCCCAGCGCAATCAGCGGCGCGGTGGCGAAGCCGAACTCGTCGGCGCCCAGAAGCGCGCCCATCAATACGTCGCGCCCGGTGCGCAGTCCGCCATCGACCTGAACCGCGACGCGGCCGCGCAGGCGGTTCAGCACCAGCGTCTGCTGCGTCTCGGCAAGGCCGATCTCCCAAGGCGAGCCCGCGTGCTTGATCGAGGTCAAGGGTGAAGCGCCCGTGCCGCCCTCGAAGCCGCAAATCGTCACGTGGTCCGCGCGAGCCTTGGCGACGCCCGCCGCCACGGTTCCCACACCAACCTCGGAGCCAAGCTTCACGCTCACCCAGGCTTCGGGGTTCACGTTCTTGAGGTCGAAGATGAGCTGCGCCAGATCTTCGATGGAGTATATGTCGTGGTGCGGCGGCGGCGAGATCAGCCCCACGCCTGCCGTCGAGTGCCGCACGCGGGCGATGATCTCGTCAACCTTGTGGCCGGGGAGCTGGCCGCCCTCGCCAGGCTTGGCCCCCTGCACCATCTTAATTTGCATCATATCGGAGTTGACCAGATATTCGGCGGTCACGCCGAACCGGCCGGAGGCCACCTGCTTGATCGCCGAGCGGATGCTGTCGCCATTCGGCAGCGGCTTGAAGCGGTCCGGCTCCTCGCCGCCCTCGCCGGTATTGGACTTGCCGCCAATCCGGTTCATGGCGATGGCAAGCGTGGTGTGCGCCTCGCGGCTGATCGAGCCGAAGGACATCGCGCCTGTCGCGAAACGCTTCACGATTTCCTTGGCCGGCTCAACCTTGCTCAGCGGAATGGGCTTGCGGCCGATCTCGCTTGCATCCTTCAGGCGGAAGAGCCCGCGGATCGTCATCAGCTTCTCGGCCTGCTCGTTGAGCGCCTTCGCATAGGCGCGGTACTTCTCCCTCGAATTGCCGCGCACGGCGTGCTGAAGATCGGCGATGGTGTCCGGCGTCCAGGCGTGCGCCTCGCCGCGCATACGGTATGCGTACTCGCCGCCAGCTTCGAGCGAATCCCTCAAAACCGGCGCATCGGAGAAGGCAAGCCGGTGGCGCTCGGCGGTTTCGGCGGCGATCTCGTCGAGCCCCACGCCTTCAATCGCGGTATGCGTGCCCGTGAACCACTTCGCGACGAAATCCGACTTGAGGCCCACCGCGTCGAAGATCTGCGCGCCGCAATAAGACTGGTAGGTGGAAATGCCCATCTTGGACATGACCTTCATCAGTCCCTTGCCGATGGCCTTCACATAGCGTTCGAAGGCTTCGTCCTTGCCAACGGGCTTTTCGAGAGCGCCAAGATTCGCCTCGATGGTCTCAAAGGCTAGATAGGGGTTGATCGCCTCCGCGCCATAGCCGGCCAGGGTCGCGAACTGGTGTACCTCATGCGCTTCGCCCGTCTCAACCACGAGGCCGACGGAGGTGCGGAGGCCCTTGCGGATCAGGTGGTGATGGATGGCGCTGGTCGCGAGCAGGCTCGGTATGGCGATGCGGTCCGGCCCCATTTCGCGGTCGGACAGGACAATTATGTTCCAGCCCTGCAGCACGACGGTTTCCGCCCGGCTGCACAGCCAGTCGAGCGAACGCTCCATCCCCGCCGCGCCCAGATGCGCGCTATACGTGATGTCGAGCGTGATCGTGCGGAACGGCGTGAACGGCGTCTGCGAAATCTTGCGGATACGCTCCAGATCCTCGTTGGTGAGGATGGGCTGGCAAACCTCAAGGCGCTTCTGCTTCCAGGTGCCTTCGAGATCGAGGATGTTGGGGCGCGGGCCGATGAACGAGACGAGGCACATCACCAGCTCCTCGCGGATCGGGTCGATCGGCGGGTTCGTCACCTGCGCGAAGTTCTGCTTGAAATAAGTGTGCAAGAGCTTCGGTTTGGAGGAGAGCGCCGAGATCGGCGTATCGGTGCCCATCGAGCCGATGGCCTCCTGCCCGGTTTCGAGCATCGGCGCGAGCAGGAACTTCCAGCTTTCCTGCGTGTAGCCGAAGGCCTGCTGGCGGTCGAGAAGCGGCACCGGGTTTTCCGCCGGCGCGGAATCCGGCTCGGGCAGGGCCTCCACGCGCACCTGTCCGTGGTTCAGCCATTCCTGATAGGGCCGCGCATTGGCAAGCTCGGACTTGATCTCATCGTCGGAGATGATGCGGCCCTTCTCCAGGTCGATGAGCAGCATCTTGCCAGGCTGGAGACGCCATTTGTATTCGATCATCTCCTCCGGCACGGGCAGCACACCGGATTCGGAAGCGAGGATCACCCGCCCGTCCTTGGTAACGCAGTAGCGCGCCGGACGCAGGCCGTTGCGGTCGAGGGTTGCGCCGACCTGCCGGCCGTCCGTGAAGGCGATGGCCGCCGGGCCGTCCCAGGGCTCCATGATCGCGGCGTGATATTCGTAGAAGGCGCGGCGCTTCTCATCCATGAGCTTGTTGCCAGCCCACGCCTCCGGGATCATCAGCATCATGGCGTGTGCAAGGCTGTAGCCGCCCAGCACGAGAAATTCGAGCGCGTTGTCGAAGCAGGCCGTATCGGACTGTCCCTCGATGGATATCGGCCAGAGCTTCGAAATGTCTTCACCGTACAGCGGCGAGGAAACGCTCGCCTGCCGCGCCGCCATCCAGTTGACGTTGCCGCGCAGCGTGTTGATCTCGCCATTGTGGCAGATCATCCGGTAGGGATGCGCGAGGCGCCAGGACGGGAAGGTATTGGTCGAAAAGCGCTGATGGATAAGCGCCAGCGCGGACTCGAAGCGCGGATCGTGCAGGTCGGTGTAGTAGTTGCCGAGCTGATAGGACAGGAACATGCCCTTGTAGACGATGGTGCGGCAGGACAGCGAGACCGTGTAGAAATCCAGCGTCTCGACTTCCGCGGCTATGCGGTTCGCGGCCACGCGCCGGGCAATGTAAAGCGCCCGCTCGAAATGGGTTTCGTCCTCGATAAACCCGGGCCTGCCAACCAGAATCTGCCGGTGGCAAGGCTCGGTTTCGATAACGCTCTGGGGCAGCCCCTCGTTTTTCACGGGCACATCGCGCCAGCCCAGCACTGGGATGCGCTCTTCCTCGAACGTTTTCGCGATGATGTCTTCGCAACGGATGCGAACCCGTTCATCGCGGGGCAGGAAAAGCTGTCCCACGGCGTATGCGCCAGGCGCGGGCAGATCGAAGCCCAGGCGCTCAGCCTCCTCCTTGAAAAGTCTATGTGGGATTTGCACCAGAATGCCCGCGCCGTCGCCGGCCAGCGGGTCCGCGCCCACGGCCCCGCGATGTTCCAGGTTGAGCAGCACTTTCAGGCTGTCCTGCACGATTTGGTGGCTTCTCTCACCGTTGATGTTCGCGACTAGGCCAAGGCCGCAAGCGTCGTGCTCCTTGGACGGTTGATAGAGACCTTGTGCCTCGGAAAGGCCATGGACGTGTGTCAACGTGTTACCTGCTTGCATCTTGGTGCCGGTCATAGTTTCAACTTGAACAAATCTCGATGGAGCGATGAGCTGACTGTGGTAAAGGTTTAGCGGCCACCATGTGAAAGCAGCCATTGGCATGGGATCATTATTTCCGGGTTGCGGCTGTAATCGCCGCACGGTTTAACGTGCCGTTTTGGAAGCTGCCCATTCTCATATTTTTCGTCCTAACTGCCACTCTTCAATGCAGGCACGCAAATAACCGCGGCCCAAGAGTACTTGTTTCAAAAAACAAATAATCCGTGGACCGGGTTTTACCACGCAAGGCTGCATTCACCCGCCAGTTGGGGAGCGTGCCAGAAATCGGGGAGCATGACAAGCACGTAATATTACCCTGCGGCTGGCCGTATTCGACAGCCGCTCAGCACCTTACGGCGCGGGTATGCGCAACCGCAGGGGAATGCCGGACCGGCTGCGGCAATCGGCCCGCGGCCGGTTGCGGGTTCTCCGAAGACCGGCGATTCGTCCAGGAGATAGAGGCGCCGGACGCGCCCTTCCCTCTCCGGCGCGCGCGCCGGCGCAAAGTACGCCTGGCAACGCTCTTCCCTAGAGGCGGTTCGCTACTTAGATTGCCATTGGCGGGACCGGCCCAGCGAACAACCTGCCGGCCGCACGGAAAACGCGCTTGCAGCGATGGCGGACATGGATTGGCGGGGAACGATAGAAGGAACGCTTGCCCGGAGCTGGGAAAGCATCCGCGACGCAGTGCTGGCGCCCAAGTCCGCGGCGCCATCGGACGAAGAAGTCGCCGCGCTCGCGAGCCGGACGGCGCCCGTGATCTGGCTCATCGGCAAGGTGCAATCGGGCAAGTCCTCCATCGTGCGCGCGCTCACCGGGGCGAGCGCGGCCGAGATCGGGCTCGGCTACAAGCCCTGCACCAGAACGGCCGCGATCTTCGACTTCCCCGCCGAAGCGCCCGTCATCCGCTTTCTCGATACGCGCGGACTCGGCGAGAAAGGCTACGACCCCACTGGGGACATCGCCTTCCACGAAGCGCAGTCGCATCTGATTGTCGCCGTGGTCAAGGCACTCGACCCGCAGCAGGATGCGGTTCTGCAGGCGGTGACTGCCGCGCGCAAGCGGCATCCCGAGTGGCCCGTGGTCGTGGCGCAAACCTTGCTCCACGAGGCTTACGCGCCGGGCGAGGGGCACAAGCGGCCCTATCCCTTCGGGGACGCGGAGGCCGAGGCTAGGCTTCCGCCGGCGCTGACGCGCAGCCTCGCCTACCAGCGCTCGCTGTTCGGGCGCCTGCCGGGCGGCGGCCCGGTTATCTTCGTTCCCATCGACTTCACGCAAGCAGACGATGGCTTCGAGCCCGTGTCCTACGGCCTGCCCGCGCTCATCGAGGCGCTTGAGGCGGCGGCGCCCGCGGGCCTCGTAGCCCTGCTCAAGAACGCAAGCGCGCAAAGCACGGACGCGCTGGCGAAAAAGGCGCACCCACACATTATGGGCTATGCCGCCGCAGCGGCAGCCGCCGACGCCGTGCCGGTCGCGGGCGCGGTCGCGGTCCCGGCGGTGCAGTCGAAGATGCTGCACAGCCTGGCGCTGATTTATGGCGTTGAGTGGAACAGGAAATCGCTGGGCGAGTTCGCCGCGTGCCTGGGCGCCGGCGCCGTGTCGCGCCTTGCCGCCAGTTTCGGCCTGCGCGAGCTGGCCAAGCTCATTCCGGTCTACGGGCAAACCGCAGGCGCCGCCGCCGCCGCCGCCACGAGCTTCGCCACCACCTACGCCATCGGCAAGGCCGCCTGCTATTTCCTCGCCCAGCACCGCCTCGGCGCGTCCGACGCGAAGGGCGTGTCCAAGGCCTACTCCGCCGCGCTTTCGGAGGCTTTCCGCATCCGCAAGGCCGCAGAAGGAACAGCGTCATGAGCAAGCACCGCGCCACGGCCTTCGCGCTGAGGATCTGGGTTACGGCAATCAGCCTCGCCCTGCCCACGCTGACGCTGGCGCCCTTCGGCGGCATCTGGCTTTACGAGCATGGCCTCGCGCTTCAGTGGGTGGCCGGCGCCTGCCTGTTCGTCGTTATTGCCTTCCTGCTCCAGCTTTACCTGCTCCGGCGCTTCAATATCTCGCTCAAGGCCGCGCCTCCCGCGGAGCCTCCCGAGGACCGGGCCGCTTCCTCCTGGACGCCGCGCGAGCAGGAGGCGTGGCAAGCGGTGCTGACCGTCGCGAACAAGGTGGAGCCGGACCATCTTACGAGCTGGGAGGCGTTCCTGGGCCTTGGCCGCGAAACCATCGAAGCGGTTGCGAAATCGATTCACCCCGAGGTCAAGGAGCCGGTCTGGCAATTCACCCTGCCCGAGGCGCTGACGCTGATCGAGCAGGTGAGCCTGCGGCTGAAGCCGATGGTGGCTGACAGCATCCCCTTTGGCGACAAGCTGACCGTGGGCCAGGCGATCCAAATCTATCAATGGCGCTCCGCGCTCGACCTCGCGCAGAAGGGCTGGGACATTTGGCGCATCATCCGCGTGTTGAACCCCGCCGCAGCCGTAACGCAGGAGCTGCGCGAGCGGCTTTCCCGGCAGATGTACAACTGGGGGCGGGAGGAGCTGGCCAAGCGGCTGGCGCGCGGCTATGTGAAGGAAGTGGGGCGCGCGGCCATCGACCTTTACGGTGGGCGCCTGCGGGTGTCGCCCGAAGAGCTTGAGGCGTACATCACAGAGGCGAGCGAGCGCGGCCGCCGCGCCGCGCAGGTGCAGGCCGAACCGCTGCGCCTGCTCGTCTGCGGCCAGGTCAAGGCGGGCAAATCGAGCCTCATCAACGCGCTTTTGGGCGAGGTGCGCGCGGCGCCGGACGTGCTACCGCTGACGGACCGGTTCATGGCCTACGAACTGAAGCGCCAGGGCGTGCCGCAGGCTTTGATCATCGACAGCCCTGGGCTTGTAAGCCTCGACGAGCCGCTGGAAAAGCTTGTCGCGGAGGCGGCGCAGGCCGATCTCATTCTGTGGGTGGCGAATGCGGTGCGTCCCGACCGCGAGCTTGACAGCCGCGCGCTCGACGAGATCCGTGCCTACTTCGCCGCGCGCCCGAACCGGCGCAGGCCGCCCATGCTGCTGGCCCTGAGCCATGTGGACCGCCTGCGCCCCATGCAGGAATGGCAGCCGCCTTACGATCTCGCCGATGACGGCAGCACAAAAGCCGTCTCAATCCGCAAGGCCATGGAAGCCGCCGGCGCCGACCTCGATTTCCCGCAGGAGGCCATCGTGCCGGCCTGCCTGGAGCCCGGCATAGGCGTCTATAACGCCGACGCGCTTTGGGCGGAGATCATGGTGCAAATCCCGGATGCGCAGCGCGCGCAGCTTGTGCGGACCCTGCGGGATGCCGGCCGCGGCGTGGACTGGCGCAAGCTTCGCGGCCAAGCGCTGAACGCCGGCCGCATCCTCGCGCGCGCGGTGTTCGAGGGCGGCGGCCCTGTCAAATAGGGATTTCCGGTTTGGATCGCATGTCTGCCGATAACTTGGGAGATGTGTACGAAACGTACCTAGTGGCCTGCATCATTTAATTCGCGTTGTTGAATTTGGCCGCGAACACTGATTCTTGTCCTGCTGGGGATAACCGGCACAAGGGGCAGGCCATAGCCAACAAGAAATTCATCGTCAAGCTGAGCGGCGAGGAGCGGGC
>JBNKTW010000030.1:0-38659 GCA_050298295.1 Rhodomicrobiaceae bacterium
CCACCCATAGGTATGCGGCTGCAGAGGCAAACTGTCGTCCATCATGATCTTCCCTCACGTGATTGGTCACGCGCGAAAGATCACGGGGATTATGCGTAGTTCGATCCGTTTAGGCCGTCTGGCGCGGGCCTATCCACGGGCGATTCAGCACAGCGGAGTGCGGCAACTGCGCATAATCCGAACCTGCGCATAATTCCGGTTATGCAAAGGTTTGCATAAACGGAAAAACTGGCTCTTCGCGGGCAGCGATGCCGGAGGGGAGCGCGCCGCGATTTTCTACACGCTCATCCGCTCCGCTAAAATGAGCGGCCTTGAGCCCGAGACTTACCTGCGCGACGTTCTCACCCGCATTGGCGAGCACCCCATCAACGCCATCGATGCCCTGCTTCCCTGGAATATCGGCAAGCCCGCGGCGCTCAGCGCCGCCGCCTGAGCCGCCCCAGGTCAAGCCGTCAAAGCCGTAGCTCTCCCAAGACGCTTACCTGCGTCCAGGTAGCTTCGGCATAGGAAAGGCTCGACGCACCCAGCACCGCCACGAAAATCTGCGCCGGGCGCCACTCGCCGGTGAGCCGGTCCACGACGACCGGCACCGTGTCGCCAGCGTAGTCCACGAACAGCTTCTCGCCCGCGGCATGGGTCTGGCGCATGACCACCGGCAGCTTGGCGGCGAACGTCCTGTACAGCTCACAAAAGCGGCTGTAGCGCAGGCCGTCCGGCTGCTGGGCGATGTACTCCTCCCAGAGGATAGAGAGCGTCACGTGCTTGCGCTTCAGCTCGCGGTGATCGGCGGCCCAGTCCGGCTCCGCCCGCCGCGCCGGGCCGGGCTTGGCGCCGCCCTTGCCGCAAAGCCGCTCCTCAAGCCCGGCGTCGCCAAGCTCCTCAGGCAGCGGCCAGCTCCAGCCTGCACCCGAGTTGCGCCTGCTTCATCCAGAGCGGTGTTCCGCCACCCTGTGACCGGAGCACCACTTGCGCAAGATCGCCAAGGCCTGACCACATCGTAATCGCTTACCGGCAATGGGCGGCCAGGGTGCTGGCGATGTCGTTAATGACAAGCCTGTCACCGGCGGCCTTAGTGAGGTTCACCCAGCAGAACGGGCACATGGTAACAACGTTTTTCCCCTCGGCTTCGAGTTGATCCACGCGTTTTTTGCAAATTCGATGCGCCTCGGCCGGGAAAAGCGACTCTAACGGTCCGCCGCAACAATGTGTCGACTTACCGGATAGTTCCGGTTCCCGCACGGACAGCCCTGCCGCCCGCAACAATTCGCGGGGTTGCTCACAAACATCTTCGTAGCGCGCATAAACACAGGAATCGTGAATTACGACTTCTCCGTTCACGGGTTCCTTCGCCTCCAGATGCGCTTCTCCCAGCACCTCCAGATAGCTCTGGACCTCAATATCGAAGTCTTTGACGAAATGCGGATACGCCTGACGAAACATCTTGGTGGTGTGAGGATCCACAGTGATGAGACGCTTAACTCCCAGCTTCTTCAGATGCTCCGTTACGCGGCGGGCATGTTCGCCGAAAGCCTCGTCCAGCCCATCGTCATAGAGGAGAGCGCCCGCGTATAGCTCTTCTTCATACAGATAGCCAAACTCGACCCCCGCGCCGCGAAGCAGCACAACGATGTCGCGCAACACCTGATTGGAATGTTGCATTTTTTCCGATGAGGCGGTGAGGCCCATGAAAAAGGACAGATTTATGAACTTGTTCATAAAACGGCCTATGCCGAAGAACCGGGTCAAAAATGAGTTTTCGAGCAGGGCGAGCTGAGAAGACATGGCGTCGATGGCGGGCACCATCTGATACATGTGCCCGGTGTAGAGAACCGTCTCGCCGCCGCGGGGCAGATCGAGTCCGCCGGCCCAGCCAGTAGCCACCCGGTTCGATAGCGGCAGCACACTGCCGCGCTTACGCACGTTATCGGCGAAGATCCCCAGAATGGGGGCAATCGGCAGAGACATATTGCAATCTCCTACTTCAGGCCGAACTCTTGCCTGTTGATCAGGTGACGGAGGGTGCGCATGTTGTCCGCGATATGGACCCCGGACGGACAGTTCACTTCGCACATGCGGCACAAGAGACAGGAAAAGATCTGCGGGATATTGTTGCGGACCTCGTCTTCGAGACCGAGCATGACCGCCCGGAACAGTTTGCGGGGAATTACTTTGTGCCCCAGCGGACAGAGGGCCGCGCACGTACCGCAGTGATAACATGCCCCGGCGTTGAACCCTTCCGCTTGCTTCAAGCGGGCCGCTAATTCCGACGACACTCTGATCATTGTGTTATCCTCGCCGCCAACTCACTCTGAACCGGACCCTAATGCCGCTTGGTGAGTTCGTATTGGAAGTATCCGTCCACGTCCGCCCGGCCAATTTCTTCGACCAGGCCATAGCGGCGCATCCCGAAAAGCCACACCGTCACTTCCCGGGATGGGCAACCCAGGGTCTGAGCAATTTCAGGAATTGTCATCGGGCCCTGTGCGAGAATGCCCGCGATGCGATCCCTCATGACCATTTCGTCCTGAGCGATATCAAGCATATCCCGCAATCGTGTCGTATGGCTGTTGCTCATGCTGTTACCAGCTCCTTAAGGCTCGCGTCGATCATGGCCACGATCTGGTCATCCCGGTAGCCCTCGATAGCGATGGCATCTTGCGCGCAAATGGGAACGCAGGCGCCTTCGCCCTTGCAGGAAGAATCGAGCGCCATTGCCACTTCCTTGCCGTCGCATAGCACCCGTTCAATTGCGCCATAAGGGCACGCCTTGAGACATTCGCCGCACCAGACGCATTTATCCGTGTTGATCTTGGCGACGAGGGGCTCCAGGTTCACGTAGCCCTTCTTCAGGAGCGCGCCGGTCCTGGCCACCGCGGCCAAAGACGAGGCGACGCTTTCGGCGAGATTCTTCGGGCCTTGCGCGGTCCCTGCTATACACACGCCGTCGATGACGGTTTCGACCGGCCTCAGCTTGATGTGGATCTCGTTGTAGAAGCCGTCCTTGCTCTTGGGGACCTTCAGAAGATCATTGAGCGCGCCGTTCTGGCGCGGCGTCATGCCGGTTGCGAGCACGAGGAGGTCCGCGCCGATCTCCAACTCTTCGTCGCCGCAAAGCGTGTCCTTGACCGCGATGGCGAGCCGGCCGTCACGCTCTTCCACCTTTGGCGGTTCCTTCGGATCAAAGCGCAGGAACAGTGCTCCATCGGCGCGGGCCTTGGAATACACGGTTTCCAGCCGGCCATAGGTACGCACATCCCGGTAGAGGTGATACTGATTGATGGTCTGGCCGGTTTTCTCCTCGATTTCGTGCAGCAGGCTGCCCGTGAACGCCGTGGCCATGCAGCAGAAGCGCGAGCAGTGCGTGTTGGGCTCGGGGTAGCTTTCGCTCTTCTCCTGGCGGCTGCCGACGCAGTAGATGAAGCCCACGTCGCGCACCGGTTTTCCGTTGTAGGAAAGCGGGCCGCCGCCGCCGGCCTCAAGCATCTGCCGGAATTCCTTCAACGTGACGACTCCGGGCATGCCCCAGCCGTATTCTCCTTCATGGGGTTCGTAGGGCGTGAAACCTGTCGCGACAATGATGGCCCCAACGTTGAGCGAGACATCCTCTTTGCCGCCCAGACGAACCGTCACGACGAAATCGCCGATATGACCACTCTTGGCCGTCAATTCGGCATTGGTATAGAGAACGATGTTCTCATTCCCGCGAACCTGCTCCACCAGTTTTGCGACCACCTCGGGTCCGTGCTGATGGTCGGGGCCCATCCAGCCAACCTGGGACGTCCAGCCGCCAGGCTCGTTCTCGCGCTCGATAACGAAGACTGACAATCCCATGTCCGCGAGGGAGATGGCAGCGCGCAAGCCCGTCACGCCCGCTCCGACAACCAGAACGCGGGGCTGAGTTTCGATCCGGATGGAGCTCAAGGGGCATGTTAAAGCGCACTTGGCCACCCCGGCGCGCACGATATTGATGCCTTTCGCGGTCGCACCGGCTTTGTCGCCCGTATGCACCCAGGAGCATTGTTCGCGGAGATTGACGTGAACGTACTGATAGGGGTTCAACCCGGCGCGCTCCGCCATGGCTCGGAACGTAAACATATGAAGTTTCGGGGAACACGAAGCGATGACGAGACCATCCAGTTGCTTTTCCTTGATCTCGTCAATCATTTCCTGTTGCGACGCATCCGAACAGGCGAACAGATGTGTGGCCGCGACCTCGACTTCGGATTCGTTCAGGGCCGCAGCCGCGACTTCCTTCACGTTCACATGGTCGGAAATGTTTCCGCCACAGTGGCATACATAGACGCCGATTCTCCGTTTATCCGTCATAGCCTGCCCCTGGTCCGTTCGAGATACGCAGCGGCCTGGGAGGCTGCCGCGCCGGAGTGCAGCACGGTGTCCGGAATGTCCATCACGCCAATCGTGGTCCCGGCCGCGAAGAGCCCATCGACATTCGTCCGGGCCGGCTCACTGACGGGATCGATTTCGCGCAAATAGCCGAATTCGTCCGCTGCCAATTCATCTCCCTTGTAGAGAGAAAATACATCTGCATTGGGCAAAAAGCCCACGGTCAGAACGACGAGATCGTGTTCGCGGATCTGCCTTCCGCCCTCGCCCAGCATGTCTTCGTAGTGTAATGCCAGGTTTCCGTTGGCAAGCTGTTCAATCCGGCCAACTTTGCCCTTGACGAATTCGATACCCATGGCCTTGGCTTGCGCGTAGAACTCGTCGTAACCCTTGCCGAAAGCGCGAACATCTATTGTGTAGATCGTGACATCGGCCATCGGCAAAGCTCCCATGGCCAGTTGCGCTTGTTTTATGGAGTACATGCAGCCGATACGGCAGCAAAGCGAATTGCAGACTGTCTGGTCGCGGGACCCGACGCACAGGATCATCGCGATCTTCTCCGGCTCCTTGCCGTCCGAAGGCCGCAGCACGGAGTTGTACGGGCGCGTCGGCGCAAGCAGGCGGTCCATCTGCGGCCCGCTGACCACGTCCGGGAAGCGCCCGTAGCCGAGCAATTCCTTGGCCGCCGGATCGAGGATCTTGAAACCGGTCGAGACAACCACCGAGCCCACATTGAGTGACAGCCGTGACGGCTTCTGCGTGAAGTCAATACACTTGGGAGCACAGGCACTGACACATTCCATGCACTGGGAGCACTCCCCACAGTCCATGCAGCGCTGGGCCTCTTGCCGTGCCTCCGCCTCCGTCATGGTCTTTTCATAACATTCGAATGTCTTCCGGCGTTCATCCAGCGGCAACGCCGGCTGGGAAACTGGCCACCGTTCCACGAAGTGCTTTGCTTCCTCAAGCACGGCGTTTTTGTCAGTCTTTTCCAGCAGGTCTTCGAACGGCACGTCCAGCGGCCGGCCCTTCAGGTGACGATCCATGAAGAACGCCGCCCGCCGCCCTTGTGCGATGGCGTTGACGATCATAGTGGGCGCCGTAACGCAGTCCCCGCAGGCAAAAATATCCGGATCGGACGTTTGGCAGGTCTGCGGATCTGAGATCATAAGATGTTTGCTATCCTTCATTTCTTCCGGGAAATACGTGGTGGACGGCAACAGGCCTATCGATAGCAATGCAAGATCGACTGGAATCACCTTTTCCGAGCCTTCAATTGGAACCGGACGGCGGCGGCCGCTTTCGTCCGGCTCACCCAACTCCATGCTTATGCATTCAACCGCAACAAGTTTGCCGTCCTTGCCGATAAACCTCTTGGGCGTACTCATGAGCATGAGTTCAACGCCCTCTTCTTCAGCCCCTTCTATTTCCCAATCATGCGCTGGCATCTCCTTGCGGCCGCGCCGATAGTTGATGATTACCTTCGCGGCTCCCATGCGGATGGCGGCCCGGGCCGGGTCCATCGCCGAGTTGCCGCCGCCGATGATCATGACAGTTTTGCCTTTTACATCGGGCATGTTCCCGATGTTGACATCACGCAGGAAACGTATGCAGCCCTCGACGCCGTCCAGATCGTGGCCTTCGACATATAACTCGTGTTCATCCGCCGCTCCGGTTGCGATCAGGATGGCATTGTATCCCTGCTGTTTGAGGTTCGGTAACGATTTGATTCTATGCCCGGTTTTGATTTCAACGCCCAGTGCCGTTACGTTCTTGATGTCGCGGTCTACAACGTCTTTGGGAAGGCGATAGGAGGGAATGGCGGTTCTCAGCATACCGCCCGCCTCTTTCTCCGCCTCGAAAATCGTAACTTGATGACCTTGCCGCGCGAGATAGAACGCAGCGCTTAACCCCGCCGGGCCAGAGCCAATAATGGCGATTCGTTTGTCCGACTGGTTCTCAATCGGGCCGTATTCCGGCTCAGGGTGTTCGGCGTAGTAGCGGTCCACCATGAACCGTTTGATGCCGCGGATGTGAACCGTTCCCTCTTTCCCGCCACGTGCGCAATCGGATTCGCAGGGCGCATAACACGCCCGTGAAAGGCTTCCCACCAAAGGCGCGTTTTCGAGATGCAGGTTGAAAGCCTCCTTGTAGCGGCCCGCCCTGACCAGCGAGACGTAGCCGCTGGCCTTGACGTTGGCCGGACAAGTCGAGGTACAGGGCGCTTCTCCGCGCCGGTTGATCACGGCCTTCTTGGGAACCGCCTGCGGAAAGGCGATATGCGCGGCCCGGCGCGTGACGAGGCCATAGTTGAATTCGTCCGGCAGCGCGACCGTGCACGCTTCTTCGCACTTTCCGCATCCCGTGCAGGCGTCGAAGTCAACGTAAGACGGCTTTTTGTGCAACCCCACGGAGAACGAGCCATCGGCGTTGCGCACAATGCCGTCAACCTCGCTATAGGTCATGAGTTGCACGTTGGGATGGTGCGAAACGGACGCCATTTTCGGCGTTACGATACAACTGGCGCAGTCCAGCGTCGGGAACACCTTGCTGAGAAGGATGGCCCTTCCGCCGACGCTGGCGTTCTTATCCACCAGCAGCACGCGGTAGCCCATATCCCCCATCGACGCCGCGGTTTCCATGCCGGCGACGCCGGCGCCGACCACCATCACGTCATAGTCCAAAGAACGTCTATCGGTATCACGCTTCAACACGGGTTAGCTCCTGCTGGAACTTGTTCATGTGCGCGACGAAGTTGTCGGCGCATACCGAACAGAGCCCCGCCATTTTCAACCGCTTCGGGCTGATCCCTTGTTCTTTCATCAGTTTCTGCGCGCGCGTCACCAGCGCGCTGGTGCGGGCCGTGCAATCGGGAAGATAAGCGCAATCGCCCCCGCAGGCGGCAATGAACACCCCGTCGAAACCACGCTCCAGCGCGCGGACGATCCATGAAGGCTTGACGCCGCTGGAGCAGGGCAACGGGATGACTTGGACGGCTGTCGAGTAGTGCAGATGCGCGCTGCCTGCCCGGTCGATCCCCGGATCCGAGATCGCGTTCGTCGAGAACACGAGGATCTTTGGTGCGTCATTGCTGTTGCGGGGGCTCATTGTCAGACCTTCCTAAGCAGGTAAACGCTCCAGAAACCGTCATTCTCAACGTCGCCCAGGTAATCGTGCCCCATCTTGCGGCACCAGCGCTGAATATCGACGATCGTGCCGTTGTCGGACGATTGCACTTCCATGACGCCGCCGACGGGGCAATCCCCAATGGCGCGTTTCGCCTCAAGCATGGGCCCAGGGCACGCGGTGCCTCTGGCGTCTATGAGTTTCGCGACATTCAAAGCTCTCAATTCAGCGTCAGTCATGACCTTCCTCCTTGTGTGAGGCGTTGAAAAAAGCAGGGCCGGAAGAAGTGACCGCTCAGATAAACAAGCATTGTTTCGACTGGCTGCTCATTTCGATCAGGGAAGCAACACCGGCAAAGGTCAGGTGCGGGTAGTCGATCAGTTCTTCGCGGCTGATTTCCATGAGGTCCAACGACAGGTTGCAGACAGTGATCCGCACCCCGGCCTCGCCGGCTTGCTGTATAAGGTCTTCGAGGGACATTGCTCCGTGCTTCTTCAGATCGAATTTGATCGCTGACGGCTCTAAATCCGCCAGGTTTTTCTTGATCTTTTCAGGGGCGCGGAGAGCCGCCGTGGCCCTGAGCGCGAAGAACATTTCAACTTCCATGTCGAAAACTGTCGCACCCAGCGCGACCATGAACGCAAACATCGTGCGTTCAAGATCGCCGCTTATAACCCCCAGAGTGAGCTGGTCTTTAGGCGCCTCGCGTTCGAGAGCTTCCACCCGGTTCAACAGGGCTTTCAGAAGCTGATCATTGCTTTGATCGCTGTTCATGTTGATCCTCCCTGGTCGTTTGTATTTCTTTTTCTGCCGCCAACCTCCGTATGCACGGGGGGGCAAACTTTTGTATAATAGCTAGATTGGCATTAACGGAAGGCCGAAGACGATGCAGCACGTCGTCGCGGCTGATTTTGTCGCAGAAGGCGGAGTAAACGCGATAGTGCGGGCTGAGTCAGTTCGCGCTCTAGTTGCCGCGAGCGCCGACGCGCACCTGCGTTGAAATACAGCTGTACTGGAATCAATAGGTTAATGACGCACTTTATTCTTAGGAAATCCGTTTGACACCGGCCACCAGGGGCGAAAAATCGTGGCAGAACACGCCCGGCTCACGCTCCAGGGCTGTTCAACGCTCTATACATGGCGGCGGCAAGGGTGTGTGAGCCACGCGCGCCACACACGGCAAGGATGCGGAGTGCATAAGCAAGATTTTAGAACCCCGGCCCTGGGGTTGGTGTGACTCTATGTCTGGCAACCGAATCGGCGGGAGGTTGCCATGAACTAATTAAGCTTATTCCTCGCGTTGTTGAGTGATGTTTCCGATCACCTGCGTAGAGAGGGCAAAATCTACACGCTTTCGTATGTGCCGTTGTTCTCGACCCTCGCCATTGTCGCAGGCGCTAACTCATATCGAGGTATCTATACCTTCATCGAGACGCATCTGGACCGCTTGAATGCAGCATTCGGCTTATCCTGGAAGCAGGCGCCGGCCTATACGGCTATCCTTTATATTCTGCGAGGACTTGATCTTGAGGTTATCGAGCAGGCGTTCCGGAAGCACGCCCCTTTACCTTAAGCCCGAAGAGCCTGAAACGGATGCCTCGGGTAACAAAAAAGCAAAGCTGAGAACAGTCGCCATCGATGGGAAAGTCCTCAGGCACAGCTTCGATTATTTCAAAGGCCTGGAGGATATCCAGGCCTTTCAAGTTTAAGCAACGCTTAGCGCAGTTGAAGCCTGCCGACACCGGCCGCGAGGGACACGCCGGTCTTGTGCTCCAGACTGAGCGGTTGCAGCGAAATCGAGTCGCGGCCGCCGCCGACAAGCACGTTCGCGCCGCCGCCGATGCCAAGAGCCGCGCCCGCCTGAGCGCCAACATAGTCGCCGGCAAGCGCGTGGCGCCTCGGCGCGGACGGCGCAAACACAGCCCAGACAAGAACGTTATTGTGCGTGACGCCGAGATCGACCCCGAGCTTGCTCAGCCGGCCCCTATAACGCTCCTTGCGGCCATCGTCGCCCCTGTAGAAACAGCGTGCCTTGTGCGACGAACCGATGATATATCCCATGCCGCCCTGAATTTGGCAGCGCAGCACGCCAACGCGTGTATCGGCCTGGGCGGCGGAGGTCAGCCCAAGCGCAATCAGCGCCGCGCCGGCAACTTTCACAAATGACTTCATGTTTGCGTCTCCCTAAAGTACCCACGAATACAATCGGACGGCAACTTCGCGGCGAAGTTCCGGCAATACCGGCTTTACAGAACAGCAGTTACAAATTCGCAACGGATTCCGCCGTCCGGCCGAATCGTGAATCCATGTCTGTGGGCCGCTTAGATGCGCGATTTGGGGGTGGAGCGCAAGACCGGCAGCGCGCGGGCTCTGCAATCACCGCGCGAGGAGAGCTTCCTGGACGAGGCGGGCCACGCGTTCCATCTCGCGCAATGGCTCATAGGTCCAGCTTTCGATCTGGCCGTTGAAGGGGCGGATGCGCCCGCTCGCCTCAAGGCGTTTATGAAAGCGCGAAAACTTGTCGCGTCCGCTGGCGCGCCGGCCAGGGGTTGGCAGCATCACCACATGTACAGGCTTGCCAGTGCTGCAGGCTTCCGTGATCATGTTGACGGAATCGCAGGTGACGATGATGGCATCGGCGTGTGCGAGCATACCGAAATAGGGATTATCGCCGCTGCCGTCCGAGATGAAGGCGGGCTGGCCTTCGAGCGCCTTCTCCAGCATCTCCATATTGGCAGCGCCAGTGCGGCGCGAGCCGGTGATGAGCAGGCCAAAGCCTTGTGCCGCGAGCGCCTTGAGCTGGTCCGCGAGCTGCCCGATTTCTTTCTCTCCAAGGCTATAGCGGGCATTCGGACCGCCAAGCAGGACGCTCACACGCGGACGGGGGATATGCGCGAACCGGCTCTCCCAGCGCGGGGCTTCGGCGGCAAGCCGCTCCGGGTTGATGCGGTGCAGCGAACCGTCCATGACAATGACGTTTTCGCCGGTGAGACCGTCATGCGCCGGCGCCACGATGCGGTCGAAGCGATGGCGCAGCGAGACCGGGTCTTGGAGCTGCACGATGAAGGTACGCCCGCCGCTCTGCCCCTTGACGTAGAGCGAAGGTAAAATGCTGGGCCTCCCGCTGGCGATCAGGATGTCCGGCCAAGGCGCTTCGAGCCGGTCGCCCTTCTCGCTGAACGCGTAGCGTTTGAAGGCAGTGATGTGGGGGCTCAGGATACGCCACGCGGTTTTGAGGAATACGCGTTTCACAACAGGGGTAAGCCCCATGGCTTCGGCAAGGCCCACCACCTGATTTTCCATGCCGGGCCTGCCATCGGTGACGCACCAGCAGACGGGCAGCGGGTGCGGCCAGGAGAGCCCCGCGCCGGCCGCTTGGGAACGCAATTCCGTCATAGCATCTCACTCATTTGCGAGGTTTTTTCCGGCCTAGCACGCCTTACGCCCGAGGGAAAGCGCCCTGCGGCGTTAAGGCAAATGCGCGATTTTAACGTGGTTTTAACGTTGAACGCGCGTCCGCTCCCGGCTATGAGGGGCCGTTGCTGGCTTGCGTCTTTCTCCGTCATGCAAGGGGCTTCAGCTCTGAGGCGATCCACAAGCGATGAATGCGAAGGGTGACACCAGCCGCTCCCGGATCGCCACGGCCCCGGCGGCGCCTCGTGGCGGCGGCTCAGGTGAAGAGGACAATGAGATGACCTTGGCGGAGGGCTCAACCGGCGCCGGCAGCAGATTCAGTGCGAGCGGCATGGCGGCGGATACCGGCATCCGCCTTGCGCTTGGGCTTGTTGCCCTCCTGATCGTCCTGCGCTTCGTTCTGGCCGCCACCGCGAACCTTTCCGAGGACGAGGCTTACTACTGGCTCTGGTCCACGCATCTCGCCGCTGGTTATTACGATCACCCGCCGATGATCGCTTATTGGATCAGAGCGGGCACCGCGATTTTCGGCGATACGGCCTTCGGCGTACGCTTCGTGGGACTGATAAGCTCGCTGGCCGGCTCCTACCTGCTATACCGGGCGGGCATAAGCCTGTTCCACGATGCGAAGTCGGCGCTGCTCGCCGTCCTGTGGCTAAATGCGAGCCTGCTGGGCAATGCCGGCGCCATCGTCTCGACGCCTGACACGCCGCTCGGCTTTTTCGCAATCCTGACCCTGTTCACACTGGCCAAGCTCATCGAAACCGGCAAAGGGGCGTGGTGGTATGGCGTGGGGGCCGCCCTCGGGCTCGCCTTCATGAGCAAATACACCGCCGTTCTGCTGCTGCCTGGCGTTTTCATCTGGATGGCCGCCACGCCGGAGGGCCGGCGCTGGTTCATACGGCCGGAACCCTATATCGGCGCACTGATAGCGGCGGTGGTGGTTGCCCCGGTGTTCTGGTGGAACTACACACACGAATGGGCTTCGTTCGCAAAGCAGGCCCTGCATGGTGTTAAGGACAGGCCGGCGAGCGCCATCGCCAGCATTGGCGAGTTGCTTGGCGGGCAGGCGGGGCTTGCCACGCCGCTGATCTTCGGCTTTTGCGTATTCGGCAGCTTTTTTGCGTTCTTGCGCGGCTGGAGACGCGGGGATGCGCGCTGGCTGCTGCTTGGCGGCTCCACCGCGCCGCTCCTGCTCTTCTTCCTGATCCATGCGGCGAACCAGAAAATCCAGCCGAACTGGCCGGGCTTTATCTATCCAGCCGCGATACTCGCAGGCGTGCAAAGCTTCCTCGCATTCTCGAAAGAACGCGCCGCGCCGCAGTGGATCAAGATGTGCTTCAAGCTCGCGCCCTTGGTTGGGGCGGCCTTCACGCTCGCCGCGTTCTTGCAGCTAGGGCTTGGCACGCTTCCCATCGTGGCGAAAAAAGATCCAACCACCAAACTCAAGGGCTGGGCGAAGCTCGGCGCTGACATCTCGAAGCTGGCGGAAGCCCACGGCGCGGTTAGTATCCTCACCGTTAACTACGCCTTGACCGGCGAGCTTGCATTTTACGGCGCCAAGGCCCGGCCGGTGTTGCAGACCAGGGAGCGCATCCGCTATGCGAACCTGCCCGCCCCCGATGAGGCAAGGCTCAGAAGCGGGCCAGCGCTGCTCGTGCTGCGCAAAGGCCGCGATGCCACTGGAACCGCTCGATTTTTCGAAAATTCGCGCTTCGTAACCACAATTACGCGCGAGGCTGGATTTCATTCCCGCGACGCCTATGATGTACATGTTCTTTCAGGCTATCGCGGCGGGCTTTTCGATCAGGAAAAGAGCCAGTTTTAAGTTACAGGCGCTAACCGGGGCACAGCATGCAATTAGAAACATCCACCATGCAGCGGACGGCCAGCGTGCCAGCGCCACATAAGGGGCCCGAACTGACGGTCATCGCGCCTAGCTTCAACGAGGCGGAGAATGTCGTTCCGCTCATCGAGAAACTGACCGCCGCGCTTGAAGGCGTCCATTGGGAGGTGATTTTCGTCGACGACGACTCGCCCGACGGAACCTCGGAGCGGGCGCGCGAACAGGCGAGGCTCAATTCGCGGGTCCGCTGCGTGCAGCGCCTGGGCCGGCGTGGCTTGACCTCCGCCTGCGCCGAAGCCGTGCTCGCTTCCTCCGCACCCTATGTCGCGATCATAGATGCCGACTTGCAGCACGACGAGACGCTCTTGCCCAAGATGCTGGCGGTGCTCAAGAGCGGGGAGGCGGAAATCGTCATCGGCAGCCGCTACACGGAAAGGAAGCTGTCGGAAGGCTTCACCCGTTTCCGCCAGATTACGAGCCTCATCGCGACGAGGCTCGCGCAGACCATTCTGCGCGCCAAGCTCACCGATCCGGTCAGCGGCTTCTTCATGGCCAAGCGCGAGGTGTTCGAGGGGGCGATCCGCAATCTTTCCGGCATAGGGAACAAGATCTTGGTCGATATTTTCGCCTCGTCGGGCCGGCGCCTGAAGTTCCGCGACCTCCCCTATACCTTCCGCGCGCGGCAGCATGGCGAAAGCAAGCTCGATACGCTCACAGTATGGGAATATCTTGTGCTCCTGGCCGACAAGGTGTTCGGCCGGTTCATTCCCATCCGGCTGATCCTGTTCAGCCTGGTGGGCGCAAGCGGCGTGCTGGTGCACTTTGCGGTGTTTTGGAGCATCCTGCTTTCCGGTCTCGCCGCTAGCTATTCGCCGGATCATGCGGTCGAATTCAAGTTTGCTCAGGCGACGGCCACGCTCGTGGCGGCGACATCGAATTTCTTCCTGAACAACATCCTGACCTATCGCGATAAGCGGTTGCACGGCTTCGCCATCCTGACGGGCCTGCTCTCGTTCCTAGCGATTTGCAGCGTCGGCGCGGTGGTCAGCGTTTCTTTCGCCGGGCAGGTTCTGGCGTGGTTCCCCGAAGCCATGCGCGACGGCAAATTCGTGCTGAGCTTCGCTGCGCTGGCTGGCATCGCGGTGAGCACGATCCTGAACTTCTCGGCCACCGCCATCTTCACATGGCGGAAGAAGTAGGTTCCGCCTGAGCGTTCAGCCCTTCACCCTGTCCCACGCAAGCTCGCCTTGGCGAGCTTGCCACTCAGAAGCATCCATATCCGCAAGTAGATAGGACGGGAGAGGGAACGCCAGAAGCTCTACCGAGGGCGGTTCGAGGGGTCCTTCTCCCAGTTGGGAGAAGGACAGGATGAGGTGTTAGGCCCTTCCTTCAAGACGCCATCGCGCACCTTTGAGCATCAGCCCGCTTTGACAAGAACGTTGAGCCGCATGGGGGCAACGAAGTAAGGCCCCTCGGCGTCTTCCTGCACGAGGGCTTCATAGCGCTGCCTGATCGTGGGCTCCGCTTCCGCCACGCGCTGGCGGCGCGCCGGCTCCACGGCCGCCATCATTTCAAGCACATGCTCCACGTTTGGCGCGCGCACCAGGCTCTCGTAGAAGAATTCACGCTCGGGAATGAGCGCCGGCGGCGGCGATTTGAGCGCCGCATAGGCGGCGGCGCGAACTTCCGTTTCATCCTCCACCAGGCGCGTCAGCTCGAAAAAGCTGCCTTCGGGCAGAGGCTCGGCCGCAACGAGGCGTCCGCCTGGAACCAAAACACGGGTAGCCTCCGCAAGGGCTGGCTGCATCGCCGCCACCGGCAGATGGTGGAAGCTTTTCAAATAGAGGATGGCGTGGGCCGAGGCATCCGCGAAAGGCAGGCGCTCGCCGCTTGCCACGTTGTAGCTTTCGCCCTCACCCGCTTGGGCAAGCGCGCGTTCGAGTTGGCCCTCGCTCACCTCGATGCCGATGGCGCGGGCGCCGAGGCGGGCGAAATGGCGGACGATCGCGCCGCCGCCGCAGCCCACGTCGATGATGGTCTTGCCCGAAGGCTCGATGACGCCTTCAAGGGCTTGCACCAGGGTTAAGCGCGGTCTTGCCATTGTGCCTCCGTTCCGGGTGCAGGCCTCGCCTGCGGGTGTGAGGGGCGGGAACCATAGCATCGGGTAAGCTGTTGGCGATAGTTTTACTATAGCTTGCGTACAAAGCGTGGTTCGAAACACAGGGAGGAGCCGGTATGGCTTATCGCAAGGAATTTCTGGTTGAGCCCGGGTCCAAGGTGAAACTGGATAAAATCGACGCCTCCTACAAGGGAAAGCACGAATCCCATGAGAAGGCGGCGGGCGAGATCGCGGCCAACCTGGAACGCCTCAGCAAGGCGCAGTACCTGCTTTACGCCGATGCCGGGCAATCGCTGCTGGTCGTGCTGCAAGGGCTCGACGCCGCGGGCAAGGACGGCGTCATCGGGCATTTGTTTTCCGGGCTCAACCCGCAGGGCGTGAAGGTCGCCCGCTTCGGTCCGCCGACGCACGAGGAGC
This sequence comes from Rhodomicrobiaceae bacterium, assembly GCA_050298295.1. Classification (GTDB taxonomy): domain Bacteria; phylum Pseudomonadota; class Alphaproteobacteria; order Rhizobiales; family Rhodomicrobiaceae; genus Rhodomicrobium. The sequence goes on from JBNKTW010000030.1 coordinate 15,267, forward strand.
TTTCGCGGGATTTTCTCTGGCGCGTTCACGCCAAGGCGCCCGCGGATGGCGAGATCGTCATATTCAACCGCTCGCACTATGAGGATGTGCTGGTCGCGCGCGTGCACAAGCTCGTGCCAAAGCAGGCCTGGTCCAAGCGCTATGATCTCATTAACGGCTTCGAGAAGCTGCTTACCCGCAACAGCACGCGCATCCTGAAATTCTACCTGCACATCAGCCCGGAAGAGCAGCTTGCGCGCTTCAAGGAGCGGCTCGACGAACCGGACCGGCACTGGAAGATCAGCGAAAGCGACTATTCGGAGCGTGAATTGTGGAGCAAATACCAAAACGCTTACGAGGACGCGCTGTCGCTGACGAGCACGGACCATGCGCCCTGGTTCGTCATTCCGTCGAACCATAAGTGGTTCCGGAACCTGGCGATCTCCGAAATCGTCGCGGACACCTTGGAGGCGATGAAGCTGAAGCTGCCGCCGGCCAGGGTCGATATCGCCGGCATCCGGCGGAAATATCACGAGGCGGCGGAGAAGCAGGCGGGCGATTAGCATTGCGGCGGCGCCGCCAGGGCGCCTCCCTGCCGCGTTCGCGTCCGGTACCGGCTTTACACTCCGATGACCGCGCCTTTGATCGCGAAAAATTGACAGGCCGCTCCGCCAAGCACGAACAGGTGCCAGATGGCGTTGTGGTAGCGCAGCTGCTCCCAAAGGTGAAAAGGCACACCCGCCGTATAGACGATGCCGCCCGCCAGCAGGAGCCACAGGGCTTCGCTTGGCAGCGCCGCCGCCACCGGCTCAATCGCAAAGAGCACGAGCCAGCCCTGGGCCAGATAAAGCGCGATGGAAAGATTGTCGAAGCGGCGCGGAAAGCGCAGTTTGAGCACCACGCCGATGGCCGCGATGGCCCAGACCGCCACGAGCATGAGGCCGCCGGCATTGCCTCCAACCGCGATGGCGAAGGGCGTGTAGCTGCCCGCGATCATGACGTATATGGCGGAATGATCGAGGCGCCGGAGATATTCTTTGAGCTTCCCATGCGTGGCGAGGCTATAGGCGGCCGACGCGGTGAACATACCCATGAGCCCGATGCAGTAGACGATCAAGCCCGCGATATAAGTCATGGGCAACGTGCGAAGCGCCGCTACGAGCAGGAAAACCGTCCCGGCAACGCTGAAAACGACGCCAGCGGCGTGAACACAGGCGTCCGCGATGTGCTCAAGCCGCGTATAGGAGGGAAAGAGATGCTTCGTGTGGTTCATGACCGCTTAAACCTCCTGTGGACGGCCGCGCCTGTTGAGGGGCCGTTCCGGAATAAGTGAGCCAAATGCGCAGGAATTCTGGCCAGCCTCAAGGCGGGCAACAGAACAGGCTGGATGGCCTATTTATTTCAGAGCGGCCCCTGAGATAAGTTTTCCAGCCGCCTGCGCCAGGCGATGAAAGAAGGATTTTTGAAACTTTGCGCTTTTTTGCCATAGAGTAGCGGCGTGCCGTCCAGTGTCAGCACAGTGCCGCCGGCGGCTTCGAGAATAGCCTGGCCCGCGGCCGTGTCCCACTCGTTCGTGGTGCCGTGCCGGGGGTAGACGTCCGCAGCGCCGGCCGCCAGCATCCCGAATTTCAGCGCCGATCCCATGTTCAATTTTTCGGGATTTCCGTGGGCTTCAAGGAATGCCGCCGTTTCGGGCGCAAGATGTGAGCGGCTGACAACCGCCGTGAAGGGCCTGGCAGCGGCTTCGCCGTTCAGGGGCACGAAATCAAAATTTTGCCGCGGCGCCGGATCGTGCGCGGGATGCAACTCGCAGCGGAAGGCCTGGCCTGGGGTGAGTGTGACAAAGCAATCCGCTTTGGCGGGACCAAAAACAAGCCCGAAAACTGCCTTCCGCCCGCTGATGAGACCGATGTTGATGGAGAATTCGCCATTGAGCTTCAGGAACTCCTTGGTGCCATCCAGCGGATCGACGGCGAAGTACGTGCTGCCGGCCTCGGGAAGGTTGCCCGCCGCCGCCTGCTCCTCGGAGATCACCGGAACGCCGGGCATAAGTTTGCCAATTTCCGTAAGCAGTATCTCCTCGGAAGCATGGTCGGCATCGGTCACTGGCGAAGCGTCCGCCTTATAGCGGACGCTCATGCCGGGGCCATAAATATCCATGATGGCGGCCCCCGCCCTCTGGGCGGCCGTCAAAACGGAGAGTGCGAGTTCCTTGTAATTATCCTCATCCGATGTCACGATGCGCCCGGTCCTTGAATTTAGGGTTGCAATTTGCTCTTCTGCAACGGCGCCGCCGCTTTTATGTGCACGCCGGCATGTTTTTTAAGAGGCCATGTTGAAGTCCACAGGCAAATCATGGTGCGTGAGACTGGGTACGTATTAGCGCCATTTGAAATTGACGCAACGGCATTGAGGCGCGCCGCGCCGCAGCAGGAGAATTAGCATGACCACACACACGCGGCTCGAAGACACCAACCTCGCTGCGCTGATTTCCAGCAAAATCTGCCACGACCTCGCCGGGCAGATCGGCGCCATCAACAACGGCCTTGAACTCCTGGAAGAGGAGAACGACGAGGACACACGCTATTACGCGTTCGAGCTAATCCAGAACAGCGCCAGGGCGGCCTGGGCGCAGCTCGATTTCCACAGGCTTGCCTTTGGCGCATCATCGAGCCTCGGCGCTGTGGTGCCCCTGGGCCATGTCGAGCAAGTGGCGCGCCGCTACATCGAGAACAACAAACGCCGGCTGCACTGGCAATCCAATATGCAGGAGATCGACAAGCAAAACGCACGGCTACTGCTAGCGCTCCTATCGGTGGCGCTTTTGTCGCTGCCGGCGGGCGGAGACTTCTACGTGGGCATCCAGGGGAGCAATGCCGCAACGCGGACGCCAACGCGCTTCAAGGTGGGCATCATCTGCAAGGGTAGATCTGCCCGCATTCAGGAAGGCGTTGCGGAAATATTCGCGGGCAAAGAGGCTAAAGTGACTGACACCAAGCTCGTGGTGCCATATTACGCATCGCGCCTTGCCGCCCAGGCCCATTACAAAATAAGTGCCGCAAAGGATGGCGACGACGCTGTCTATACGATCGAACCGAAATAGCCCGGCAAATCCGGGCGCGCTTCAGCGAAAGAGATGCAAATGCGGGGTGGCGGTCTCAAATGGCCGCCTTTGCATATTTATGCGGCGACCTGTTCGTCCTTCGGATCCCTCAGCACATAGCCGCGGCCCCAAACGGTTTCGATGTAGTGCTGACCAGCGTTTACATGGGCAAGCTTTTTACGGAGCTTGCAAATGAAAACGTCAATGATCTTAAGCTCGGGCTCGTCGATGCCGCCATAAAGATGGTTGAGGAACATCTCTTTGGTGAGTGTCGTGCCCTTGCGGAGCGAGAGCAGCTCCAGCATCTGGTATTCCTTGCTGGTAAGGTGCACGCGCTCTCCATCGACCTCCACGGTTTTCGTGTCGAGGTTCACAACCAGGTTACCGGTTTGAATAACGGATTGGGCATGGCCCTTCGAACGGCGCACGATTGCGTGAATGCGGGCAATCAGCTCGTCCTTGTGGAACGGCTTGGTCAGATAGTCGTCCGCACCGAAACCCAAGCCCCGGACTTTCTCGTCGACGCCGCCCATACCGGACAGGATGAGAATAGGCGTCTTGATCTTGTTCACGCGGAGAGCTCGCAGAACCTCATAGCCGCTGATATCAGGCAGGCCAAGATCTAACAAAATAATGTCGTAGTCATATACCTTACCAAGACCTACGCCTTCCTCTCCAAGATCGGTTTGAAAGACGTTAAATCCCTCGGAAAGAAGCATCAGCTCAATGCTCTGAGCGGTTGCGGCATCGTCTTCAATAAGAAGCACACGCATGGGATCCCTCGCTAGCTGCAAGTCTAATTCGCTTTGACGCGAGGCATGGCCAACTCCGCGCCGTGAAGCTTAACCTCAGGACAGACATTAACTCAGGAAAGGTTAATAAATCTTAAGCCCACCACGCGGTTAGCTGGTAAGCGCTCAATTTGCACTGATCGCTCAAACCGCGGCACGCAATTACGGATTACGGAGTGGAGGCTATCCCATTCGGATTCGTGCCCCTGGACGCGTCATCGATTCGCCACATTATCTGAGCCCCCGCGAATCGATGGCCCGTCCACTTTGACGTATTTCGCCAGGAGGGCCAACAGCAATTTGGATAGGATTGCATTAAAGAGACGGCTGTTGCAAAGCTGCGACGTTTTACTCCGAATTAATGGTTTTGAGCGAAGCTTAAGGGGCTCGATTGGAGCGGCCCGGAAAATGAGTAAGTGGAGTCAGGGGGCTTGCGGAAACAATGGTTGAGAACAGTAATGGCGTTAATAATCAACGGTTTGAGTACGACGAAAAACGCCAGCAGGTCAACGATCTCGAATTGATGATCGCCGACTTCCGCCGCATGGCAGGCGACCTAGATCAGCAGATCAAGATCGAACAGCAGAACTCCGGGATAAGCGACGTCAACCATTTCGCATACCCAACCTTCGCGCGTGCCGCGATGAGCCGGCGCGACAATCTCAGAGCTTCGATCGTGGATCTGGAAAAGCGGCTCGAACGTGCCCGCCAGGAAGCGCTGGAAGCATTTGAGACGCTGAAGATCGCGGAGTCCGCGGATGGCCTGGAAGCCCACCGGCAGGTTCGCCCGGCTGGCAGGCGCAAGCCACAAAGGTCCATGCCGGGCGTAGCCGGAGCCGGCTGACGCGGCGCTTGCGCACAAAAACCGTGTGCGCCGGCCTGCCTCTTGAGGCAGTAGCCACAGTTTTGCCATGAACACCCCCAATGGCACTGTGGCAACGCTGTACTTAGGGGGCGCTGGCTTGCGATTCCGGGTCATTATTCTGTGCTTACTGACGCTGTTTCCGCAAGCGTGCGCGAGGCACGACCCCGCTGTTGAGAGCCTGAGAGGTTCTGAGCCGCAGCGGCTGTACTTCGGCGCCCCGCCGGAGGTTCTTCAAAGCTTCATTCAGAAGATGAAGACTTGCTGGTTCAACGGGCCAAGCGCCACGCTGGCTGGCTATCGCTTCCAGACCGGTGAACGGCCAGCCGGAGAAGGCGGTAGCGCCGAACCGTACCAGACCGTCATGATCTATGGCGGTAACAGCCCTATGGAAGCCTTCGAGGTCGAGTTTCATAAATACAACGAAAACACCCTCATCGGCACGCGCAACATTTCCCTCCCGCCCGACCTTATGGCCAAGCTCCAGCGCGACATCCAGCTCTGGGTGCTCACCAGCCGCGATTGCAACACCTGAGTGGAACGGCTGCGTCTCACCGCGGCACGTTCGCGTCCGCCGCCGTCCGGTATGCCCGGGCTTCGTACGCCCGCTCCGTTGGTTTGCGGATAAGGCGCAGCCCGCGCCTGCCTCAGCGTGACGCTGGGGGGCACACAGCATGCCCGCAAGTCTCTTGAGTCCCCATGCAGGAAGGGTTTACACAATTGCGGCATAATGGAACGCTGGGATCGCAAGCGGCGGCTGGATGGAAAGTCAGATGATTGAGCCTGGCACAATTGTACGGGCGCTGCTGCTCGGCGAGGGGCTGGATCTCAAGGGCCTGGAGCGCGAGGACGCTTTTTCCATCAGCCCGCTAGCGTTCACGACCCATGGCGGTGGCACGGCCATGCTGTTCAAATTCGGCGCCGTGGTTTTCTTCAACATGACGCCCATCGAGGAGGAGGGGCTCGTCCGCGGACTTGAGCCACGCATCCAGGGGCCGCTTGACGAGCGCGAGGTCGAAACCGCCTCCATCGTCACTACGCCGGACGAGGAAGGGCTGCTCAGCAAATCCGGCGCGATCCAGCTTAAGGCCACGGACCCGGACCGGCTTCTTCTCGTTGGTGAAGCGCTGGCCGTTTCGGTGGCGCTTGCCTATGACGAGCGGCGAATTGCTGCAGCCTTCGACAAAATCGAGCCGCTGGCCGCCACGCTCATCAGACGCCACCTGCCGCCCGGCCCGAAATCGGCGATGCTGGAGCAGATCGGCGAGGCGCTCTTGATCCAGAAGCGGCTCGCCTCGCGGGTGGACTTGGACGAGAAGCCGGACGTCCTATGGGATCATCCCGAGCTTGAGCGGCTTTGGGCGAAACTTGTGGACGAGTACGACCTGCCGGCGCGCGTCCGTGCCGTTGGGCGCAAGCTTTCCGTGATCCGTGAGACGGCGGAGACAGTCACGGACCTGATTGCCACCCGCACCAGCCACCGCCTCGAAATCCTCATCATCATACTGATTGCTATGGAAATCGTGCTGGCGCTGACCGGCCGGATTTTCCAGTAGCGCTTATTCCTCGGCATCGCCTAAAGGCCATTGCCGCCCAGCCTCCCTCCGTTCGGACCGGAAACATGGGTTACAGGCGAGCGGGGACACAGGCTATACATGGTGCGCGTTTCCGGCCCGCGTGGACGGGCGGAGGCTTGCCGGTGGTTTCGAAGCGCCGGCGGCCGGAGACGCATTGGCCTACGGGATCGGGCAGGCAAAGCACGGGAGGTCTGACGCAATGCGCTTGCGGCTAATCGATTCGCCCAATACTCTGCCGGACAGCTCCGCATGGGGCAAAGAGCTGGGGGAGGGGTTGAGCGCCCGGTCTATGCCGCTGCCTCCCAACGGGGCGCTCCTATGTTGACACCCGCAGGGATAAGCCAAGGGCGCATTCTCAAGTGCCCGATGCACGCGCCGTTCATTCCCGCGCTTGCGGCGGCTATTCTCGACGGTGCGATCTGGGCCGGCCGCGCGCCGGAGCCGCACGAACTGCCAAGCCTCACAGTCTATCTTCCCACTCTGGCCGCCGTCGAGCCGCTGAAGCTCGCGCTTCTGGCGCAATCGCAGAGCGGCGCCACCTTCCTGCCGCGCATCCGGGTGCTGGGCGAGGGCGATCCGCTGGAGCTATTTGCCGCCTACGGCACGCGCATGGATGCCGCGGCGGCGCTTGAACTCCTGGAAGACGCGCTCGCCGTTCCGCCAGCGTTCGAGGAGCTTGAGAGGCGCGTACAACTCGCGGCGCTGGTTATGAACGCCTCGCAATCACTGCTTGGCACAAGGCTCGCGCACGAGCCCCTATACCCGCCCATCACGCCGGCAAGCGCATTCACCATCGCCGGGCAGATCGCCGCGCTCATTGGGGAGGCGCACGAGGAGGGGGCCGATCTCGCGCGCTTCGGCCAGCTCGACAGCAGCCGCGCCTCGGGCAGCGAGCAGCTTTCGCTTCAGCTCTTGCGCAATGTGCTGCGCGGCTGGCAGGCGCACAAGGCGAAGGCCGGCAAGCTCGACCGCGAGGAGCGGCGCAACCGCATCATGGCCATCGAGGCGGAATTCGTCCGGCAGAGCGATGCGCCCGTCATCGTCGCGGGCTCGACCGGCAGCGTGGCCGCCACCGTTGGCCTGATGGAGGCAGCACTCAGCCGCCCGCACTCCGCGCTCGTGCTTTACGGGCTCGACGATACTGGAACGGCGGAAGAATCTTATCCAGAACATCCGCAGCATGGATTAAAATTACTGCTGGCCCGTTTTGATATTCGAGGAGAGGCTGTATTCCCTCTCTCCGCACGCCTACCGAATGCAGGGCCTGGGGGGGAGGATGCGGAGCGGCGCGCACGCTTTCTAAGCGAGGCGCTTCGCCCCGCGCCTGCCACTGCCCAGTGGGCACCCTACATCGAAACGCTTTCGCGCGAAGCCGGTAGCCCCGCGCCGGGGCTCTCAATCGTCGAAGCAGGAACCGTCCAGGACGAAGCGGCGGCGATTGCGCTTATCTTGCGCGAATGCCTCGAAACGCCCGGCCAGACCGCAGCACTCATAACGCCAAGCGAAAGCCTCATCGCTCGCGTTCGCCATGCGCTCGCGCAATGGGGGCTTGCCGCCGGGACATCCGCCGATGCCGGCAGCCCGGACAGCCTCGCGGCCCGCGCTATCTCTTGCGCGGCGAGTGGCAAGCCTGACGGCCTCGTGGAACTCCTCCGGCAGGCGCAGGGAGCGGATGCGGCCAAGCTCCGGCGCGCCGCCGAAGTCATCGACCTTGGCGTTTTGCGGCAAATGTGGCGGCCTGTCTCACTCACGGGCGTTCCGGCGGCCCTCTCGCGCGCGGAACATGCCATCTTTTCCGGCGAGGCGCGCCATCCGGCGATGAGGCGCGTCAGCGCGGCGGGGTGGGACGCGGCGCGCAGCATTGCAACGCAGGTTATCGAGGCGCTGGCTCCGCTCACGGCCATGACCAAACGAGCGCCGCTGCCCGATTGGCTGGCGGCGCACCGCACCGCCCTTGAGCAACTCGCGGGCCTTGGGCTCCTGAACGGCGAGAGCGCCGCACTGGCCGCGCTTGAGCAGGCTGCCGCGCCCTCCTTCGCGCTCGATCTCACCGGATATGCGGAGTTTTTCGCGCAGGTTATCGCGGCGAGGCGCAGCCGGGCATCGGAACACCCGCATCCGCGCCTTTTTATCTGGAAGCCGATGGATGCGCGCCTGCTTTCGGCGGACGTGATAGTGCTGGCTGGGCTCAACGAAGGCTGCTGGCCGCAGATGACCGGCCCCGACCCTTGGCTCAGCCGCAACGACCGCAAATTCGTGGGCCTGCCGCCGGCGGAGCGCCGCATCGGCCGCTCGGCGCACGATTTCCTGGCGCTGGCTGCTTCGGCGCCGCGCGTTATTCTCACGCGCGCCAAGAAAGAAAACGGCAGCCTCACCCGGCCAAGCCGCTGGATCTCGCGGCTGCAAGCGCTCGCATCCGGCGCAGGCAAATTGGAGGCGCTGAAGCCCGGCCGCCCCTGGCTCGATTGGGCGGCGGCACATCGTGCACCTGGAAAAGCCGAACCAGCCTCGCGCCCGCAACCCCGCCCGCCGCTCGCCGCCCGCCCGCGCCGGCTCAGCGTCACCGCCATCGAAAGCTGGTTCGCCAACCCTTACGGCATCTACGCGCGCCACATCCTTGGCCTCGATCCGCTGCGTCTCCCCGGCGAAACCAGCGACGCCCGCGACAAGGGCATTCTCTATCACGCCGCGCTGCACGGCTTCTTCGAGGCCTTTCCGCGCGAGCTGCCGGAAAACGCCGCGGCCAAGCTCCTGGCCAAACTCGACAAGGCGGCGGAGGAACTGGGCTTCGACCTCGAAAACGCGCCGTTCTGGCGGCCGCGCTTCGCCCGCTTCGCTGAGTGGTTCACCGGAAGCGAGGCCGCGCGCCGCACCGGTGCCGCTATGCTGAAAAGCGAGGTGGGCGGCAAGCTCCGCTTCGAGACGCCCGGCGGGCCGTTCGAGATTACCGCGCGGGCCGACCGCATCGACCGGTTCGATGATGGCCACCTGTACATCTACGATTTCAAGACCAGCGCCAATGCGGCCAAGATTTCGGCCGGACGCGGTGCGCCGCAGCTTGCGCTCGAAGGCCTGCTCGCCAGGGAAGGCGCGTTCGCGGGCATCCCGGCTGGTGCTTCCACCGAGATATTCTATGTTGTCGCGACAGGGGGCGAGCCGCCGGGAGAGATCGTTGGGCTGAAAGTGTCTTGCGCGGAGGCGATTGAGGCAGCCCGCGCCGGCACGCTGAAGCACATCGAGCGCTTCGACAGCGAGGCCACGCCCTACGCCTACGAAACGCGCGCCGTCTTCCGCGAGAAGGCAGAGAACGACGCTTACGCGCACCTCGCCCGCGTCCGCGAGTGGTCCGCCGAGGCGGACGATGGGGAGACGGGCGATGAGTAATGCGCATTTGCTTGCCGCCGCCGAAGAGAAGCAGCGCGGCGCCGCCGATCCCGCCGTTTCGGCCTGGGTGCGCGCGAACGCCGGCACGGGCAAGACCTATGTGCTGGTGCAGCGCATCCTGCGGCTTCTGCTGTCCGGCGCGGAACCGCGCTCGATCCTGTGCCTGACCTTCACCAAGAACGCCGCCGCCGAGATGGAAGCGCGCGTGCTGGCGCGGCTCGGTGAGTGGGCCACGGCCAGCGATGCGGAACTCGACGCGGCGCTTGCCAAGACGCTGTCGCGCGCGCCCGAGGCGAACGAGATCGCGCTGGCCCGCTGCCTGTTCGCCACCGTCATCGACGCGCCGGGCGGCCTCGCGATCATGACCATCCATAGCTTCTGCGAGCGCGTTCTGCGCCGCTATAGCCTGGAGGCCAACGTCCCGCCGGGCTTCACGGTGCTGACCGGGGAGGAGGCGCGCGAGGCACTGAACGAAGCCTGCGCCAGCGCTTTCGCATCGGCGGCGCGAGGTCCGCTGCGGGCGGCGCTGGAATGCGCGGCGGCTTACGCCCGCGAGGACGAATTCGCCCGCGTGCTGGATGCCATGCTGGCGGAGCGCTCGAAGATCGCGCATTTGCTGAGCCTGACGCCCGAAGAGCACCCGCTCTCCGCCATCGAAACGAGGCTGCGCCGCCTGTTCAATCTCGCTGCCGGAGACACGAGAGAAACGCTTCTTGCGCGCGCCGCGGCAGTGCTGGATTCGCAAGCGCTGACGGAGACGGTCTCGCTGCTAAGCGGCGGCTCGGCGAACGATATCAAGTCGGCCGCGCGGTTCGAGGTGGCGTTGAAGGCTGCGGGCGATGAGGCGAAATTCGCCGCGCTGAAGGACGCCTTCGCCACCGGCAAGGGCGATCCGAGGGCGTCGCTCATGACGAAGGCGCTCCAGAAGCGGGCGCCGGGGCTTTTCGAGCGGCTGCTGGCGGCGCAGGATGCCTTCCTTGCCCTGGACGAGAAAGTTTCCGGCCTCAAGCTTGTCGAAGCCAGCGCCGCGCTTCTGCGCCTGACCGAAGCGATTTTCCAGCGCTACGAGGACGCGAAACGCGCCCGCGCCGCGCTCGACTTCGATGACCTGATCGTGCAAACCCTGCGCCTGCTCTCCCGCCAGGAAGCCACCGAGTGGGTGCTCTACGAGCTGGATTCGCGGATCGACCACATCCTCATCGACGAGGCGCAGGACACGAGCCCCGAGCAATGGCAGATCGTCGAGCGGCTGACCTCGGATTTCTTCGCGGGGCACGGCCAGCGCGACTGCGTGCCGACACTGTTCGCGGTGGGCGACGAGAAGCAGTCCATCTACGGCTTCCAGGGCGCCAAGCCCGAGCTTCTGGCGACTTTCGGCACGCTTTACGAGAACGCGGTGGGCGAGGCGGGCTTCTCCTGGTGCACCGCCGATCTCAACCTCTCCTTCCGCACGCTCGCGCCGATCCTTGATGCGGTTGACGATGTTTCGGGCATGCTGCCGGGCTTGCAACATAGCGAGGCGGCGCGCCATCTGGCCTATCGCGCGGGCCACGGCGGGCTGATCGAGCTGTGGCAGCCGGAGCAGGGGGAGAAGCAGGAAAAGGGCAGCGTCTGGGAGCCCGATGACGAAGCCGCTCCCGCGCCTAAGCCTTCGGAGGTGCTGGCGGCGCGTATCGCGGCGCAGATCAGGCATTGGCTCGACAGCGGCGAGGGGCTTGCCTCCGCCGGACGGTCCATCGAGCCGGGCGATATCCTCATTCTGCTGCGCAAGCGCCAGCCGATGGCGCCCCTGCTGCAAGCCGCGCTTAAACGCGAGGGCATTCCTGTCGCGGGCACGGACCGGATTGCGCTCACCGATGAGCTTGCGGTGATGGATTTGCTGGTGCTCGCCGATGCGCTGCTCCAGCCGGAGGACGATCTGGCGCTCGCGACCGTGCTGAAAGGCCCGCTGCTCGGGCTTGGCGAAGACGAGCTTTTCAAGCTCGCCCACGGCCGCGAAGGTTCGCTCTGGCAGGCGCTGGAATGCGATCCATCCCACGGTGCGCACGCGGAGAAGCTGGCGGAGTGGCGCGAACTGGCGCGCACGCTCAGCCCCTTCGATTTCTACGCGCACATCCTGGAGGCGGAAGGCGGGCGCAGGGCCTTCGGCGCGCGGCTTGGCGCGGAATGCTTCGACGCCATCGACGAATTCCTGGCGCTGGCCGAGACCTTCAGCGCACGGCCCCTGGCAAGCCTCGCGGAATTCGTGTCCTTCGCGCGGAAAAGCGCCTCCGAGGTGAAGCGCGAAACCGATCAGGCGGCGCGCGAGGTGCGCATCATAACGGTGCATGGCGCGAAGGGCCTCGAAGCCAACATCGTCATCCTGGCCGATACCTGCAACAGCAAGAGCGCCTCGCCGGTTCCGGTTTACTTCCTGGATGACGGCAGCGGCGCGCCGGACATTCCCGTCTGGGCGGTGAAGGGCACCGGCGGCTTGCAGCCCATCGCGGATGCCAAGGATGACATCAAAGCGGCCGAGCGGCGCGAGCTGGGCCGGCTGCTCTACGTGGCCATGACGCGCGCACGCGACCGGCTTTACGTCACGGGCTTTCACAACGGCTCACTGTCGGCGTCGAGCTGGTATGCCACGATCCATGCCGCCTTGCTGCCAACGCTTCAGGAGGCGCAGGATTTTGCGGGCAGGCCCGTTTGGCGGACAGGGCCGTGGCAGGCGTCCAGCGCACCGGCACAGCGCGTGTCTGAAGCAGGCGGCGACCGGCTTCCCTCCTGGCTTGCCGCGCCCGCACCGGAACAGCAGGTGCGTCCCGTGCTTTCGCCCTCGCGGATCGTGGAGACTGCCAGCGATGGCCCGTCCACCTTCACAGGCGCACCACAGACGGACCGCGAGACGGCGCAGGCGCGCGGAACGCTTATCCACCGGCTTCTGGAGGTTCTGCCTGCCCTGCCCGAAGAGCACCGCGCAAAGGCCGCCAACCTGATCGCCGCCGCTTTTTCCGGCGAATTGGCTCCGCATCTGAGCGAGGACGCCGCCCGGCATGTGCTGGCGCTCATTGCGACCGGCGCCCTCGCACTGCGGGGCGGATGCATACTGGCCGAAGCGAGCCTCGCCGTGACGGTGCCCGGCGCCGATGGCGAGCCAATTGCGAGCATCCTTGGCCAGGCCGACCGCATCGACTTGGCCGGAGATACCGCCACCGTGCTCGACTACAAGTCCGGCAGCGTTCCTGCCAATGGTCCGGTAAAGCCCGCCCACCTGGCGCAGCTTGCCTGCTACAGGCTTGCCTTGCAGCGCCTTTACCCCCAGTCGGAGGTGCGCGCCGCCATCTTCGACACTGGCTCGGGAGCCGTAAAAGAGGCGCCCGCACAAGATCTCGACACCGCGCTCAAGCAGATTTTCGGCGCGGCATAGGATGTGCGCATTATTTTAACAAAATAGTTAGCAATAGTGACTGCCACTTCTGCAAAATATTTCGCGCGTCCCCCCGCTCGCAAGAAATTGAAGCCCTATTGAGTGCAATTCCGCATAGATTCTGAGCACAAACCAACCACGTTATAGGGGCTATGCCAAAGGCCGGCTTTTCAGGCAGCTTTTGGGTGTGGCATATTGGCGCGGATGCCGGTAGCGCCCCAGCCTAAGATCGTTACAAAAACGGCGCGCCTGAGAAATTGAATTAAATCTGGAGGAACGCAGAGATGCCGGAAATTTCCATGGTGGTGAACGGCAAACATGTTCGCGCGGATGTTCCCGCGAACATGCTGCTGGCCGAATTTTTGCGGCAGGAACTCGGGCTGACCGGCACACATGTGGGCTGCGACACGTCTCAATGCGGCACTTGCACCGTGCATATCAACGGCAACTCCGTGAAGTCTTGCACCACGCTTGCGGTCCAGGCCGACGGCGCCCGCGTCACCACCATCGAAGGGCTGTCGGCAGGCACGGACCTGCATCCGGTACAGGCGGCGTTCCGCGAGGCGCACGGCCTGCAATGCGGCTTCTGCACGCCGGGCATGATCATGTCCGCCGCCGATCTCCTGCAGAAGAACCCCAACCCTTCCGAGCCCGAGATACGCGACTGGCTCAAGGGCAATATTTGCCGCTGCACCGGCTACCACAACATCGTGAAAGCGGTGGAGATGGCCGCCGAAGTCATGAGCAGCCAGCGCAAGGCCGCGGAATAAGGCCGGGAGGACAACATGACGGTACAAGGAATAGGCGCCTCCGTTAAGCGGCGCGAAGACTTCCGTTTCATCAAGGGCCTTGGGAAGTATACGGACGATATCAACCTGCCGGACCAGGTTTATTGCTACTTCCTGCGTTCTTCGGTTGCTCATGCCCGCCTCAAGTCCATCGATACGTCGGCGGCCAAGGCGGCGCCCGGCGTCGTGGCGATTTTTACGCATGAGGACATCGACGCATCAGGTGCTGGCGGCGTGCCCTGCGGCTGGATGATCACGGACCGCCACGGGCAGCCGATGAAGGAGCCCAAGCATCCGATCCTGGCGGCGGGCAAGGTCCGGCATGTGGGCGATCCCATCGTTGCGATCATGGCCGAAACCCTCGAACAGGCCAAGGAAGCCGCCGAGCTGGTGAAGCTCGATCTGGAAGAGCTGCCCGCCGTTGTGAACATGCCGGGCGCGCTAGAAGGCGGCGGCGAGCCGGTCCATGGCGAAGCGCCGGACAACCTTTGCTTCGATTGGGAGCTGGGCGACAAGGCCGCCACGGATGCGGCTTTCGCGCGTGCGGCGCACGTCACCAAGATCGATCTCATCAACAACCGGCTCGTGCCCAACGCCATGGAGCCGCGCGCGGCCATCGGGCAGCACGATCTGGCAACGGGCGAGTACACGCTCTATACCACGAGCCAGAACCCGCATGTGATCCGGCTCCTAATGGGCGCTTTCGTACTCAGCATCCCGGAGCACAAGCTCAGGGTCTATGCGCCTGACGTTGGAGGCGGCTTCGGCTCGAAGATCTATCACTACGCCGAGGAGGCGCTTGTGACCTGGGCGAGCGCCCGCGTTGGCCGGCCGGTGAAGTGGGTCGCCGAGCGCAGCGAGTCCTTCATGTCGGACGCCCATGGCCGCGATCACGTCACCCACGCCGAGATGGCTTTCGACGCCAACGGCAAGGCCATCGGGCTCAAATGCGAGACGCTGGCCAACATGGGTGCGTATCTCTCGACTTTCGCGCCCTGCATTCCAACCTGGCTGCACGGCACTTTGCTCGCCGGGCAGTACACCACACCCGCGATCTACTGCAACGTGAAGGCCGTGTTCACCAACACCGTGCCGGTCGATGCCTATCGCGGCGCGGGGCGGCCCGAGGCGACCTACATCCTCGAACGCCTGATGAGCAAGGCGGCGCAGGAACTGGGCGCCGATCCGGCGGAGCTTAGGCGGAAGAACTTCATCCAGCCAAGCCAGTTCCCCTATCAGACGCCGGTCGCGGTGGTCTACGACACGGGCGACTACGAGACTGCGCTGAACGAGGCGCTGAAGCTCGCCGATTACGCGGGTTTCCCGCAGCGGCGGGCGGCGGCCAAGGCGAAGGGCAAGCTCCGGGGCATCGGCATCGCCAGCTACATCGAGGCTTGCGGCATCGCGCCGTCCAGCCTTGTGGGTGCGCTTGGCGCACGCGCCGGCCTTTACGAGGCGGCCACAGTGCGTGTGAACCCGACGGGCAGCGTCAGCGTGTTCACGGGCAGCCACAGCCACGGCCAGGGCCATGAGACGACTTTCGCGCAGGTGGTGGCCGATAAGCTCGGCATCGACGCCGCCCAGGTCGACATCGTGCATGGCGACACGGCCAAAGTGCCATTCGGCATGGGCACCTACGGCTCGCGCTCGCTCGCGGTCGGCGGCTCGGCGATCGTGAAGGCGCTCGACAAGATCATCGAGAAGGGCCGCAAGATCGCCTCGCACCTGCTCGAAGCCTCCGAAGGCGACATCGAGTTCGAGAACGGCACCTACAAGGTGAAGGGCACCGACCGGCAGAAGACCTTCGGCGAGATCGCGCTCACCGCCTACGTGCCGCACAAGTACCCCATCGAGACCCTGGAGCCGGGCCTTGAGGAAACCGCGTTCTACGATCCGAAGAACTTCACCTACCCCGCAGGCACCTACATCTGCGAGGTGGAGATCGACCCGGCCACCGGCATGACGGAGATCGTGTCCTTCACGGCGGCGGATGACTTCGGCAACGTCGTCAATCCGATGATCGTCGAGGGGCAAGTGCATGGCGGCCTCGCGCAGGGCATCGGGCAAGCGCTGCTTGAGAATGCCGTCTACGACGAGAACGGCCAGCTCCTGACCGGTTCGTACATGGACTACTGCATGCCGCGCGCGGACGACTTGCCTAGCTTCAAGGTGCACACGCTTAAAGGAACGCCCTGCACGCACAATCCGCTTGGCGTGAAGGGCTGCGGCGAGGCCGGCGCCATCGGCTCCCCGCCGGCGGTCATCAACGCGGTTGTCGATGCGCTGAAGGAGTTCGGCGTCGATCACATGGATATGCCGGCGACGCCCGAGAAAGTCTGGCGCGCGATCCACGGCGGTATGAAGAAAGCGGCCGAGTAAGGAGAAGGGCTATGAACAATTTCGACTATGTGCGTCCCTCATCCGTCGCCGCGGCCTCTCAGGCTTTGATGGCGGCGGACGCCACCGCCCTGGCCGGCGGGCACACGCTGCTTCCGACGATGAAACAGCGGCTGGCCAAGCCAAGCTTGCTCGTCGATCTCGGCGGCATCGAGGAGCTGAAAGGCATCCGCCGGGATAACGGCGCGCTCGTCATCGGCGCCACCACCACCCATGCCGAGGTTGCGTCGAGCGCGGAAGTGGCCCGCGCCATCCCCGCGCTCGCCAAGCTCGCGGGCGGCATCGGCGATGCCCAGGTCCGCCATCGCGGCACTATCGGCGGCTCGGTCGCGAACAACGATCCCGCCGCGGATTACCCTGCGGCGGTGCTCGGCCTGGGCGCCACCGTCATCACCAACAAGCGCCAGATCGAGGCGGATAAATACTTTACGGGCCTGTTCTCCACGGCGCTTGAGCCGGGCGAGATCATCGTCTCGATCCGCTTCCCGGTCCCGGAGCGCGCGGGCTATGCGAAGTTCGAGCAGCGCGCCTCGCGCTATTGCCTGGTCAGCGTCTTCGTGGCGAAGTCCAAGGGCGGCATGTTCTCCTCGGGCGAGGTGCGCGTGGCTGTCTCGGGCGCGGGCAATAACGGCGTGTTCCGCGTACCCTCGATGGAGCAGGCCCTGAAGTCCAACTTCGCCGCCGCCGCGATTGCCGGCGTGAGCGTCCCGGCTTCGGACCTCATGAGCGACATGCACGGCAGCGCGGAATACCGGGCGGCGCTCATCAACGCCATGGCTCAAAAGGCGGTTTCCGCCGCGTGACGCCGTAGGCCCCCTCATCCCTGTCCCCTATCCCGCAAAGGGAGAGGGGAACGCCTTCTCAACGGGCATGCCCTAACTCCCCTCTCCCCTCGCGGGAGAGGGGCGGAGGGTGAGAGGGTGGCGAAGCACTCAACCGGATTTGGCATGACGCAATCCATTCCCAACAGCGTTGCAGAAACCGCCGCACTGCTTGCCAAAGGTGGCTACCTGCCTAGCGACGCTCTGGCAGCCTCCGTCTTCCTCGCCCTCAAGCTGAAGAGACCCCTCCTGCTTGAGGGCGAGGCGGGCGTAGGCAAGACCGAGGTGGCCAAGGTGCTGGCGGCGGTGCTCAACCGGCCGCTGGTACGCCTGCAATGCTATGAGGGGCTGGACCTTTCCAACGCCGCTTACGAATGGAACTACAGCCGGCAGCTTCTGCACATCCGGGCGTCGGAAGCTGCCGGCCACGTCAGCACCGCGAGCTTGGAACGCGATCTGTATAGCGAAAGCTATCTGCTCAAACGCCCGCTGCTACAGGCGCTTGAGCTATCGGCGGAAGGCAAGGCGCCAATCCTGTTGATCGACGAGCTTGACCGTGCCGACGAGCCGTTCGAGGCGTTCCTGCTGGAGGTGCTCGCCGATTATCAGATCACAATTCCCGAGCTTGGCACGGTCCGCGCCGCTGAACCTCCCATCACCGTCCTGACCTCCAACAGGACGCGGGAGGTTCACGACGCGGTCCGGCGCCGGTGCTTCTATTGCTGGATCGACTACCCCACGGCCGCGCGCGAGGCGGACATTCTGCGGCTCAAGCTGCCCGAGGCTCCGGCGGCGCTGACGGCGGAGATCGTGGGCTTCGTGCAGTCGATCCGCGCGATGGACCTCTACAAGAGCCCCGGCATCGCCGAGACCATCAACTGGGCGCAGGCGCTGACCTCGCTCGACTGCGTCGCGCTCGACCTCGAATCCGTGAATTCAACGCTCGGCACGCTGCTCAAGTACCAGGACGATATCGCCCGCATCCAGGGCAGCGAGGCCGCCCGGCTCCTGGAGCAGGTGAAGTCGCACTCGCGGGAGGCGGCATTTGCGGCGGAGGGGTGATGCTTGAACGGGTGCGCCATCCCCAAGGTGCCGGACGCGAGGTTGGGACATGATCGAAGGGTTCAACCCCTCACCCTGTCCCTCTCCCTCTGGGAGAGGGGACGTCCGAACAGCGGGCACAGCCGGACTCCCTCTCCCATGGGGAGAGGGCTGGGGTGAGGGGTTATGTCCTCAGTTCAAGGCACCACCTCCGGCGGGCAAGCAGGCGCGTGATGGCTAGGCGGCTCGACGCGAATATCGTAACCGCAAAGGCGGATGGCGGGCGTCTCGCCGCAAACATCCTGGGCTTTGCGCGCGTGCTGCGCTCGGCGGGTATGCCCGCCAGCCCGGCGAAGGTACATGAAGCGGTCGCCGCCGTACTCGCGGCGGGCCTCTCCGACCCGAAGGTCTTCTACTGGACCCTGCACGCCGTCTTCGTGAGCCGCCCTTCCGAGCGCGACATCTTCAACCAGGCCTTCCACCTGATCTGGCGCGATCCCGGCTACATCCAGCAGCTTCTCTCGGTGATGGTGCCGAACCTGCGCAATTCGGGCGCGCCGCGCGATGCCATGGCCCGGCGGCTGGCCGATAGCCTGTTTCTGCGCCAGGGGGCGGAGCAGGCGGTTGAGCGCGAGCAGATGGAAATCGACGCGCGCGGTACGGCGAGCGATCTTGAGATCCTCGCGGAAAAAGACTTCGAGCAAATGACGGCGGATGAGCTCCGGCTGGTGCGGGTGGCGATGGCGGAGCTGGCCGCGCGCCTCGCCAAGCGTGCCACGCGCCGCTTCTCGCCCAAGGGCACGGGCGGCGGCAGGCGGCTGGATTTGCGGCGTATGCTGCGGCAAGCCGGCTCGCGCGGGCCGGAGGGCATTCTGCCGCTGTACAAAGTGCGGCAGCGGCGCGCGCCCCCGCTGGTGGTGATGTGCGATATTTCGGGCTCGATGGACAGCTACGCCCGCGTGTTCCTGCATTTCCTGTATGGGCTCATCAACAGCGGCGAACGCGTGCACGCCTTCCTGTTCGGCACGCGGCTGACCAACGTGACGCGGATCTTGCGCGACCGCGACCCCGATGCCGCCATGGCGAAGGCAGCGGGCGAGGTTCAAGACTGGTCCGGCGGCACACGCATTGGCGAAAGCCTGCACGCCTTCAACAAAATCTGGGCGCGGCGCGTGCTTGGCCAGAACGCCACCGTGCTGCTGTTCACCGATGGCCTGGACCGCTCGGGCGGCGAAGGCATTTCGCGGGAGGCGCGGCGGCTGCGCGCATCCTGCCGGCGGCTGATCTGGGTGAACCCGCTTTTGCGCTACGACGGCTATGCGCCACTTGCCGCTGGGGCCGCCGAGCTTGACCGCCACGTCAGCGAAATGCGCCCCTGCCATAATCTAAAGAGCGTCGCGGGCCTCGCCTCGGCCTTGGCCGGCTGAGCGCTGTGCACGGCCGCGCCGCATATTGGCCGCATCCTCCTTTCGGATTGCTACAAGTGTGCTAAGCTCCCACCATATTTAGAAAAACAACCGAAACCAGAGTTCGGGGCCGCGTCCATGACCCTTCAAGCTCCCCCCTCCGCGCTGGCTCCCGCCAGCGGCGCCATGGTGGACCCCTTCGGCAGGCAAGTAACCTATTTGCGCGTGTCGGTGACGGACCGCTGCGATTTCCGCTGCGTCTATTGTATGGCTGAGAACATGACGTTCCTGCCCCGCGCCGATCTGCTCACGCTGGAGGAGCTGGACCGGCTGTGCAGCGCGTTTATCGCCAAGGGCGTGCGCAGGCTGCGGCTGACCGGCGGCGAGCCCCTGGTGCGCAAGAACATCATGTGGCTGTTCCGGGCGCTGTCGCGGCACATCGAAAGCGGTGCGCTGGAGGAGCTGACCGTCACCACCAATGCAAGCCAGCTCGCCAAATATGCAAGCGAGCTTGCGGCCTGCGGCGTACGCCGGATTAACGTTTCGCTCGACACCCGCGATGCGGACAAGTTCCGGGAGGTTACGCGCTGGGGCGACCTGGGCAAGGTTATGGACGGCATCCACGCCGCGCAAGCCGCGGGCATCAAGATCAAGATCAACATGGTTGCCCTGAAGGGCTTCAACGAGGACGAGATCGAAGACATGCTGCGCTGGTGCCATGGCGAGGGGCACGGCATGACGCTGATCGAGACCATGCCGCTGGGCGAGATAGAGCGCGACCGCACGGACCAGTATCTGCCGCTTTCGGCGGTGCGCTCGCGTCTCATGGAGAGCCTCACGCTTGAGGACATCCCCTACCGCACCGGCGGCCCCGCGCGCTATGTGCGGGTGCGCGAAACCGGCGGCCTGCTCGGCTTCATTACGCCGCTCACCCACAATTTCTGCGAAGGCTGCAACCGCGTGCGCGTCACCTGCACCGGCACGCTCTATATGTGCCTCGGCCAGAACGATGCGGCGGACTTGCGCGCGCCGCTCAGGGCGAGCCCCTCGGACGAGCTGTTAAACGCCGCGATTGACGAGGCCATCGGCCGCAAGCCAAAGGGCCACGACTTTGTCATCGGGCGGGGCGAAAAGAAGCCCACAGTGGCGCGGCATATGAGCCGGACAGGCGGGTAGACCCGATGCAGGGGCCGTGGAAATAGGGGGCAGCGGCGCGAGCCTGAAACTAGAGCTTGAATTCGTCCCGATTTCCGGCCATTTCATAAGCTTAGCTAACTGCATAGGAGCTGGCGATGATAATTCCTGTGATCCTCGCGGGGGGAGCGGGTTCGAGGCTTTGGCCCTTGTCCCGGGCGCGGCATCCGAAGCAGTTTCATCCCCTGGTGAGTGGCGAGCCGCTACTGGCCGACACCGCGCGCCGCCTGCCTTCCACCCCGCCCTACACGCCGCCATTCGTGATCGCCAACGAACAGAACCGCTTTGGCGTCGCCGCCGCCTTTAGAAAAGCGGGGCTGCCGCTCAAAGGCATCGTGCTTGAGCCGGAAGGCCGCTCCACCGCGCCCGCGGCCGCCGTCGCCGCGCATCTGGCCATCGAACGGCATGGGCCTGACGCCATCGTGCTGCTCATGCCCTCGGACCACCATATCGGCGATACGCACGCCTTCCTCGACGCGGTGGAAGCCGGCGCCAATGCCGCCAAGGATGGCGCGCTGGTCATTTTCGGCGTCAAACCCGCCAAACCGGAAACAGGCTACGGCTATGTCAAGACGCAGGGCGGCCCCGGCCAGGGCGGCGTGCTTCCGGTCGAGCGCTTCGTGGAGAAGCCGGACAAGGAAACGGCGGCGCGGCTTTGCGAAGAGCCCGGCTATTTCTGGAACGCCGGCATTTTTCTTTACGGTGCGAAGGCCTTTCTCGACGAGCTTGGCCGCTTCGAGCCGGATATGGTCCGCCTGACGCACGACGCCGTCAAGAACGCCACCAAGGATCTCAACTTCATCCGCCTCGATCCCTGCTTTAGGGAATGCCGCTCCGATTCCATCGACTATGCGGTCATGGAGAAAACGGAGAAGGCCGTGCTCGTGCCGCTGGAAGCGGGCTGGAGCGATGTCGGCACCTGGGACGCGCTTTTCGAGGCCGCGGCGAAAGACGAGGCCGGCAATGTCGCGCGTGGCGACATTCTCCTGCAAAACACCCGGGGCTGCTATGTGCGCGCCGAGAGCGGCATGGTGGCGGTGGCCGGCGTCGACGACGTCATCGTCATCAGCACCAAGGACGCGACACTGGTCGCCAGGCGCGGCGAAAGCAGCACGGTCAAGGAGGTGGTGCAGCAGCTTACCTCGGCCAGCCGCATCGAAGCCGAGCAGCACCTCACCGTGCACCGGCCCTGGGGCTGCTACGAGACGCTGCATTTGAGCGAGCGCTATCAGGTCAAGCAGATCGTCGTGGAGCCCGGCGGCAGCCTTTCGCTGCAAAAACACCATCACCGCGCGGAGCATTGGATCGTGGTGAAGGGAACGGCGCGCGTCACCATCGGCGGCGAGGCGAAGCTTCTCACGGAAAACCAGTCGATCTATGTACCGCTCGGCGCGGAGCACCGGCTGGAAAATCCGGGGCTGATCCCGCTTACGATCATCGAGGTGCAGTCCGGCCCGTATCTTGGTGAGGACGATATCGTGCGCCTGGAGGATGTCTATTCGCGCGTTTAGCTGGAAAGGGGCAGTCCGGTGAGAAAATCGCTCGGTCTCGCTGGCGACGGTGATGAACTCGACCTGATCCAGGATCTCGAAGAAGTTTTTGCGATCAAATTCACTGACGCCGAACTTGAGGCGTGCAGGACCGCGGGAGACCTGAATGACATTGTTTGGCGGCATCTGAGTGGACGCAGCGGTGCGGACAATATCCGCTGCATGAACGCGATGGCGTTTTACGCTCTGCGCCGCGCGTTGATATCGGTGGGCACCCGCCGCAAGATCGGGCTTCCGGACCGGCTGGACAGCTTTGCCATAACGCCCAAGGATCTAGCGTCCGCGCTCCAGCAACAGACGGGCCTCAAGCTAGCCTTTGTCCTTGGCGCACTGGGTACGGCAGGCGAGTTCATGATCGTGGCGGGGATCGTATGCCTGCTGCTCGCCATGAAGTGGCACGCCCTGCTGATCGGCGCCGGCGTTTTGTTCCTGGGCGCAAGAATCCTGCTCAAGCGGGACAGCGGCGCTTACAAAGACGGGTGCGTGACCGTAGGCGATGCCTCCGTGGCAATAGCGGCAGACAATTTCGGCCGGCTTGCCGGGAAAGGCGCGCGCTTCGATGCCGGAAACGTTTGGCGGGTGCTATGCGCGGCGCTGTCCTCGCACGGGGAGTGCCCCGCTAAGGAGATCGGCCCCGGCACGCTGCTGATCCACCCGTAGGCCCAAGATGGAATGATTCTTATGTGCAGGGGCAAGCTTCTAACTTACCCCGCGCGCTTCCATCCATTCGCGCGGGTGTATCATGGCCGCCCCTTTGCCGGGCGGCTCTCCGGCCGCCGTGTGCTCCGTTATGATGGCATACTGACGCTCCTGGGGCGCAAAGGAATCCATTTTGAAGGCCGGAAAGGCGATCTTCGATTTTGAAACAATATAGCAGGTACATCTTGAATAAGCGTAAATGGCATAACACCTTGATATAGCAAGAGAAAGGCGCTCTTGGGGCGGATGGGGATGGTTAATATCAAATATTGGAACATATTTAACGGGATTTTCTGACAGCAAAAATTACACGAAAAACAGTAAAAATCGCGCGAAAACGCGATAAAACCGGCGGACGCAGCGTGCGTTTACCATATTTGAATTAACCATGA
>JBNKTW010000031.1:0-4332 GCA_050298295.1 Rhodomicrobiaceae bacterium
GGCAGCCAGGGGGTCACGATCGAGTGGGAGAGCCGGATCGCGATCGCGCTGACGCTTGCCATTGCCGCGGCCCGGTCCCCTACGCGTGAGGTTGATATTGCCCACTCGGCGCCGGAGCGGCGGCAGGCAATGATCGAGATTGCCGCGCGTGACCAGATGGACCTGCGCTTCGCAACCACGGGCGATGAGCAAGAGCGCGTGCGTCTCATCGGTGTCTTCGAACGTGAGGATGTGCATCTGGCGGCAACCGTCTTCGTGGCTGGACGCAACGCGGCGCAGAGCGAGCAGCCCGATCTGCCAGCACACCGCTTCTGGACCGACGCCGACGCGGGCGCAGCGACATTCGAGGGTCTGCAGCCGCTCGGCGAAGGCGCGCAGGCGCTGCTATTGCGCAAAGGCGATGAAATCCTGGTGCTGCCCATGACGGCGGCGGAGGCCTCCGCCCTGCCTGCGCATACGCCCGGTGAGCCGGTGGAGGTATCGCCAGCGCGACAGATCGAAAGGGGGCAACAGCGATGAAGAGATCTTCGCGGATCATCGCCGCAACGGCAGCCATAGCGGTTGCTGGTCTCGCCTTGAGCAGCTTTGCCACGCAATATCTGGCGGCGCAATTCGGTTATCATCCGAGCCTTGGCGATCCGTGGATCGGCCAGTGGTACGCCCCCTGGGCGTGGATTGGCTGGTATGGGCGGTGGCATGCGACCGCGCCATCGGCCTTCGTCCTGTTCGATGCCGGGCTTGGGCTGACGGGCATCGCGGCCTCCCTCGGCGCGCTCTTGGCGCTCGGCATGCAGGGGCGATCGGCGCAGCGTCACGAAGGTATCCACGGGACCGCGCACTGGGCCAGCGCGGCTGAAATCAAGGCGACGGGCCTTCTGCCACGGCGCGGCAAGCCCGCCGGCGGCGTCTATGTCGGTGGCTGGCGCGACGCGCGCGGCAGGCTCTGCTACTTGCGGCACAGCGGCCCGGAGCACATCGCCGCCATCGCGCCCACACGGTCGGGCAAGGGCGTCGGCCTGGTCATCCCCACGCTTCTGTCCTGGCAGGAGTCCGCGGTTGTCCTCGACCTGAAGGAGGAGTTGTGGAACATCACCGCCGGCTGGCGGCAGGACGGAGCCGGAAACCGTGTCTTGCGGTTCGATCCGGGGGCGGAGGAGGGAAGTGTTGCGTACAATCCGTTGGAGGAAATCAGGCTCGGCACGGACCGCGAATACCAAGATGCCATGAACATCGCCACCATGCTGGTCGATCCACATGGCAAGGGCCTGGTCGATCACTGGCAGAAGACGAGCCACGCGCTGCTCGTGGGTGTCATCCTGCATATGCTTTACAAGGCGCGGGCGGAGGGGCGGAGCGGTACGCTGACCGATGTCGCATGCGCGCTATCCGATCCCAATCGTCCCATCGACGGGCTGTATCGCGATATGAAGCTGAACAAGTGGGGGGCGGATAGCAAGGTGCACGGAATCATCGCGAGTGCGGCCAAACAGCAGGCTGACCGGCCGCCGGAAGAGCGCGGTTCGGTGCTCTCCACCGCCTTGTCCTTCCTGTCGCTTTATCGAGATCCGCTGATCGCCAAGAACACCTCACGCAGTGATTTCCGCATGCTGGATCTCATGAACAGCGATAGGCCGGTGACGCTCTATCTGGTTGTGCGGCCCGAGGATAAGGACAGCATGAAGCCCCTCATCCGCCTCGTTATCAACCAGATCGTGCGCGTGCTCCTGCGCCCCGCGATGAAGGATGGCGTGATGCCGCATAAACATCGGCTCCTGCTCATGCTCGATGAGTTCCCGAGCCTCGGCAATCTCGAAGTGTTCGAAGACAGCTTGGCCTATATCGCCGGTTACGGCATCAAGGCGTATCTCATCATGCAGGACATCACGCAGTTGCGCGGCGCCTATGGACAGGAAGAGAGCATACTGTCCAACTGCCACGTCCGCGTGGCATTCGCGCCGAACCGGTATGAGACGGGAAAGTGGCTGTCGGACGAGGCCGGGACCATGACGATCGTGAAGGAGGACGTCACGGTCTCTGGCGCGCGGCACGGCGCGGTTCTCAACCACGTCGCCAAGACGTTCCATCAAGTTGCCAGGCCGCTGATAACGCCCGACGAAGTGATGCGCCTGAAGGGTGCTGCGAAGGACGAAAATGGTGCCATCACTGAGCCGGGTGACATGCTGATCTTCATGGCCGGTCACGCACCGATCCTCGGCACGCAGAGCCTGTACTTCCGTGACCCGACGTTTTCCGCCCGTGCCAATATGCCGACACCGGCCGGAGACAAGGGGGTGGCGCAAACGCCAAAACGACGCGTGTTCCGGTTGGATGATCCCAAGGACGGCGAGGAAGCAGCAGCTTGAGACGCGCCATTCCGGTGTTCATCCTGTGGGGTGCCGCCGCGGCAGTCTGGCTGGGAACGGAACTTGCGTACACCGCCGGATGGCGCATCAACCACACCACCTCCCTGCCGCCAGGCTTGTGGCGGGTCTACCCTCTCGATCGTCCCATAGCACGTGGCGATATCGTCAGCCTCTGCCCGCCGGACACGCCCATGTTCCAAGAGGCGCGCCGCCGTGGCTATATCGGCGGGGGGCGGTGTCCCGGCAGCTATGAGCCGCTTCTGAAGCCGGTCGCCGCCATCGCCGGGGACCGCATCGAGGTCAGCGGCGATGGTATCGCGGTCAATGGCCGCCTCATCGCCAATTCGGCCGCCCACCGCCATGACAGCCGGGGACGGATACTGACGCCGGTCGCCCAAGGCACTCACACCGCCGTAGTGGGAAAGGTGTGGCTTGTTTCCGACTACAATCCCGCCAGTTTTGACAGTCGCTATTTCGGCGCCATTAGTATCCGACAAGTCTCCGGTTTCGTAACACGTTGAGATTTGAAAGCTACGTCTCGCGTTATGCTCTAAACGACATAATCCACCCTTACATAAAATCGTGTAAATCTTAGAAAACGACTTTAAGTGATGCTGTTTTCAGGATAGTATGTAGGCTGACTCAATTGCACGGGGTATTGCGTCATGAGTGAGCCTGCTCTTATGACAAAAGCCGTCTATAGCTGGGCAGTTGTCGATGGTGTCATCTGCGTCACTGATGAGAACGGCCCCCGCAGCGTGACCAACGACGCCGAAGCGGTCATCGCCGATCTGGCCCGCAAAGGCGTGGACCTCGCGTCCATGCCGGTGGTCTACCGGGACACGGAGGGGACGTGGGACCAGCTCGTAGTCGAGGACGGGCGCTTCGACGGATTTCGTCTTCTTGGTGAGGAAGATCGGGACCGGGCTGTTGCGCGCGCCAAGGAGTACATGCCCACGCTCAACGCGTCCGTTGGCAAGCCTGAGGCGAAGATGTCACTGGTTCTGCAGTGGGCTGCTGAAAGGCTTAGCCGCGCTGCCGCGACGAGCAGGGGATCGGCGGGGAAGAATCCGGGCTGGCGAAGCGTCCATGAGGGGGTTGCGCAA
The DNA here is from genome assembly GCA_050298295.1 of Rhodomicrobiaceae bacterium. Classification (GTDB taxonomy): domain Bacteria; phylum Pseudomonadota; class Alphaproteobacteria; order Rhizobiales; family Rhodomicrobiaceae; genus Rhodomicrobium. The sequence continues at coordinate 3,470 of JBNKTW010000031.1, forward strand.
CAGATCCAGGACCGCGCGGATCAAGTTCAGTCCTGGGCGACTGGAGCAAAATGGCGGGAGGATCGGGGCGAGGAAACGCCGCCAGATCATATCGCCTATGTCCGGAGTGCGACGCGGGAGTTTCTGATTACGGGCGGTTTCCGCGATGCGGCGGAGCAGAGCAGAACCGACACCCCCCGCCCCATCGGCAGTCTGGAAGAGCTGAAAGCCGTTGCGTGCCGGTGGGCACTTGTGGACCCGGCGGCGGATACAAAGCATCCCGACGATGCCGCGAAGCTGGCCCAAAATGTTGAGGCGGCGCAGGCAGTCTGCGAGCGCTGGGCCGCGGATAATGGTGCGCATGCGGAGGCGCGTCGCTTTCTCAACATCCTCGAAACCGCGCGCGGCGAGCTTGACGCGGCGATAGCGCTTCACAGCCAGACGCCACGTTGGCAGCGCCGGTTCGAGCAGGTGCGCGGCGATCTCGCCGCGACTATGGAGCCGCAAAGCGACGAACCGGCTCTCACGGTCTGCAAAAGCGCGGCGGGCTACTATCTCGGTACCTTGACTCCGGATGGTCAGCCCAATTCGCGTGAAAGCACCGAGTACTGGGACAGGAAAAAGGACGCCGAGGCGGCGCTCGCCGGGAGCAAGCCTTGGACGCCGCGCAATACGGTCGAGCATCCTCTTTCATCGTCCGGAGTGAACGTTACCCGACATCTCTCCGCACTGAGCGCAGCCGGAACTGATGAGGCCGCGTTCGATGCCGCGTTTTCACGCCTGACCGCAGACCCTTCCGTAACCGCTGCGGCCGCTGTGCAGGTAGCTCGCGATTACACGGGTCGTGATGTGGAGTCCGATACGCGCGAAGCCGCGTTCGGGGC
>JBNKTW010000032.1:0-3515 GCA_050298295.1 Rhodomicrobiaceae bacterium
CCGGCCTTGGACGATCTTCGCAACGACGGTATTCAGCGCGAGACGGCGGCCGGCGAGGATCGACATCGCGGCCCAGAGGTTGAGGTAGCCTTGCCTCGTTTGTGCTGGCGTCAGTGCCATGTCCCTTCCTTCCATAAAAAAAGCCCGCCGGGGGGCGGGCTTGGTGGGTTGCGTTGTGGATATGAAAAAGCCCGCCGGGAAAGCGGGCTCTGGACTATTTGGGCCGCATCGGGTCGCGAAGAGACATCGCGGTACTCTTGTAGTCTCAAGTGCGCGGCGTCGGCTTTCTGATTCGATTGCCGTCAAAGGCGAAGAGGTCAGGGCAATCCCAAAGTTGACCCGATGTAGTCATCCGCAGCGAACCAATTCTAGGCCGCCTAGGTTATGGCAAACAATGCAGACCGCGACTACCAAGCCGAAGTGTTGGCTCGGTTGTCTGCGGGCTCGCGCTTGGATCTGATCCGCCCGAGAAGCTACAATAGGGCATGACGAATCAGTTCTCATTCGACGTGCCTCGCGGTCCCGATCCGAACCTGAAGTTCACGCTCGGCCCGGGCGATATCATGTACATGTTGGGTGCCAATGGCACCGGCAAATCAAGCTTGGTCTCGTGGTTGTTCAAGCGGCATCAGGCCCGCGCCAAACGGATCGCTGCGCATCGGCAGACTTGGTTCGAGTCGAATTCGCTCGACATGACGCCCCGTGGCCGCCAGGAGCTCGAGGTTAGTTTTCGCTCTAGAGACGCCCAGCCCCACGCGCGGTATCGCGAGTGGAATGCTGCAGTCCGAGCGCATATGGCGATTTATGACCTGATCGACGCAGATACGATGCTGGCGCGCAAGATCGCGGACCTCGTAAGAGCAGATGACATATCTGGCGCAGTCAATGAAGGCAGGGTTGAGCCACCGATTCAGGTGATTAACGAACTTATGCGACTGTCCAACATACCGATCGAGATTGCGCTTGAGGAACGTCAGAGGATCGTAGCGCGGAAGAACAGCGGCGCACCGTACAGCGTAGCGGAACTGTCCGACGGGGAGAGGAACGCTTTCCTCATTGCCGCAAATATCCTGACTGCCCAACCAGGCACACTTCTGCTTATCGACGAGCCTGAGCGCCATTTGCATCGGTCGATCATCTCGCCCCTGCTACGGCTCCTTTTCGACAGGCGCAGGGACTGTTCGTTCATAGTTTCAACTCATGAGCTGATGCTACCCCTCGATACCCCGTCAGCATCGACACTGCTTGTCAGGGGGTGCGAGTATTCCGGCCAATCCGTCAATTCATGGTCTATTGATCTGTTGGAGCCAGGGACCGAAATCGACGAACTCTTGAAGGCTGATCTGTTGGGCGCGCGCCGGAAAATTGTATTCGTGGAAGGGAGGGCAAGCAGTTTGGATGCGCCACTCTACAGCCTTATCTTTCCGGGCGTGTCGGTTCTGCCGAAAGAGACTTGCAAGGATGTCGAACATGCCGTGCAAGGACTGAGAGCTGTAACCGGTCTGCATTGGGTGAAGGCCTGGGGTATAGTCGACAATGATCAAAGGTCGCCTGACGAGGTGGCCCGCTTGCGGACGCTTGGCGTGTGGGCGCTATCTTACTATTCAGTGGAAGCGTTTTACTACCATCAATTGACGATCGAGAAAGTGGCGAAGCGGCAATCTGTGCTGACGGGCGCAGATGCCGACGCGGCTGCCGCAAGTGCAATTTCAAGCGCAGTCGATGCTGTCCGGGAGGAAAGAAACAATCTAGTCGCGAGTGCGATCACACGCTCCGCGCGCCGCGATTTCATGAGACAACTGCCAAATCGGACGAGCGTGGTCGATGACGACGCAATCGAGGTAAAGGTCGACATCAAAGCGCTGCGCGACGCCGAGGAGAAAAGATTTGATGCTCTGACAGCTGCGAAGGACTGGGATGGGCTTTTGACCCGATATCCGATTCGCCAGAGCCGAGCATTCGACGGCATTATCAAGACATTGAAGATCGCCGATAAGGATACCTATCGCGCTGCGGTCTTGAAGCTGTTTCAGGATGATGCCGCTGCACTGATGGCGCTCAGAAATCTGATGGAAGATCTTTATCCAACGATTTCCGTGTAGGCAGCTTCGACGCATGCCCGCCGCGCCAGGTGTGCTCGCGAGCCGAATGATGTTCGTAGCTGTTAAACCCGGCAGTCTCCAAAGTACACGACTGCGTCTCGTCCTGGCCCACCTCCACCGTTCGTAGCTTGATCCGGAGTGGACTGCAAAGCGACCAGAAAGCGGGCATGCCGATCTAAAAAAGTTTTTTGAGCCGCTTGGTGTGTTAACGGCCTACTGCCCCCTTCGCATGCGATTAGGCTACCCAACGGCTGCGAGCGCGAACAAACAGATCAAGCTCATCCTTCCAGCCGGGAGGAATGACGGAGAAATATTTGGCATGATGGATCATCGCCTGATCCCAGGCCGCAAGCATGTCCTCGACGTCGAGCCACGTCTTTTCGAGGATGTGCATTGGGAATCGAAAACACAGCCCATCGTTTTCAAGTAAGCCGAGGCGCTCTTTCTCCCAAAAATAGTGATATGGCTCATCGACGGTCTCAATGCCGTAACCGGTTACAGCCCATTGCCGCCCCTGCCAATAGACAGGATGTTCCAGGTCGTTCATTGCGAATCTCCATACGAGAGACTTTTCTGAACCAGAGTATCCTCGATCAGCGCCCACACCAATGCGACCGAAGACAGTGTCCACATCATTCCTTCAGGCGCTGCTGCGCTGCCGAAGGCTGCCCCCTGCGAGCTTCCGCTTAAAGATCTGAAAGCAAACATCGACGCTCAAACAGTTTTCGAAACCCGGGACTTCCGCAAAACGGCCTTCTTCAACCGGAAACGAAGCTGCCATTTCCAGCATCTATCCGCTGGCCAAGACTCAAATGCTTGCCTCTGCATGAGGAGCAATCAGCCGGATGCTCCAGGAGGCATTTTCAGGCTTAGCTGCGTTGTCCAGCCGTAGCGGGAGAATTCGTGCTGCACTTCCTCGATGCGCCAGGGGCCATCGATGCCAGGGCGGGCGCCGGCGATGACGCAGGTTCCGCCGGGGATAGCCGACGCGGTCCCGTCGATGACCGCGGAGCCGCCGCCCTTCTCCTTCTCGCTGTCCTTGGCGTGGTTCTTTGCCTTCCCCTTGGCCTCGTCCTTATCGGCGCGCGAGAAGCGGTCGTTGTGCTCGGCCTCCGCCCCGCCGTCCGCGTTCTTGACGCTCTCCTTCTCCCGGTTCCATTTCGCCTTAGCGAGGTCGTACCAGCGGGCGCCCATGGCGGAGTATTCCATCCGGCCCATGCGTGGCGTCATATCCCAGGAAATCAAGTTGCCGCCCCATGTGGCCATGACAACGGCAAGCGCGGCCCCGGAGATGCTGCCCCCGGTCTTGTCCGCGAGGATGGCCTGCTTGCCCTTGATCTTGAAGACGCCGCCCAGCTCCTGCGCAATGCGCTCGCCGAAGTGGACGAAGCTCTCGTCGTTCATGCCCCAATA
>JBNKTW010000033.1:0-21794 GCA_050298295.1 Rhodomicrobiaceae bacterium
AATCCCGCGGTCTTCGTAAAGCTTACGCCAGTTTCTGACCGTATCGTCATCCAGATAGAGAGCCTTGGCCACCCGCTCGCAGCTCCAGCCATCGTCCAGAAGCAGGATGGAATTCGCCCGGCGTGCAACCCGGTGCTCCGCCAAGCCGCCGCGGGCCAGCGAGACCGGTTCCTTGAGTTACTCTGCGCTCAATAAGCCACCGCGAATCATGCCGCCAGCAGAATCCTGTTTGCGGAACTCGGCAAGCACTTTCTCTCGGAGCCTCAGTGAGTCAGGGTGTAACGAAAATAGATTTACAAATCGGAAACCACGGGTCTTTGGCAGAACGCGGTTATTGGGCGCGCATGCATCAAGCGGAACGGCGCCTGCTCCGGCGCCGGGTGGCGGAGTCCAAGGCTGGCGGTACGCACCGCATGGAAGGCCATGAGCGTGGCGCGAAGCCCGCGATTGCTGGCGGCGGGTGTGCGATATTCGAGACGATCAACACGCTGACGGTAGCGGGCAGGCCATCACCAGGCCCCTCCAGCAATTCCCCCCGGATGCTACTTCTGACGGCGCGATCCGAAATAGCTGAACACGCGTGTGAGCAGCCAAAGCGGGACGACGATGATTGCACCCAGCACCAGATAGCGCAGCACTTTCTTGACTGCATCCAGGCCCAGCGAGGAAATCCAATCGGAGAGCCTCATCACCGCATCGTAGAGATTGGTTGGGTTGAACCCGAAGAAAGACAACACCACCCCGATGATGATCGAGGCGATTGCAAGCTGCAAAATGACGGCGGCCGGGCTGCCGCCAAAAAAGCGTTCCATGGTCATGTTCCGTCGCGTTGGAGCTGCTCTGAAAGAAGTGAGCCATGTGGCGCAGGAGATTTAGCCCGCCGCAAGGCGCAAAAAAGGGCGTATCTCCAAGATATGTAACCCTTTTTGCAGCGAAGCAGGCGGCCAAAAGCGCTAGCCGGATAGCTCACTAGTTTCAGAGCGGACCCTTAGTCACCTGGGCAACGCATAGCCGTATCGCGAGGCCGGGGAAAGCGGAAATTGGCGTTTGTACAAAACCCGGTCATGATGCCCGCCGCCACCGCAATCCAGAAAAGCCGGACTGCCGTCGCTGTTTTTTCTCTGGATTGTTCCGCGCTGCGCCCCCAGTGGCGCGAATCCGAAAACCGGACCGGATGAGTGACGAGAGCCCTGCGCGTTTATTTGGGCATTTTTGGTTTGGCTTTTGCCGTTGCGCCGGAACGGCTTGAACGCTGTGCGGGCGTCTCCTCCCTGGAGTTGAGGCCGCGCGGCTCCGCCCGCTCAAATCCGGCGGGCAGGCCGCGCATGGCTCAGGTTAGAGCGGGCGATGCTCGCGGGTCTTACTGCTGTGGCTTGCCTGTCCGCCCTTGCGTCCGGCTTGCGCGGCCAAATCCCGGTTGCGTGAGAAGCTGCGGTTTTCGTCGGAAACGTTCTGTCCGCCCTTGCGGCCAGCTTGCGCCGCCAGCTCGCGGTTCTGGCTGAAGCTGCGCTTTTCGTCCGGTACGCTTTGGCCGCCCTTGGAGGCAATTGCGCGCTGCTTCTCGGCATCCATCGAGGCGAAACCGCGATTGGAAGCCAGGCCGGATTTACGGGGACGTTGGGAGGCCATAATTACTCCTGTGGTGCTTGCTGTGGCAAAGCCTCCGCCTGAGGCTGTGAGGATGTAACAGCCACCTGCCGCCTTGGTTCCGCGGGCCGCTGGAATTTTTGCGGATTTTTCGCTTTTTCTTCCGCGTCTCAGTAAAAAGCATGCGCTGGGGGAAAAAAATCTACCAGGGGCAAGCTTTTGGCGGACAGAATTCTTAGAAATAGCGCAAGCACACGCGCAGGTTTCTTCCTGGCGGTGCGAAAGTCACGGCCAGCACCACCCCGGATAAGCGCGCCGCGCTTTCCAGGGTGGCGGAATGGGCGGGAATTAGCGGAGCCCCGAGACGGCGCGGTTTTCCTGGCCCGTATACATGGACAGCATCGGCTCGTCCGTGAGGATCGCCTCGCCGTAATAGCCGAAGCCGTTGAAATGGCCGGCCATCACCCGGCCATAGGCGCCGATATTGCCGATCTCGATCAGGTCGCCTTCGCCGATGCCGGGCGGCAGCATGAAGGGGCCGGGCAGGAAATCGGCGCTATCGCAGGTCGGGCCGTATAGGCGGAACGGCGCAAGGCTATGAGAATCGAGCGGAATCCCCCGCGAGGAGTAGGCCCGCGCCGGGAACACCCATTTGCAGTGCGCCGCGTCGTAAAGCGTACCGAAGGCGCCATCGTTGATGTAAAGCGTATCGCCGCGGCGGCCGTCCACCTTCACGATCACCGACTCCGCTTCGGCCACGAGCGCGCGGCCGGGCTCGCACCAAAGTTCGCAGCCGTGGCTCACCGCCATGCTGTCGAAAGCCGCGCGGATTTCGTCCAGGTAGCTCTCGAAAGCAGGCGGCTCCATGCCCGGATAGCGCGAGGGAAACCCGCCGCCCACGTCGATGATATCGGCCATCGTGGCCGCGCGCACGATCTGCTTGGAGACGTGGCGCAGCACCTGGCCGTAGCCCGCGGCGCACATCATCTGCGAGCCGGCATGGAAGGTGACACACAGCTTCCCGGCCTTCTGGCGTGCGCTGCGGATCAGCGCCGGAGCCTCGTTCCAGGGCGCGCCGAACTTGTCCTCCAGCGAAATTTCGCTGTAGGTCGAGGGGCAGGCCAGACGCACAGCCAGCGTCAGGTCCTTGGCGCCGCCGGTTTCGGCCAGGATTTTGCTGAGTTCGGCTTCAGAATCGAGCGCGAAGGTGCGCACGCCGAAATCATGGTACGCTTCGGCGATTAACCGGCGCGGCTTGACCGGGTGCATGACGTGCATGTCAGCCCCCGGCAGCGCACCGATGGTTCGCAATTCGGTGGCGGACGCCACGTCGTAATGGCGGATGCCTGCTTCGTATAGTGTGTTGATGATCAGAGGCGAGCTGTTCGCCTTCACCGCATAAAGCGTGTTGCCCGGAAAATGCTCAAGGAACCAGCGTGCGGCGCGGGTAGCCGCATGCGGGCGCAAGCATAGTACGGGCTGGTCTACAGGAACGTCGCGGATGACCTCCGCAGCGGCCGGGTAAATGTCCATCGCATGGGACCTCCCACTTAAGAGTTAATCCGATGCTGCTGACGAACGCTTCACCGCCTAGGCGGAGTTGCCAGACAGGCTATTTCTGCACTTCAGCATACGTGCATGGTTCATGGGCCTTGCGGGCCTATGCTACGCAGCCTTTATGAGCAGAAGTCACCTCCCGGCGCCCTTCACAGCGCAATCGTTTCGCAATCGAAGTCGCTTTAAATGGCCATGTCGCCCTGAAGGTCAAGCGATTTTTGCGCAGCCAGGCAAAAAAGTTGCGCGTACTGCGGGATGCCGGTCACGCCAGCCCCGCTCAAGCTTGGGCATCCCCTACTCTGGCGTTAACGGTTTTAGGCACTTGTTAACCGTCTTGACGACATCTCCGTATACCGCCCTTGCGGACGCGGGATAAACAGCGCGGAACGTTATGTATTGACCCTTTTCCAGAATAGTCTTCCGATAAAAAATGTCGCCGCCCGTTTTCCCGGAGACGACAAACCAGTTCTCCTTCTGCAGCTTGAGAGTCACGGTACCCTTTTTGCTTTCCTTGGAGACCGAATCCCTGAATTCGTCCTTTATGGTATTGCTGAATATATTGAAGTTGGCATAGACCCGCAATTCGGCGCCGTCCGGAGCCAGGAATAATTGACCGTCCCTTGAGACAGTTTCACCTTGCGGAACAAAAATGTTTTCAGGATAGCATATCGAGTAGCTGTACCTCGTATTGGTGTATTCTCTGTATGAGTTGCGCCCATACACATATTGCTGTGCGCGGGCAATATTTGATTGAGACGGAACCGGAACGATCAGCAATCCCGCGGCGCACGCATATGCGACAATTCTATACGCTTTTACCTTGGCTGAAACGCTGACTTCTTTCATTGGTATTCCTTTATGGAACTTATCCCAAAGCCTGTTCAGCACAGCGGGGAACCGGGGCCGCGGTGGCGGGGTTTCCACCGACTCGCCGTCTGTAAGGAGCGGTCAGCATGAACCAGGCCGGCCGCCTTGGCAACGGCAGCTTCGCCGCGCCCGGCCGTTGAGCATTGCCGGCAATTGCGCTAAAAATTGCTTGGACCACGGAATTGCGGCGCGGGCCGGCGCGGAAGGCGGGGTGAGCTTTGGCCGATATTTTTATTTCATACGCGCAGAGGGCGCCGGAGCCCACGCAAACGCTGGCGGCGGACCTTGCGGCGCTGAAGTACTCGGTCTGGTTCGACGAGCGCATTCTGCCGGTGGACCGGTTCATCGACCTCATCAACAAAGAGCTGGACGACGCCAAAGCCGTCATCACCATCTGGACGCCGCCCGCGCTGGACTCGAAATGGGTCAAGGCGGAAGCCCTGCGTGCCTTCGACCGGGACACGCTGCTCAACGTGCATACACCGGATGTGAAGGCGGGCATGATTCCCGTGCCGTTCAACAGCGCGCACATTTCGCCGATAGGCGACCGCGCCGCGATCTACAAAGCGCTGGCGAAGCTTGGCGTGCATCCAGGCGGGGCAGCGCCGGCGGAAAAGATGGCGCGGGAGGCGAGCGAGGCGGCACTGGCGTTCAAGCTGATCGAGCACTCGGCGGATGTCGAGGATTTCGAGGCGTTCCTCGTGGATTTCGCGGACGGCAAGCAGTTCTACATCCGGCTGGCGCGGAAGCGCATCGCGGAGCTATCGGCGGGGCGCGGCGGCGTAGTGGTGGCGAAGCCGGCGGAGGTGCCGCTGCCGCAGGAGGGCGATGTGTTCCTGCGCATCGAGCCGGGGATGCACACGGCGGCGATCACGCGCATCGGCGTGGATGCGGCCTGCACGCTGATGGCGACGGGCTCGGACGACAAGACGGCGCGGCTCTGGGCGCTGCCGGAAGGCGGGCGCGGCGAGGCGAAGCTTTTGCGCACGCTGCGCGTGCCCATCGGCGAGGGCGATGACGGCAAGGTCTATGCCGTGGCGCTTTCGGCGGACGGCAAATGGGTGGCGGCGGGCGGCTGGAACCGCAGCGGTGGCGATCACTGGGTTTACATCTTCGAAGCCGCCACGGGGCGGCTCGTCACCCGCCTCGGCCGCCTCGGCAATGTCATCAACCACCTCGCCTTTTCGCCCGATGGCACCCGCCTCACCGCAACGCTTTTCGGCGGCCAAGGCATGCGGCTGTGGGAGACGGCGGGCTGGCGGCTTCTCGCCGAAGACAAGGATTATGGCAGCAGCCGCAGCAATGGCGCGGCTTTCGATGGCGCGAACCGGCTCTACACCGTGGCCTATGACGGGCAGATCCGCCGCTATGGCGCGGAGGGGCGGCTCGAAGAGAAGGCGGCGGCGCTTGGCGGCCAGGAGCCGTTCAGCATCGCGGTGCACCCCGGCGGCGGCAAGCTCGCCATCGGCTTCCGTGACACCACGGCGGTCGAGGTTTACGATGCGCGCACGCTGAAGCGGCTTTACGCCGCCGGTACGGAGGGCATTTCCGGCGTCAATCTCGGCCGCGTCGCCTGGTCCGCCGATGGCGCGCGGCTTTATGCGGGCGGGCGCTATCAATCCGGCGGCATGCTTCCAATTGTCATCTGGCAAGACGAAGGCCGGGGCAAGCGCAGCCAGGCGCCGCTGTTGCAATCCACCATCATGCAGCTTCTGCCCTGCGGCGGCGGCATCGCGGCGGGGGCATCCGATCCCGCCTTCGGCCTGATCGCGGCGGATGGCGCCAAGCGAGTCTGGCAGGAGGGCGTCACCGCCGATATGCGGGGCAAGTTGCGCGATGCCTTCACGCTCTCCGCCGATGGCAGGCGCGTGCGCTTTGGCTTGGGCCTTGGCGGCGAACGGCCCGTGCTGTTCGATCTGGCCGCGTTCGCGCTTGCGGATGCGCCGGAGGCCGTGATCGGGCTTGCCGCGCCCAAGGTTTCCGGCCTCGCCGTCAGCGATTGGGAAAACAACGACTTCCCGAAGCTGAACGGCAAATTGATCAAACTCGATCAATATGACGGCGGGCGCGCGCTCGCCATCGCGCCGGATGCACAGCGCTTCGTGCTCGGCACGGAGTATTTGCTGCGCGCCCATCGCGCCGATGGCGGCGAGCTATGGCAAAAGCCCGTCCCTGGCGTCGCCTGGGGCGTGAACATCGCCGGCAATGGCAAGCTCGCAGTGGCCGCTTATGCCGACGGCACCATCCGCTGGCACCGGCTCTCCGACGGGCAGGAACTGCTCGCACTGTTCGTCCACGCGCATGACCGCCGCTACATCGCCTGGACGCCGCAAGGCTATTACGCCGCCTCGCCCGGCGCGGAAGACCTCATCGGCTGGCACGTCAATCGCGGCTTCGACACCGCGCCGGACTTCTACCCCGCCTCGACCTTCGCCAGCACCTACAACAAGCCCGATATCGTCAAAGCCGCGCTGGACAATGCCGAAGCACCGCCGGAACCGAAGGCGGAAGGCTTCCTCGATAAGGTGCGGAAGTGGTTTTGAATCGTACCAGCCGCCAGAAATAATGACCGCCTTGCTGTCCGGCGAAGGCGCATACGTGCCAAAATCGAAGCTGCCGGATGCAAGATTCCGGCATAATCGAAACGTTCACCCCCTCAACCCCTCACCCTCTTCCAAGCAAGCCCGTGAAGGCGGGCTTGCGGGGAGAAGGAAATGAGTGCCGCCCATTACGTGCGGCAACAGAAGCTGCCCGAAGTGCCAGGGGGCTGCTGCGCGGGCATGGCTGGCGGAGCGCGAGGCCGGTCTTCTGCCGCTACCTTATTACCACGTGGTGTTCACGCTGCCCCCGGCCATCGGCGCCATTGCCTGGCAGAACAAGGCCCAGGCCTGCGGCAAGGGTCTCCTGACCTTGAGGCAGCCTCGCAAAGTTCGCGGCCCCCAGCGCCTTCGCCGCCCGCCTCAAGCCGCTGCGCTGGAAGAAGTGGTTCGTGTACATCAAGGAGCCGCTGGAGGGGCCGCCGGGCGATGGCCTGCCCGCTGCCCTCAGCGTGTTGACCGTCTCGAATATCGCAGTGATACCCGCCGCCAGCAATCGCGGGCTCCGCGCCACGCTCATGGCCTTCCATGCGGTGCGTGCCGCTAGCCTTGGACTCCGCCACCCAGCGCCGGAGTAAGCACGGTTCCGCTTGGTGGCTGCGCGCTTAGACACAGCTCTCTGCCAAAGACCCATGGTTTCCGATTTGTAAATCTATTTCCGTTAACATCCAGGATCGTCATCGGGGTTCCCAGCCAATCTGATTCGAAAAACGGGAGGGAGAGATGCGCATGACGATCCGGCCGGCGGAAGCGTTCGCGGCGATTTGGCAGAACATTTTAGCTAGGCGGCAAGATGAGGAGGAGCGCCGGCGCATCGAGCGCGCCGACAAGATCAAGCACGCGCTGACCGTGCTTGAGGCGCTGCGAAGCTGGGGCCTCGAAAGCGGCAAGAGTCACGCCTGAAGATCACGTCCCCTCGCACCCGGACCGCCAATTCCATCAGCGGGTTCAAGACTTCCGGCCATGTTTCCACCCGAAACGGCGGCTAGATAGATTTCCAGCTAACGGATAGTCAGGGTACGGAAGAAAATGTTGCGGGACTTTCTTTGGGGGGCGCTTTTTGCGCTGGCGGCCACGCTGCTCGGCGCCGCCGTGCTGTTTTGGTACAGCCTCGGTATGCCAGGCCGGTCCTATAAGGGGCAGCTGCCGGAAGCCACGAGCGAGGAGATTGAACTGGCCGGGCGCCTGAAGCAGCATGTGACCGCCATCGCCAGCGAGCCGCACAACATTGAACATTACGCCAACCTTGAACAGTCTGCGCAATACATCGAACGGACGCTGACGGCGGTTGGCTATGATGTTGTTGCGCAGGTCTATGAAGTGGGGGGCAGGGCGGTTCGCAATCTGGAGGTTTCCATCGAGCCCAAGGACAGCGGCCCGGATACCAGAACCATCGTGGTTGGCGCGCACTACGATTCGATAGCGGACGCGCCCGGCGCCAACGACAACGGCTCAGGCGTGGCAGCCGTGCTGGAGCTTGCCCGCCTTCTGAAAGACTTTCACCCTGCGCGCACGCGTCTCCGGCTGGTGCTGTTTGTGAACGAGGAGCCGCCCTATTTCCAAACCAGTGATATGGGCAGTTACCGCTATGCGCAGCTTTTGGCAAAGCGCAACGAGCCAGTGGCGGCGATGATTTCGCTTGAAACTCTCGGCTGCTTCTCCGACGCGCCCGGCAGCCAGCAATATCCGCCGCCGTTTGGCGCGGTGTTCCCCAATAAGGCCAATTTTGTTGCCTTCGTTGGGATGCCCGGCTCCCGCCCTCTGGTCAGCGAAGTGATGGCTTCCTTCCGGCGGCACACGTCCTTTCCCTCCATCGGCGGCATCGCGCCCAGTTTCATTCCCGGCATCGACTGGTCCGACCATTGGTCCTTCGCGCAAGCTGGCTTCCAGGCGATGATGATCACCGACACCGCCATTTTCCGCTATCCGCACTACCACCGGCGCACCGACACACCGGATAAGGTGGATTACGGGCGGCTGGCGCGCATTACCAAGGGCGTCGAGCGGGTGCTTCGCGACATGGCGAAAGAATAACGGGAAATGATGGCAGCCCCGTCTTTCTCTTTACTCAGCCGCAAATTGCTGGGCAATGGCCTCAGGAGCAGCCGGGGTGAAGGTGGGTTGTAGCGCGCTCTCTGTGCGGTGAAGGGTACGGCTTCGCGCGGAGGTAAACGCGACGAGGCCCGATGCGGCCAGGCGCTGCATGGTTTCCCACATGTCGCGGCTGATGATCTCCGCGGGCAGGCTTGCGGAATCGGTCCGGGCCGCAAGGCGCTCGCGCTCGGAGGCAAGCGTCGCGGCATCGCCATCCAGCACGATCAAAATGTGCTCGGCGCCACCTTCCAGCGCACGCGCCTCGACCAGCAGCACATTATCGCCGTGGCGTTCGCGCAGGGCCCCGGTCAGGGCTTCCTCGGCGGTGACGATGCGCGGCGGCGCGGCGGGCTTCATCATTTGCTGCATACGGTCGATCATCGCCTTGCGGCCGGACGGCATGTCGAGCTTGTCCAGGTCGCCCTGACCGTCCAGCACGCCATCGGCCATCGCCTGCTTCTGCGCAAGAAGATGCAGGATGTTGTGCTCGATGCTGTTCTCGGTGACGAGGTTGATGACCGAGACCGGGCGCGTCTGGTTTTTGCGCCAGGCGCGGGCGATGCGCTGTTCGAGCTTGGCCGGGTTCCACGGCAGATCGATATTAATCACCGCATTGGCGGCCTGCAGGTTCAGCCCTGTCGCGCCGGCGTCGGTGGACAGGAACAGCCGGCAAGCGGGATCGGCCTTGAACCGCGCGATTTCGGCGCGCCGTTTATGCTGGGGCACCGACCCGGTGTGCCAAGCGCAATCGATGCCCATCTCCGCGGCGAGGCCGCGCACCAGTTGCAGCATCCGCTCCCATTCGGAGAAGATGATCGCTTTGCAGCTTTCATCCTGCAGGAGATCGCCGAGGATGTTCTCCAGTTCCTCCAGCTTTGGGCTGACGCGGCAGGAAGGATCGAGGATCGCGGGCGTGTCGCACAGCATACGCATACAGGCGAGATATAGCTGCAACCGCTCGAATTCCTTCGGCGTCAGCGGCCGGCGCTGACCCTGCGCGATCAGGATCGCGGCTTTGTACTGGTAATCGTCGTAGCGGGCCTGCTGCTCCTGCTCCATGCGCACGAAGAAATTCTGCACCGTGCGGCCGGGCAGCTCGTTCTCCACATCCGTCTTGCGGCGGCGGAGCATGACCGGCTTCAGGCGGCGGTTCAGCTCCGCCATGTTCTTGAAAGCGATGGGCCGGCCGCGATCGTCGAGTTCGTAAAAGTCCCGGTTGAATCGGAACAGCGGGCCGAAAATCTCCGGGTCCAGATATTGGGCGATGGAGTAAACCTCGTCGATGCGGTTCTCGACCGGCGTTCCGGTCAGCACGAAGGCGTAGGGGGCGCGCAGCTCCTTGACGCGCTTCGCGGTCTTGGTGTGCCAGTTCTTGATGCGCTGCGCTTCGTCCAGCACCACGATGTCAGGCTTGAAGAGGCGGTTGATATCGTCCGCGTCCCCCAGAATCTGCTCGTAGTTCACGATGGTGAACAGCGCATCCGTTTCTTTGCCATAAAGGGCGAGCCGCTGCGCCCTGGAACCGAAGATGAGGCGCGAGGTTTGATCCGTGAACCGGGCGATCTGGTCTTCCCACTCCGCCTTGACCGACGCCGGGCAGACCACCAGCACACGCTGGATGCCTTTCTTCAGGCGCAGGAACTCGCACGCCGCGATTGCCTGAATGGTCTTGCCGAGGCCCATCTCGTCGGCCAGCAAGGCGCGCTCGCCAAAGGCCAGATGCAGCATGCCCTCGACCTGATAAGGCAAGAGCTTCGCTTTCAGGATGCCGGTGCCGGCCTTTCCCGCTTCGAGTTCGGCCGCGAATTGCTTGCGCGCGGCGGCGCGGGCCGCGAGACGCTGGGTGCGTTCAATCCACGGCGCGAAATGCCTTGAAAGACGCACATGCTCCTTGACCTCCACGGGCATGGCTGGGAATGCCGCGATCAGGCCCGCGATTTTCTCCGGCGCCGTGGTCAAGGCTCCATCGCGCCCAAGCCATGGGGCCAGGTGCCGCCGAACGGCGGCGTGAGCTTCCCCCTGCTGCTTGGGCCACACGATGCGCGGCTCCGCCTCGCCGTTCCGCGCCAGGAAAACTTCGGCGCGCGCCGGGCCGGTCTTGGCCCCTTGCCGGAACTGTGCGGCGCGGCGCTTTTTCAGGGCCAGGAGAACGCCTTCGATATGTTTGCAGGTGCCAAGCCGGTTGACCTGATGGTCGGCGCAGCCGCAGGAATTGGTGAAACCGGCCAGATCGCGGATTTCAACTACGTAGGCGCCACCGGTGCTTGATGTCACGCGGAAGGTGCCGAACAGGGGCTGGTGCTTTTCCAGCGCCTCGATCCCGGTAATCTCGAACTCTCCGCGCAGCCGGCGGCGGGCGATCTCGTCTTCGTCGGAGCTGTTCCAGCCGAGCTGCTGCGGTTTTTGCAGAACCTTCCTGGCCTTGCTTTTCGTCTTCGCCTTCGCTTCCGGTTTCGCTGCCGTCTTTTTCGTCCGCGGTGTCACTGTCATGACCATCCTTTATGGGGGCGCGCATTCCGCTGAACGCGACGCTAGAAAAAGGAGCCGCGCCGGTCAACGCAAGCCAAGTTGCCACTTTTCAGGTTTGAAGGTCTTACGCGATTTTTCCCCAGCCCATGTTGCGGACGGAGCGTGGCGATATCGAACCCGCGCGCCGCCGGCTCGCATTGCTCCAGCGGAATTTCAACGAACCGCAAATGAGCCAAGATTGGCGGCTTAATACTGTCCCAGGAGAGCGTTTCCAGCAGCGCTTTCGCTACGCGCCGCGGCAGCGCGGACACTGGACGGAGGGTGTGTCATGAAGAACTGGATGGCGGCAATCGCCGCGTGTCTCGCTATCGGAGGCGGAACGGCGCTCGCACAGGAAGCCTCCGGAACGCCTGCCGGACAGCATCGCATGGACCGTTCCGCCGGTACGGGCAATTCCGATGGCGCCGTTCACCACAGGTTCAACGATGCGGAAAAATGGGCCGGAATATTCGACAATCCCGCGCGCGACGCGTGGCAGAAGCCAGAAGCGGTGGTGGATGCGCTAGGCTTGAAGCCGGGCTTGATCGTCGCCGACATCGGCGCGGGCACCGGATATTTCGCGGCCAGGATCGCCAGGCGTGTGCCGGAAGGGAAAGTGTTCGCAGCCGATGTCGAGCCGGACATGGTGCGCTATCTCGCCGGGCGGGCCGCGCGCGAGCACCTGAACAATCTCGTGCCGGTTCAGGCGGGTATGGACGCCGCCAACCTGCCGGAGCCCGTAGATGTCATTCTCCTGGTGGACACCTACCATCACATCGGCAACCGCACGCAATATTTCACCAAGCTCAAAGCCTCGCTGCGCCCTGGCGGCAGACTCGTCATCATCGACTTCAAACCGGACGCGCCGGGCGGCCCGCACCCGAAGCACCGGATTGCGCCGGAGAGGGCCAAGGAAGAACTGGGCGCCGCCGGCTACACGCTCGCGGAGACGCACAACATTCTTCCGAGGCAGTATTTTCTCGTCTTCCGGATACGGGGCTCGTAGCCGCGTCCAGCCCAGCGCCTTGGGCACCCGCTTGGAAATTGGAACTCCGGCTTTACCATTCCTTCGCCAATGGGATGCTACAGCATTGCCGCGAGAGAAAGCCGGTAAGCCCGGCGTTAGGTAGCAAGTGCACCAAGGCTGGTGCGCCCGCTATCTCATTGCGCCTCTCGTGGAAAGAACTTGCATCCTGTTCGCTGACCTATGAAAGTAATCCAACTTCTCCAGGCGGAAAACACCATCAGCCGGCACAGGCAGCGGGTCTGCCAGGAGCTGGTGTTTGTCATGCTTGTCGAAAATCTCGCGTTCGAGAAGCTGGTGGAGGTTCATTGGGCGGGCGAGGACAAGGTTTGGCGCACGCTTGAGGCCACGTTTTGGGGGTCCGCAGGCAAGAACCTGGAAATCTGGCGCGCGCACGCAACCCTGGATCCATACGAAGGCGCTAGGCTGCAGGGCGATGTCGAATTTGTGCTGCACTACCGCGTTTTCGGGCAGGACTACTGGGATAAGGCCGGAGCGCACAACTACCTTTCCGGAGCCGGCTGCGGCCTGCTCCTCGGACAAAGCGCCCGGCTGCTCAACATCGATTTCAATCCGCTGTTAAGCGAGGTGCAACGCTTCCACCCGGTCACGGTTGCCGTGCGCCACTCCCTGCAGCCCAAGCGGGTATACACCCACTGGACCACGGACAACTGGCGCAGCACGCATATCGCGCCCTGTTTCCTGACCATGCACCACGAGGAACACCGGAGGGGCATTGCCGGAAACCCGTTTCTTTACGGCACAAGCACCTGGATTACCCAGATCAAGGCCGGAAACGCCTATCGCGTCGAATACGCCATCGCCTGCGAGACGCGGAACCGGACGATTTGGGACAACAATTTCGGCTGCAACTACGTAGCGCGCCGCCGCAGGCTGAAAATCCTGACGCTGAACCTGCACTGCTATCAGGAAGAAAACCAGGACGCGAAGTTCAGCCAGATCGCCAAGGCCATCGAAGACCTGGATATCGACATCGTCTGCCTGCAGGAAGTGGCCGAGCCTTGGGAGGGCGGCAGGGGAAACTGGGACGCCAACGCCGCCAAGATTATCCGCGACCGCCTGCGCCAGCATTACCACCTGCATACGGAATGGGCGCATATCGGCTTCGGCCGCTACCGCGAAGGCGTGGCTGTCCTGAGCAGATACGGCTTCCTGGCAACCGATGCGGACTACGTGTCTTCCGGCCGCGATATCCATAGCATCGACTCCCGTAAGGCCGTCATGGTGCAGGTCAATGTGCCTTACATGGGCCTGGTGAATGTCTTCTCGGTTCACCTGAGCTGGCCCAGCGGAGGTTTCTACGAGCAGTTCGAGAGGCTGCGCGTGTGGGCGAACCGCAAGCATGGCGGGCACCTTGCGGCCACGTTCCTGTGCGGGGACTTCAACATCGAAGCCGGTTCCCGGCCTTATGAGGTGATTGTCCGGGGCCGCGAATATGAGGACCAGTACCTGGCGGCGGCATCGCCGGACGCGTTCGGCGCGATTTTCCGCGACTGGCCGCAAAACACCGGCAGCCTGCTTGCCGCGGATGACCGGATCGACTTTGTCTTTATGCGGAAATACAGCAGGCTGAATGCCGTGGATGCCTGGCCGGTGTTCACAGACGATGACGGTTACGGCCGCGTTTCAGATCATGTTGGTTATTGCGTGGAGTTCGAACCGGATTAGTAAGCAATTTCATTTATATCGTTGCTTGGCCGCGTTCTCCCATATTTGCCCAGCGCCTGCTGGTAAAAACAGGAAGCTGACATGACATTTGCAGAACAATACGCACATCCCATCGATGCGGCAATTGGCACAAGCTTCCCTCGCAGAAACGAGTTTGGAGAATTGTTCTACCTGCGGTGGGGAAACATCCGGTTTGCCGCGAACTGGGGAGAGGAACTCAACGTAAAGGCCATTGTGAATGTGTACCGTTCCGATGGCGTCTGCGAGCGCTTCATCGCCGATACGGATGTACAGGAGGCCGAGTGGAACCGCCATGCGCGGGTCACGAGGGATTTCTACATCCATCCGTCGCATCTCAAGCTGGGGAACGTGAAGCGGGTAACTTTCTCGTACATCGTTCATCTGCATAACCGCTCGATTCCGTCACAGCATGAGTACTTTCTAGCTGACGAAAACAGCCTGCGGGAGAACCAGCCCCTGCACCGGCAGATCACGCCCGATGGGGCGTCGCCCAACACTTACCGCACGCGCGAGCTGGACGCGGGGCAATTGCAGCGCGACGTGGACTGGCACAATAGCGACTTCGACTCGCTGCAGCTAACGCCGAAGTTCACCAAGGGCCAGCCGGATCACCCCTATCATCCGAAGCGGTACATTCACGACCGGATCGACACCATAATCTGGCTGCAGCGCGAGCAGCCTGGACGCCGGCAGTCGATCAAGGTTTGCGTGGACTGCATCGACGACGCGGATTTCATCAACCATTTGATCCATGCCCATGAAAATGGGGTCCATGTCGAGTGCATCGTCGACTGGCGCAAGATGACGCTGACGAACAGCGACAATTATGTCCGGCTCAAACGGTCGGGAATTGAATTGCTCGGGGTCTTTTGTATGCCGAAAGACCCCTTGATCGAAGTCGCGGCGGACATGCACAACAAGTTCATCATCTTTGGCGACGAGGATGTCCTTACCGGCTCGTTCAACATCACCTTCGGCCGGTGGTGGGCGAACTGGGAGTCGGGTATGACATTCCGCTCGCGCGGTGTCTGCCGCCTGTTCGACAATATTTTCCAGAGTGTGCGCGGCGGGGTCATACAGTGCTACGGCATTGATCCCATGGGGCATTTCAACCTACTGTACACTTTTGGGCGGCAGTCGGCGCTTAACGGGAAGTACTACCGCCCGCACAACGCCATCCTTTCCGAAATCCACCGCGCCAAGCACTCGATTAAGCTGGTGCTGTTCCTCATCAACGAAATGCAGGGCGAGTACAACGATAGCGTGGTCGACGCCCTCATTCACGCCCACCGGCGTGGCGTTGGCGTCAACATCATCCTAAATGGGCATCTCGCCAGGGAGGGTAATCCCGCAAAGGCATATCCTATAGCGGAAGAGCTCAAGCGGCCGCTGCTGCCCAGCGTGGTGCGCTTGAAACAGGCGGGCGTTCCGGTTTCGCTAGCCTACGGCGTTGTCGACACTGACGTCCCTTATTCGCCCCTTCACTGCAAATACTGCATTATCGATGACAATGTGGTGCTGGACGGCAGTTTCAATTGGTATAATACCTCCGTGTTCTCGCATGACATCACAATCCTTGCCGCAAGCAAGAGAGTTGCCGAACCCTATTTGTTCGAGTTCGGCCAAATTTTCAGACGCCTGCGCATTTTTTAGCGGGGAGCGATAGTGCGGCCCAATTGCCAGTTCCGGGCGGCTTGCGGAGGCAGCGCGGCGCCAATCGCAGGCTGGGTTTCCGCTACGCGCCAGGCTCAACCGGGGTCACGGCAATGCTGACTTCGACCTCATGTTCCCCCCCGCCCAGCAGCACGCCGCTCACCGGGCACACATCGTGGTAATCGCGGCCGAACGCCAGCGCGATGTGCTCTTCCTTGGGCCTGAGATTATTGCTCGGGTCGAAATCCACCCAGCCCATCTCCGCCGCCCACACCGAAAACCAGGCGGACGAGGTATTCGCGCCGGTCAGCGCCGGCATCCCCTCCGGCGGCCGCGTCAGCACGTAACCGCTGATATAGCGTGCGGCGAGTCCCATCGTGCGCAGGCAGGCAATCCCCACATGCGCGAAGTCCTGGCATACACCCTTCTTGAGCCGCAGCACTTCCTCGACCGGGGCCGGGGCACCGGCCACCGTGCTGGATTGACAGGTGAAGCTCTGGTGGATGCGCGCGGTGAGGTCGGTCACGGCTTCAAGCAGCGGCCGGCCCTCGGGAAAGCTTGCGCGCGCGAACTTGTGCACCTCGCGCGAGGGCCGGATGAACCGCGAGGGGCAAGTATAGACGATCGCCTCGAAGGTTTCGGGGCCGAGGTTGGCGCGGAGTTGTGCCGCGACGTCGTTCCAGCCCGGCGAATGGGAGGGATCGAAATCCGCCGGCGCCTCCACATCCACCCGCGCCTGTGAGTGGAAGGTGAGCATGGTGTGGTCCTCCTCGACGGCGGCGATGGAAGCGGGGTTGCCGAAATCGTCGGTAAGATCGGCCTTCGACGCGGGCAGCGGGTCGATGTACAGGCTGTAGTCCAGGAGCTTTTGCCGTGGATGCGTGCGCGGCCGCATATGGAGGAGGTGATGCGACTGCGCGACCGGCGCGGAGTAGCGGTAGACGGTGCGATGGCTGATATCGAAATTCATGAGGCCTGCCCAAACCGCGCGGCGACGCGCCTGAGTTCGTCTTCGGTGAGGTTGAAGTAGCGGCGTGTGATCGCCTCGGAAAGCTTGGGCAGGCTTGCGATCAGGTGGCCCAGCAGCTCTTGCAGCCCGGTCCGCACCCCGTCGGGCCCCGGATAGGCGAGGCCCGCGACATTGGCGAGGCGTACGCGCGTCATCAGGTCGAGGACGATGCGCTGCTCTTCCGTGTGCGGCGAATGCTGCGTCGCCTGGGGCAGCGCCCACAGGTGCTTGGAGATCGTCGCGAGCTGGAAGCCGATGCCGCGCGGGTTGGATTCGTCCACCGCCAGGAGGTCGAGGATCAGCGGCAGGACCGGCGCGAACAGATAGCGCTGCCGGAAGGTGATGGTGCTGTCCGCGACGCTGAGCATGAAGAACAGCCGCGCTGTCTCTTCTTCGGTGGACGGCCGCTCCCAGAACAGCGCCAGCAGAAGCTCGGCCAGATTGAAGGTGCGTTCGATGCGCCGGCCCATGTCCAGGAACCGCCAGCCGAAATTGCGCGTCATGTTCTCAGCCGTCAGGCCGTTGAGCGAAGCGAGCGTCACGATGCCTTCGCTCAGCCGGTCGAACAGCATGGCGGGATCGGCGGCGCCGTCCTGCTCGTCCGGCACGATGTTCGAGAACCGCAAAAGCGTCTGCCAGACTTCAAGCGACAGGCGCTCGCGCACGATGCCGCCGGCGCGCAACATGCTGTTCCTAAGGCCGGGCAGGCTGTAGCTGCGGCCCGGCGCGGTCATCAGGAGTTGCACCGCCTGCTCGATGGCGTGAGGATCTGTACTCAGGCCCTGCACGGCGCCCGCCGCCTGGTCCTTGCCCAGGAGCAGTTCAAGCGCCCTGGGGCCGCCGTCGCCTGTCCCCGCGCCTCCGCTGTCGCTGGCCGCCGTCAGCGCGCCTTTGAGGAGCCGCATCACCCAATCGGCGCGTTCGCCATAGCGGCCCAGCCAATAAAGGTTGTCGGCGATGCGGCTGCGCAATACCGCGCCGGTACGCAGCGCTTCGGCCACCTCGCCCGCCGGACGCATCAGCGTGATGTGCGGGACCGCCGCCTGCTGTTCGGAGCAGACCCAGATATCGCGGGAATGCCCGTCGGTCGCCGACATGGCCACGCCCGGCGTGCCGTCGAGCGACATGGCAAGCCCGCCCGGCATGACCCTGTATTCGCCATCGGCGGCCCAGGCATAGAGGCGCATGGCGAAGGGCCTTGCCTTGAGCCCCTCCGCCGTCCATGACGGAACGGTGGCGCAATCGTGCCGCTCCTCGGCGACGAATGCCGTGCCGTTCAGCTCCAGGTCGAATTTCAGCGCCTCCCGCTTTTGCGGCGTCAGCGTTTCCGCCAGGATGCCCTGCTCCGCGCGGCCGGGCCGCCCGCTGCCTTCGTAAGCGGGCCGGATCACGAAGCGCTCGGGGTGCTCGAACACATAGACCCGCGCGTCGAGGTCCCCCAGCCAGCGCCGGCCGGTATCCTCCAGGATAAGATCCTCTCCGAGCAGTTGCTTGGCAATCTGCGGCAGCCATGATGCAAGCCCGCGGTTCTCCACCACGGCCGCGCCGAGGGAGTTCATGATCAGCTTTGGGTTCTTCCGCAGTGCCTGCACCAGGCCCACGGGGCCGCCGAAACGGTTCGGATCGAGTTCCAGCGGATCGCAATGGGAGCCCTCGACGCAGCGGATGATGAGGTCAATGGGCTTGAGGCCCTCAAGCGTCTTCATGTAGACGCGGCTGCCGGTCACCCTGAGGTCGCCGCCCTCCACGAGCTGCAGGCCCAGATAGCGCGAAAGAAAGGCGTGGCTGAAATAGTCCTCGTGGCGCGGGCCAGGCGTGAGCATCGCAATCAGCGGGTTGTCACGCTCCAGGCGCTGCACCAGCTCGGTTTGCAGCCGCTCGAAGAAGCGCGCGAGCCGCACGGCATGGCAGGCGCGGAAGACGTCGCCCATGAGCTGGCCGTGCAGCAGCCGGTTGGCGAGCGCGAAGCCGGCGCCCGCGGGCGTCTCGGCGTGCATGTCGATGACGCGCCACACCCCGTTTGTATCGCGCACCAGATCGGCGGCGAAGAAATTGACAAGATGGGCCGGGGGGTTGGGATCGCGGCAGGCGTGCAGGAAAGCCGGGTCGCTGAAGATCAGGCGCGGCGGAATCCTGCTGGTCTTGAGCAGCGTTTGCGGCCCGTAGATGTCCTTGGCAATCAGGTCGGACAGCATGGCGCGCTGGATGAGGCCGCGTTCGAGATGCGCCCATTCCTCCGCGCCGATGACGATCGGGATGAGGTCGGCCGACCAGGGCTGGCGCGTGCCGGGCTCGGCGAACAAATCGTGCGCCACGCCGTTTTCGGCCACGAGCCGGCGCAGGCGCTCGTGCCGCTGGGCCTGCTCTCCGCGTGTAAGCGCGCCAAAGGCTTGCACGAACGGCTCCCATGCCGGCCGCACCGTGCCATTGGGGTCAAGCGCCTCGTCGCAGCCGTGCGCAAACCTCTGATAGCCGGAAAAGAATTCCTGCGGCAATGCCACATCGCCCGCCGTGCTGTTCATTGCGCGCACTTCGCCGCTTCCGGCCGCGCCCCAGGGCGCAAACGCCTCGCCATCGTCATCCTCACCCCGCCGTCAGCTTTCCTGCTTAATGTAGAACCTTATCACCGCTTTAGAAGATCCGCTACCCGTGGCGGCGGCGGCATCCGCTTTTGCGCTGTGCCCCGCATGTTGAGCGCGATCAAGGCGGATACCGCCAGCGGGGGATACACGGAAAGGTGCGCCGAATCGCAACGCGAAGCATGATTCGAAGGGAGAGACGGCCGTGAAATCGCGCTACGGGATGGCATTTGCCGCCGCGTTTTTGCTGGGCCCCGGCCTGCCGTTCCCGGCTGCTCAGGCCGGAACGGCTTGCGGGAGCGAGGCTGTGCTGGAGTATTTGCCGCGGGGATGTAAGCGGCAGCGCTTACAGGCCACCGGCGGGCTCACCTTCGGCATCGTACGCAGCGCCGGCGGGCGTGCGCGGAGGGCATGGCAGCGCCAGGTAGTCTTCCTCTTCGGCGAGCGCTACCAGGATTGGGAAATGGCGGCCTGCAAGAAGGTGTTCTGCACGCGCGCAACCTTCGCGGGTTCGCGCCGCTGCACCTATTCCGCCTTCCCTTGCGCGCAGGATACGGACCCGGAGGCGCTGGCGGCCTTGAGCACGCGGCAAATCGAGCCGGGCGGGGCCGGCGGCGGGCCGCTAACCAAGGCGGAGATCGAGGAGATACAGGAGCTTTTGAAAAGAGCCGGCTACCGCGTCTGGGTTGACGGCGTTCCTGGCGAACAGACTGAGCAGGCGCTGGCCAAATGGCGGCGCAAGCGGGGCCTTGCGGGGGGCGGACGCCTCAACCGCGCGAGCCTGGAAATGTTGCGTCATGCTTACGCGGCCAGCCGCGGGACGGGTTCCCGCTGACTTCGCGGGGAGTGCCTGGGCGCTGTGCGATCTCGGCTTTGCGGTTTGCCGGGATCGAGCCGCTTTTCGATCCGCTCCACGCGGCTGCTTGCCGGCCTGAAGGCAGCGCGGGGTCGAGACCGGACTCGTCGGTTCGACAAGACGCGGGCAACTTGACCCTCAGCAGCAGACACGGATCAAAACGTCATAGTGGGGCGCCTCAGCCTGCAGCCTCCACGCTCACTCGTGACCCGAGGCGGAGGTCGCCCGCGTTTGTGTGACCTTCCGAGATGCGGTGCGAACGAACCTCGTTGCATAGCTGCGAGACTCAACATGCGGCTGTTGCCCAACTTAGTCTATTACTATAACGACGTTGTCTTCGAAGCTCGCCAAAAGGAGGCGGAATGTCGTCGTCACGGGACTCCACCGTACCTGCGCTTGTCACGCCCATCCAGCGTCAGCGGACCATTGAAGGGACGACAATCGCAGGCATTATCCAGAACATGGGTTATCACTTCTGCGACGTCGAAATCTTCGCAGATGGCATGATCAATGCCTGGCACTTGAACGACCTGACCCAGTTCGCTTCGCGCTTTGAGGCCGGCAGCTTGCGTATCCTTACCAGTATCCCCGATGGCGAGACGTTCTCTATCTTCGGTTTGGGCGAGTATCGGGTTTCCAAGGCGCAGTGGCAGCACACACCGCAGAGCTATCTCCGTAAGGTGGAGCAGACGCTGCGTATCCTCAATCCAACATTGAGCAATCTTTATTGCGTTACACAGCACGAATTGGATCAAAACGAGCGCAGGCGGATTGTTTATTGTTCGCACGCGCAGCCCTACCGCGTTACCGCCGAAATCGGCTATTCCACGGAACCCGGCCGCAAGACCCGACTTTTCGTGCGACACGATGATCGTTGCCTTCTAGCAAATATCTGCGTTTTCAAGAGCGGCAGCGTTAGGATCAGTCACCCCGATTTGATCGAACAAACCACGCTCGAAGAGTTGGACACCGGTTTCAGAGAAGGCCGTTTCATAACCTCCATCGAAACGCCGCTAGAGGTATCTTGTGGCGAACTCGGCGTTCTTACCCTCGTCAATGCCAACTATTGTGTCAATATTAACAGCAAGCGCAAAGAGCTTCATGCGATGTTCGACACGCTCGACCGTAGGGATCGACATGAGAAATGCCGCCAAGCCTATTTTCAATATCTAGAGGATCCGAGCGAGTTCAATCGCGACCAACTGCGTGAGGCCTATGAGAAAGTGCCCGAGCACGAACGAATCTATCTGGGCGACATGGACACTCGGGACACCGATTACCAGCGTATTCTATACAGTACCAAAAAACGAGAAGTGTAGAGGTGCTGTCTGTATAGACAAAAAGTCTTCTTTTGGAAAACGTTCCGAATTGAGCCGGAAATTTCTGGTCGAGCGCCACTATATCCAAAATTGGCCCATAGTATCATTTTGGCCGCACACCGCTTAACTCCAGCTCCCGTCAGCAAATTCGGTGTCCGCTACACTTTCAATCGCGCTCTACGGTTCAATAACTTCGAACTTACGCAATCGGCCTGAAGCGCCCGCTGGGAAGATGACGCGGGCATATCAACCGAGCGAACGGCCAGACGCCGGCAGCTGCCGATGGAACGTCCCGATGCACAGGTGGCAGACGCCTCAAGCAGCTCCATCCCGCGAGAGTTTAAAATGGGCAACGCGCATGGTTAATTTGTGCATGGTAAACGCGCGGACAGCCTGGTTCAAAAACGCGAATTTCTGCGAATTTTTGCTCACTT
>JBNKTW010000034.1:0-47269 GCA_050298295.1 Rhodomicrobiaceae bacterium
ACTGATGGCGAGCCGGTGCACAGCTTCCACACGCTGATCGCCGATCCCGGCACGCTCTGCCTCAATGAGGCCGTAGCCCCGGCCAACCCGAACTACGCGCTGACGATGACCACCCGGCCTACGCCCTTGCAGCAGAAAGCGCTGGACCTGCTTGGCGTGTCCCTCACCGGGGGCGCCGAGCCGGCCTGCTCCAGCCGCCGTACCCAGTAAACGCCCCCTCCCGCGAGAAATATCATCGCAGGATCACAGGGGGTATGCTTCCGGAAAGAAAAACGTTCAGATTAGTGCTCAGGCAGCTTGGGTCAGGTTCTCCTTGGCCAAAGGCGGATTGCAGGGCGGTGCCCGCCACACCTAATCTCTCTTTGAACTCCGCCACGGATGGGGCATAACCCCCAAATCTTCCTGATCAGGTCACCTCCCATGAAAGAAGTCGTAGCCGAACTCGAACGCCGCCGCTCCGAGGCCCGCCTTGGCGGAGGCCTGAAACGCATCGAAGCCCAGCACAAGCGCGGCAAGCTGATCGCGCGCGAGCGCCTCCAGCTCCTCCTAGACGACGGCTCGTTCGAGGAATTCGACATGTTCGTCGAACACCGCTGCATCGACTTCGGCATGGAGGAGAGCAAGATCCCCGGCGATGGCGTGGTCACGGGCTGGGGCACAATCAACGGCCGCGTGGTCTATGTGTTCGCCAAGGACTTCACGGTGTTCGGCGGCTCGCTCTCCGAGGCGCACGCGTTCAAAATTACCAAAGTGCAGGACATGGCGCTCAAGAACCGCGCGCCGGTCATCGGCCTGTTCGACGCGGGCGGCGCACGCATCCAGGAGGGCGTGGCGGCGCTTGGCGGCTATGGCGAGGTGTTCCGCCGCAATGTGATCGCAAGCGGCGTGATCCCGCAGATTTCGGTCATTATGGGTCCGTGCGCGGGCGGCGATGTGTATTCGCCGGCCATGACCGATTTCATCTTCATGGTGCGCGACACCGCCTACATGTTCGTGACCGGCCCGGATGTGGTGAAAACGGTAACAAACGAGGAGGTGACAGCCGAGGAGCTTGGCGGCGCCAGCGTGCATACCACGCGTTCCTCCATCGCCGACAAGGGCTTCGGCAACGACGTGGAGTGCCTCCTGCAAATCCGCCGCCTCATGGATTTCCTGCCGGAAAACAACATGGAGCCGGTGCCTCAGCTTCCCACTAGAGACGATATCCGACGGATTGAACCGTCGCTCGACACGCTGATCCCTGACAATCCGAACAAGCCCTACGACATGAAGGAACTGATCCTCAAGGTTGTGGACGAGGGCGATTTCTTCGAAATCCAAGAGGCGTTTGCCAGAAACATCGTGACGGGCTTCGCGCGGATCGGCGGCTCGACGGTGGGCATCATTGCCAACCAGCCCATGGTGCTGGCCGGCGTGCTCGACAGCGACGCGAGCCGCAAAGCCGCGCGCTTCGTGCGCTTTTGCGACAGCTTCAACATCCCGCTCGTGACCTTCGTGGATGTGCCGGGCTTTCTGCCGGGTACGGCGCAGGAATATGGCGGGCTCATCAAGCATGGCGCCAAGCTACTCTTCGCTTACTCGCAGGCGACGGTGCCCAAGGTGACGGTGATCACGCGCAAGGCCTATGGCGGCGCTTACGACGTCATGAGTTCGAAGCATATCGGCGGCGACGTGAACTACGCCTGGCCTTCAGCGGAGATTGCGGTAATGGGGGCCAAGGGCGCGGCCGAAATCCTCTACCGGGCCGAGCTAGCCGACAAGGACAAGATCGCCGGGCGTATCAAGGAGTATCAGGACCGCTTCGGCAATCCGTTCATCGCGGCCGAGCGCGGCTATATCGACGAGGTGATCCAGCCCTGCGGCACGCGTTACCGCATCGCCCGCGCGCTCAACATGCTGCGCAACAAGCAGGAAGAGATGCCTTGGAAGAAACACGACAACATCCCGCTCTAAGCGGGCTGCCCTGCCCGCCAGCCAGCATCGTGAAGCGGCTGGCGGCATTCTATTCTTGCAGTTCTTCCTCCGCACTTGAGTTTACGGCGTCCGTCAGTATTTCGCAGACAACTTGTTCAAGCGATTTGCCCGCCTTCGCCGCGCGTGCTTCGAGGCGTTCGATAACAGCCTCCTCAATGTCTAAAATAAGAACGTCCTCCATGGAAAGCTCCAAAAGTTACAACCAGAGCATGAGATAGGTGCAGACGCACTTTGTCAATGGCGTTGGTGCGCGAGGGAACACGTACCAGTGTTGTCAATGCTCGCCGACGCTCAGCTCCAGCCCTTCAATCAGCAAGGCGCGGGCCGCGGTAGCCTGCAAGCGGCAATATTCCGCCGTGCCCAAGGCCATCCCCGGATCGAGCCTGTCAAACGCGGAGCAGAGCTCATCGGCGGAGCCCCAAGCCTTCTGCGCCTTCGCCACCACCAAGCTGATATCCGCGTCCGTGCGCCGGATAGCCGCTAGCGATTTATCCAGCCGCCCGGTCCAGATTTTCAGTTCCCGCGCCGCGCATTCCTTCGCCTTGCTGGCGGCGCCAGCCTGGTCCTTGGCGGAATTGATGCAGCGGTCGGCGATCAGCCCCACACACCGGCCTGGATAGAGGCCAGCCTGTTGCGCGGCAATGATGCAATCGCCGATCCTCCGCTGGCCATCCATGGCGTCACGATTCGCCGCGAAACCGAAGCTCAGGCCAGGGCCCAGGCAGAGGAACAATATCGCAAGCAGGTAGTTGTACTTCACGGCACCCTTCCAATCGTGAAAGCTTCCTGGGCGCTTGACGCCGGAACGGGATCGAAGGCCCAGGCATCACCCTAAATTAGTTAGATTTTACCGAATGCCCGGCGTCCGCACATCCGGAAAGAGCAAATTTTCACAAGTTTTATGCAATAATGTTGAAAACGAGCCAATCTGGCGCCGCGTTATACCGAATCCGGTTGATGGCTTCCGCAGCCGCCGTCCCTGCCTTCGAACATGTGAAAAAAGGTGCGGCGCGGGGTTCACCGGTATGATCCCAACCCGGCGGAGCCGGAACCAAGAGGCTGGCGCTATAATAGCGGCAGGCGCGCGCGATCTGGGCCTTCACGGGCACACTCGATCTTTCGCCGCTTTACGCTGCGATCAAATCCGTGGAGGGCGAAGCGGGCCGCCCGGCCATTGATCCGCGGGTTTTGCTGGCGCTCTGGCTTTATGCAACGGTTTGCGGCATCGGCTCGGCACGCGAGCTTGAGCGGCTTTGCGGCCGCGATCTGGCCTATCGCTAGCTCGCGGGCGGGGTTCCGCTCAATTGCCACACTCTGGCTGACTTCCGTGTTGGGCAGGCTGCTTTCCTGGATTAGCTTCTGACGGAAAGCCTGACGGCGCTACTGGCGGCGGGTGTGCTCTGCCTGGAAGAGATCATCGCCGATGGCACGAAGATCAGGGCTCCGGCTAGCCGCAAATCCTATTTGCGGGCCGGCCGGCTGGAAAAAGCCCATCGAGCCGCCAAGGAGCGGGTTGAGGTTTTGAAGGCAGGGGTTGAGGCCGGTCCCGCCGCCTCGAACCGCGCCGCCGCCATCGTGAACACAGCTTGCTGCAAGTCCAAGCCGAGCTTCGGATGCCGGCCGGCGATCTTGTTCAGAACCGTGCCGACGCCGCTCGTCTCGAATAATCTTTCCAGCACCAAAAGCGGCCCTAAAATGTAGGTGTCCTTAACGTCGATCTCTTTCGCCAGCTGCGCCGCCGTCAACACGTCGCGGTGTTTGGCGGCGGCGGCCAGAAGCTCATCAATCCCATCCTCGCCCTCCTTACCCAAAGCCAGCAACGCGCGATGCCGGTTCTTGCCGTTCGCGTCGCGGTAGGACTCGACCAGATGATAATAGGTCTGCCCCCGGCTGTTGCGGGTAACCTTGATAAACATGCACCGGTAATACTACGAGAATCACCAGCAAACCATGCCCAGAAGAACATTAATACAAATAATGTCAACTACACTTTTCCAAAAAACTTTGTTCGCCCTTTGATACGATTCACCTTTCCGCTCTCTCTCTTGAAATCAAGTGTCAAAGCCGGGAGCGATGCCCGGGACGGCGCATTCGTTCACATTCTGTGTTCCTGCGCGGTCACGGGCGAGGAGGACCGGAATTTGCTCAGCCGGTAAGCCCGGCTTTACCGCAACGCCACCGCGTTTGCGTGCCGCACGCGGCAGCTAGCGCTGGCCTTTGAAACTCTCCAGCAGGAAGATTTCGTCAACCTCAGCGATGCCGGCAGGCGATTGATCCTTCGAGTAATTCCGCGCCTTCAAAAAACGGTGGCGCCATTTGAAGGCGGTATTCTTGTTCACCTTGCATGCCTTGGCGGCCTTGCGCACCGATAGCGATTCATCGAGTGCCCCGGCATATTTCAGCCAGCACTCCTTCTTCCGCAGCCGCGCCAGTGGCGTGCCGGTCAGCGGATTGAACGTCCGCTTGCAATCGAGGCAGCGCCTGCGCTTTAGGCCGTTGCGTTCCTTGCCCCAACCCTCGGTGCGCTTCGATCCGCAGCGCCGGCATCCCGGGTCTTGCTCAAGGCGCTTATTCAGAAGGCGCAGCACCTCGTCGCCGCCGCGCTGCTGGAGGGCCGCGATCAGCTTCTGAGCCTGCGCGTGCGTCAGGTCCGCCACCTGTTCACCGGGAAGCTCTTGAAATTTGCGGTGCTCCATTGGGGCCTCCCATCGGATGAAGCCGCCAGTTTGCCAGCCGGTTGCGGCAAAACCTACGCAAGGCTTGGACAGAGCCTCTAAAGATGGCCGCATAGAGCCAATTCCTCACGATGAAGAAATGTACAAATGGCGCCATCTGGTTGAGAACTTCTTTTGTAAGCTTCAAGCGCTTCGCTGTATAGCAACCCGTTACGACAAAACGGATAAGTGCTTCTGCGGTTTTATCAACATTGTTGCGGCACTCATCTGGATCAGGTGAATGTAAACAGGCCCTAGGTTCAAGAGAATAAAAACCGGCGTCCCAAAGACTGGTGCGCCGGTTAGAGTGTTTCGATACGGCGGAAACTTGAAGGTGTGCCGCTCGAAGGTTCCGGATTCGGGTGATCGCCACCTTACATCAAGCGGACGCCGCGGGGGGCCCGGGCATGACCGGAGGACGCGTTCGAGGCTGTAACGATCCCAAAAGGCAGTTCAAGTTGCACGGGGGCTGCTGCGGGGGGCGCCGGAGCTTTCTTCGCAAGAAAGCCGTTTCCGGAACCGTTCGCAGCCAGGGCTGCCGGCTGTGCGATCCTCGGAGCGAAAGGCCGGGGCGCCGGCTTTGAAACCGTTCCCGCGCGCATTGCTTTCGTCCTCGCATCCAGCAGTACCGCATTGACGATGGATCCAAGCTGCCGCCATTGATTATCTTCGCTCACGGGCCACTCCATTATTTACTATCTGCCGCCTGGCTCTTAAGCTTGGCGTAGCTTGAGCATCAGGCGATTCGGTGGCTCAATTGCGACACTGCAAGCTGTTTTTGATATTGAACTTTGGAAAAGTAGGCATCCTCTCGTATTTCCTGTGTGCTACGGCTTGGGCTCTTTCAGCGGAGTAACATCCTTTGCGATTCTACGAACACCATTCCGTAAAGGCGCGCTGGAGCTTCCGGATCGCAACGCTTTGCGTCTTGGCGGCGGCGGCAACCTTCATCTGGCACCGCTTCTTTGGCCTGCCCACGCCGCTGGCCTTGAAGGTCTTTTACGGGGCGGTCATCCTGGCCGTCACCGCGCTGACTCTCGCAACCGCCGCGCTGGTGGAGATCTGGAATGAAGGCAGCCTCGGAGCCGGTAAAGCCTCGTTCGCCATACTCCTAAGCCTGGGCCTGCTCGCGGTGCCGGCAGCCTCGCTGCCCAACCTCATGCGACTGCCGAGGCTCTATGAAGTTACAACCGATCCGGCGAACCCGCCGGCATTCAACAGAGTCGCGAAGATCCGGCAGGGGGCGCAAGCGAATCCCGTGCTTTATAACGCTACGTTCGCTCCGTTGCAGACGGCGGCCTATCCGGACATCAAGCCGCTTCTAGTGGCGCGTCCGCTTGCCGATGCTTATGCCGCTGTCCGGGAAACCGTTAAGGCGCTGAATTGGAAAGTCATAAACGAGCAATCGCCCGAGACCGCCAAGACCGGTTACATCGAAGCCGCTGACCGCACCTGGCTGTTCGGGTTTACCGGCGACACCGTCATTCGTGTCACCAGGGCCGGCCGGGCGGCAAAAATCGACATTCGCTCGTCATCGCGCTTCGGCCAGCACGATCTTGGCCGGAACGCCGCACGCATCCGGGTTTTTCTCTCGGGAGTAAAGGAGCGCCTAGCCAGCATCGAACGAGCCGAACGGATGGAGCGGCTGATTGCTTCGCGCGATAAAGCCGCGGCAAAGGCGAACCGGAAGCGTTCGTCTCGCTCCCGCCGCTGAGAAAATTGCCGCTGCCTAGCGTCATCTCAAATGCGCCCGCGCGCATTCGCGGGAACGGCATTGCGGAGTCCCCGGCATTCTCCACGGGTTCGATTTTCCACATGCTCGAAAGCAGGTGTGAAAAGGCGGAGCCACCCCTACAAATCCAGCACGAGCCGCTGCGGGTCTTCGAGGCTTTCCTTCACGCGCACGAGGAAGGTTACGGCCTCCTTGCCGTCGACGAGACGGTGATCGTAGGACAGCGCCAGATACATCATCGGCCGGATTTCGATCTTGCCGCTCACCGCGACGGGCCGTTCCTGGATCTTGTGCATACCGAGGATGCCCGGCTGCGGCGCGTTCAGTATCGGCGTGGACATGAGCGACCCGTAGACGCCGCCGTTCGAGATGGTGAAGGTGCCGCCCTGCATCTCTTCGAGGGTGAGTTTGCCGTCGCGGGCCTTCCTGCCGAAGCTCGCGATTTCCTTCTCGATCTGGGCGATTGATTTCTGATCCGCGTCGTGCACCACGGGCACGACCAGCCCCCGGTCCGTGCCGACCGCGATGCCGATGTGGCAGTATTTCTTGTAGATGATGTCCTGGCCGTCGATCTCGGCATTGACGCTCGGGATCTCCTGCAGCGCCTGGATGCAAGCCTTCACGAAGAAGCCCATGAAGCCGAGCTTCACGCCGTGCTTCTTCTCGAACAGGTCCTTGTATTGGTTGCGCACGGCCATGATCGTGGACATGTCCACCTCGTTGAAGGTGGTGAGCATGGCGGCGGTGTTCTGTGCTTCCTTGAGGCGGCGCGCGATGGTCTGGCGCAGCTTGGTCATGCGCACGCGCTCCTCGCGCGGCTCATCGGACGGAAGAACCGGCGCGCGGACTTGTGCAGGTTGCGGAATCTGGGGCACGGAAAAACTGGCCGCGGCAGGGGCAGCCGGTGCAGGCACCGCGGCGGGAGCGGCAGGCTTGGCGGCCCCGCCTTCGATGACCGCGAGCATGTCGCCCTTGGTGACGCGGCCATCCTTGCCGGTACCCGCGACGGAAGCCGGATCGACGCCGCTTTCTCCCGCGAGCCGGCGCACGGAGGGCGCCTGCGCGTCGTTGACCGTTTTCGCCTGCGCAGCTTGAGGCGCAGCGGCCGCTTGCGCTGGAGGCGCGTTGGGCTGCGGCGCGGCACTCGCTGGAGCGGGCTTCGCCGGGGCTGCGGCAACCGCGCCGTCCGCGATGGCTCCGAGCACCGTGCCGGGAGCGGCCGCTTCGCCCTCCTTTACGGCTATATGGGCGAGGACGCCATCCGCTGGCGCATTGACCTCAAGCGTCACCTTGTCGGTCTCAAGTTCGGCCACAGGCTCGTCGGCCTTCACGGCATCGCCCGCCTGCTTGAACCATTTGCCGACGATTGCTTCGGTAACGGATTCCCCCAGCGTGGGGACAACGATTTCGATGGCCATCTGCATTCCCTGAGGTGAGGCGGGTGAACGGATTCCATTAAAACTAAACCGGACATGCACGAGCTTAACGCCGGGAAGCGTAACGAACTAAGCGAATCTCCCCTCATCCTATCCCTCTCCCTCTGGGAGAGGGGACGCCAGAAATCCCGCTGCGGGGAATTCGGGGGTTCCTTCTCCCATGGGGAGAAGGACAGGATGAGGGGTTGAGCCCTCGATCATTGGTGCACGCACCCAGCATCGGACGAACCTCAACCTTGTAGCGTCAGGGCGTCGTCCAGGAAAGCGTGCAATTCGGCGGTGTGCTTACTCATCAAGCCTGCCGCCGTGGACGCGCTCGCAGGCCGCCCCGCGTAACGCGGACGCCGGAACTTGGCGCCGATGTGGTCGAGCACCCATTCGATATTCGCCTCGATGAAGGACCAGGCGCCCTGGTTCTTGGGCTCCTCCTGGCACCAGACGAAATCGGCGTTCGGGAAGCGGCTCAGCTCCTGGATCAGCGCGCGCGCCGGGAACGGATAGAGCTGCTCGACGCGCAAAAGGTAGATATCGTTCGCGCCACGGTTTTCGCGCTCCTCGAACAGGTCATAATAGACCTTGCCAGAGCAGAGCACTACGCGCTTGATCCGGTCATCGGGCGCAAGCTCGATTTTCTCGCTGGCGCCAAGCTGCGCATGGTCCCAGAGCACGCGATGGAACGCC
Organism: Rhodomicrobiaceae bacterium; assembly: GCA_050298295.1. GTDB lineage: Bacteria > Pseudomonadota > Alphaproteobacteria > Rhizobiales > Rhodomicrobiaceae > Rhodomicrobium. The sequence continues at coordinate 8,538 of JBNKTW010000034.1, forward strand.
GTGCCGGGGCCCAAATCCTCAAGCCTCGACACCACGCGCTTGTGGCGCAGGAGCGATTTCGGCGTCATCAGCACGAGCGGCTTGCGGAAGCCGCGATGGAGCTGGCGCCGTAGGATGTGGAAGTAGTTGGCCGGCGTGGTGCAGTTGGCGACCTGCCAATTGTCCTCGGCCGATAGCTGCAGGTAGCGCTCAAGCCGCGCCGAGGAATGCTCGGGGCCCTGGCCCTCATAACCGTGCGGCAGCAGCAGGGTCAGGCCGGACATGCGCAGCCATTTGCGCTCGCCGCTCGCCAGGAACTGGTCGATGACCACTTGCGCGCCGTTGGCGAAATCGCCGAACTGCGCTTCCCAGAGCACGAGCGCGTTGGGCTCGGCGAGGCTGTAGCCATATTCGAAGCCCAGCACCGCCTCTTCCGACAGCATCGAATTGATCACCTCGAAGCGTGCCTGCCCTGGCGAGACGTGGTTAAGGGGGATGAACTGGTTTTCGTTGAGTTGATCGGTCAGCGCGGCGTGGCGCTGCGAGAAGGTGCCGCGCTCCACGTCCTGGCCCGACAGCCGCACTGGGTAACCCTCCTGGAGCAGCGTGCCGAAGGCTAGCGCTTCGGCCGCCGCCCAGTCGACGCCATGCCCGTTCTCTATCATCCCGCGGCGGTTCCTGAGCAGCCGCCCGACGGTCTTATGAACGGTGAAGCCCTGCGGAACCTCCGTGAGCTTGGCGCCTATGGACTTCAGCCTGTCCATACTGACGGCGGTGTCGCCGCGCCGCGGGCCTTCCTCGGCTTGCTTGATGCCGGCCCAGCGGCCATCGAGCCAGTCCGCCTTGTTCGGCCTGAACCCCTCCGAAGCCTCGAACTCGTTTTCGAGGGTGTCCCAGAAATCCGCCCGGAGCTTCTCCGCCTCCCCGGGCGAGACCAGCTCCTCATCGGCGAGGCGCTTGGCGTATGTCTGCACCACACCCGGAAGCTCGTGGATCTTCCGGTACATCAGCGGCTGCGTGAACGCCGGTTCGTCGCCTTCGTTGTGGCCGTGCCGGCGGTAGCAGATCATGTCGATCACGACAGACTTGTGGAAGCGCTGGCGGAACTCAGTTGCCACGCGCGCGCAATAGACCACCGCCTCGGGATCGTCGCCGTTCACGTGGAAAATCGGCGCCTCGATCATGCGCGCGATGTCGGACGGATAGGGCGAAGACCGCGAGAAGCGCGGTGCCGTGGTGAAGCCGATCTGGTTGTTGACGATGAAGTGGATGGCGCCGCCGGTGCGGTGCCCTTTGAGGCTGGACAGCCCGAAGCATTCCGCGACGACGCCCTGGCCCGCGAAGGCCGCGTCGCCATGCAGCAGGAGCGGCAGCACCTGCGTGCGGCTGTTGTCGCCGCGCTGGTCCTGCTTGGCCCGGACTTTGCCCAGTACCACCGGATCGACGCTCTCCAGATGCGAAGGGTTCGCGGTCAGCGACATGTGCACCTGATTGCCGTCGAATTCGCGGTCGCTCGAAACGCCTAGATGGTATTTCACGTCACCCGAACCTTCGACATCCTCCGGGTTGGCGGAGCCGCCCTTGAACTCGTGGAACAGCGCGCGGAAGGGCTTGGCCATCACATTGGTGAGCACGTTCAGCCGGCCGCGGTGCGGCATACCGAGCACGATCTCCTTGAGCCCGAGCTGGCCGCCGCGCTTGATGATCTGCTCCAGCGCCGGGATCATCGCCTCCGCGCCTTCTATGCCGAAGCGCTTGGTGCCCGTGTACTTCTTGTCGAGGAACTTCTCCAGGCTTTCCGCGTGAATGAGCTTGGTGAGGATCGCCTTCTTGCCGAGATCGCTGAAGGAGACTTCCTTGTTCATGCCCTCGATGCGCTCCTGCATCCACTGCTTCTGCTCTGGCGAGGAGATGTGCATGAACTCGTAGCCGATGGGGCCGCAATAGGTCCGCCGCAGGATCTCGATGATCTGCCTGAGTGTCGCGGTTTCGAGGCCCAGGACGTTGTCGATATAGATTGGATGGCCGAGGTCGGCGGGCGTGAAGCCGTAGCTGGCCGGTTCAAGCTCCGGGTGCGAACGCGGCGGGGCGAGGTGCAAGGGATCGAGGTTGCCGATCAGATGGCCGTTGACGCGGTAGGCACGGATCAGCATGAGCGCTCGGACGGATTCGCGCGTGGCCCGGGAAACCTCTTCACCGCTGATCTCAACGCCCTTTTCCTGGGCCTTCGCGCCGATTTTCCGGCCGATCTCGCGCTCTTCGCGGCCGAAGTCCGCGCCGAGCGCGGCCAGCAGATCGCCGTCGCCGGAAACGGCCTCCTCCTTGTGCGCCCAGGAGGGGCCGTGCGTTTCGGAAAGGACGGTGTCCTTGCGCTCCTTCAGGCCGGTGAAAAAGGCGCGCCAGTCGGCCGCCACCGATCCGGGATTTTCCTGAAAACGTTCGTACAGATCCTCTATGTACGCCGCGTTGGCGCCATGGAGAAACGAGGTTAACGCAAACGCCTCGTTGATCTTTTCCCGTCTCAACTCAATCCACCTTCCAGGCCAGACAGCGGACAACCCCGCAAGAGCCCATCCGCCATAGCCTGATTGCGGCGGATCAGCCCTTCAAAACTTCGAGAAGCGTGCTTCCAATGGCTGCGGGCGAAGGAGACACAACGATCCCAGCAGACTGCATCGCTTCGATCTTGTCGGCCGCCGAGCCTTTGCCGCCCGCGATAATCGCGCCGGCGTGCCCCATCCTCCGGCCAGGAGGCGCCGTAACGCCCGCAATAAAGCCTACCATCGGTTTCTTGCGCGGCGATGACTTGTAAAAGGCAGCGGCTTCCTCCTCCGCCGAGCCGCCGATCTCGCCGATCATCACAATTGACTTGGTCTCGTCGTCAGCTAGAAGCATTTCAAGCACGTCAATATGTTCAGTACCCTTCACAGGATCGCCGCCAATGCCAACGCAGGTTGTTTGGCCAAGGCCCGCCAGCGTCGTCTGATGCACAGCTTCATAGGTAAGCGTGCCTGAGCGCGAGACAATACCGACGCTGCCGCGCTTGTGGATGTGACCCGGCATGATGCCAATCTTGCATCCGCCCGGCGTGATGACGCCTGGACAGTTCGGGCCGATGAGGCGCGATTTCGAGCCTTCGAGCGCGCGCTTGACCTTGACCATGTCCATCACCGGAATGCCCTCTGTGATAGTGACAATCAGCGGGATTTCGGCGTCGATGGCTTCGAGGATCGCGTCCGCGGCGAACGGTGGCGGCACATAGATCGCTGTGGCATCGGCGCCGGTCTTCTTCACGGCATCGTGCACCGTGTCGAATACCGGCAGGCCCAGATGCGTGCTTCCGCCTTTGCCGGGCGTGACGCCGCCAACCATCATGGTGCCGTAGGCGATGGCCTGCTCGGTGTGGAACGTTCCCTGCGCGCCAGTGATGCCCTGGCAGATCACTTTGGTGTTACTGTCTACGAGGATAGCCATGCCCTATTCCCTTGTAAGCGCTTCCTGTTTGTTTTCGTGAAAACCATGCTGCCCGGTTAAGCCGAGGAATGGGTTGAGTGCTTTAACCGTGCCGTATACCTGCCCGTGATTGAGGTCTTCGGTGTAGAGGACCGGAGCGCCCAGGAATTCCGCTGCGGCGATAATTGCTCCATCCCAGTAAGAAATGCGGTGCCGAATGGAATGAAGCGCTGCCGTTTTTACCAACGGCGGCGTTACAGGCGCGCAAGGGAATTCCTCCAGCTTTTCCAGCCACTCCAGGCCTTCTGCCGGTGTAAGGCGGAAGTCTGCCTTCTTGATAGCAACGGTGTAAAACTCCTGCATCACTTGGGCAGATATCCCGATGCTTTCTGTTTTAACGATCCTTTTTGCCATCGTCTTCTTCTGTGCCTCCGCCGGGTTCCGCGAAGCCAGATAGAGAAGGATGTTCGTGTCGAGAAAACTCGTGACGATCATAAAGTTCTTCGCGGTTCCACTTCCACGTCCCCAGATCCAGCGTGGACTCTTCAGCAAGTTTGAGTAGCTCTTCACGAGCCTTTTTCGAACGGGACTCAAAGCCGGCCAAGCGGCCAAGATAGTCCCGGACAAGTGCATTCACCGTTGTATCATGGGCCGCGGCGTATTTCCGAACCTCCGCGAGGACTTCCTCCTCGACAGCCAGCGTTATGTTCTTCATAGCCATATCTTCTCCAACTCGCCACACAGTTTATGTGTGACTGTGTGGAGGGTCAAGCGGCCTTCTTCACCTCGGCAACGATCTTTTGCGCGGCTTCGCCAAGATCCCCGGCGGGAATGATCGCAAGGCCGGAACCGCTCAGGATCTGCTTGCCCAGCTCGACATTGGTGCCTTCAAGCCGGACCACCAGCGGCACGTTGAGATGCGTCTCGCGCGCGGCGGCGATGATGCCTTCGGCGATGATGTCGCAGCGCATGATGCCGCCGAAGATGTTCACCAGGATGCCCTTTACGTTCGGGTCGGAGAGGATGATCTTGAAGGCTTCCGTCACCTTCTCTTTCGACGCGCCGCCGCCGACGTCCAGGAAGTTGGCGGGCTCTTCGCCGTAGAGCTTGATGATGTCCATGGTCGCCATGGCGAGGCCGGCGCCATTGACGAGGCAGCCGATATTGCCGTCGAGCTTCACGTAGGAGAGATCGTAACGCGAGGCCAGAACCTCGGCCGGGTCCTCCTCGTCGAGATCGCGCATGTTCATGATGTCCGCATGGCGGTAGAGCGCGTTGCCGTCGAAATTGAGCTTGGCATCGAGGCAGACGAGATCGCCTTTTTCCGTCACGATCAGCGGGTTGATCTCAAGAAGGCTCATGTCCTTCTCAGTGAACGCGCGGTACAGATTGCCGATCAGCTTGACGCACTGCTTGACCTGATCGCCCTTAAGGCCCAGCGCGAAAGCAACCTGCCGGCCGTGGAACTGCTGGAAGCCGGTAGCCGGGTCGATGCTCATCGTGAAGATCTTCTCGGGCGTGTTGTGCGCGACATCCTCGATGTTCATGCCGCCTTCGGTCGAGGCGATGACAGCGACGCGCGAGGTCGCCCGGTCGACAAGGAAGGAAAGGTAAAGCTCACGGGCGATCGCGGCGCCCTCTTCGATCAGGAGGCGCTTCACCACGCGCCCGCCGGCGCCCGTTTGCAGTGTCACGAGCGTGCGCGACAGCATCTGGTCCGCGAAGATCCGCACGTCGTCGAGAGATTTCGCGATGCGAACTCCGCCCTTTTCGCCTGCCTCTGGCTCCTTGAAATGGCCCTTGCCGCGGCCGCCGGCGTGGATTTGCGCCTTCACGACCCAGACGGGGCCGCCAAGCTCATTCGCCGTGGTAATCGCCTCTTCCGGTGCAAAAGCTGCTTGCCCGCGCGGGACCGGCACGCCGTAGTCCCTGAGTATGGCTTTTGCCTGATATTCATGCACGTTCATTGGAGCGCTCCTCGTGAGTGGGGGGGCGTTGGGCGGCCATCGCCGCCGGAGGCCGGAGCGCCGCCCTTTCTGGGCGGCTGTCTTTGTTTTTTGTACCTTAGGCGGATGGCTGCTGGAGAGCTGGCGCGATGCGGGCGCAGACCTCGACAAGGTTTTGCACGGCGTCCACCGAGCGCTTGAAGTCGAGCCGCTCATGCGTGTTGAGTTCGATCTCGATTACGCGCTCCATGCCCTTGGCACCGATCACGACCGGTACGCCAATGTAAAGGCCGTTCACGCCGTACTCGCCGGTGAGGTAGGCCGCGCAGGGCAGCACGCGCTTTTTGTCCTTGAGATAGGCCTCGGTCATCTCGACCGCCGACGCCGCTGGCGCATAATAGGCCGAGCCGGTCTTTAGAAGCTTCACGACCTCGGCGCCGCCGTCGCGCGTGCGTTGCACGATCTCGTTCAGGCGTTCATTCGTGATCCAGCGCATCTTGATGAGGTCCGGCAGCGGGATACCGGCCACGGTAGTGTAGCGGGGGAGCGGCACCATGGTGTCGCCGTGACCGCCCAGAACGAATGCGGACACGTCCTCGACGGACACGTCGAATTCGCGGGCCAGGAAATAGCGGAAGCGCGCGCTGTCGAGTATGCCGGCCATGCCGACGACCTGATTTTTGGGCAGGCCGCTGAAGCGCTGCAGCGCCCAGACCATGGCGTCGAGCGGGTTGGTGACGCAAATCACGAAGGCGTTGGGGGCGTATTTCTTGATGCCGGCGCCGACCTGCTCCATAACCTTAAGGTTGATCTCCAGAAGATCGTCGCGGCTCATGCCGGGCTTACGCGGGATGCCCGCGGTGACGATCACGACGTCCGCGTCCTTAATGTCGGCATAGTCGTTCACGCCCTGATAAGCCGCGTTGAAGCCATCCACCGGCGAGGATTCGGCGATGTCCAGCGCCTTGCCCTGCGGCATCCCCTCCATGATGTCGAACAGCACCACATCGCCCAGCTCCTTCAGGCCGATCAGATGTGCGAGCGTGCCGCCGATCATGCCTGAACCAATCAATGCGATTTTGGCCCTTGCCATGATGCTATTCTCCTTTTTGAAATGTTGATGGACTTCGCGCCGGAATGCCACGCTTCTGTATGCGTTAATTCTTCCCGCATTGCAACGGCGCACCGCTGTATACGGCTTATCCTTAACTTTAATGCTTTATTAAGCTTACATTAACGGGCGGCTTCAGACGTTTGTTCCCGCCACTGCTGTGCGAGCGCCTCGGCGCGTTTGCGTTCGTCAGGTTTGAGCGACATTAGAAACAAGTCGAGCCTTAAATCAGACTCGCCCGCCTGACGCGCCAGCAGGTGCCACTTCGCGGCCTGAATGCGATCCTTGTTCAAACCAACGCCGGCGGAATAGGCCCGCGCCAGCCGGTTCTGGGCTACCGGATTGCCGCGCTCGGCCACGAGACGGAACAGTGCCACGGCCCCCGTTTCGTCTTTCTGCACGCCCTTTCCTTTGCCAAGAGCAATCGCGTATTCGAGCTGGGCGTCGGCGTTGCCCAGTCCCGCCGCCTTCGCCATCCATGCGGCCGCCTTCGCGTCGTCGCGGGGAACGCCTTCCCCCTTCATATAAAGCGTGCCAAGGTCATAGGCGGCCTGGGCATGATCTCTCCGCGCGGCCTGTTCTAGCCAATAGGCCGCCTTCTGCATGTCCTGCGGGCGCGCCCAGCCCTGTACATATACTTGAGCCAAGTTGTAGGCGGCCAGCGTGTGCCCCTGCTTGGCCGCGGCCTCGAAGAAATCGGCTGCTTTCTTTTCGTTCTTTTTGATGCCGCGGCCTTTGACCAGCATCAAGCCAAGCTCAAACTGCGCGTGCATGTCGCCCGCCACGGCCCCCTTGGTGAACCACTCCACAGCCTTCGCGCTGTCCTGGCGGACACCCTGACCTTCCTCATAGAGTTTGCCGAGCAGTGTTTGCGCCTGAACGTCGCCTTTCGCCGCCGCCGCGGACGCCAGCTTGAACGCCAGGTTGTAGCGGCCGGAATCGTAGGCGGCGTACACTGGGTCGTAGAGGGCCGCGGAGGATTTGGCCGTTGACCAGCCGCCCTTCGTTGCCTTAGAGCGGGCCGCGTGCTTTTTCTGCGCCGCGCCCGCATCAAGGGCGCCTGCGAACGCTGCACAGGCGCAAAATATTATCGCCAAAAGGGTACTTGGCCGGGTCATGCTTGCCTCTTGAGCCTTGAAACACTCACACTTGGCTTTGCAAGCCGAACTCTGTTGCAAAAGTAAGGCTTTCCCCTGCCCGAAGCGCTTCTTTGATCATAAGAAAATCGGGGCGTGCCTTTATGAGAACGGATCCGTCCGGCCAGGCCGCGCCAAAGTCCAGCGCGGCCGGCACGCCGCTGATCTCATCCCACCAAAGTGACAGCTCTGCCGCCTCTTCCCAAGTGTCCGGATTTGAGGCGTCGAAGGCGATGAAATCCGCTCCGGCCTCGGCGCTTTCCATGGCCGCATGGCGGCTTAGTCCGCAGGCGGCACCGATAACCGCGCTATCGCCAAGTAGAGGCCGGGCTTGGCCGGCGCCCGCGTCCGCCAAAGCAAGATAGACGCCGCCAGCACCTGCGGCGGCGGCTTCCCCGGCGGTTCCGGTAAGCAGCACCGCCAGCTCAAACGCCTTCGCTCCGGCTATTGCCTCAGCCAAGACAGCCGGAGCCAGAGCTTCAAAAATGAGTGCGGCGGGCCGGAAGAGCCTTACAAGCCCCGTGAGATTCGCCGCCCACTCCTCCTGAAGAGCGGGCGGGATGACGGAGATAAGCCCGCAGGGCTTGGCTTCCATTGCCTAAAGCAGCTTGGCCATCGCTACGGCCGTGTCGGCCATGCGGCAGGAGAAGCCCCATTCGTTGTCGTACCAGGAAAGCACCCGGACGAGCTTGCCCTCGACGATCTGCGTTTGCGACAGGTCGAAGTTCGACGAATGCGGGTTGTGGTTGAAGTCGATGGAGACGACCGGATCCTTCACCGCCGAAAGGATGCCCTTCAGTTCGCCATTTGCCGCTTGCTCCATCGCGGCGTTGATGTCTTCCACGCTCGTCTCACGGCCAGGGATGAAGCACAGGTCGATCACCGATACGTTCGGCGTGGGAACGCGGATCGCGGTTCCGTCGAGCTTGCCTGCGAGTTCCGGCAGCACCAGCCCCACAGCCTTCGCAGCGCCCGTCGAAGTTGGGATCATCGACAGCGCCGCCGCCCGCGCGCGCCGCAGATCCTTATGCGGCAGGTCGAGAATGCGCTGGTCGTTGGTGTAGGAGTGGATCGTGGTCATGTAGCCTTGCGAAATGCCGCACAGAGTGTGCAGGACTTTCGCGACCGGGGCCAGGCAATTGGTGGTGCAGGAGGCGTTCGACACGACCTTATGATCAGCCGTCAGCTTGTCGTGGTTCACGCCGTAAACGACGGTAAGATCCGCGCCCTTCGACGGGGCCGAAACCAGCACCTTCTTCGCGCCGGCGCCGAGATGCACGGAGGCCTTCTCCTTGTCGGAGAAAATGCCGGTGCATTCCATCACGATGTCGACGCCCAGGGAGCTCCACGGCAATTTCGAGGGATCGCGCTCGTTGAGCACTTTGATGAAGCCCATGCCGGCGTCGAAGCCATCGCCTTCAACCTTGACTTCGCCACGGTACGGGCCGTGGACGGAGTCGTATTTCAGCAAATGCACATTGGTCTTCAGATCGCCGATGTCGTTGATCGCAACAATGCTTACATCGGTCCGGTTGTATTCTTTGATGGCCCGGAGCACGTTGCGTCCGATACGGCCGAAGCCGTTAATTCCTACCCTAACCGTCATGTAAATCTCTTCCGTTGAAATGCGGCTTTCACTTCCGCCTATTTTCCGTGCGCTACACTAAAGCGCTGCACAGTGAAAACGCAAGGGGGCACGCCCCTTGTGCGCACCTGTATAGCCTACGGTTATTGTGGACAACTTACCGCGGCGGCGGGCCGCAAAACGCTACTCATGACATGTGACAACCATGCCGAGGCAGTGACGCCCCGGCCGGAGGTTGAATCACCCAGCCCTCCATTCAAGGCGGAAGCAAAGCCTGCTATGATTGGGTATAAGATATCCGGAATTGAAGTGGCCGGCAGCAGCCGGCCACTGAAAACCTGGGGGCAGCGGCCCCGGCTTACTTGCCGCAGCTCTTCGCCAGCTCTTCGACCATCGGGCCAGTTTCCTCGCTGAGCCCGGACATGACCTTATCGAAGTCGGGGCCGATCTTCTTGGCAGCCTCTTCCTCCTTCTTGGTGATGTCCTCGACCTTCTTGGCGTCGTTCTTCTCAGCCGCCTGGGCAGCCTGCTCGTCAAGCTTCATGATCTTGCAGAACAGATCCATCTTCGCCTTGTCGGCTTTGATGGTGTCGACAAGCTTCTTCACGTCGGCTTTGCTTGCGGGAGGCGGAGCCTTTTCTTCTGCGGCGAATGCAGGAGCGGACAGAGCAACGGCTACCGCAATCGCGGCTACAAACGTCGTTTTCATGGTAATCTCCTCAATCGATTGGCCTCGGCGCCGCGCGGGCGAACCAGGGCATAGGCTAACTCCTAATCCGGTACTCGCATTCCGGCCATCCCACAAAGTTGCGAAACCGGGCAATTTCGCGACAATGAACGTGAATTATTATCAATGAACTGGGCGCGACTGACTGCTGGCCCCTGAGGATGGGAACAAGCGGCCCAAGGGAAACAGGCGGTGGCCTTCAACCAGCGCACGCCGCCTGCCATCTGTCAATCGTAGCTGGCGGCGTACTACCACCAGTGGTGGGCTCTTCTCGCGCGATGCCCGCGGTGCCTCACTCTCGCATAGCGTTTCCGGCTGTGGCTCGCCCTAGCGTAGTGCCTGCGATGGTTGGCCATGGCGTAATGCCTACGGTGGTTCGCCCTGGCGTGGTGCCTGCGATGGCTCGTTCTGGCGTAATGCCTGCGATGGTTCGCCCTGGCATAGTGCCTGCGATGGTTCGCCCTGGCGTAATGCCTGCGATGGTTCGCCCTGGCGTAATACCTGCGATGGTTCGCTCTGGCGTAATGCCTACGGTGGTTCGCCCTGGCGTAATGCCTGCGGTGGTTCGCCCTGGCGTAATGCCTGCGGTGAGTGGCCCGGCTCGCGTGGCGGGTGCGCCGGCTGGAACCCCGTGCAGATCGTAGAACTGTGGCCCGCGCAAAGTCGTGCGTCCCCCTTGCGATGCCGCGCCCAAGCCCGTTGACCGCTTCCAGCAGCCGTCCGCCAAGGCCCGGCTTCTTGTAGCCGCGCCTCTTGCCGCTGCCGTAGCTCACGACTTCGAGGCAGACGGGCGCTAGACCGCCCATGCCCAGCGCGTTCTTGGCGCCAGTTGACAGATCGATAATTCTTCCGGCTACGAACGGTCCGCGGTCGTTGATCCGCACCGTGATGCTGCGCCCGGTGCGCTGATTGCGGACAACGACCCGTGTGCCGAAGGGCAGCGTCTTGTGCGCCGCCGAAATGCCCATGTGGTTATACGCTTCGCCATTTGCCGTCCGGGTTCCCGACGAATAGGTGGAGGCGATACCGCACTCGGCAAACGCCTGCTGGCAGCCAACGCACCACACTGCTGCCAGCATGATAGCCGCACAGATACCGTACACGTTCTTCATCACAACCTTTCCTTGTGGTGACAACTGAAGGCCGGCATGAACGGGGCAAATGTGGCGCAAATTGGAACAGCTTTGTGAATAGCTGGTATGCACTTTTTGCATGGCTTGCGCCGGTGGGAGGCCTATGACGGCAAGCGATGGCTTGGCACGCTTCAACAGTGGCTTTTTCGTACTCACTAGGCTGCATAACTTTGTATATACGCAAAATTGTTATATTATTACGTAATAAATAGCTAATGAAGCTCAATACACTCAAATGTATACATAATATGTATATTTAACATCTATATTTTAACTATTTCAATGTTTTATGCATAACAAATATAAGCTTTCTGGATGCGTATACCAGCTAATTTAGTAAGTCCTTCTTGTGCAATTTGGCTATATGCCGGAAAACATAAACATATCATCCATTTGGTTGACGCCTATAGTCCATATTAGAAGATGTATCGCTATTTGTTATCCTAGATAGTGCACCAACAACCGCCGTAAACACTTTATTGCGCGACGCATGTCTCGTTCGTTCGAACGCATATTGCTTATGTATACTTATTACCACAAAGCGTTTCGCACTAGACCTCTGCCTGGAATCCCGCTTCTAGCATGCTCATGCCCAAAGTAGCCCGTCAACTCAATCGCCACTCTGTGGCTACAAGGCACCATCAGTAGTATTTCTCTCTGGCCTGACGGACGTCACCCAAATATCGTTCCGGTCTAATAGGCTCATGACATAACGGGAGAGGCGCAGCCTCCAAGGCTCAATACGCAATTTTTGCGCAAGCCCTCCTGCTGGATCTTCAAGCAACTGATAGTGGCAGACCATTTAGGAGCCATTCGCCGTGATGCAAACCGGCACCTCGTGTTGCATAAAATACACACGTAGTCCGGCTCAAGCTATACACAGGAAGTTGAGTTTTTGGTTGCGTAAACAGCCCAGCATTTGCCCTCCTTGGAATGGTGCCGCGGCTTCGATCATCCGAAATCGCGGCCGGCAGGGGTGGGATGGCAGTAAACCGCCACCAAGGCGCTGGCCTAAACCGTGAACGGCTTGCCAATCTCGGGAACCACCACGTTTTGCCCCGCCATTTCGGCGATGAATTTCGCCGGATCCTGGTCGATGATGGGGAAGGTGCCGTAGTGCATGGGCACGATGGTGTCAAACTTGAAGAAGCGCTTGCAGGCCAGCGCCGCTGCCTTGGCGCCCATGGTGAAGCGGTCGCCGATCGGCACGAAGCCCACCTTCGGGGCATAAAGCTCTTCGATCAGGGCCATGTCGCTGAAAATATCGGTGTCGCCCATGTGGTAGATGGTCTTGCCGAGGCCTTCGACAATCACGCCGCACGGATTGCCGAGATAGACGGCCTTGCCCTCCGCCTCCGTCGAGGACGAGTGGAACGCCTTCACGAAGCTCACGCGCACGCCGCCGCCCAGGTCGATGCCGCCGCCAGGATTGGCTGGCTGAATCTTCTCCACACCCTGCGCGGCGAGGTGCAGGGCAAGCTCGTAGACGGCGACCAGCGTCGCGCCGGTCCGTTTGCAGATTTCGGCGGCGTCGCCCACATGGTCGTCGTGGCCATGCGTCAGCACGACATGCGTGGCGCCGTGTGCGGCCTCGTCGACCGTGCCCTTGAACTTCGGGTTCCCGGAAAGGAACGGATCGATCAAAATGACATGGCCGCCGTTTTCCGCCCGCACGGCGGCATGTCCGAACCAGGTAAGCTGCATTGCAAATCTCCTCAAGAATGACCGGCCGCCCCGCTTGTATTATAAGAGAGCCGGTATCCGCGACTCTATCAACACACAAGGACCGTTTTGTGCCATCGGAGATCCTCGAACTTCCAGAGCTTTTTGAGCGGCTCAAGCGCGATGAGCGGTTGCTTGGCCTCGACGTGGGGACAAAGACCATCGGGCTTGCGCTATCAGACGTGATGCGCCGGATCGCGACCCCGCTTGAAACCATCCGGCGGACGAAGTTCAAGGCCGACGCAGAGCGGTTGCTCATGTTGGCGGCTGAGCATGGCGCGGGCGGGCTGGTGGTGGGATTGCCCGTCAATCTCGACGGAACAGAGGGGCCGCGCGCGCAATCGACGCGCGCCTTCGTCCGCAATCTGGCGGCGCTCACGGACTTGCCGGTGGCGTTCTGGGACGAGCGGCTTTCGACCGCAGCCGCGGAGCGCGCGCTACTCGAAGCCGACGCCAGCCGCAAACGCCGCGCCGAACTCATCGACAAGATGGCCGCCGCCTACATCCTGCAAGGCGCGCTCGACCGCTTGAATTTCAGCCGCCGCCCGCCGCTCTCTTGAGCCGCCACATCTCCACGCGCTCACGCGTACACTCTATATATAGTGTCAGACGGCACTCAGGCCGCGAGCCTCGACACCACCCCCTCGATGCCGAACAGGAACAGGCCCGTGCCGCCCACGATGACGTGCGAGACCGTCGCCGCGAGCAGCGAGTTTGTTTTCGCGAACAGCCAGCCCCACAATATTCCCGGCAGGAACGCCGCCATAGCGAAGGGGACGCTGATATGCGCGTGTCCTGCCGCGAAAATCATATTGGAGGCCAGGATCGAGAGCCAGCGGCGCTTGCTTTCGCTACCGTGCAGGAAGGCGTAAAGCGGCGCCTGCACCCCGGAGCGGGCCACGAATTCCTGCATGGGCGTCAATAGAAGGTACGCCGCCAGCGCCACCCAATACCAGGTATTGTAGGAGGCTATCTTGCCATCCACCTCGACATCGGCGGCGCCGATGATGGAAACGCCCGCGAAGCTTGGCGACGTGTTGATCAGGAGCCACTTCACCGCCACGAAGAGCAGAATGAACAAAAACGAGGCGCGCATCGAAAGTCCGAGCGCGGCCCGCCAATTATCGAGCTGGAGTCCGAAGAAGCGCCCGGAGAAACCGCTTGTCGCAACAGCCGGAAAAAATATCAACGCACAAAGCAAGATAATTAGCGGGCTCAGCACGAAATTTGCGTGAGTTTGGTTCTTGAAGGCGGGCAGGAAACTCAGCGTCAGCGTATATATGGAGAACAGGCACAGGATCGTGATCACCAGGTGCCCCACGCCATTGCGGTAGGCCGCGAGCTGATTCTCAAGCCGCATACTGGACATACGCAGCGCCGCTGATTCGCGGGCGTGCTGGGCGACGTAGTGGCGCAGTTTACCCGTGACGATTTCCCGAAGTCTTCGCACAGTCTTCCGGTGCGATGCGCTGAGGTCCGCCACCGCGAGCGACACGTCCGTCTTGGCTTCGAACGAAACCGGGCTCGGCTGGCCGTCCACAAAGGACACCTCGCCGAATATATCGCCGCGGCGGAGCACCCCAAGCTCGTAACTCTCGGGACGGCTCTCCAAAGGCGAAACGCCTTGCTTGGCGAGGGCGATCTGGCCGTCGAGGACGATGTATATTTTGCCGGGATTTCTGGCGCCCTCGGCTAGAAGCACGCGGCCGCGGCTGTATTTCTTGAATTTGATGTGCGGCAGAATCAGCCGGAGCTGCTGCCTGGACAGGGCGGAAAACAGCGCGTTCTTGGGGATCTCGACGTGCCGACCCCTCGCACGGGTTTTGAAACCCGGCGCGGCAGCGATCAGCGCGTTTGCGATCTCCACCATGGTCCTGCCTGCCTCCCCTTTTTGGCTGAGTCTATTTATTCAACTTATGAACCTGCCGGCCTCAAGATCCCGTTAGCCCTGAACCGGAATGCCAGGCTAGGCTTAACAGTATATACGTTAAAGGAGATGGTTTTCTCTTATTAATTAGGCTAGACTGAGTCCCGCAATTTAAGCATAACAGGCCAGCCTGGCGGGCTAGTGTTAGCCAATGGGCTTTGAATTTAAGAAGAAGTGCGATCCGGTAACAAGTTTTTGTAATTGCCCCCTGGCTCAGGCGAGTTCAATTTTTGGTGGGCACTGAACCGCCAGCAATGCAAATGCGGTTGGCCGCGCTGCGCAAGGAAGATGCTCCCTGGGGCAAATTGAGAGGTACTGGCATCGGGCTGGCAGAGTTGCGCCGCCGGGGCCTTTTCGCTAAGAAAGCACAAATTGTCGATCGCAGGTTGCGCCGCTTATGGATGACATAGCCTTAACACCTGTTGAGCTGGGCATTCTCTTCATTCTGATGGCGCAGGGCGGGCCTTTGAAGCAGGCGGATTTCGCCGGGGGGCACGGCCTCGCCGTGAGGAAGCAGCACCGGCTCAAGCTTAGGGAACTGGGGCTCATCAAGGTCAGCGAAGGGCCGCTAACGCTGGCGCTTACAAAGAAGGGCTGGGCCTGGCTGGACGCGGCGCTCGATGCGCCGGAACCGGCGGGCGGCAAGGGGCGCGGGCCGCTTTATGCGGCTCTTAGTGTGATCGGCCGGCTGACGAAGCGTGTTGACATGCCGCTTGAGAAGGCGCTTGCCGAGGATGCTCCGGCACCTTCGTCCGCCAGCGCGGCCGCCTCGCCCGATGCGGATATCCGTCAGCCCGAATGGGTCGAGGTTGACGAGGTGCTTGCCCGTGCCTTGCAGGACATAGCCGTTTTTTCCGCCGAACTTTTGCGTTTGAGGGAGGCCGCGAAGGGGACGCTGGAAAGGGAAATCAAGCGCGCCGAGATGGCCGCCAATCTGGTATTCCAGCATGTGAAACTCGCCGCAAGAAAACGGGGGCTCGACCTCGACGGCACGGCGGGCTCGGAAGCATGCTTCGACCCGGTATTTTTCTATAGCGATGAAGACATAAAGCTTGGCGCGCCTGTACGAATCCGCAAGTCTCCAGTAACACGGGGGCATGGCAAGACAAAAATCGTCATCCAGCCAGGCATAGCAAAGGCAATTCCTTCATGAGCGCAGCCATGGGATTGGTAAACTGTGATCGCAATACAGAGTGGATAGGGTGCGTCGACTTCGGAACGGCGTTCTCGAAATTCGCGATGGTCCGGGCGCTGGATCGCGAGGAGCTGACGAAGAGCGACGTGCAGGCGCTGCCGGTCGCGGCCGGGCCAGATTATGCCGCCGCCAATGAGTGGCTGCTGCCTTCGGTGCTGTTCGTAACGGAGAAGGCGATCCTGTTCGGCGAAGAGGCGCAGCGGGAGGCGATCCGCTCGCATGGCAGCGCCCGCGAGGCGTTCAGTTCGCCCAAGCAGTATTTGAGCACCGACGACTTCGACCTCTACGACGCCTATTTGCGCAAGGAAATCGACCCTACCGGCAAATTTACGCCCCGGAAGCTGTTGAGGCTGTTTATCGCGCATTTGCTCGAACGCGCGGGTGCCCACGCCGCCGCGCGGGACTTGCCGTGGCCCGTGCCCTTGCGGCTCGCGCGCCCTGCCTGGGACAAAAAGCGCGGCAAGGAGGGCGAGAAGCGCCTGCAAGACCTTGTCATTGCCGGCTTCCACCTCGCGGATGAACTGGGTGGGCTGCTTTCGAAGGCCGGAGGCGTGCCGCACGCGGCGGCGCTCAAGGCGCTGGAGAAAGCGGAGAAGCTTGCCCAGCCAAACGGCGGCATGTTCCTCATCCGGAACGGCAGCGCTTCGGTTCTGGAAGCAACAGCGGTTGCAGCCAATTCCACCAGGAAGCGCGGACGCCGCATCGTGGTTGTCGCGGACATTGGCGGCGGCACCTCGGACTTCGGCTCGTTCATGACGCCAATCAGAGGCACGAAGACCATCGCCGAGGTGAAGGGCGGCTCGCAAATCCTCAAGCAGGCTGGCGACTATCTGGACATGCAGCTTCTCCGGCTGATCCTCGACCGCGCGGGCTACGTGTCCTCGCACCCAGCCGCGCAAGGGGTTTCGCGAAGGCTCTTGGCGCAGGCGCGGAGCAACAAGGAAAACCTGTTCGTGAACGGCGTGCTGCAGGAGGAAGTGGGCGAGGAGCTGGTGGAGATATCGCTCCAGGAGTTTCTCGAAGACCGCAAGGTTAAGGAGTTCGTGCAGCGCCTTCGCGAGCGCTTCCATAGGACCCTGGCTATCGCCAAGACTTGCGCGGAAAAGAACCGTTCCCGCAATGGCCTGACGCCGCCTATCGAAATCATGCTGACCGGAGGCGGGCACGCGCTGCCCATGGTGCAGGATCTGGTGAAAGACCCGGTCTTGCCGGGGCTTTACACGCCTGCCGCGCCGGAGTTTCTTGAAGACGATGTGCCGTTTCCGTTCGATGGCGTCCGCCGCCAGCTCGCGGTGGCTGTCGGAGGGGCGATGCGGGATCTGCCGTCCATGCGGTCGGTCGAGGTGGCCTTGGATAGCGTTCCGGCCGCCGCTGCGGGCGCGGCATGAGCCGTCGCCGATGCGGCCTATTTTTTTGGCTGAAAAACCACATGTCCGAATTCTATCCGGGGTGTGATCTCCGCGCCTTCCGGGCTTTCTTGACATTCTTGACATCGGCGCTAGCTGATAAGTAGCCACCTTTTGCAACTTCCAGGCGGCGCCAGAATATGATTTCTCTGCAGTACAAGGGGCGAATCCACAGGGGCAAGTTCTCTGCGCGGAACATCCGCTACGTCGTGTCCGACCAAGCCGCGCGCTTGTTCCCAGCCTTGCAGCGCCGCTGGGTGTTTCCGGTCGAGGGCCGGCCCATAGCGGAAGCGGCGCGGGACGCGTTTCCCTTACCTTCGGATGTTATCCAAGCCGGGCTCCCTGAGTGCCATACTGCGCTCGGTATTTCGTGGCCAAAGCCAATACAGCAAGTGCGCAAAGTTTACTCTGTCGATGGCGTGGTTGTAACCGGGTGGGCCGGCGCAATGATCAAGGACGGCCTGCTCCTGACCTTGCGCACCAAACACAATTGGGTCTCCTCGCTACGCGGGCGGCCGCATCGAATGCGCGCGCTTTCCGCTGACCGGCCCTACTTCAATTTGATGGCGCCCATTCCAGCGCGCGGCCATATATTCCACTGGCTCTACGACTCGATCCTGCCGCTTATCGCATTCCTGGAAAGCGGCGTGGCCAAGCCCGGCATGGGCCTGATCATCAACGCCAGGCTGAGCGAGATCCAGGCGCGAACCATCGGATTTATCAAGGAGCGGTACGGGATCACCGCCATCGAGCCCTTGGCGCAGAGCGAGGCCTTGCTGGTGCCCCGCCTCCATGCCGTTGCCGCTGATTATTCCCGTCCTGGAGGGTTGGAGTCTCCTCTGGGCCTTGCACGTCTCGCTGAGCTTGGCCGCTTCATCGCTGGCGATGCCGCCCTAGAAGAATCTCCAAAGCGGATTTACGTGAGCCGGAACGACGCGCGGCTGCGGCGGGTGCTGAACGAGGATGCCCTTCTGCCGGAACTCAAGGCACGCAGGTTCGAGCGGGTGACACTAGCAGGAATGCCGGTCGCCCGTCAGGTTGCGCTTTTTTTGAACGCAGAGGCTGTGGCAGGTGCACATGGCGCCGGCCTTGCGCACATCAGTTGGTGCGAACCAGGCACGAAGATTACCGAGTTTTTCCCCACCCCCGAAGGCGCGAGCCGCAGGGTCAAAAACGCCACGGCCGACTACTGGTTTATCTCAGTTCAACTCAATCTCGATTATGGTTGCCATTTCGCCGGGCCCGTGGAGACGCGCTCGGACGGCTTCACCATCCCGCGCGATCTTCTGACTCGCGCTCTCGATTCCTGATCCCGGGGGCGGTTCCGGCTCAGGCGTTGCCGCGATCGAACACCGCGTTGACAAGCCGGCGCCCGGAAGTAATATCCCGCAGTTCTGCAAGACCGCCGGGGGGCTTATGCTGGTTTACGTCATCAATCTCGACCGGCAGCCTGGGCGCATGGCCCGGATGGCTGAGCAGCTTACGGACATCGCTTTCGAGCGCGTACCGGCTGTCGATGGCCGCACTCTTCGCGCGCCCGCGTGTACCCCAGAGCAAATGGCATCCGGCTCAAAAGAGCTTACCCCTAACGAGACCGCCTTGACTTTGAGCCACAAGGAAGCATGGCGGCGGCTTACCGCAAGCGGACAGGAATGGGGCTGCGTGCTTGAGGATGACGTCATTCTCAGCCCCGATTTTCGCGGTTTCATGGCCTCCGCCGATTGGCTGCCGGCCGGCGCCAGCATCGTGAAGCTGGAGACCTTCGGGCGGCGGAAGCGCTTTCTCGGCCCTCAAATAACAGTCTTCCAGGGGCGAGCGCTGCAGCCGCTGCTCTCCACTCATCTCGGTACGGGGGGCTATGCGATCTCACGCAAGGCGGCGGAGATGCTTTTGGGCCGCACGCTGCCAGCCTCCCGTCCCATCGACAACATCCTGTTCGAAGACCTGCTCGAGGACAAAACGCTTAGAATCTACCAGATGGCGCCGGCCCTTTGTATCCAAGCGAGCGAAATCAGCGGTGAAGAGGCTCTTCCGCCAGAGCTTAAAACCACTATCCAGTCCCTGAAAATAAAGCCCCGCCTTTCCGTGGGCAAAAAAGTTTTGCGGGAGTTGAAGCGGCCCTTTCTTTCGCTCGCCCGGCGCGCGGGTTTCATCGTTTCCGGTAAGTTCGCCACGGGAAATTACGTGAAGGTTGGATACCGGTAAGCGCGGATGAGACGATGCTTCCGGCAAGAGCT
Source organism: Rhodomicrobiaceae bacterium (assembly GCA_050298295.1). Classification (GTDB taxonomy): domain Bacteria; phylum Pseudomonadota; class Alphaproteobacteria; order Rhizobiales; family Rhodomicrobiaceae; genus Rhodomicrobium. Next base: position 28,095 of record JBNKTW010000034.1, read on the forward strand.
CATGGGCGCTAGCATAGCCGGTAGATCATTGATTATGCGAAGGGTTCACCCCCTCAGTGTAATCCGCTACTTAGCGTTATTTTAGCGCCCATGCGCGTTCGCGGGATAACGTTGCAGCCTTGAATTCCAGGCCGTTTGGATTGTTCCGGCAATTTTTGCACATGCCCGGCAACGGAAAGAACCCTTGGCCTCTCTGGAAGATCTTGCCCATGTGCACTGCCCATGGCTGGTATGACGGGGGAATACGGCCGCTTTGGTCATGCTTGTATGCTGCGCTCATGTCCAGATTTCCCCAGGAGCGCCCGGCCTTCATATTTCCCGTCCTCGCCCAGAAATATACGCAATTGCAAGGCTGTTTCGGTAGCGCATATTGCTTCCCTGCTGCTAGTTCAGCAGGGGAGGGCGCGGCTGCGGGGGAGCTGGCGCCAGTCCTTGAAAGAGGTGTGTAATGGGTGGACGCATTCTGGTTGTGGAGGACAATGCACTTTTGGCGATTGAGCTTGCTCAGGCCCTTGAAGCGGCGGGGTTCGGCATCGCGGGCCCGGCATTGACCGTGGCGCAAGCCATGGCGCAACTCGACAAGAGCGGCTGCGACGCCGCGGTGCTCGACATCAGCCTGCGCGACGAAACCTCCGAACCCGTCGCCAAGGAACTCCGCACTCGCGGCATCCCGTTCCTGACCATGACCGGCTACGCCCGGACACAGCAGCCCAAGGCTTTTGAAGGAGCGCCAACCTTCACCAAGCCGGTCGCCATGGATCAGGTCATTCGCGAGTTGCATCGCTGCCTTCAGGGGCGTGCGGGCTGATTTCGAACCGCGCAGGCGCGGCGTCCTCTGCGATCCGGGCGATGAGGTGCCGTTACGGAAGGATTTCCAGCACCTTCTCCACCGGCCGGCAGAGCCGGGCGCCCTTCTCCGTCACCACAATCGGGCGCTCGATCAGGACCGGATGCGCCACCATGAAACCGATCAGCTCATCGTCCGTCCACTTCGGATCGCCAAGCTCAAGCTCCGCGTAAGGCGTACCCTTCTGCCTGAGCAGTTCGCGCGGCTTCATCTTCATCGCCGCCAGCAGCTCCTTGAGCGTCTTCCGGCTTGGCGGCGTCTTCAAATACTCGACGATCAGGGGTTCCCCCGCCTTTTCCCGGATCAGGGCGAGCGTTTTCCGCGAGGTGCCGCAAGCGGGGTTGTGATAGATGGTAACGGTCAAGATCGGCTCCGCAGTGTGCTGAAAGATGCTCCAGCTATATGACGGAGGCGCACCGTATCCGCAAACCAAACCGCCGTGAGCGCTTCGCCTGCCGTTCGAAGTCACGGCCAGACCGGAAGGATGAGCACGAAGGTTACAATGATAAAGCACACATCTTTTTGCGGCGATAGTGTCCGGTATGGATAAGGAACGCGAAGCCCAGCCAGCGCCGCGCAGATTAGTGGCCCGCTTATGAAGCGGCGCTACATCCAATCCGATGATGATCTTGCCTGGCACATCGCGCGGCTCGCCAAGGCCCATCCGGTATTCAAGCCGCTGGCGAAGGAAGCCGGCCGGATTCCCATCCGCTGGCTCGACGGTGGCTTCAAGGGGCTCGTCTTCGTTGTCACCGGCCAGCAGATTTCGATAGCGGCGGGCAGAGCGATTTATAACCGTCTCGAAGCCACGCTTGAGGGTATCACGCCTGAAAAGCTCGCGGCCTCGGGCGAGGACGTGCTGCGCGCGGCGGGATATTCCACGCCCAAAATCCGCACCCTGCGGGCGATCCAGGAGGCGGCGCTTGCCGGCCGGCTCGACCTCGCTTCCATTGAGAAGCGGAAATTCGAAGACGCCATTCCCGCCCTTTGCGGCATCAAGGGCATTGGCCCCTGGACGGCGGAGGTTTACCTCCTATTCGCGGCTGGCCACCCGGACATCTTCCCCTGCGCCGACCTCGCCCTGCAGGAAGCTGTCCGCCTTGCGTTCGGGCTCGGCGCCCGGCCTGGCCCGAAAGACCTGCGCGCCATATCCGATGCGTGGTCCCCCTGGCGGAGCGCCGCCGCGCGCTTGCTCTGGGCCTATTACGGCATCAGGAAAGGCGGCAAAGCCACCGCCCCGGTTTAGGACGGAGACCGCTGCCGGGTTCCCATGCTGCAGGTCATATTGCGCCATATCGAAACTCCCGGCACCCTAAAGTATACATTTTGATAGCCGGGGGGGGCACCTTTCAAATTCGAGCTAATTGTATCGAATGCGCTTTGCCAAAAGGTTAAGAGAAAAATGTAGCGTAAGAAACTGAAGTATATTTCAACATTAAATCTTGGTGCGGTGTAATTATGGTTAATCAGCAGTATTTAACCGTATTTTTGAAAGCAAGAAAGCGACCAAAATCAAGCATACTTCCGGTATTATGGAGCAGGCTCACTATTTATGGTGATTGCCAAATGAAACTGATTAGAAAAAGCATCAAAGATGAACCTTGGTAACTTTTCCTCCCATATGGCTTGTCCTCTCCTATGTAGGGGCAGCGGTGCACTAACCCTCGATCTTCGAGAAGTCGGCGATTTCGAGCGTCAACGCGCGGATTTGCGCGAGCAGCATCAGCCGGTTTCCGCGTATCTCCGGCTTGTCCGCATTCACCGTAACCTTGTCGAAAAACTCATCGACCGGCGCGCGCAGCTTGGAAAGCGCGGTCATGGCCGCCTCGAAGTTCTCGTCCGCAAGCGCTGCCTGAACCTCCTTTCCGGCGGTTTTGACCGCGGCGCTGAGCGCTTTTTCCTCCTTTTCCTTGAGCAGCTTGGCGTTAGGCTTGCCATCGAAGCCGCGGCCGTCCTTCTTCTCCTCGATCTTGAGGATGTTGAGCGCGCGCCGGACGAGCGCCAGAAGGCTCGCCCCGTCCTCCGTATCCAGGAAGCTGCCCAGCGCCTCCACCCGCCGCACGATCATGAGCAGGTCGTCCTGACCAGGCAGCGCGAACACCGCGTCGATAAGGTCGTGCCTGGCGCCCTGGTCGCGGAGGTAGACCTTTAGGCGGTCGCCAAAGAACCCCAAGAGATCGTGCGCCCTTTCCGGGCCGTTGACAGGCTCAAGCGAGTATTTTGCGGAAAGCGCCGCGGCGATTTCCATGTGGTGGTGCCGGCTGAGATCGAGGCCAAGCTCGGCCCAGGCGATGTCGCGCACCCTGTGCCGCGCTTCCCCGGCCCGGAGCGTCAGCTCCAGCTCCAGCGAGAGGCGGACCAGGATCGCGCGCAGGCGCAGCCGGAGTTGCCGTTCCAGGATGATGCGGATGACGCCAAGGGCGGCGCGGCGCAGCGCGTAAGGGTCTTTCGAGCCGGTCGGCTTCTCGCCAATGGCCCAGAAGCCCACCAGCATGTCGATCTTGTCAGCCAGCGCCACCGCGATGGAGACCGGATTCGACGGCACCGCATCGGACGGCCCCTGCGGCTTGTAATGTTCGGCGATGGCGTCCGCGATGACGGGCTTTTCGTCCTGCGCCAGCGCGATATAGCGGCCGATGACGCCTTGCAGCTCGGGGAACTCGCCCACCGTCTCCGACATCAGGTCGGCCTTGGCGAGATGGGCCGCGCGCGCCGCTTCGTTGGCGTTCGCGCCCAGGAGCGGCGACAGCTCGCGCGCCAGAAGCTCGATACGCAGTGCGCGCTCAAGTTGTGTCCCGAGCTTCTCGTGGAACGTCACTTGGCCGAGCAGCTCCGTGAGCCCGTTCAGCGGCCGCTCGCGGTCGTTTTCCCAAAAGAACTTGGCATCCGACAGGCGCGCGCGGATCACGCGCTCGTTGCCTGCCACAATGGCCTTGCCGCCATCGGCCGCCTCCAGATTGGAGACAAGGATGAACCGGTTCGCCAATTTCCCTGATTTTTTATGTCGTAAGGAGAAGCACTTCTGATGCGCCTTCATCGAGGTCATCAGGATTTCTTCCGGCACGTCGAGAAAGCTTTCATCGAATTTGCCGGAAAGGACCACGGGCCACTCAACAAGCCCCGCATTCTCGGTAAGCAGCCCGTGATCTTCGACAAGAGCGAGCCCAGCTTCGGCGGCGGCAGTTTGCGCACCGTCCAAGATCGCCTTCGCCCGTTGATCTCCTGCAGCCACAACTCTAGCGTGTAGCAGGGCGTCTGAATAGCCGGAATTTCTGCCAATTTTGATTGTTTTTGGTTCCGTGGCTTTTTCGCCACTCAGGAAGCGATGCCCATAGGTGACGTTGCCGCTTTTGATGCCGTCCACCTCGAATTCGACGGGCTTATCCCCGAACAGGCACAGGATCGAATGCAAGGGCCTTACCCAGCGGATGCGCCCCGTGCCCCAGCGCATGGACTTGGGCCAGGGGAATTTGCGCGCGATGACAGGCACTGCCTCGGCAATGATGGCGGTGGCGGCGCGGCCGGGCTTTTCGCTGCGCGCCAGATAATAATCGCCCTTCGGATCGTTCACGATCTGGCATTCATCAAGGCTCTTAACCCCCGCCGCGCGCAGAAAGCCTTCAACCGCTTTGCCGGGCGCGCCCACGCGCGGCCCCTTCCGCTCCTCGACCGTCGCGGCCGAGTTCTCCGGCACGCCTTCCGCGATATAGGCGATGCGCCGCGGCCCCGAAAGCGAGCGGGTTTCTTTCACGGCGAGGCCGGCTTGCTGCAAGGCTTCGGTCATCATGCGGGCGAGGTCTGCGGCGGCGTGTGCCTGCATCCGCGCGGGGATTTCTTCGGAGAAAAATTCGAGAAGCAAATTCGGCATGGCGGTTTTCGGCTTGGCTCAGAGTGGAAGGGGCAGCTTCCGCAATTTTGCGCGGGATACAAGCAAAATTCCCCGGAAACGCACCGCCGCGAACATTTCCGCGGCCAGGCCAGCATGTGTGGATGTGCGGAACGGTCCGCGCCGCAGCCGTGTTTCCGCCATTGCGCTATGTACCGTGGTTTCCGCAACGGAGAATGACTGCGGGGAAGCATGATCGTTAGAGGGATTATCTGGATTACGGTGCTGGCGGTGGGGTTGTACGTGACCATCGGCCTCGCACTCTACCTGTTTCAGCGGCACCTGCTCTATTTCCCCGACCCGGCGCATTATACGCCTGAGCAAGCCGGCCTCACCGCCGTGCAGGAAATCACACTCACCACGCCGGACGGCGAGCGGCTGGTTGCATGGTATAAACCCGCCCGGCCCGGCGAGCCGGTGCTCCTCTATTTCCACGGCAACGCCGGCGGGCTGTCCCTGCGGCGCGAACGGATCGAAGCGCTTGCCTCCGCCGGATACGGCGTGTTTATGCCCAGCTACCGCGGCTATTCGGGCAGCACCGGCAGCCCCTCGGAGAGTGCGCTCATTGCCGATGGCCTTCTCGCCTATGATTATCTGACCGCTCACGGGGTGGCCCCAAGCCAGATCGTCCTGTATGGCGAATCGCTGGGCACGGGAGTGGCGGTGCAGGTGGCCTCCCAGCGGCAGGTGGCAGCAGTTGTTCTCGAAGCGCCATACAGCAGCCTTGCCGCGGTGGCGAAGGCCCATTACGGCATCTTCCCCGTTGACTGGCTGCTTCGCGACCGCTTCGATTCCGCCGCCTATATCGGCCGGACCGGTGCCCCGCTTCTCGTTATGCACGGCTCGCGGGACGAGGTGATCCCGGCCAGTTCGGCGCGCGCACTTTTCGGCGCCGCGAAAGAACCGAAGGAATACGTTGAGTTCCAGGGCGGCGGGCATAATGACTTGTTTGATTTCGGGGCGCTGGAACACATCCAGCGCTTTCTGGCCAAGCATCTTGCTGGCGGGCCGCCGTGATGGCGCGGGCGGAACTCAGATCGCAACTCCCGAAAAGATTCCCAGGGTGCAATTACCGGAGCCGCACGGTCTCCACCTGGAAATCGCGCGTGTGATAGATAGCCGGAATCCGCGCGCGCACCCGGTCCACCTCGTCCACATCGATACCGGCGATAATAACGCCAGGCTCCGTTCCGCCCTCCGCCAGGATCTCGCCCCAGGGCGAGATCACGATGCTGTGGCCGAAAGTGGTCCGCCCGTTCGCGTGCCGGCCGCCCTGCGCCGCCGCGAACATGAAGCAGCCGTTCTCGATGGCCCGCGCGCGCAACAGCACATGCCAGTGCTTCTCGCCAGTCACCTTGGTGAAGGCCGACGGAGCGGTCAGGAACTTCGCGCCCGCGCGCGCCAGCGCCTTGTACTGTTCCGGGAAGCGGATGTCGTAGCAGGTCGCGACGCCAAGCCCGCCCCACGGCAGTTCCACCATATAGACGTAATTGCCCGGCGCAAAGGTGGCGGATTCGCGGTAGGTCTCACCCGAAGGAAGATCGACATCGAACATATGGATCTTGTCGTACCGGCAAACCGCGTTGCCATCGGGAGCGAACAGGTATGCGCGGTTGGCCGCGAGCCGCTCTCCGACCTTGATCGAAAGCGAGCCAATATGCAGCCAGATGCCAAGCTCCCTGGCCAAGGCCGAAAAGTGCGCGACGCCCGCGGTTTCGTCCTCCGTCGAGATTTTTTCAAAGAGTAGCTGCGCGTCCACCTCCATGACGAGCGTATTCTCGGGGGTCTGCACGTAGTTCGCGCCGCGGCCGGCGGCGTCGCGGATGAAGCTCTCTGCTTGTTTAAGATTTTCCTCGATGTTTTTGCCCGTCCGCATTTGAACGAGGCCTACCCGGAATTCCCGTTTGCTGTCCGCCATTGTTACGCCCGCTTTGTAAAAAGGAGCGTCTATTGTGCTCAGCTTTGCAGCAGACGATCAAGTTCGCCTTTCGCATCGAGTTCAAACAGGTCGTCGCAACCGCCGGCATGGAAATCGCCGATGAAAATCTGCGGCACGGTATAGCCCCCTTGCGAGCGCTCGATCATCTCCTTGCGCACGGCCGGCTCGCTGGCGTCGATCTCTTCGAACTCCGCGCCCTTGCGTTTCAGGAGGGCCTTGGCGCGGGCGCAATATGGGCACCAGGGCGTTGTGTAGATCGTAACTGGTTGCATGAACGTTCCTTTTTTACTCCGCCCCCCGTCATGGGTGCCCGCCCCTGTTATTGCAAGGTCTTTTTTTGCCGCGCCGCAGCAGCACGGGCAGGGGAGAGAATGCCGCGGCGCGCCGCTTTCGCGGGCCGGGGTTCCGCTGTGGTTGCAGCCCCGCGCCGGCGCACCCAAGCTAACGGGTGCCAATTTCCTTGCGAATCAGGTAGCTTGCCCCGCGATTGATTCATTTTTAGCGACCTGGACCCGGACCGCACCACGATGAACCTGCCGCAAAAGAGCGCATCGGTACTGCCACAGCCGGGCCTCGCCTGCCTGAAGCCTCTGAATGCGCCGGAAGTGCTGGCGGCGTGGGTCGCGGCCCAGCCAAGGAGCGAAAGCGCGGCCGAAAGCGCGGCCAAAGCGCTTTCCGAGGCGATCCCCTACGAGGATGCCCTGGCTCAGGCGGCAAGGCTTGGGCTCATTCAGGAGGCCTCCGGCATCTTGACCGCCAAGCGCGAAAAGTTCGCCAAAGCCAGCGCCCTTTCATCCGCCTTTTCCGGCCGCGACGCCCTTCGCGCCTTGGCCGTCATGGCGCTTGGCGGCCCTGCCGGCGGCGCAAGGCGCGGGCGCGACCTGCGGGCGCTGGCGCTCAGGCAGCTTTTCGGGCTGAACGAACTGGCGCCCTGGCCAACCGCGCAGCAGGCGCGCTGCGCCCTGCTTTCCCGCATCGTCGCATCTTGTGGCGGCGCGCTTGGGGATGCGGCAAAGCGGCCGCTCAAGGCCTTCAAGTTCGATATCATGAGCCGGCGCATGTATCTGGCCTTTGCCGGCGTGCAGCGGGGGACCGTATTGCAGGCGGACGCAAGCGTGCTATCCAGGACGCTTGGCGGCCCGGCGGACACCGTACAGGCGCTTACCGCAACCATCATCCGCGCGGCGGTTTCCGCCAGGGCTCTGGTTTCAGCTCCGGCTTCCGCTCCCGATCCAATTGTCGTCCAGACCTTCGACCTGATGAGTTTCGCCGGCTCCGTGCGCAAGCTCGCCAGCCGCATGGAGACAAAGCCCTATGCTGGCCGGGTGGCCATTGCCGAGGTTTACGATGCTGGAACCGCGCAGGGGCTCGCCCTGGGCAGTCTCGACGAATTCAAAGATCGCTTGGCCGAAGCTGCCCGCGAAGGCCTGCTCGACCTTGAGCGCTACGATATTACCGGCCCGTTCGATCCTGGCCTAAAAGAAAGATCGCGCCTTAAGCTAGGACGCGACGAACGGCATTTTATCGTCAATCAATGGATTTAAGGCGTTTTATTAATGGATTTACGGCTCAAGGCTTTCGAAAGCCCGGAATTTGATCGTGTCTTTGGAGCGGTGGCGTCTCTTGCCGGCGCCGCCGACGAGGAGCGCCTGGACGTGCCCGGCATCGAAACCGGGGCGGACGAGGCGCTTACCGGCATCGCCACGCAGGCGCTCAGGCAAAACCCTGATCCCGCCTTCCGCGTGCTCCTGATCAAGGGCGCGACCGGCACAGGCAAAACGCATACGCTTCTCACCGCCATACGCCACCTGCACCAGGAGGGCAGCGTCTATGCCGCGCTGTTCCCCATGGTGGACCTGGTCGCCGAGAAAGACCTCGATACGTGGCTCTTGCGCGCGCTCGTCTCGCGCCTTTCCGAGCGCTATCTCGTAGCCGCGGGCGCGCCCTCGCCGCTGACCCGGCTGGCTCAGACCGTCGTTGCGCAGGGGCAGGACGATCTCGCCAAGGCCTTCGAGCTGGATGTTTTCACCGAAGGCGGCGACATCCGCGACTTCGACCTGCGGCCGCTGATCGTCTCGATCCGCGCGCGGCTTCAGAAGCTGTCGCATCTGCCGGTCCCAACCGAAGCCTTCATCGCGGCCCTGCTGGGCGCGGGCGCCGGCGACGACGACTCCTTTGCCTATCTTCGCGGCCAGCCCGTCAATGTCAGCATCGGCGGCGTGCGGCTTGCTCAAAACGCGGATGAATATATCCCGCGCGCCCATATCGACGCGCTTGTGAACGTCATCGGCGCCACAGGCGGCGCGCTGATGCTGGCCTTCGACCAGCTTGAGCAAAGCCGTGTGCAAGGCTGGGAGGCGCGGCTGCGGCACTTGTTTGGCCGGGGCACGCTGCTGGCGGAAACGCTGCCGCCGCTCTGCGTTGCTTTCGCGGTTCTGCCCTCGCTCTACGACACCGTCGCGGAAGGCATCGATAGCTCGATCCGCGACCGCATCGAGCGCTTCGGAGCGCTGCCCGTCCGGCTCAAGCCCCTGGCGCGCAGGCAAGCCGAGGCGCTGCTCACGCGCCGCCTGTCGGAGCTGTTCGAACGTTGCGGCGCCAAGGCGAACAGCGCCGAGCCGCTCTATCCCTTTCCCGGCTGGATGATCGATGAGCTCGGCGGGCAAACCTCCCGCTATGTGTTCGAACTGATCCAGCAGTTCCGGCGTGTCTATCTGGCCACGGGCGCCATCCCCGCGCTTGAAGACATGCCGCCTCCGCCGTCCGTTTCGAGCGATGCGCCTGCCGCGCCCGCTGGCGGACCGGCGAATTTCGATGACAAATGGCACGGCGAGCTGACTTCGCGCACGGTGCAGCCAGCCATAAGCAATGGCATCCAGCAGGCCGAGATCCTGGAATGGGCGATCCAGGCAGCTGCTGTCGAGATCGACGGCATCACCGCCATCAAGACGCGCCGCTCCGTGCGCGGCCGGGCTGGTACGGTCATCATAGAAGCCGATTTCCAACAGAATGGCCAGAGCGTCGAGCGCCGCGAGATCGCGCTTTGCAACGAGGGCCGGGGCGCGCCGCTGGCGGAGGAAATTCGCGTGTTCCTTCGCGGCGTGAACGGCGCGCGGCCGGTGATCGTGCGCCCGCGCGGCGGCAGGCTTCCGCGCTCGGGGCGGTTCATCGCGCCGATCATCCGCGACGCCGAGGAGAGGCAGTCCATCATCATTCCCCAGGTCGAGATGCTGGCCTGGGAGCGGCTTGATTCCGCGCGGCATTTCTTCCGCAATTTCAAGGACGCGGCAGGCTTCGAAACCTGGCAGCGCGATGCGCGCCCGCTGACCAAGGTCGCGGCCTTTGCCGATATCGTTCAGTTCCCTTATATCAAGACCAGCCTAGACGAGGACGAGACCGCCGGGGCCAAGCCGGAGCCCGCGCACGCCCGTGCCCCGCGCCGGCGCACGCCCACGCAGCAAGCCGTGATGCTTGGCAGCCACGAGGATGGCGGCGAGGTTTTCTGGGCGCCGTTCGAGACAGAGGCGAAGCTTTTGAACTTCGGCATTCTTGTCACGGGCGACCCCGGCTCGGGCAAGACGCAGACGCTCAACGTGGTGATCGACGGTGTGGCCCGCATGGGCTTCCCGGTCTGCATCTTCGACTTCAAGAACGACTACTCCGAGCGGAGCTTCGTGCAGGCCAACGGCCTCAAGGTGCACGATGTCCGCCGCCACGGCATTCCGTTCAACCCGCTGATGCCATCCGCCAGCGAGGACGGGATGGCGCAGCCCATCGAGCACATCTTCACCATCACCGGCGTTTTGAAGCGCGTGTTCGGCCTTGGCGACCGGCAGAGCGCGACGTTGCGCGACGCCATGAAGGAGGCGTTCGAGCGGCGCGGCATCAATCCGCAGAAATGGGTGCACGCGGACAGCATCCGCCCGCCGAATTTCGACGATGTCGTCGCCATCCTGGAGGAGCAGAAAGAGGCGAAGAACCCGCAGGCGATCAGCCTGCTCGACCGCATCGCCGCACTGTTCGAACTGGGGCTGTTCCCGGCGTCGGACGACTTGCCGGTGCCGTTCGAGGCCATGCTGGACGAGCGGCTTGTGCTGTCGCTGTTCGCGCTGCCGACCGACGAGATCAAGGCCGCGCTGGCGGAGCTGATTATCATCCGGCTGCACGGCGTGCTCCTGCGCCGCGCCCAGCCGCGCAAGCTGACGCGCCTGCTTGTGCTCGACGAAGCTTGGCGCGTGGCCAGCAGCACGCATCTCGAAAACCTCGCGCGCGAGGGCCGCGCATTCGGGGCGGGCATCGCCATCGGCACGCAATATCCTGGCGATCTGCCGCCCGACCTTTCCGGCGCGCTCGACACCAAGATTTACCTCAAGAACCAGCAGCCGGATCACAAGAAGGCGGTGGTGCGCGCGCTGTGCGGCGCCAACTCCGGGCCGGAGGCGGCGAATCTGCACGGTATTCTGGAACGCCTCACCCAGTTCGAGGGGCTTATCCAGAACCAGCAATATCTGCCTTATGCGCAGTTCAAGCTGCTGCCCTACTTCGCGCGCGCGGAGCAGCAGACCAAGGCGGCATGATTCGCTGCGGCGAGTATCTCAGGTTTACTTCGGTGGCGCTAACGTGGCAGGTCTAGTTAAGTATAAAGAATGCGCAGAGGCGGAAGAATTACTTGAGGAAATTTCTCCGCTGCGCGTTGAGCTGGCCGAGCAGGGGAATTGGATATACCGAGGGGCATCCCGATCTAGTAGTTACAGGCTTGTGCCAAAGTCTCTTCGGGGTGCCTCTCCGGAATGGAAGAAACACTGTTGACCTCCTACGCGCCTTGAAAGCGTGAACTGCCGGCGTTTCCACCTGAGAGAAGTAAGACTTGGCGGAGCGCGGAAATAGTTGGCCAAGCTCGATATCTTCCTCTTGTATCGTGATACATTGTGAATGGCCTCCAGAAGCCCAGATTAGTCAAAAGGAGCGGATACGCTGAGAGGAGATTTTTGCTCCAATCGCTTTTTCGGGCGCCTTATGCTAGGATCGACGCCATGACAGAACTCTTGCAACATGCCTTCGAGACCGTGCGCCGTCTGCCGTCAGCGGCCCAGGACCATATTGCGGAAGCTATGCTGGCGCTGGCGGATGAAGAAGCTGCTGGCTTCGAATTTACCCTGCCAGGCGATATGCCGTCCGAGGAAGAAATCGCCGCGCTGATGCCTGTGGTGATGCCGTCGCCGGTGCCCACTAAGGCGGAAGCGGCCGCGTGGAGCCGCCTGCCACGCGAGGAACAGGTCCGCCGCTACCGCCAGGCTCTCGATCATCCCAGCGCCAATAGCGTTTGCGTGGACAGCATGGACGATATTCTCGCCGAAGCGCACCGCCGCTCGGACGAGCGCAGCCGTGGCTAGCTACAAGCTCACCCTGCTGGCGCGCAGCCAGCTTCTTGCCATTCACCGATATACCGAGGAGAATTTCGGGAGGACGCAAGCCGATAAGTACCACGCAGGCTTTCACCGCATCTTCAGTCTCATCGCCAAGGTACCCAAGATGGGCCGGCGGGCCGGAGACTTTGGGCCGGGCTACCGCCGCCACCTCTATCAGGCTCACCGGATTTTCTACACGGTGGAGGATGATCGCGTGTTGATCCGCGCCATCTACCACACCTCCCTGGACCTCCCGGAAGCTTCCGATTGACGCGCGAGGGCCGCGCCTTCGGGGCGGGCATCGCCATCGGCACGCAATATCCGGGCGACCTGCCGCCCGACCTTTCCGGTGCGCTCGACACCAAGACTACCTCAAGAACCAGCAGCCGGATCACAAGAAGGCGGTGGTGCGTGCGCTTTGCGGCGCCAATTCCGGGCCGGAGGCGGCGAATCTGCGCGGTATTCTGGAACGCCTCACCCAGTTCGAGGGGCTGATCCAGAACCAGCAATACTTGCCCTACGCGCAGTTCAAGCTGCTGCCCTACTTCGTGCGCGCGGAGCAGCAGACCAAGGCGGCATGACGCCGGATTGTCTAGGCGTGCCCTCTCCCATCGGGAGAAGGACAGGCTGGGTGCCCCCTCTGCCAGTACCTGCCACCATTGATTTGCCTGTTCCTCGGGCGTAATGTGAAAACACATTTCCCGGAGCGCCCGCATGGACGTTGAAGCTCAAATCGCCGATCTCGACCGCCGCGTTTCCGCGCTTGAAAAGACCGCGAAAGGGCAGGAGCGCCATAATGCGCGGGTCACAGAGCTTCTGACCGAGCTTAAGGAGGACGTGGCGCTCTTGCGGCGGCACGCCATCTCTAGCGGCCAAAAGATCGAGCAGCTTGAGGCTCGTGTGGCCGCGGTGGAGACGGGTCTTGAAGGGGTCAGAGCCGATGTCAAAGGCCTCCGCGCGGATATCACTGCGCTTCCTGGCTTCCTCGCCGAAACCATGCGCGAGGTGCTGCGGGAAGGGAAGTAGTCTCTGGACCCAGGCCGGGACAAGGCTATCTTTTTCCGCAGGCGATGCTCCAGCCCGGTACCCATCCCATGGCAGAAATCTTCATCCCCTGCGCCCGCGCCGGCCGCGACTGCGCGAGGCGGCTGGCGAACTATCTCAAAGATGTCAGACAGGCTGCCGGTCGCTGGGACGGGCAACTGGAAAAATACGCTTGACGTATCGCGTAGTTTTTGTGCTCCCAATGCCGGCATGATCGAGAACCGCCAGGACCGCCAAACGGAAGCGTTCGTATCGCGTGGGAAGCTATCATGGTTAATATAGACATAGTTAATCAGGAGCCCGCCTGTGTCAAACAGGCCGTTCTTGACGGATATTGCCGCGACTTTGGCCGTTTTTTGCGATTCAAAAATCCCTTTAAATATAAAGGCAGATCGTGAATTAACCAAGACTTGTTGGCTTGCTGACTGATATTGCTGTTTTAAATCAATGATATATGCCGCATAATGTTTACTCAAGACATTTGTGCTATATTGTTTCAAAATCGGCAAGCGCTTGAAAGTGCCCAAAATGGGCAGAATGCGCAGCAAACAAGGTTAATGAAACATGCACCGGGGTACCGGAATTCTAGGCCTTTCCGCCAGCCCAGCCGCTAATGGAAACGGCCGGGACTTACAGCGGCCGGTATTACAGCAAGGGCGTAGCCATCGTGTCACCGGAGGCGAGGAATGATGGATCGCGCCCCCCTCAAGCAGTTCGAACCGCTCGCGGAAGGGCTGCTGCGGCCGGTTTATGCGGATTACTCGTTCGCCAACGTTCCCGCCACGATCCACTTTCTGCTCACCGGCGAGCGCCTGGGTGCACTCCTGCCGGAAAGCTGCTTCGGGGGCGCATACCCGAACCCCAGCAAAGTGGTGCTCTTCTTCATCGACTCTTTCGGCTGGAAATTCTGGCAGGAGCATCAGAGCCGCTTCCGGACGACGCGCCGCGTCGCGGAACAGGGCGTTGTAACCCCCATCTCGGCGCTGTTTCCGAGCACCACCGCTGCTTCCGTAGCCACGCTGAGCTACGGCGTCCTGCCCTCGCAGCACGCGCTTTACGAGTGGAATGTCTACATTCCGGAGTATGGCGAGGTCATCCAGACGCTGCCGTTCATGCCGCTCGGCCGGCACCGGGGCGACGCCTGCCTCGCGAAGGGCTACGATCCGGCGCGCCTCGTCGCCGTCCGCGAAACGGCTCAACAGCGCCTGGCAAAGCACGGCGTGCGCACCTTCCAGTTTGCGCACAGCAGCTACGCCAACTCGGCTTATAGCAGGCTTGCCTTCGCGGGAGCCGAGCTGATCCAGCACGATACCCTGGCCGAGGCGCTGGTTCAGCTTAAGGAGGCGCTTACAGAGGTCAGCGGAAAGGCGCTGTTTTCCTTTTATTGGGGGGGCATCGACCACATCGCCCATCGCTACGGGCCAGGAACAGCCCATCACAAGGCGGAGATCGAGAGCTTCTGGCAAACCTTCGATCACGTTTTCTCCGGGGCCAGCTCCCCCGATACGCTCTACCTGTTCACCGCGGATCACGGCCAAGTGCGCGGCGATGCGAAGGCGACGATCTACATCAACGAGCGCATTCCAGGTTTCGCGGAATTCCTGACCGTCAGCCCAACCGGGAACGTCATCTATCCGAATGGCGGCCCGCGCGACGTTTTCCTGCACATCAAGCCGGAGCGCCGCACCGAAGCGCTGGATCTGCTTCGCCGCCATCTGGCCGATGACGCGTTGGTTCTGCCGATGGACACGGCCATAAACGAAGGCCTCTTCGGCCCGGCACCGCCAGGCGCGGAGTTCCGCCGCCGGATCGGCGATATCCTCGTGCTGCCCTATCCCGGCAAGTTCGTCTGGTGGCGTGAGCCGGGACTCCTGGCCAACTCATTTCATGGCCATCACGGCGGCTTGGCGGCCGAGGAACTAATCACCCTCATCGGCGCGGTGGATGCTCTGTAGGGCCTTTGAACCTTTTGGGGGCTTCTTCCGGCTAATCCAGTGTGTGCCGTCCCACCAATCATAGGAGGATGAGAATGACGGGAGCAAAGCGCCGGTTCTTCGTCCTGACCGTTCCGCTAGCCGCGCTGTGGGCTGGAGCCGCCGTGGCCGGGGAATGGTCCTGGCCAGCGGAACCGGGAGCCGCGATCAAAGGCCTCCTGGCCGGAGAGGTGGGTGAGGCCGTGTGCTTCAGCGGCGAATTCACCGGCCACAGGATCAACGTCCGGGATTACCTTGAGGCAAAGCAAGCGCCCGCAGCCGGCCCGCTTCAATTTGCCGGGCAGGTCACGCGGCCTGAGCAGGCCATCCGCGCAAGTCAGGACGTGCGGTCAATTACGCTACTCATTGAGAGGCTGGACACCGAGGACGTGAGCCTGGACGAGATGCACGGTTTCCGGCTTCAAGTCTCAATGAGCGGCTGGCGCGGGCCACTTTATGCGGCGGGCGCGTGTCCCTGGCGGGCGGCGGACAAGCCAATCAGGTGGTTGAACGCCGTGGCCGCGGGCAACACCTCCACGCTTTATTGCGGCATGGACTGCGACGGTGGCGGTATTGAAGTGGAGCGTGCCGCTGGTAGCCGGGATGTCATTTTGCGGTTTGAAGCCGCCGCCGGCGGTTTGCGTATGTCGGGCTCATACAGTGACGAGGCGCACTACTATTTGGGCGGTTCGAGCGGGCCCTTCGGGGAAGCGGAGTTCGTTGCGGAACGGGCCCCGGTTGAGTTCAGGCTGTCTCCAATGCCGGACGGACAATGCGAGGCGTTCCGCAGAGTGACGGATAACAGCGCCGCCAATTGATTGCGCCGGCCAGAAAATCGGTTACAAACGCCCCGGAAACACCGGACATCCATCGCGTCACAGGGGGAAGCGTGGCCTACCCGAATGTTGAGTCCTGGAGCGCGTTGTGCGATGGCCGCCGCATTCCCACGGGCGAGGACGCCGAATTCTATCTCCTATCCGTCGCCGATTGCGGCGAACTTGTTGTGCCAACCGGTAAGCTCCTGGCCTGTGACCCCTTCGCCTTCATGCGCCCGGCCGGCAATCTGTGTGTGGATGTGCCGCCCGGCCGCTACCCTGTCTTCGTCACGCTGGCGGATGTCAGCGGCGTTGGCGACGGCTCCCATATGCGCGAAGCCTACGCAACGCTGCTGCTCGACAGCGCGGCGGAGGAGGCGAGCCGGCGCATCATCACGCCTTTGTCAGACGGCTTCTGTCCGCCCGAAATGACGGAGGATGGCGATTATTACGGCTTTCCTGTCGACGCCGGCACTGCATGCTTCGTGGACGGGGGCGCGCTCGCCAGCGGTATGCCTGAGGACAACTGGCTTGAACTGGTGTTCGAGAACGATTCCCCCGATTGCTGGTTTGCGCGCATGGACGATCCGGATCACATCCGCGAGGGGCTGGCGAACGTTCCGCTGCCGCTTGCCAAGGCTGGCGAGAACATTGCGATCATTCACTCCGGCTGGGGCGATGGTTTCTACCCGGTCGTGGGCGGCTACGATGCGGCCGGCCGGCTGGTCCGCGTCCACATCGATTTTCTGGTGGTGTTTCCGGACTGAGGGCGAGCGCCTGGGTCCTTGCGCCAAGCTTGCAAATGCGTGGCAGCGGCGCAACCGGATGTGGCAAAATCGCAGCAATTCGCGCAAATTTGGTGCGTTTTTCGAAAATGCTTGATCGCGTGTTTTTTTAGTAACGAAATCCTAACGAATCGGACAAATTACAAAGTGTAAACGCGATTGTCGCGTGTCCGGATAAGTAGTTGTTCCGGAAAACGGCGGTTCGAGGCTTGAGTACGTCGCCAGGCCGCCACCAAGAGGGCAACAGCTTATGCTTTCAACACACTTCGAGCACCGGCCCGTCGCCGGTTTCGTTCACGACATAGGTGCATCGCGAGTCCTTCTTTGCGGCAAGTCCCTGATCGCAGACCCAACTGGCGCGATGTTCTGGCCCGCCGAAAACACGCTTATTATCGCAGACCTTCAGCTTTCGGGCGGCTCCTATCTCTACGGGCGCGATGTTCTTCTCCCGCCCTACGATATGGCGTCCTCCTACGAGAAGCTTGAGGAGGCCCTGGACCGCTACGATCCCGAAAGGGTCGTCGTGCTGGGCAACAGCTTCGAGGGGCTGGGGGCCGCCGGCCTGGGTATGCACCAAAGGGACTGGCTCCAGGACATGATCGAGGGACGCGACTGGTTCTGGGTGACCGGCGAGGAAAACACGGAGCTACCCGCCGGAATCGACGGCGAGGTGGTTCCCACCTTGGCGCTGGGCGGCATCAAGTTCCGCGCGGAGGCCATCCGGGCGCCGGTGGCGAACGAGATCGCCGGCGGGCTTCATCCCGTGGCCCAGGTTTCGCAATACGGGCACGCCATGCGCGGCCGCTGCTTCGTTACGAACGGAATGCGTCTCATCATGCCGTCGGTGGGCAACTACTCGGCGGGGAGGAACGTGCTGAGTTCAGTCTTCGACCCCTACCTCGCACAGGGCGGGCTGTTCGTGTGGTTCCTGTCGCAGGGCCGTGTCCAGCCCGTCGCTCCGCCCCAGCTCATCGACGATCAATTGGCCGCATAGCGGTTCGCGTTCGCGCAGTGGCACTTCCGGCCCGCAGCGCTGCGAGTTAGATTATGCCGCAGCGTCATTTCCGCGAAGGCGCATACGCGCCGGGACAACGCTAAGTAGCGGAGTACACTGAGGGAAACATCCCTCACCCTGTCCTTCTCCCTATGGGCGAAGGGGCGCCGCAATAATCGTGGCGGCAGTTCAAACGCTTCCTCTCCCGTAGGGAAAGGGACAGGGTGAGGGGGTAAATCCTTCGCATAATCAATGATCTACCGCCTATCCGGGTGCCTATTGGTGTTTGGCCCAGCGCGCGGCCCCGGCCTCGTCGCTTTCTCGCGCCGTAACCCAGTGGCTGCCGCCCTCCGCCGTCTCCTCCGTCTTCCAGAACGGCGCGCTGGTCTTGAGGTAGTCCATCAGAAACTCGGCCGACTCAAAGGCCGCCTGCCGGTGCGTGGAGAGCGTCACCACCAGCACGATGTTATCACCGGGCGCGAGCCTGCCGGTGCGGTGTATGACAAGGCTATCCAGAAGCGTCCAGCGCTCGCGCGCCTCCGCCTCGATGCGGGTCAGCTCCTTTTCGGTCATGCCGGGATAGTGCTCCAGCGTCATGGCGGTAATCGCGCCGTTCTTGGCGTGCTCGCGCACGGTGCCCACGAAGGCAACGATGGCGCCGGCGTCCGTGCGGCCGTTGCGTAAAGCGGCAATCTCGGCGCCTATGTCGAAATCTTCTGTTTGAACGCGGATCATGGCTTCTCCTTGCGAAGATATAGTGCTGCCCGCATCTTTCAGGCAATCGCTATCGCGCGGGGGAGGAAGAATGCAGATACATAAGCTGACCGGCGCGGGCTTTGAAAGCGCGCTCAACGATCTGGCGCGGCTCCGGATCGAAGTGTTCCGCGATTTTCCTTACCTTTACGACGGCACGCCGGCCTACGAGGAGGACTATCTGAAGGGGTTCGCCGGAGCCAAGGACGCCATTATCGCCGCGGCGGAGGAGGACGGCCGCATCGTGGGCTGCGCCACCGGCTCGGCGCTGGCCGGCCATCACGAGGAGTTCGCCGCTCCCTTCGCCGCCCGCAATTACGATCCGGCGGAGGTTTTCTATTGCGGCGAATCCGTGCTGCTCCCGGCCTATCGCGGGCGGGGGATCGGCCACAAGTTCTTCGACTTCCGCGAAGCGCACGCCAGGGAGTGCGGTTACAAATACTCGGCCTTCTGCGCTGTCGTCAGGCCCCCGGACCACCCGTTACAACCCGCGGATTATTCGCCGCTGGATGCGTTCTGGGAGAAGCGGGGCTACCGGAAAGTTCCGGGAATGATAGCTTCCTTCCGCTGGAAGGATACCGATCAGCCGCAGGAAAGCGAGCACCCCATGCAATTCTGGCTGCGGGGGCTGGCATGACATCGCGTTCTGTCCGCATCGCCGCCGCGCAGTACCCCATCGGGGAGCTTACGTCTTTCGCCGCGTTCGAAGCCAAGCTCACCCGCTGGGTGCG
>JBNKTW010000035.1:0-12510 GCA_050298295.1 Rhodomicrobiaceae bacterium
TGGAGATAAATCGCCAACTGGTTCAGCAGGAGCGAGGTTTTTTGCGAAGCCTCGCCGGTGTCTGGTGCGGCTTCGAGAACGGACAAAGCGTGGGGGCGGAGCGCGGCGCAGGCGGGCCAATTTCTTACATCCGATGCTGGATTTGGGAAAGCATCGGTGACAAGGGTGAGCGCCAGCGCAGCAGCATCTTCGGCCTGCCCTTGCGCCGCGAGCCGGCCGCGCACGACCGTTTGCACGAGGCGGTGCACTCCCGCCATGGGCTTGCCGTCGCCGCCGCTTTTCACATCGAGCAGCGAAACCTCGTGCAGCGCCGCCACCGCCTCGCCGCGCTCGATTTCGCTCATCGCCTCCGTCCCGATGACGTCAAGCGGGATATCGTCCGGGGCGAACCAGGCGAGGATGCCCATCAGCGTTTCGGCCGCGGGGCAGTCCTTGGCCGCATTTTCGATGGCGAGGCTGAAGGTGGCGTGAACATCCGCCGGGTAATCGGCGTCCTTGGGCGCGCGCTTAATGAGTTCGGGCAGTAGCGCGCGGTAGGCTTCGAATGCGGTGCCCGTGCGCCGGCAATAGGCGGCGGCGTGGTCGAGGGCGAGCGGCAAGTGGCCGAGATCGCGCGCGAGAGCGGCAGCGCCGTCCGCATCGGCGCGGGCAGTGCGCTTGAGCAGGAAGTCCACGGCCTCTTGCGGAGCGAACACGCCGAGCGGCACTGGAGCCGCGCGCCCCTGCCAATCCGGCCAGCGCGTGGTGATAAGTACATGCGTGCCTGTGCGGGGCAGGAAGCCGTCCAGCGCCTTGGGCTGGGTGACGTTGTCGTAGATGAGGAGCCAGGGCTTTTCGAAGCCGCCATCGGCGAGGAAGGCGAGCGTCCAGCGCGCGGCTTCGGCGCGGTCCTGCACTTCGGCGAGCGCGGGGTTGAACTGCGCGCCGAGCGCCACGATGCCGTCAGCGATGCCGGCGGCATCGTCCGCGCCGAGCCACCAGACGCCGGCGTAGCGGCCGCGGGCGTCCCATGCGTATTGGATGGCGAGGGTGGATTTGCCCACGCCGCCGAGGCCCTGCACCGCCGCCTGGGTGATGGCGACGGCCTGCCCGCCGTCCCCCCACAGTGCCTTGTCCAGCGCGTCCAGATCCTCGCGGCGGCCGGTGAAATTTGGCACGGCGCGGATGCTGTCATGCAGCACCGCGCGGGGCGCGCGCCAATAGGCCGCCGCCGCGTCCGCCGCCGTCTTGCGCCGCTCCTTGCTCACCGCCGCCAGCACCGTCTCGCGCAGCAGCGCCGCATTGCCGCGCAGGGGCAGCAGGTCCCAAAAGGCGAGCGCGGTGAATAGTCCACCCGGCGTGCATTCGCCCGCGCGCATGACGATCAGCCGGCCGCGCTTGTTCAGCGGGTCGTGGCCGATGGCGTTCAGCGCTTCGGCCATGCAGTGCTCGCTCTTGAGGTAATCCGGCGAGAGAAGCGCGATCACGCGCGCGCCGCTTTCGAGGGCGGCGTGCATGGCTTCCATGAAGTTGCGGTTGGCGAAGTCCCATTGCTGGAGGATGACGCGATGGCCCGCGTTTTCGAGGATATGGCCGATGTCAGCCGCGAAGCCTGCGTCCGCGCCCGCCCGCGAGATGAAGAAATCCGCCTTCGCCGCATCCGCCGTCATGGCCGCCGCCCGCGTTCGCCCGGTATGGCCACAGCTTAGCAGGCGGCGAATTGCAAGACCACCTAATTTCCGGCGCCGCGGGGGTGCTTGCCTTCCTTGTGGCGCCCATCCACCTTCAACCTATGGCTGATGACCCTCTTCGCCTTCGCGAAAAACGCTTCATCTGGCGCATTTCATGTCACCACATCATCGCCGGTGCGACGCATGTTTGCACCAATTTCCCAGGGCGGTTTTTGTCAGGCTGCGCCGCCGGCTTCCGTCTTGAGCCACGCCGCGCAGCAGGCCTTGGCGAGATCGCGCACACGCAGAATGTAGCTCTGCCGCTCTGTCACCGAGATCACCCCGCGCGCGTCGAGCAGGTTGAAAATATGGCTCGCCTTGATGCATTGGTCGTAGGCCGGCAGCACCTGGAGATGCCGCCCGCTCTTCGCGCTCTTCTTCGGCTCGCCCGCCGCCAGGAGCGCTTTACATTCTTTCTCCGCGTCGCGGAAGCGCTGAAGCAGCATCGAGGTATCTGCATACTCGAAATTGTGCCGCGAATACTCCTCCTCGGCCTGGCGGAACACGTCGCCGTAAAGAACACGCTTGTCATCGTCCCGGCCGTTGAAGTTCAGTTCGAGGACGCTATCCACGCCCTGGATGTACATCGCCAGCCGTTCAAGCCCGTAGGTCAGTTCGCCCGAGACGGGATCGCAATCGAAGCCGCCAACCTGCTGGAAATAGGTGAACTGCGACACCTCCATGCCGTCGCACCAAACCTCCCAGCCTAGCCCCCAGGCACCAAGCGTCGGGCTCTCCCAGTCGTCCTCGACGAAACGGATGTCGTGCAGCGCGGGGTCGATGCCGAGCCGCACCAGGCTTTCAAGGTAGAGCTGCTGGATGTCCTGCGGCGAGGGTTTCAGGATGACCTGAAATTGATAATAATGCTGCAGCCGGTTGGGGTTCTCGCCGTAGCGCCCGTCTTTCGGCCGCCGCGAGGGCTGTACGAACGCCGCGCGCCACGGCCTCGGCCCAAGCGCCCTGAGCGTTGTCGCCGGATGAAACGTGCCCGCGCCAACCTCCATGTCGTAGGGCTGCAAAATAACGCAGCCCTGCTCCGCCCAGAAATGCTGGAGCGTCATGATCAAATCCTGGAACGATTTGGCGGGGTTCAGCGCCGCCGCCGGCTTGACAGGTTTCATGGGAGGTTTCCGGAGCGAATGAATGGCGCACGGTACTTGCGCCCGCCGCGATAATCAAGCCGGGCCGCCGCAGTTCTCAACGGGGCGATACGGAGGGCGAGGCCGTTCCGTTGCTCAAAAGCCGTAGAGGAAACGCTAACCTTTCCTCAACGGGTGAAGGTACGCCCCCCCCGGCGCAAGCGCTGCCAGTTGAAATCCGGTACTTATCTCCCAAAAAACCTTATAGTCATAACATTGCGGCGTTGTAGCCATGCCGTTCAGCGCCTGTAGAGGCGCCGGGCGTAGTTGTATCGAAACGCGCTGCAGCGGATAATGAGAAGGGCAGGAAAGACGCATGGCGGTGTCGATCAACATTCCGGTCTACAGCGATGCGCTGGTGGTGCTTGGCACCGCCGGTGTCATCGTTCCGCTCGCGAAACGCTGGGGATTGAACCCGGTTCTCGGCTATCTTGCCGCCGGCGCGCTCCTGGGACCGCTCGGTCTCGGCGCATTCGCCGGCGACGCGCCGCTGCTGCAATGGCTTACGGTCGCGGATGCCAAAAACCTGTCGGGTTTCGCCGGCCTCGGGGTGGTTTTCCTCCTGTTTCTGATAGGGCTGGAATTGTCCTACGAGCGGCTGATGGCCATGCGGCACCTGGTCTTCGGCCTTGGCGGCCTGCAGATCGTGCTTTCCACGCTGCTCCTTGCCAGCGTTGCTTCCTGGGCGGGGGAGCAAACCGCGGCAGCCATCGTTATCGGGGCCAGCCTGGCGCTGTCCTCTACGGCAATTGTACTGGAAGTGCTATCGGGCGAGGGGCGGCTTACGACAATGGCGGGGCGGGCAAGCTTCGCTGTCCTGCTCGCCCAGGATCTCGCCGTCATACCCATCCTGATGTTCATCTCGATCCTTGGGGCCAATGCGGAAGCCTCCGTTGCTCTCAGCGTCGCGTGGGCGCTGGCTACGGCGGTCCTTGCCCTGGTCCTCATCGTTCTGGCTGGCCGGCTCTTTTTGCGTCCCCTGTTCCGGCTTGTCGCAAACACGCACTCGACCGAGCTATTCATCGCGGCGCTGCTGTTCATTATCGTCGCCACAGGGGTCGTTGCCGCGGTTGCTGGAATGTCGATGGCCCTCGGCGCCTTCGTGGCTGGCCTTCTGCTCGCCGAAACCGAGTATCACAAGGCCATTCAATCCACTGTCGAGCCGTTCAAGGGACTTCTGCTTGGCCTCTTCTTCTTCACCGTGGGTATGGGCTTCGATGTGCGCGAGTTGTTCCGTAGCCCCATCATCCTGCTTGCGGCCGCCGCCGGTCTGATCGGCTTCAAGGCTTTGATCCTCATAATATCGGGGCGCTTCTTCAAGCTGTCTTGGCCGGCGGCTCTGGAAACCGGATTGCTGCTCGGCCCTGGAGGAGAGTTTGCCTTTGTTGCTATGGGGCTCGCCGCGGCGCTTGGCGTCGTCACCCAGCAAGCCATGAGCTTCGCGTTTGCGCTGACCTCTCTCACGATGGTGCTCATCCCGCTGCTCGCCATCGCGGCGCAACGCCTTGCGCCGCACTTGGAGCGTCATGCGGGCCTGCCTCCAGAGCTGCTGCTGACGCCCGCCCACCCTGGCAAGCACGTGATTGTGGTTGGCTACGGGCGTGTCGGTAGAGTGGTATGCTCGCTGCTGAAAACGCACGATGTAGCTTACACCGCGACCGATCACGATCCAGAGGTAGTCATTAAGGAACGCCGCATGGGAGCCGAAGTCTACTACGGCGACGCCACGCGCATCGAATTTCTCAAGGCTTGCGGCATTATGGAAGCCTCAGGCCTGATCGTGACGATCCACACGCAAGCGGTTACCAGCGATATTGTTTCCGAAGCGCGCAAGCTGCGTCCGGATTTGGTGATCGTGGCCCGCGCCCGGGACGGAAACCACGCCCAGCAGCTCTATTCGCTGGGCGTCACCGATGCGGTGCCCGAGACCATCGAGGCGAGCTTGCAATTATCGGAGGCCGTGCTGGTTGGACTCGGCATACCGACCGGTCCGGTGATCGTGTCGATCCACGAGGAGCGGAACAAGATACGCACGGAACTGCAAAAGGCTTGCTCGGCGGCGGGATTGAATGGTGCTCTCACCTTCCGCGCCAGAAACCGGGGACAGAGATGATTTGGCCGGCCGCAATCCGCGGAACCGGGTGCGAAACGCGTGGGCTTGAGCGCTAACTCGTATGCGGTGTGTAGGACGCGATGGTTGCTTTAAGCCCGCCCTCGAAGCTGGTGGCATCGGCCCAGAAGCGGCGGGCGAATTTGGACGCGTCCACGATATAGGGCCTATTGGTTTGGAAGCCCATTTCGATCAGTTCGTAAACCTGCCGGTCGAACAGCCCAACAACATACAACAGCGCTCGCGGCATGATGGTTATACGCGGGGCAACGCCGATCATTTCCGCCGCTTTCACGGCGAGCGAGCGCAGCGTCTGTGTAGGCGCGTCCGGCACATGCCACGCCTGGCCATAAGCGTCCGCCGGCGCATCGAGCAGGGTGACAAGGGCGCGTGCGAAATCCGGCACGTAGGTGAAATCGTGGGGATGATCGGGCGAATAGGGGATGAGCGCGGCCTTGCCCTGCATCAGGCGCTTCACGCAATAGTTCGAAAGCACCGACGTTTCCACATCCGGCCCGTAGAAGTCCGAAGCGCGGACCGCCACGGCCTCAACTCGCCCTTCGGCATGGGCCTGCCGCCAAAGCCGCGTAATGTCAGCCCGCACCTTCGGTTTCCGTCCATAGCCGGTAAGCGGCATATCTTCGGTGAGCGCCCGGTCTTGCGGGCCATACATGTAGAGGTTATCCGCAAAGATGAAGCGCGCTTGTCCCCCGGCGCATGCGGCGAGCATGTTCGCCATCGCTGCGGGCCAGGCTTTCCGCCAAACGCGCGAATCGTAAGGGAAGCCGATGCAGCAGATGACGGCGTCGCAGTCCGCGCAGGCGCGCCGCACGCTGTCCGCGTCAAGAACATCGGTTGCGATGAATCGGGCTGTTTCAGGCAATACGGCCGGGCGCTTCCGCTGTGCGATGCGGACATCGTCTCCCCGCGCCAGTAGCAGATTGGCGGTTTCGCGGCCCACGGCTCCATGGCCTATGACGGCAACACGCATCGGTAAGCCTCCCTCGCGGCATAATGTTAATGTAATTTACATTGGTACGGGGAAACAAAAACTAGCGGGATCGTTTTGTTCCGTTTCTGAATGGTCACGGCTCGCGGCGGCCGGCAGGACGCGGAATAAGCCCAAGCTCAGCCTGCTTCTTCTTGGACAACCCTTGCGAAACGAGCAAATGCGACTGCCGGATGTAATCTTTCAGTTCGGCATCCGCCAATCCCGGCTTAGCGTAGTGCTGAATCCACAACATGCCGCGCGAGGCAAGGTACGGTGCAGGACGCAAACCCGGCTGTTGCTTGAGGATCTCGAAGGAAATGCCGCTAACCTTGAAAGTGACAGCCAGCTCGCCGTCCTCCAGGCCGCCGATGGCGAACACTTTGCCGCCAACCTTCCAAACATGCGAGCCGCCCCACTGCACTACATAGGTGGCAGCCGGAAGCACGCGGCAGAACTCGTTATATTCCTCCAGGGTCACGACGCGCACGCTCCCGCTCAGCCTGTCAGCTCCGGCTCCCAGGAGGCGGCGGGCTTTTCCTCTTTCTCCTTGGGCTGATGCACAATCTTCCCCAGCTTGAGCAGCGCCTCACGGACACCCGTGCCGGATACGGCGGAAAGCAGGAGCGGCTTTTTCCGCGCCACGCGCTGTAGCTCGGCGGCCTTTTCCGCCGCCTCCTCCGGTGTTACGGCATCGCATTTGGACAGCGCCACGATCTCGCGCTTGCGGCCGAGCCCGGCGCCGTATGCCTTAAGCTCGCCGCGGATGGTCCGGTACGCCGCCACTATATCTGCCTCGGTTACGTCGATTAGATGCAGGAGTACGCGGCAGCGCTCCACATGCCCGAGGAAGCGGTCGCCAAGCCCGGCGCCTTCGTGCGCGCCTTCGATAAGCCCGGGAATATCGGCGATCACGAAGTCCATGTCCCCGGCTTTGACCACGCCGAGATTGGGGTGAAGCGTTGTGAACGGATAATCCGCGATCTTGGGTTTCGCAGCGCTGACCGTCGCGAGAAAGGTAGATTTGCCCGCGTTGGGAAGCCCGATGATGCCGGCATCCGCTAGCAGCTTGAGGCGTAGCCAAACCGTCATTTCCGCGCCAGGCTGGCCGGGGTTTATGCGGCGCGGCGCGCGGTTGGTCGAGGATTTGAAATGCGCGTTGCCGAAGCCGCCATTGCCGCCCGCCGCGATGAGCGCGCGCTCGCCCGGATGGATGAGGTCGGCGAGAAGCGTCTCGTTGTCTTCGGCGAAGACCTGCGTTCCGGGCGGCACCTTGAGGACGATATCCTCGCCTGAAGCGCCGGCCCTGTTCGCGCCCATGCCGTGCTTTCCGTTGCCAGCCTTGAAATGCTGCTGGTAGCGGAAGTCAATCAGCGTGTTGTGGTTGTCAACGCACTCAGCCCAGACACTCCCGCCCCGGCCGCCATCGCCGCCGTCGGGTCCGCCGAACTCGATGAACTTCTCGCGCCGGAAGGAGAGGCAGCCGTTCCCGCCGTCCCCCGAACGTATGTAGACTTTTGCTTGATCCAGGAAACGCATGTCCCGCAATTAAGGAGAGTTGCGCCCAGAAGCAAGCAGATCTTCCAGGATTCACCGCGAATAACCCGCCTTGCCTGGCGGGCGGTGCTCCCCTACACCGTCACTGCGAGTGAAGCGAAGCAATCCGGCTGCTTCCGTCTTTCCCGGGATTGCCGCGGCGGCAAAGCCGCCTCGCGATGATCCCAAAACTATTCCGCGCGTTCGAGATTGACCGCCTTCGGGCCTTTGCCCTTCGGATCGGGCTGCGTCTCGTAGGTTACGCGCATCCCCTCGTCCAGCGTTCCGACGCCGGAACGCTCCACGGCCGAGATATGCACGAACACGTCCTTTCCGCCCTCGTCCGGTGTGATAAAGCCAAAGCCTTTGGCCTGGTTGAAAAATTTAACCGTGCCTGTCTGGCGCATGGGATATCCTCTCCTCTTCCCCAACGAAAAAAACATGGTCCGATAGACCATGTTTTAGCTTATGCAGGCAGAACAGGTATCGGTAAGGATGACATGCGTACTCTGACCGTTTGTGCGGCATAGTCTGCAACGCGTAGTTCCACAGGGTCCGATAGTTTGCCCAGTTGGGCCGGATTATGCGCGAATATTGCCTTTTCGTAAAGTCCTGCCCGTAAGCTTTCAAACAGTTATCGCCGCCGGCCATGCCAGTGATGCAGGTAAGCACCAGTTACGGAAGCCCATTTAACCTGACCGCAGGTTGTAATAGCCGGATCGCCTGATAGAAATAGCGTGCGCCACTTTGCCTCTGTCTGGCTAACGCCGCCTGCGCTCCCTGCGAGGCGTTGCCCGCTCCTTCGCTAGCGCGCCTTGCGCCTCCTTCGCGGCCTGCAGAGCGCGGTCTCTTTCCTGCTCCGCATTTGCCTGGGCCTTCTTGGCGTCGCTGGCGGCCCGCTGGGCATTCGCAAGTTCGTTCTGAATTTCGGCGAGGCGGCTGTTTGCGGCCTTCAGCGCTTGTTCGGCCTTCTCGCGGAGGCCCTGCTCCGCAGCCAGTTTTGTGGAGGCGGATTTTGCATCCTTTTCCGCAACCTGCCGATTCCGCTCTTCGTTTTGGAGCCTTTCGTTGGCGGCCTGAAGATCCCGGGCGGCTTTTTCCTGCGTGTCTATCACGAGTTGCGCCCGCATCTCCGATTCGGCGGCGAGATTGTAATTCTGGTATCCCAAAATGACCGCTATGACAGCCAAAATGCCGATGACAATATTGCGGATCATTTTGTCCCTCCCGGCTGAAAGCTCTGAGCGCGGCGGTTGAGTCTGGCAATGACCGCTCATACCATAACGCCTTATAACGATTATGGCATTTCGGTAGCCGATTCAATTTTAGAAATGATGTTGTTTCTGTGCACAGGAAATACACACCGCCGCGCTTTAGGGGAAAAGGGGCAATTGTTCAAGTCCCGTACTTTCGGGGAAGCCATACATCAGATTGAAGTTTTGAATGGCTTGCCCCGCCGAGCCCTTCACCAGGTTGTCGATGGCGGAAACCACGATGGCGCGTCCTGGAATGCGGTCTGCGTAAACGCCAATCATGCAGTAGTTGGAGCCGCGCACGAACTGGGTTGAGGGCAGCGTGCCTTTCGGCGCGAGCTTGACGAAGCGCGCCTCCTTGTAGCGCGCCTCAAGCGCGGCGGACAGACCGGCCGGCTCGCGGCCTGGGGCGAGGCGCACATAGGCGGTGACAAGTTCGCCCCGGCTCATCGGCGCGAGATGCGGGGTGAAGTTCACCAGCACCTGTTGCCCGGCGGCGGCGGAGATTTCCTGCTCGATCTCGGGGGCGTGCCTGTGGCTGGCGATGCCATAGGGCGAAAACCCTTCGCCCGCCTCCGGAAACAGGATGTTTTGCTTGAGCGAACGGCCTGCACCCGAAACGCCGGATTTGGCGTCGATGATAATATCTGCTGCGTCGATGAGCTTCGCCTGCACCAGCGGCAGCAGCGCCAGGAGCGAGGCGGTCGGATAGCAGCCTGGGCAGGCCACGAGGCGCGCCTTGGCGATGGCCTCGCCATTGAACTCCGTAAGCCCGTAGACCGCGTCTTTCAGAAGATGCGCCGCGGCGTGCTCGCGTCCGTACCATTTGGCGTAGGTGCCGGTGTCGCGCAGCCGGAAATCGGCGGACATGTCGATGACTTTGACGCTTTCAGGCAGCGTCGCGATGATGTCCTGCGCCGTGCCGTGCGGGAGCCCGCAGAACACCGCATCGCAGGCGCTCCAATCCGCGTCCTCCGCCTTGATCAGCGCGGGGCCGCCGATAAAGCCCAGATGGGGGAACACATCGCCCAGCGCTTTGCCGGCGTGCGTGTTCGCCACGAGCAGCGCGATCTCCATGTGCGGATGACATGCGGCCAGACGGATCAGATCGGCGCCCGTGTAACCGCTCGCGCCGATGACGCCGATTTTTACCTTGGCTTGCGCTGCCATGCGTTGCCTCCGCGATGCTGTGCCGCGTTAAATTCGCCGCAGCGTCATTCCCGTCAAAGCGGGAATCCATTTCTGGTGCGGGCGAAAAAGGCCGGGATGGGTCCCCGCTTTCGCGGGGACGACGCTTAGGCCGCGATTAGCGCTTCGAGAACTGGAAGCTGCGGCGGGCCTTTGCCTTGCCGTACTTCTTGCGTTCGACCACGCGCGGGTCGCGGGTAAGGAAACCCTCTTTCTTGAGAATCGCGCGCAGTTCCGGCTCGTAATAGGTCAGCGCCTTGGAAAGCCCGTGACGCACAGCACCCGCCTGGCCGGAAAGCCCGCCGCCGGAAACGGTGGCGATGATGTCGTACTGGGTGGCGCGGTTGGCGGTGACGAGCGGCTGTTTCAGGATCATCTGCAACACCGGCCGCGCGAAATAAACCTCGTGATCGCGGTCGTTGACGGTGATCTTGCCCACGCCCGGCTTCACCCAGACGCGCGCGACGGCGTTCTTGCGCTTGCCGGTGGCGTAGGCGCGGCCATGCGCGTCGAGCTTTTGAACGTGAACGGGACGCGAACGGTCCTCGGTTGCGGGCGCCGGAGCGGCTGTGCTCTTGTCGAGCTCCGCGAAAGACTTCGTTGTCTCAGCCATTAGCGGGCCCTCGCTGCATTCTTGGAGTTCATGGCGCGGATATCGAGAGGTTCAGGGTTCTGCGCGGCGTGCGGATGCTCCGGCCCGCCATAGACGAGCAGGTGGGTCATCTGCTTGCGGCCGAGCGGCCCGCGCGGGATCATGCGCTCCACCGCCTTCATGAGGACGCGTTCCGGGAACTTGCTGCCCAGGATTTCGAACGGGCGCCGTTCCTTGATGCCACCGGGATGGTTCGTATGGCGGTAGTAGACCTTGTCCTGCGTCTTGTTGCCGGTGAAGACGATCTTCTTGGCGTTGATGACGATCACGTTGTCGCCGTCGTCCATGTGCGGCGTGTAGGTGGGTTTGTGCTTGCCGCGAAGGCGGTTGGCGATGATCGTGGCGACGCGGCCCACGACGAGGCCCTCGGCGTCGATCAAAACCCACTTCTTCTGAATGTCAGATGGTTTTGCGGAATAGGTTTTCATGACTCAAGTCCGTTGGGAAGCGGACGCGCCGCTCCAATGAAAAAAGGGCCGCATGGCCCATTCGGGGAACAAATACGCGAAGCGCGTCACGCTGTCAACCGCGCTGAATGCGATTTTTCCGGAAATTATGACGCCAAATCAGTGACATAAAAAAGAGGTGCTGTGATACCTCATAAGAACTAAACGAATTGGAAGGTGCTTTTTGCTTTGCTGTGCGCTGGACATGGAACCGCAGCATGGGTTCGTGTGTCTTTCCGGAGCGAAGCTGGAGCAACATAACGGGTAGCGGTCATGGAGCTGAACGCGGATTTTGAAAAGCGGGTGGCGGTTCATGCGGCGCGGATGCCCTGGTCGCGGTCGCCAGCGCCCGGAGTGGAGCGGCGTATGCTGGACCGGCTGGGAGGCGAAGTCGCGCGCGCGACAACGATTGTGCGTTTTGCGCCGGGTAGCCAATTCCCCGCCCATGTCCATGGAGGCGGCGAGGAAATTCTCGTTCTCGACGGCGTGTTTCAGGACGGGAGCGGCGATTATCCGGCGGGCAGCTATATCCGCAATCCGCCCACATCGGAGCACACCCCGGCTTCGGCTCCCGGCTGCACCATCTTCGTGAAGCTGTGGCAGTTCGATCCGGCGGACCGCACGCAGGTCAGCATCGATACGAACAAGATGCCGTATCTTTCCACTCACGAGCGCGCGGGCGCTGTGGTCATGCCGTTGTTCCACGGCGCGCGCGAGGATGTGAGGCTCGAACGCTGGCCCGCGGGCCGCATTATTCCGATCGATGCGGCGGGCGGAATGGAAATTCTGGTGCTGGAAGGGTCGTTCTTCGAAGGCGGCGAGGTTTTCGAAGCGCTGTCGTGGCTGCGCCTGCCGAAGACGGCCAGAACCGAGGTCCGTACCCTGGAGGACGGCGCACGCGTCTGGATCAAGCAGGGACACCTGGCCGTGCAACCGCGCGCGCCTGGGCAGTAGAAGCCTGCGATGCCAAATCCGGTCGAGTGGGTCCGTGCCGGGCCGGCATTGAGACATTGTTAACTTTCCACGGTGCCGCCGGGCAGTTTTTGAAGGCCACAGCGGCGTACTTTTGCATTTGAAGTAATGTAGCACGAAAGTTCTGATCAAAAGTTAAGTGTGTAACATATTGAATTATATAATGAAATATGCAGCCATGGCGGTGCGGGACGCGCTTCCGCGCCCGTTAACGCAAAAGATCATATTATATTTAACGGTATTTTCTAACAGTAAAATTCGCACGAATCTAAGCAAAAATCGCGGGAAAACACCGTAAAATTCGA
The DNA here is from genome assembly GCA_050298295.1 of Rhodomicrobiaceae bacterium. Classification (GTDB taxonomy): domain Bacteria; phylum Pseudomonadota; class Alphaproteobacteria; order Rhizobiales; family Rhodomicrobiaceae; genus Rhodomicrobium. Next base: position 12,299 of record JBNKTW010000035.1, read on the forward strand.
AAGCAGCGCGGACGTTAACCATGCCGTCATTAACCGTAATGGCGGCCTACGCGAATTTTACTGTTATATAAGACAACGGCGATGCACCGTAGCGTCAAGCCGGCTTAAACAGCACCCAGCAATTATTCCGGTGAAGCCTGGGCCGTTTCCGTGGTTAGGCAGAGTTTCATAGGTTCGCCAACGGATGACCGCCTATGTGGCGCTTGAGGCCG
>JBNKTW010000036.1:0-2299 GCA_050298295.1 Rhodomicrobiaceae bacterium
TACAATTCCTCGAATTGGGCCTCGCTCATGCCTTTCTGAAATTGAACTTTGTTGCGTGCCATCGCCGGACCCTTTGCAAATCAATATGTTCGCTGTTTGTTCTATGCACAAATTCGGGCTGACGCAACCGCGTAATCAGGAACATCAATAACGGAATCTGGCTGTGCCAGAATCACGCAAAGGCTATCGACGATGACAGTGTAACCTGGACCGTCTTGCGCCTTCAGCAGTAAAGGCCGCTCACGAGAAGGAAGTCAAAGATCGACTTGGAGTCCCGCGTCGAACTCGCACGGCGGCCGAGGATAAGGACATGTTGGCCTCGTTTGAGCAATCAGCGTCGATCGATCTGATCGTGCCAAGCGAATATGCATTCTTGCCGGTCGCCCAGATAGATCAACCGTACAAATCGTTCATTTCGCCGGTGCTCATCGACAAGAGGATGACGGATGACATGACACTGGGCGTGCTAATGTGCGGGTCGTCCCTTGATGAGCCTGACAGTCCTAAGTGCCAGCCACAGTGGACTGTGTTCGTCGACGCGAAATGGCTTCGATGGAGGTTGGATGGTCAAGGGGCTGGCTATGACATGGACACGAATGTGTCGCCCAGGATCATCTACGGGCAAGTTCCTGGGTGGCCTGATAGCTTCTTCGAGTTGCTTGAAGCAATTGTGCGAACCGGCACAACTTTCTCATGGAGACGGCACCGGGATGGTTATCTTGTGCTTGCACAGCAAGCCTGCTAGCAAGCGCGCGCAAACGAGTACGCCAAAACGCGAAATCTACCAGCTATCTTGTATTCAGCACTGCGCCATGGTTCGATTTCGTATCGGCGGTAAAGGATAAGCCGCCAGACCCGACTGCAGGCAGATTCTCAACCCCGGAAACCTTCCCGGAGTTCGAATCCCGGTTGGTCAAATGGCTGGGGAACCTGGATTCGAACCAAGACTAGCGGAGTCAGAGTCCGCTGTTCTACCATTAAACTATTCCCCAATACTCACACTTCCGAAAACAGACGGTTCCAATCGCACTGGCGGTAGTTTCAGGCGGGATTCACAAGTGAACGGAGCATGAATATTGGGAACTTACGCCCGAACTCCGTACGAAGCAATATCAAAGTTCCACCCGGGCGTTTTTCACCCGGACGGCCTTGTGAAGTTTCCCCAACGTTCTGCAGCTGCGTACCGGAATTCACAAGCTGCCGGGATGGCGCCCGCGGTGCCGAGCAATGGTAACCCGTCTTCGCGGATTTGCCTGCCGCGTCCCCGGTGGTGGAGTAACAGGGACGTCATGATCCGGGCTCACTGCTGCCCGGATTGCTTGGGCGCCGCGATAGCTGGCGCGCCTGCGTCTGCATCATCGCTCAATCCGGCCACGGTTTCCAGGCTCATGTAGCGCCGGCTCACCGCCCATTCGCCGTTCTGCCCGTGCAGCAGCGTGCCCGCCAGGCGGACGAGTGCCTCCTCGCTGGGGAAGATTTGCACAACATTGGTGCGCCGCTTGACCTCGCGGTTGAGCCGCCCGATGGGGCTGGTGGAGCGGATCTGGCTCCGGTGGCTCTTCGGAAAGGTCATGTACGCCAGCACATCGCATTCCGCTCCGTCCATCAGGGCCGGGACGCGCGGGAAGCGGCGGCGCGCCATTCCTGGTGCGCCTCTTTTTCCGTCTCCTGGACGAAGGCGGTGCGGATGGCGGCGGCGATCATGCCGCGCTGCTTGACGTTCACGCGGGCCATGGCGTTGCGCATGAAGTGAACGGCGCAGCGCTGCTAGTACAGCCCGCCGGAAGTCCTGACTCAGGCTGGGGGGTATTGCCTGGATAAGTGAGTCTGGGGCGCAACAGGTTTAAGGCCGAGTGGTGTCCAGGGATAACCGGTGCGAGTCAGCGCTGGGCAAATCAGTGCATAGGGCCGCCATTGCAATGTGCGATGACCTCAACACTCACGTTTCCGAAGGCCTTGTGGGGTCGCGTCCGCCGATACCGTGCCGAGCCCTAAGCCGAGCCCGATATTGACGCCCGTTTGCTTGGAGCGCGAGGTCACCGTATCCTGCCGGCTCTCGACGCTGAGATCGCCGCCAACATCCGCGCTGACGGTGCTGCCGGTGACGTTTGCACCCGCCACGGTGGTGTCGCGGCCGGATTTGAGCGTCACCGCCCCGCCGCTTAGAACCTGACTCAAAAGCTACCTCCGCGCGAGTCGCCTGATACCCAGCTGGATTGCGGCCAGCGAGACAAAGGCCGTAAGGGTCCCGGCGAGGTTTTCATAATCCTTGGCAAGCCGGCGGTTCCGTCCGAACCAT
>JBNKTW010000037.1:0-5711 GCA_050298295.1 Rhodomicrobiaceae bacterium
TGGTTCGGACGGAACCGCCGGCTTGCCAAGGATTATGAAAACCTCGCCGGGACCCTTACGGCCTTTGTCTCGCTGGCCGCAATCCAGCTGGGTATCAGGCGACTCGCGCGGAGGTAGCTTTTGAGTCAGGTTCTTAGTTGAGCTCAAGCTCCGGCAGCGTGACCGCCAGCTCCGGCGCGAACGCGGGCGTCAGAAGCTGGTCCGCGGGCAGGTCGATCATGAATTGGTAGCCCGTGAGCGACGGGCTGCGATGGATGCGTGTTTCGAGGCGCACCGCATGGATGACCCACAGTTCCGGGATGCCGAAGCTTGCGTAGAGCGCGGCCTTGCGCCCGATGTCGTAGGGATAACTTGAATCGGCAATCTCTACGACGAAATGCGCCGTTTCCGGTTTCAGGCCGCGGATACCGGCGGACTTATCGTAGAAAACAAAGTCCGGCTCAAGATAAGTGTCTGGCGTCAAGCGAAACGTTGTTTCGGTGGTGAAGGTCAGGTGGTCCGGCACCCGTTTCGCCCAGTAATGCATCAACGCATGTTTCAAAATCTCATGGTGATTACCCTTGGGCGACATCGGCACCACCTCCCCGCCGATCAGCTCGATCCGCTCGTCCTCGCCGATGATGCCCGCCGCGACCATGGCCTCAAGCTCGGCCACGGTGAAACGCCGCCGCACCATGCCCTCGGCGGCTTGGGTCGTCCGTTCGATTGCGTGCTCTCTCAGGTCCATCATCGCCATGACGCCAGTTTAGCGGAATTGCGCCGCCGCGCAAAGCGCCCTCGGGACAGCGTCCGCCGGTTGGCAGCGCTTCGCAGCCGCGAAGAGAAACTGCGGCTTTACCGGAGGAACGAATTGCCAGGCCCGGCCTTTCTAGCGAAAAAAAGAGGCCGTTCAAAATGATTGAACGGCCCCAAGTCTAGGGAGGAAACGCCCAAGAAGGGCAAGGATATGCGTGAGGAACGCATATCGCACCGCAACAATGTATGCTGCGACGCACAAAAACACAAGGATTTTGATAGGGCATAATTAACAGGTGCCGGGGGCAGCCGCTGCCCGTCCGCCGTTGCCCGCGCCTGCCGGTATAACTTGCCGGCGTCTTTCCCGCGTGTGAGAACAGGCTAGCCGCCGCATGTCTCCATTTTTCCGGCTTTCCCTTTCAGCGTTTTGTCAGCCCCGGAATGCCATAGTAATGTTGCGACCTACCCACTCGCTGTATGGAGCCCCTCGCCGCATTGCCAGACGAGGGCGAGGGTCTCCTATTGTAACAGCGCGTGACTCACGGCTTCCGCGCTTCTTCAGCTCCGGTGCGTCGAAAGCAGGATGCTCGTCTCGGAGCTGGCGATGCCCTTCGTCTCCCGGATTCGCCGGAGCGCCTTGTCGAAGGTGTCGAGGCCGTCCGTCCGCAGTTCCACCACCAGATCCCAGCGCCCGTTCGTGGTATGCACCGCCGCCACCTCGGGAAAGCGCCTGAGCGCCCGCAGCACGGGCTCGGAGCGCTCGCCCTCGATCCCGACCATCATGATGGCGCGCACCCGGCCAGGCTCGGCGGCGGGGTTGATTGTGACCGTGAAGCCCGTGATCGTACCGTCCGCGATGAGGCGGTCCAGCCGCTTCTGAACCGTCGCGCGTGACACACCAAGGATCGTTGCCAGCGAGGCCACGGGCAGCCTGGCGTTTTTATACAAAAGTTCGACAAGTTTCCGGTCTGTTCCGTCCATGTGCCAAGAGTGCAAACTGCACAGTTAGTGTAGCAATCTGCTCATCATATGGTACGATTTGCGCAGGTTGCAAATTGTAACGCACTGCTAATTCAGGCGATACTTTTATCAGGCTTCGCTTAAGTAACGGCGGGAACGGAATTATGCCTCATACGCCTACATTTTTAATGACTGATTCAAGCCACTTCGAGGTTTCGTACAAGATTAACCCTTGGATGACGCCCGAAGCCTGGCGAACGGACGAGGCACGGAACCGGGCCGCAGCGCGCGCCGCGCAAAGCCAGCTCGCCAAGGCCCTGAGGCACGTCGGCGCCCGCGTCACCATCATGGAGGGCGTGGCCGGGCTGCCGGACATGGTATTCCCAGCCAACGCCGCAGTGATGCTCAACGGCCGCGCCATGGTTTCGCGCTTCCGCTATCACGAGCGCCAGGGCGAGGAGCGGCATTTCTTCAGCAAATTCATGCGCCTCAAGGAGCGCGGGCTGCTTCTCGACGTAAGCCGCGCGGCCAAGGGTTATTGGCAGGAAGGGGCGGGCGACTGCATTTGGGATGCCTCGCGCCAGCTCTTCTGGGCAGGCTTCGGCCCCCGCTCGTCCTTCGAGGCGATCGCGGCGATCAAGGACTATTTCGGCGCGCCAGTGGTCCCGCTGGAGCTGGTCTCCGGCAAGTATTATCACCTCGATACCTGCTTCACGGTTTTAAGCGGCGGCGAGATTCTCTATTATCCGCCGGCTTTCTCGAAGATATCGCTGGCCGCCATCCGCGACCGCGTGCCGGCCGGAGCGCTCATCGAGGCAAGCGATGAGGACGCGGAGCGCTTCGCCGTGAACGCCGTCAATATTGGCCGCGAGATCGTTATGGCCGAGCCCACGCAGCGTTTCGCCAGCATCCTCGCCGAACGTGGCTATGGCACCGTGCCCGTGCAACTGGCTCCCTTCATCATGTCGGGTGGCGGCGCCTACTGCATGACGCTGCGGCTCGACCTCAAGAGCACCTCCCCGGACATTCCAAAAGGATAATGCACATGGCCTTCGACAGCTTCCGCAGCGCCCGCGCCTATTCTACCTCTCAGGATTACATCGACGCCGAAAGCGAGTTCGGCGCCGCCAACTACAAGCCGCTGGACGTGGTTTTGAGCCGGGGCCAGGGCGTCTGGGTCTGGGACGTCGAAGGCAAGCGCTATCTCGACTGCCTGGCCGGTTATTCCGCCATCAACCAGGGCCATTGCCATCCGAAAATCCGCGAAGCGCTCATGGCGCAGGCCTCGCGGCTGACGCTCACCTCGCGCGCTTTCCGCAACGATCAGTTCGCGCCCTTCTGCGAGGAGCTGTGCCGGCTCACGCGCTCGCACAAGGTGCTGCCGATGAACACCGGCGCGGAGGCGGTCGAGACCGCGATCAAGATTTCGCGCAAATGGGGCTACGAGGTGAAGGGCGTGCCGGAGGACCGCGCCGAGGTCATCACCTTCGCGGACAATTTCCACGGCCGCACCATAAGCGTGATCAGCTTCTCGACCGACCCAACGGCCAAAACCGGCTTCGGACCCTACACTCCGGGCTTCAAGACCGTGCCGTTCGGCGACTTCGCGGCGCTTGAAAAGGCGATCGCGCCCAACACCGTGGCCGTACTGATGGAACCTATCCAGGGCGAGGCCGGTGTCATCATTCCGCCGCCCGGCTATGTGCGCGCCGCCCGCGAGCTTTGCGCCCGCGAGCGCGTGATCTTCATTCTGGATGAAATCCAGACCGGGCTTGGCCGCACCGGCAAGCTGCTCGCCGAGGAGCACGAGGGCGTCGAGGCCGACATGACGCTGCTCGGCAAGGCGCTGTCGGGCGGCTTTTATCCCGTTTCCGCCGTGCTTTCGAATGTGGAGAGCATGGGCGTGATCAGGCCGGGCGAGCATGGCAGCACGTTCGGCGGCAACCCGCTCGCGTGCGCCGTGGCCCGCGCCGCGCTGCGCGTGATCGTGGAGGAAGGGCTGATCGAAAACGCGGTGGATCAGGGCGCGTATATGCTGGAGGGCCTGCGCTCCGCCGCGGGACCGGCGGTTAAGGAGGTGCGCGGGCGCGGGCTCATGCTGGCGGTGGAGCTGCACCCGGACGCGGGCGGCGCGCGGCGGTATTGCGAGGCGCTGCGGGCGCGCGGGGTTCTGTGCAAGGACGCGCATGAGGATACGGTCCGGGTGTCGCCGCCGCTGGTGATTACGAAGGCAGAGGCGGCTTGGGCGCTGGCGCAGTTCGAGGCGGTGCTTCGCACAACCTGAGCTCTACTTAAATCTTAGGCTCTCCCGCTTTGATGGCGGAAACTAACGCGGTGGTATTTCACTCCACAACTGCACCAAAACGGTGCCGAACATGAAATACGGCCGCGAAACGAGGCTGTTGCGCCATGGCGAATGTCAGGCTATCCTTGGCGCCGCAAACAGCAGCCAGGAATTGTTTGGCGGATAAAGAGTACCGGGTGCCGGGCTCGCGTAAACTCCATGGCAGTGTAAATCTCCGTCAAAATTATTGGTAAGTTAGTGCTTAGATCGTAGATAGTCTTGCACCGGGGGTGTAAAATGAAACCAGGCCTATTTGTCTGCTGGCGTCTTGTTTTTGCCTTTTGTTGTTTGGTGATGTTCACCTTCTCTCGCAGCGCAAGGGCGGTACTGACAATAGAAGCCAGTGATAAGCCGAGAGAGTTGTATTTCTTGTGGCAAGGTACGATGACCTATTCTGTGACAAAAAGTCATCGTTTGAGTAGCACGCCCGCATTTTCAAAATCTCATTCGAATTAAATTATAGACAGCATATAACTTCTTGAGGTATATGAGCTTGATACTGATTAATAATTGCGCTTCAGCATACGTTATGCCGAAACGAACCAAAGGTAAACGAACACTCCAGGACATTGTCTGGTACTATCCTAACCCTATTCCTTCAGGCGGCCGGGTACGGGTGCAGGTTCGGGGACGTATGGTTGCGCCAAAAGTATACAAGCAATCAGAGTCAGAAGTTAATATAGACTATAAGTCTTCGCATGAGGTGTTTGTAATCATACCCATCGGGTTTGCGCTAACGTACTGCAATAGAGCGATAATTGTATGCAAGAAGAACTTCCGCACAGTGGCAAGCTTCTCAAGGACAGCTATTTCTCTCGTGGCAAAAAACATGAGAAAACCGTAGTAAATCGGGAAGCTTCCAGCCAATTCTAGAGAGACTCGTACAAAGCCAAGTCAATCGAGATTGCCTATTGAGGTGAGTACAGTTAGAGATCCAGTTGTACTTAAGGCTTCCGATAGTTTGTGCGGCTGGATAGCCTGCTATTTGTCCGGGGCTAATCGGGAACGCTTCCCCAACCCTCCTGTGCTGTCACCACATCTCCTCGATAAGGCTCTGGTCCGATTTGATTATCTACAATTGGCGTTCCATCAACGACTGAGGTGATGCAGAACACCGGCGAAGCCGGAGCTCCGAACAGCATGAAAGCATCCTCGAAGTATTCGAGTTCATGTCCACGCCGCAACACCGCACGCCATTCGAGAGGTGTGAAGTTGCGATGAAGACGAAAGCGGCTAGCAATTGTGTGATCTTTGTCGATGTACGAAGTTAAATGATCCGTTTTTTCTTTGTCACTTCCTCTCGCCTGGTGATGGCGCAGACCATACTCGGTTGCAATTCCAACATCGGAATCGATGAAAACGTTGAAGATGCGTTCTGTTGTCATATGCGGAAGACCAAAAGCTGGACGTTTGTCCAATAGCTTTCTGTAGCAGTTCGATCCCGTTTGCGCATTCACCAAATGCTTCTGACTAGATCGCCTGCTTCAGGATCCGAAAGATGCCGTCGTCCCGGTGGTGGCCCTTAAACTGCACTAAGAACCTGACTCAAAAGCTACCTCCGCGCGAGTCGCCTGATACCCAGCTGGATTGCGGCCAGCGAGACAAAGGCCGTAAGGGTCCCGGCGAGGTTTTCATAATCCTTGGCAAGCCGGCGGTTCCGTCCGAACCATGA
>JBNKTW010000038.1:0-23085 GCA_050298295.1 Rhodomicrobiaceae bacterium
CCGCGTTCCATAAAGTATTCCGCCATCGTGCAGGCGGCGTAAGGTGTCAGCCATTGCAAGCCGGGCGGAGCGTTGGCTTCGCCGATAACGAAAAGGCAACGTTCCGGAGCGCCGTAACGCCGGACTGCCTCGATCACCTGAGCAACCGACGACGCCTTCTGCCCAATCGACGCATAGACGCAAATGACATCGCTCGAACGCTGGTTGATGATCGTGTCCACCGCGATGGCGGTCTTGCCCGTCGAGCGGTCGCCGATGATAAGTTCGCGCTGGCCCCGGCCCAAGGGGATCATGGCGTCGATGACCAGAAGCCCGGTTGCCAGCGGGCGTTTCACCAGAGCCCGCTCGACGATGACGGGCGCCGGCTGCTCGATAGGCGAATACGATGAGATTTCCAGCGGCTTGCCGCCATCCAGCGGCACGCCGAGCGCGTCCACGGTGCGGCCGAGCAGCGCCTCGCCAACAGGGACGCGCGCAACTTCGCCAGTGCCATGCACAATACTGCCCGAGGGGATTTCGCTGGTGCCGCCCAGGAGCACGCAGCCGATCGCATCCTCGCCAAGATCGACGGCGAGGCCCATGACGCCGCCTTCAAAAATAAGCAGCTCGTCGAGCCGGGTTTCCGGCAGGCCCTGGACCGTGGCCACGCCGTCGCCAACTTGCAGCACCCGGCCGATTTGCTCCACCTTGGGTTCAAGCGGGAGTTGTGCGACGCGCTTGCGGCTTTCATCCAGCCATTCGTTCAGATCCTCAGTGAGCGTTGCCATGAGCTTCGATCTCCGAGCGCAGGGATTGAAGATCGCTCCGCCACGAAAAGCGGAGGACGGCAGCCGGGAAATGGAGTTCCGCTCCGGCAATCAGTTCGGGGTTCACCTCGAACGTGATCGCGATGCCATCGCCAAGAGATTGGCGAATGCGGTGTTTCCAGCTTTCAGCGGCGGTTTCGGGAAGCGGCGCGGCGACCTGCACAACAAGCGCGTCGCCATTCACGAACTGCCTCTTGAGCGCCTCACGCTCCGCTTGCGGCAGCGCGTTCAGATGCTGCCCGATTTGCTCTATCCATGCCTCTCCGCGAAGCTCCGTAGGCGTCTCCGCCAGCAGCCGCCGCGCGAATTCGGTTCCCAAATCGAGGGCCTTCCGGCGCACCTCGGCGAGTGCGTGCTCGCGCTCGCCGGCCAAGGTGGCGCGGGCTCCATCGAGGAGCGCCTGCGCCTCGCGCCGCGCCTCCGCGAGCCGCGCTTCCGACGCTTCCTGCGCCTGCGTGGCGGCGGATGTAAGCGCGGCCTCACGCTCGGCCGCTATGCCCTCTCTGGCCGACGCGGTTTCCTCCAGATTGGCCCGCGCCTTCTCCTCGATTGCCCTAGCCTCATCGTATTGCCGCTGCACCTCGGCCTTGCGCGCATCGATCATGCCCAGCACGGGCCGGTAAAGGAAGCGGTACAGCAGGGCGGCCAGGATGACGAAGTTGACCGTCTGCAGGACTATGGTCCACAGGTCCAGGTGCATTGGTTAACCGGTGTAGGGATTGGCGAAGAGCAGAAGCAGCGCCACCACGAGGCAGTAGATCGCCATCGTCTCGATCATCGCCAGCCCCACGAACAGCGTGCGCGAGATGGTCCCGGCCGCTTCGGGCTGGCGCGCGATTGCATCCATGGCCGCGGCAACGGCCCGTCCCTCGGCCAGCGCCGGCCCGATGGAGCCGATGGAAACGGCCACCGCGGCTCCGATAATGGCGATGAGCTTGACGTCCATGAAGCCTCCTTATCCGTGTTTCGTGTTGCTGGCCGCCGCGCCGATGAAGACGGCGGCAAGAACCGTAAAGATGTAGGCCTGTACGAGCCCGACTAATATTTCGAGCGCCATGAGCGGTATGGGCACGAACAGCCCCGCGAGCGCCACCACCAGCGCGAGGACGAATTCGCCGCTCATGACATTGCCGAACAGGCGCAGCATGAGCGAAAACGTGCGCGTGATCTCGGACAGGATGTTGAGCGGCAGCATAATGAGTTTGGGCTCCGCGAAACTTGCGAGATAGCCGCGCAAGCCGCGCGCCCGCACCCCGTAGTAATGCACCGACAGGAATACGATGATCGCAAGGGCTGCCGGCGTCTCAAGCTTGCTGGTGGGAGCCTCCATGCCCGGCAGGAGGCCGGAGAGGTTGGCCGTCACAAGGAAGATGAAAAGCGTGCCAAGCAGCGGCAGATACCGCCGCGCATCCTCGCGTATGATCTCTCCGATCTGCTGCCCGATGCCGGTAACGGCCAGCTCAAGCACGGCCTGTCCTGTTCCGGGCTGCTTTTTCAAGCGGCGGGTGATGAGCCAGCACCCGGCGGTCAAGACAAGCATGATCGCCCATGTCGTAACCACCGGGCGGGTGATCGCCACCGGTCCGATATGAAAGAGCAGCGCGCTTGTGAGCGGCGAAGCCTGGTGCATCAGCCTGCCCTCCTCGCTGCCCGCAACGCCACCGCGCGAGCCAGCATAAAGCCCGCGAACGCCGCCAGGAGGGGGGCGGCGCCAAGCCTTGCCGCAAACGCCAGGAACGCGGCCGCGAGCGCGATCCGGGCTATCGTGAGCGCCACGGGGGCGAGCCAGCCACGGCCCGCCGCAAAGAGGATGGCGGTGCGTTGCACGGCGGCGAAATAGATGAGGCCGAAGGCGATGCCGGCAAGTGCCATGGCCGCGAGAAGAACGGGCTCCGGTATGAGAGGAACGGGTGTCATGCGGCCCTCGCTTGCGCGTGCGCCGTGCCGCTGGCCGCGTCATCCGGCGAGAGCTTGCACCCCCTCACCCTGTCCCTCTCCCTCTGGGAGAGGGGACGCCTGCACGGCGGTTGCAACACCGTCCCCTCTCCATCCGCATCCGCTTGCGGATGCGGACACTTTAGGAGGCAAGCTCGCCAAGGCGAGCTTGCGGGGAGAGGGACAGGGTGAGGGGTTGCACGGCTGGCGATCAAACGCGTCATTCGCTCTGCATCCTCTTCCAGGCCATCCAGCAGCCGAGCGTCAATCCGGCAACCATCAGCCCCAGCGTCCAGAAAATTCCCATATCGAAAGTGTGGTCGAGCCAGCGGCCCCCGAAAATCCCGAGCAGGGTGGGAGTGACGATGGTCCAGCCCAGCGCGCCGATCATCGCCAAGTTCCGGCCGATGGAGCGTTCGCCCTCGCGCTGCCATTTCTCCCTGCGCCCGGCCCGCATTTTCACTGCCTCGCTGAGTTGTTCGTGGTTTTGCGGCTCCGGCTTCATGGCTCCACACCGCTGTGTAGGGCAGTACCGGGCACGCATGAGACCGCAGGCTCGCGTCCGGCCTTCAAGAAGCGGCAGATTTGCCGGATCGCCGCCAGATAAAGCCTTTCCGCATCGGTGCGGGCCATCCGTTCCTCTTCGTCCCGGCGATGAAAAGCGGCAAGCACCTCGGTTTCCAGCTCGTGCAAGTCGTCGCTGGCGATGGCTTCGCGCGAGGCAATGGCGATGGTCTGGCCGCCTTCCACTTGCAGCATACCTCCACGAACCGCGACATGATGCTCGCTGCCCTTTGCGTCGCGCCAGGAGGCAACCGAAATCTCAAGCGCGGTCAGAAAATCCGCATGGCCCGGCAGAATGCCGAACGCTCCCGTCCCATCTTCGGCGCGTAGATGCGCAACATCGTCAGCTTCGACGATCATGGCGAGCGGCGTGCTTACGGTCAGCCTCATGGCGCACTCCCCGCCGCCGCTTCGCGCTGCCGGGCTTCTTCAAGATCGCCAGCCATGTACAAGGAGCTTTCGGCCCAATTATCGGCCTCCCCGTCAAGGATCGCGCGGCAGCCCGCGAGCGTTGCCTCAAGTTCGACCGAGCGGCCGGGCTTGCCCGTGAATGCGGTCGTGACCATGAACGGCTGCGTCAGGAACCGCGTGAGCCGGCGCGCACGGCCCACCAGGCGGCGGTCGGCCGCGGAAAGCTCCTCGATGCCGAGCAGCGCGATGATCTCCTGCAGGTCGCGATAGTGGGCGATGGTTTTGCGCACGTCCTGCGCGATCCGGTAGTGCGCCTCGCCAACCAGGCGCGGATCGAGCAGGCTCGAAGCCGATGCTAGCGGATCGACGGCCGGATACATGCCCTCGCTTGCCATGTCGCGGGACAAGACGATGGATGAATCGAGATGGCTGAAGATTTCGGCCACGGCGGGATCGGTGAAGTCGTCGGCGGGCACATACACCGCCTGAATTGAAGTGATGGCGCTTCCCGATACCGAAGCAATGCGTTCTTCGAACTCCGCGATCTCGCTGGCGAGCGTCGGCTGGTAGCCAACCCGCGACGGCAGCCGCCCGAGCAGGCCGGACACCTCGCCGCCCGCCTGCACCAGCCGGTAGACGTTATCGATCAGGAGCAGCACATTTTCGTGCGCCTCGTCCCGGAAATACTCCGCTATGGTGAGCGCCGTCAGCCCGGCCCGCCAGCGCGCGCCCGGCGGCTCGTTCATCTGCCCGAAGACAAGCGCCGTGCGCTCCAGAACGCCCGATTGCCTCAGTTCAAGCAGAAGCTCGTGGCCCTCGCGCGAGCGCTCGCCAATGCCCGCAAAAACCGAAATGCCTGAGTGCCGCTCCACCGTGGTGCGGATCAGTTCCATGATCAAAACGGTCTTGCCGACACCGGCGCCTCCGAACATAGCCGCCTTGCCGCCTTTGACCAAAGGAGCCAGGAGGTCGATGACCTTGATGCCGGTATGAAAAACCTCAAGCTTGCCGCCCAGCCGGTTCAGCGGGGGCGGTTCTGCATGGATCGGACGCAGTTCCGTTTCACCGGGAAGCGGCGGCCCCCGGTCGGAGACCTCTCCAATCGCATTGAGAAGACGGCCGAGCACGGGCTCGCCAACGGGGATGCGGATGGGCGCGCCAGTGGAACGGACGGCGGCGCCCCGGCGAAGCCCGGCGGTGTTTTCAAGCGCGACCGCGCGTATGGCGGCAGGCCCAAGATGCTGCTGAACTTCGGCGATCAGCTCGCGATCCGGCGCGGCCTCGATTACAACCGCTTCCTCGATATCGGGCAGGGCGCCGGCGGGGAAGCTTGCATCCACGACCGAGCCGCGAACGGAAGTGACTTGCCCGCGAAGGGGCAACTTGCCGGTGCGTTGCGGCGCCGCCGTCATTCGCTCACATCCTCCGTGGTTTGCGGCCACAGTCTCTGCTCACATGCCGAATAAATGGTTACGCGGAAAAGCACCATTGAACGTTGACGCCGGTCAAAACGCCCGCGCGCCTGTGGAGAAACGCGGGAGGCCGCCCGCCATACGCGTTTGGTGGTGCCTTGAACTGGCGCACAACCTCTCATCCTGTCCCTCTCCCTCAGGGAGAGGAAACGCCACAAGTTCCGCTGCGGGCTGTCCGGGCGTCCCTTCTCCCATTGGGAGAAGGACAGGATGAGGGGTTGCACACTTCGATCAAGCCGCCGCCTCGCATCCGGCAGTCCTTATGCGCCCATGGGCGGCCGGCCCGCCCGTCCGCCGCCGCCTGCCTCAAGAACCGCTGGACGCGGGCTTCGGAACCGCCGCCCGCAACTGCTCGAACAAGCGCTTCTGCTGGCTGGTCAGACGCTCCGGCACATGTACCTTGAGCCGGACATAGAGGTCGCCGCGCCCTCCGCCGCCGAAATATGGCAGCCCTTTTCCGCGCAGCCGCAACACGGATTCCGGCTGCGAGCCTGCGGGTATGGTGACGGAAACCGGGCCGTCCAGCGCCGGCACATCCCTGCTGGTCCCAAGCACCGCGTCGGCGACCTCGATGGTCTCCACCCGGTAGAGATCGCGGCCGTGACGTTCGAACCGGGGATCGGGCATCGTGCGCACGGTGATGAAAAGGTCTCCAGGCGGCAGGCCGGCGCTATCAGCGGGCATACCCCGGCCCGGCACGCGTAAAGCCGTGCCCTCTTCCAGGCCGGCGGGAATCCGCACGGTCAGCATCTCGTCGCGATGAACTTCTCCCTTGCCGCCGCACTGCGGACAGGGCGTGTCGATAAAGCTGCCCCGGCCGGCGCACTCCGGGCAGGTGGTGATCTGCTGGAAGCTGACGCTGCCTTTGCGCTCCCTGTGCACAAGCTGCCCGCTTCCGCCGCATTTGGCGCAAGTGCGCGGCGCCGTGCCCGCTTTTGCTCCCGAGCCGTGGCAAGCCTCGCATTTGGCGGGCCTGCCAACATTCACGGTTTCTTCGCCCCCGGTGAGAATCCGTTCCAGTGGAACCCTCAGACTGATTTCGATGTTCTGGCCGCGGCGGGGTTCGCTCCGGCGCCGGAAGAAATGGCTAAACGGCCCGCCGAAATCGAAGCCGAGCCCGCCAAAAATGTCGTCGAAATTGATGCCGCCGAACAGATCCTCCGGCGAGAAGCCCTCAACGCCGGCGTGGCCGCGCGCATCGTACTCAGCCCGCTTCTTGGGGTCGCTTAAGACCGCGTAAGCTTCGCCGACCTCCTTGAAGCGGTCAGCGGCTCCAGGTTCCTTGTTGCGGTCGGGATGAAACTTGAGCGCAAGCTGGCGGAAGGCGTCCTTGATCGCCTTCCCGCTGGCGTCACGCCCAACCCCCAGGATCTCGTAATAGTCGCGCCGCTGAGCCAAGGGCTACCGCCTCGCTCTACCGTTTTCCGCCGCCAGCTTCGCGATATTCGGCGTCGACGACGCGGCCGCTGGGACCGGAGCCGGCTGGCTGGGCTTCGCCTGTTTCGCCGCCTGTTTCAGGACGGGGCTGAGGTTCCGGCTGGGGCGCCTGGGCGTAAAGCGCCTGTCCGGCCTCCTGTAACACCGCTTTCAGAGCATCGGCCTTTTGCGGCGCGAGGGTTGCATCGTGCTTGGTCAGCGCTTCGCGCGTCTCTTTCAAGGCTGTTTCGATGCGCCCGCACTGCTCCGCCGTGAGCTTGGCCACATATTCCGCGAGCATCCGCTCCGCCTGGTAGCAAATCGAATCCGCGGCGTTGAGCTTTTCCGCATCCTCACGCCGCTTCTTGTCCTGCTCGGCGAACTGCTGCGCCTGGCTGATCATGCGCTTTTTCTCGTCTTCGGGAAGACGGGTCGAGCCGGTGATGCGGATCGACTGCTTCTTCTGGCTGGCCTGGTCCTGAGCGGTGACGTTGAGAATGCCGTCGGCGTCGATGTCGAACGTCACCTCGATCTTCGGCACGCCACGTGGCGCGGGCGGCAAACCTTCAAGGCTGAACTGGCCGAGGCTCGTATTGTCGGGCGCCATCGGCCGCTCGCCCTGGAAGACATGGACGGTGACGCTCGTTTGCATGTCGGCCGCGGTTGAGAAGATCTCGGAATGTTTGGCTGGGATCGGGGTGTTGCGCGCAAGCAGGGGCGTCGCTACGCCGCCCAGCGTTTCGATACCGAGCGTGAGCGGCGTCACATCCACCAGCAGAATGTCACCGGTCTCGCCGGCAAGCACTCCGCCCTGGATCGCGGCCCCATGTGACACGCATTCCATCGGGTCGATGCCGGTCTCGCCCCTGCGTCCAACGATTTCCTCGAAGAATGCACGCACCATCGGCATTCGCGTGGGGCCGCCGACGAAGATGAGCCTGTCGATCTGGCTAGGCTCGATTGCCGCGTCTTGGAATGCCTGCAGCACCGGCTCCCGGCAACGCTCGACAACCGGCCGGACAAGGCGCTCAAGCTCGGAGCGCGTCAGTTCGTATTCGAAGTGAAGCGGCCCGGACGGCCCCGCCGCGAGGAACGGCAGCGTAATGCGGGCCGTCGTGGCGGTTGACAGCTCGATCTTGGCGACCTCGCCGGCCTCGCGCAGCCGTGCGGCGGCCATCCGGTCGCCGGTCACATCAACATCCGTCCGCGCGCGGAAAAGCCCGGCGAGATGCTCGAAGACGAGCTTGTCCATGTCCGTGCCGCCGAGCTGCGTGTTGCCGCTGGTGGCTTTCACCTCGAACACGCCCTTGCCGAACTCCATGACCGTGACGTCGAGCGTGCCGCCGCCGAAATCCACGACAGCGATGCGTAGCTCTTCCGAGAGCCGGTCTAGGCCATAAGCTAGCGAAGCCGCCGTGGGCTCGTTGACCAGCCGCATGACTTCAAGCCCGGCGATGCGGGCCGCATCCTTGGTGGCGCTGCGCTGGTTGTCGTTGAAGTAGGCCGGAACCGTCACCACGGCCTGGCTGACCGGCTCGCCCAGGAAGGCTTCGGCGTCGCGCTTGATTTTTTGCAAAAGAAAACCGGACAATTCTTCCGGTGAGAACTCCCGGTCGCGCAGCCGCACCTTTTCGCGCAGGCCCATCAGCCGCTTGAACGCCGTGGCTGTGCCCTCCGGGTTCACCGTGGCCTGGCGCCGGGCCGGTTCGCCGATCAGGATCTGTCCGTCCGCGCTGAGCGCTACGTAGCTCGGAAAAGCCTTTCCTCCGAGTGTCACGCCCTCGGCGCTGGGCACGATGACCGGACGCCCGCCGCGCAAAACCGCTGCGGCCGAGTTCGAGGTACCAAGATCTATGCCTATAATGGGCATGCGGCGATCCTTCCAAATTGGAACGGGATTACCAAGAGTTGTATTGCAAGTCTTTAGGTTTATCAATGCGTGTATATGCGATAATGGCCAACCTTGGGGATATCTCCAATCGGCGGGAGGGCGCCGCCGGGACCGGAACCGGAGACTGGGCCATGACAATAGACAGCACCGCATTCGGCAGCATCACGGTCGATGGGAAGACCTACGGGCACGATGTGATCGTCCGTCTCTCGGGCGAGGTGACGGAGCGCAAGAAGGAGCTGTCGAAGCAACACCACGGCACCGCTCATATCGTCTCGGAAGAGGAAGCCAGGTTCGTCTGTGAAAAAGGATGCGAGCAGGCCGTAATCGGTTCCGGGCAGATGGGAAAGGTGGAGCTGTCGCCGGAAGCGGAGTCCTATTTCGCGAAAATGGGCTGCAAGGTGCTGCTGGAACCCACCCCGAAGGCCATCGGTCTTTTTAACAGGCTAGCGGGCCCGAAGGTGGGGCTGTTTCACGTAACGTGCTGAGTTGCCCATGAGAGCCAAACCCGCTCTGGAAGTCGAGGTTGAACGCGAGGCCGGCCATCCCGAAGCGGCGCCGAAGCGATTCCGGCTGAGCGGGCGCGAAGTCGAAATTGACGAAAACATCGATGCGTGGCATGGGCCGAGCTATCAGTACGTCAAGGTCAGGGGCGGCGACGGCAACCTTTATATATTGCGGTTCGACGAAGCGCGGGCGGAGTGGGAGCTGACGATGTTCCAGAGCCCGCAGGCGGAGGCCTTCGCCAGGCTGTTCCATGAGGCGAAGCGGCAGCGGCTCGATGGGTGAAGGGAAGGCGCCAGCTTGCATCGAAGACCGGGTGGACAACCCCATCCTGTCCTTCTCCCCCTGGGAGAGGCCGCCTTCGCAACGGGTACGCCCGGACGCCCTCTCCCTATGGGAGAGGGCGGGGGTGAGGGTTACAGTCCTCAGTTCGAGGCATCACCCGCCGCAAGCCTTGGGTGCCGCAAATGCCGTCAGAATGCTACGGCCGCGATGGCGTCCATGCGGCCCGGCGACGCGAACAGATTGCGCGACATGCGCATGGCCGTTGCAAGTTGCCTCTTACCGCTTTCGATGGCGCCGCGAAGCTGAATGCCCTTCACGATGTAGCCCCCCGTGCGCGGTACGATGCTGTCCGGGCCAAGGATGCTGGCCAGATGCTTGCGGAATTCGGCAGGGTCGGCGTCCTGGCGCATTTTCCTGGCCCAGCGCCGGTAGCTTTTGAGCGCCTCGCCGCAGCGAAGCTCGCCGCCGGCAACCGTTGCGCCGTCGAGCCAGACCTGAACGCTGTGGCTTGCCGCGTCGAACCGCGGCACAGTGCGGACCGCCCTCTTCGGAGCGCCGCCCTGCGAGCCATCCGGCTCCGTCTTCTTGACCGCCCGGCAGGCGCCCGCGACCAGATAGGCATCGGGTTCCGTCAGGCCGAAAAAGGCGCTTCTGATCGTGGTGCCGCCCGCGCAGGCCGCCCCCTCGATAAACAGGTCGGCTACTTCAAATCTCTCAAACACTTGTTTCAGATCGTCGCTTGCCCCGACAACCCGGACCTTGCGCCCTTGCGGCGCTATCCGTTTGTGCAGGCAAACCAGCGCCGCAAGTCCAGCGGCGTCCATGTCTATCGCTTCGGACAAATCCACGGCGATGTCGCGCGCTTCGAGGGCCAGTTTCTCAAACGTTGGCTTTGCGCCTTCGGCAAATGCGTTATCGAACCGGCCAGTGACCTTAATGTCTGTATCAGTCATTTTTCCTGGCTTAATTCTGGAGGTTTTCCTGGAGGTTCCGGCGGGCGGCGAACCGGTGCGCCCTGCAAAATTCTTAGACGTTGCAGTGTTTTATAACGTCTAACCAGATAGATAAAGTTTTATGCAGATACACTTTTCTGGGCTCCTGGACCAAAAAAACGGCGCGCAACCCCGCACAGGGCACAATATGCCAGGTTGCGTGTGGTGCAAGAGAGGGCGGAAGCGTGATTCTCGACAGGCCATCCGTATCGAAAACGCGCTTCGAAAGCCGCCTCGAAGAGCTTAAGACCGCAGCCGCTGAAAGGGTTAACCCGTCTTCGCGGATTCGCCTGTGGAGAAGCCCAGAATGAAGATTTTTGCGCCACCCAAGTCATTGATAATAATGGGGCGGGTTGGTTCAAAGCCGCGAAAACCGGCTGTAGTGAAGACTTGGTCTATTCCCGGAGGCGGCGAACTGTACATGATGGGGAGGCATCATGTTTCCACGATCCTCCAAGCGGAAGAAGAATGGCAAAACGCATGTCTACAGGAACTTCAACATCGAAGAACGCTCCCGGCCGGCCCGCCCGGGCGGATTGGAGGTAGCCTATGTCCCGCTTGGGCGAAATCGCGCTGATCGCGGACTATCTGGCACCGCTGGCGGCCCATCCGGGCGCTTTTGGCTTGAAGGACGACGCCGCGCTCCTGACAGGGCTTCCGAAGGATGGGCTGGTGGTCACTGCGGATGGGCTCGTCGCAGGCGTTCATTTCTTCGAGGATGACGATCCAGCCAGCGTCGCCTACAAGGCGCTCGCGGTGAATATCTCCGACCTGGCCGCCAAAGCCGCCCGCCCGCTCGCCTACACCATGACGCTGGCGCTGACCGGAGCGCCCACGCCGGAATGGGCCAGGCGCTTCACCGCGGGTCTTGCCCAGGCGCAGAAAAGGTTTGGAATTGCGCTTATCGGCGGCGATACCGTCACCGCGCGCGGCGCTTGGTGGGTTTCCATCACGGCTTTCGGCGAGGCCTCCGCTCGCGGTCTCGTCCCGCGCGGGGGCGCCAAGAGCGGCGACGCGCTGTATGTGAGCGGCACGCTGGGCGACGCGGCGCTCGGCCTTCAATTACGGCGGAACAAAGCCGCATTTGGGACTCAACTCCCGCCCGCGCACCGGGAGTTCCTGCTTGAGCGCTATCTCCGTCCCGAACCCCGGCTCGCGCTGGCTCCCGCGCTTGCGGCCGGGGCTTCGGCCGCGATGGATATATCTGACGGACTGGCGCTCGATCTCTCCCGCATGTGTCAAGCATCGCAGGTTTCGGCCGGGGTCTGGACCACAGCAATCCCGCTTTCGGAAGCGGCGCGGGATATTGTGGCGAATGACACCAGCGCCATGAAAATGATCCTGACGGGCGGCGACGACTACGAGATCTTGGCGGCCATTCCGCCGGAGCGCGCGGACGCGTTCGAAGCTGCGAGCCTTGCGGGGGGCGTGCCGGTTGCGCGCATCGGAACGGTGATTGCCGGGGCTGGTGCACCCAGGTTCAAGGCGGCGGATGGATCGGAGATCGAACTCCCGGCCAAAGGCTTCGAACATTTTGGAGGGTGATGCAACCCGGCAAAAGCGCTGCGTGCGCCCGGCTAAAAACCACCAAGTCTAAGGTTTTGCATACTGGTAAGCAGGCCCGATGAAAAGTTGACGACGCTAGTGAAGCCGCCGTCGGTGGAAATAAGGCAATTGGGCACATCCGGACCTTGAGACGTAACGCCAACATTGCTGATATCGTATATGGCTGAGAATTTTTCTATAAATTTTTGAAGTTTTTCTGGGTCTTTGAAGTCCTCTATATCAACATTGCTATTAATCAGCTTGGCCTGCGTATCGATATTCATGAAGGACATGGATTGAGAAAATCCCAGCGCTGTCTGCACAACCGTCAGCAGCTTCCTGTCCGCCAGGATATTGTAGGCGGTCTTGATGTTCGGCGCATTCCGCTGGAAATACAAAGCAAGTTCGACGCCAGGATTCGTCTGTCCCTCGTTGGTCTCCATGGTCTGCAGTATGTAGCGGTCAACGACACCGGTTTTGACCTCCTTCGTACCTGTGGCGGTATCGCCCCAGAACGCGAAATCGAAGGTTTTGGTCAGGGCCAGAATGTTCGGATCATTCAGTCTATAGGCAAGAGCCTTGGGGTCGTCGGTCCCTTCCTCCAGGGCTTTCTGGATAAGCCCCTTGGCGTATATCTTGTCGCCAAGCCCGAAGGCGTTCATCACATAAGAAAACAGGCGGTAGTTGTTTACCAGCTCCTTGGGTGTTTTGATATTGCTGATATTTTCTTGATAATATTCGGTTTGCGCTTTAGTGAGCGGTTCCGATGTCGTGAGCTTCTGCCACTGAGCCATGTTGGTGGAGATCAGATGGTATGTGGCGAGTGTCGAAGTCATCGCTAGCACCTCAACTAAGCGGTCAACCTAAGCCTATCACACGCCGCATTAACAATTCGGAAACGCGGGTTAATAATTCTACCAACGGTAGCAGCCGGTGGGCGGCCCATGCGCAGGTATGGCCAGGCCAGCCCGTGCGGAATCTCCCGCTTGCGCGCAATGCAAGCTTTGCGGGTGTCTGGTAATGTCATATATTAATACGAGTGCGAATCATGGACAAGACTGGCCTATGGCGATAAATCCCGGCTCCGATCTTCTCAGCGATGTGCTCCTGGCTGCCGAACCGCGGAAGGCAAAAGCGGCGGCGGAGAGGCTTGAGAAGCTGGCTCCCGCTAACAATTCGGCGGCGGCTGCGTTCGACCAAGCTCTGGAGGCCAAAGCCGCCAGCCCGCAGTTCGCGAGCTCAAAAATGCCGCTTACCGTAACCATTGGGAGCCAGGCGGCCGTTATTCCCAAGCCTGCCCACCCGTACCGGCAATTCGAAGCGGCGATGCTGAAATCCTTCTTCGAGATGATGCTGCCCACGGAGGCGAGTGCGTATTTCGGCTCGGGTCTCGCGGGCGATTGCTGGAAGTCGATGCTCGCCCAAGCGCTGGGAACCGCGGTCAGCCAAGCCGGGGGCATCGGTATTGCGCGTGAACTTGAAGCTAAAGCGCAGAACACAAAATCTTAGGTATGGAAAAGCCCGCCGGAAAGGCCAAAACGATGCCGCCCCCCCCGCAAACATCGCCGGAACATGCTAAAGCCGCACTAGCCAGGCTGGAAAAGGCGCTGGATGAAGAAAACGAAGCACTGGCCAGTTTCAACGCCGATAGCATCGCCGAATTCAGCCGTATCAAGACGCAGTGCCTGCTGGAACTGCAGCGGCCCGCCGGAATGAACCCCGCGCAGGACCCTGGGCTGCAAGCGCGCCTGCAAGCGCTGCAGCAAAAGCTCGAATTGAACCGCTGGCTCCTGAATCTCCATCTTGAAGCCGCCAAGGAAGTCTCGTCGGTGATCATGACCGCAATCCGCGAGGCTGAGTCCGACGGAACGTATTCGCGGTACCCAGGCGCCGCCAAGGTGTACGGGTGATACGAAGCCTTGCCCTTTCGCTCTGGATCGTGGGCGCAACGCTGGCGGCCGTCTATTTTGGTGCGACTCTTTCTTTCAACTCTTCCCACCAGGAGCCTAACGCGGAAGAGGGCCCCGCGCAGATGACGTTCAAGGCCGTCACCGTGCCAATCATTGCGAATGGCGCCATGCAAGGTTACGTGCTGGCCCAGGTTACTCTCACCATGAAGCGCGGCTTGCTCAAGACGTTGCCGCAGCCTCCCGATCTTGCCGTGGCCGATGCGATATTCAAGACGCTCTACGCGGAGGAGCAGGTCGATTTTAAGAACCTGAAGAAGCAGGACCTGGATAAGTTATCTAAAGCTATACTTGAGAGCGTTAACAGCCGGGCCGGCAAGCCCGTCGCGGAGAACGTTTTTATTCAAGAGTTGCACTATCTCAGCAAACAGGAAGCCGGCGCTGGCCTCACCTTGGGCCCTGGCGCTGGGGCGGCGGGGCCCCGTCATTAATACTAGCACGCAAGAAGGGGCGGTCGCTGTTTAAAATTGCTATTCTCCTCACAACTGTATGCTGCAGCGAAACCCGCTGTTAATTTCTTACACGCTAAATAGAAATCCGGTTATTGTTGTTAAGGTGGAAAGCTGTGTATACGGTAAGCGATGTCCTCGAAAAGCGTAGCGGTTTCGAGTTTCCGTTCACGCAGAAGGATTTTCAGACAATCGTGCGGATCGTTTACGAACGTAGCGGTATCGTGCTTTCCGCCAACAAACGCGACATGGCTTACGCCCGCCTCGTACAGCGCTTGCGCGCTTTGGGGCTACGCTCCTTCCGCGAATATTGCGAGCTCTTGAGCAGCAGCAAGGGCACCGACGAAATCGGCTTCCTGATTAACGCCATTACCACGAACCTGACCAAGTTCTTCCGCGAATCCCACCACTTCGATCATTTCCGTCACCATGTGCTGTGCCACGCCGTCAAATCCGCCGGCGCCGGAACGCCCCGCATCAGGGTGTGGTCGGCAGGCTGCTCCTCCGGGGAAGAGCCCTACTCGATCGCCATGACAGCGCTCGCCGCCCGCAGTCAGGCCAAGCGGGACTGGGACCTCCAAATCCTCGCGACCGACCTCGACACGGCGACGCTGGAGCAAGCCAAGGCCGGCGTTTATCCGAAGGCTGCCCTGGAATCCGTGCCCCCGCCCATGCGCGACCGCTTCTTCGATTCCCACGCACATACAAAACCCGGCGGCATCCGCGTCTCCCCGCAGGTTAAGGCGCTTGTGACCTTCAAGCACTTGAACCTGATCAAGCCTTGGCCTGGCGGCATGAACTTCGACGCCATCTTTTGCCGCAACGTTGCGATCTATTTCGATGCAAAGACCAAGGCTGCGCTCATCGACCGCTTCCATTCGCTCCTGAAGGAGGGCGGTTGGCTTTATGTGGGGCATTCGGAGGCGCTTCACGACCATCAGCACAAATTCAAGCTGACCGGCCGCACCATCTACCAGAAGGTAAACGCCTGAGGCGCTTCGGGCGGTCTTCAAACGGGCCTGAGCCCGGTCCGCCATGCCCGCAACTGCAGAGCCATCCTTGATGCCTGCAATCTCGATTTCTTCCTGGCTTCACGCACTCACATACGGGTTATACGGCCTTGCCGCCCTGATCCTCGGTAATCGTCGCGTCGACCGTGATGGTGAAATTCCCCTGCGACTGCCCTAAATGGCCGCGAAAGAGTTTGTCACCCTCGCATTCAAGCACGATATTGTGCCCGCTACCTTCAAGCTCGATGGTTGCACCTGGCTTGAGCTTGACAAGCTCGCTAAGCTGCAGCTCCCTGCCTTCAAGGAAGGCGCTCACCTTGACCTCCGCGATGGAAATCCGGCTTTGCAGGGCGCTTGTCCACCTGGGATCGGCGGAAACGGGCTGGGCCCGCCGTTCCCGCTCCAGTTTTTGCCGGATAGGGTTCAAACTGTTCTGCGGGATGAGCACATGCAGCAAGCCGCCCTGGTCAAGTACCTGAAAGAGCACTGCCGCGTGGACCATCATCATGCTTGTCTGGCCCAGGGTCGTGAACTCTAGCGCCGTTTCGAATCTTTCCGGATCGAGCGTGATCTCGGAAATGCCGGAGAATGCTTTTTCCAAGGATTTTGCGGCAAATTCGCAAATAACCCTTCCTACCCGGGTTTCGAGCGCAGTAAACGGACGGGTCGACTCGAAAGGCGGCTCGGTGCCTTCGCCACCGAACATGGCCTCCATGATCGCGAACACCAGCCGCCTTTCCAGGCCGATCACAATTCTCGCGTCCCATTCCCGGCAATAAAAGATGCCTGCGATGCTGTCGGACAAGGCCTCCAGCAAATCCCAGGAATCGCCGGTTACGATCTGGTTGACGAATGCGCTAAACACGGGTGAGCAGTAGTCGCGAAAATTGTCGACACAGCCATTCGCCATCCGCTCCACGATGGTGTTGAGCACCGGCAGCTTGTCGACGGAGAGTTTGGAGATGGCTCTCAGCCGCTCACCAACGGAGGCGCTATCCGGCTGATTGGGCGCGGTGGTCATGATGCCTCCAAATCAATCCTCTCCGAAGGACAGGTCGACGATGCCCTGGTCGGCCAGTTGCAGCGCCATATCCGCCACAGCCCTGCGCGCCTGCTCCATCTCCTTCTCGCTCATTGGGGCCGCCGCGCCCAGCTCCGTTTCGATCACCCTTCGCGTCCGCGACGGCACCGTCGAGAGAATGAGCTCCTTCATAGCCGGGTCCACGCCATTAAGCGCGGGGATAAGCATTTCGGCTTCCATGTTTTCGAAAAGGGTGGTCCGGGTCTTCACAGACAGCTTCGCGATGTCCTCGAACGTGAACAGCAGGTTGCGGACGATCTCCGCCTCCTTGGGCCGGGTTGCCGCAAGGCTTGAAAGCACCTCCTCCATCTCCTTGCGGTCGAGCTTGTTGATGATCTTGGCGATCCTGGCATGAGTGTCCTGGCCGCTGGATCTGGCGACCTTAAGCAGCAGCTCGTCCCTGAGGACCTGTTCCAGAAGCCGCAATCCCTCTTGTGTCATCAGCCGGTTGGTCAGCATCCGGCGCATTACCTCGTTGCGGAGCGCGGCGGGGAAATGGGCTATGACGTCCGCCGAGGCTGCTGTCGACACGCGCGACAGAACGAAAGAAATGACCTGCGGATGCTCCTTGCCCAAAAATTGCGCGGTAATCTGCGGGGGCGTTTCCGCAAGCCTTGGCCAGACGGCCTCGTTCATCCGGGAACGCACGTCGGACATGATCTGATGGACCTGCTCCCGGGGCAGGATTTTCTCAAGCAGATCCTTGACTTGATCGGACGAAGCACGAATGCCGCCATCGCCGCCGATAAGGGACACGAACTCATCGGCAATATTCTCCAGCACGGTACCCGGAATTGCACCGAGGTCCGACGCGCAGCGCGCAATCGCCCGGATTTCCTCCTCACTGAGGTGCGCCAGAATCTTGGAAGCGTTCTCGGCGCCCACAGCCAGAAGCAAGGCGGCGGCCTTCTCGGTTCCGCTCAACTTCCTCAGCGGATGGTGCGGGGCGGGCTGGCCCTGCGACTGATAGGGCTGAGGCGGAACGGGCGGGGGAACATTTGCGTCGGGCATATTGCAACCAATGGTAGCATATGTACTATAAGCTCACTCTTTTTGCGATTCGACTTACGCCGGCCTGGGCCTGAGCGAGCGCGGCCAGGGTGCTTTTTCGAAGACACTCAACCAAGATTGATTGTAGGCGGTAAGCCTCACAAAAGCATTTTCAAGAAAGAGTTGTTTCCGGCATCTTTCGATCCAATGGAGTCGCATTTTGGCTGATCTCATCCGGGTACTCGTGGTCGACGACTCGTCTTTCATGCGAAAAGCCCTTTCGAAGGAAATCGCCGCCGATCCGCGTTTCACCGTCGTAGGCACAGCCTGCAACGGGGAGGAGGGCGTTCGCATGGCGCTGGAGCTGCAGCCGGACGTCATTACGCTAGATGTGGAGATGCCGGTTCAGGACGGCTTGGTGACGTTGCGGCAGCTCTCGCCTAGGTGCCCCGCCGGGGTAATCATGGTGAGTGCAGCGACCGAGGCTGGTGCCCAGATCACGCTGGACGCCCTGGCGCTGGGCGCAATCGATTTCATCCCGAAATCGCGTGGCATGGCGCATCTTCACGAGAAGCTCTACGCCGCCGCGCAGGTGCGCCGGAAACGCGGCGGAGCGCCGGTTACAGCCGCGAAACCCGCCGCACCTCAACCGCACCGGCCCGCACCGCCCTCCAACCTGCCGAAGGATTTCCGTGCGAAAGCCGTGGTCGTCGGCAGCAGTACGGGCGGCCCCCAGGCACTCACCGAGCTGTTCATGAACATGGTGCCTCCCTTACCGGTGCCCGTGTTCATAGCCCAGCACATGCCTTCGCCCTTCACCAACGCGCTCGCCAAGCGGCTGTCAGCGCAAAGCCGGCACGATATCACCGAGGCGAAGGACGGCGATCCGATTGTGAATGGAAGGGTTTATATCGGACAAGGCGGCCTGCACTTGAAGATGGGAGACGGCGTTGTGCATGTCTGCCCGGACGCCGGCGAAAGCCTTTACCAGCCCAGCGCCGACGTTCTGGCCTCCAGCGCTTTCGAGATCTATGGCAAGAATATCCTGGCCATCATGCTCACCGGGCTTGGCCGCGACGGCACCAAGGAATTCACAAGAATAAGGAAAGCCGGCGGCTGGACCATCGCGCAGGACAGTGCGACTTGCACGGTTTTCGGAATGCCGAGATCACTTATCGAGGCCGGAGGCGCCTGCGAGACCCTGCCGCCGAAATCGATTGCGCACCGGATCGAGGAAATTCTGGGGAGCAAGCGCTGAAGGGCGGGCGCTGTAGAGGGCGCGGCAGCGTCATCCCGGGCAAGCGCATAAGCGTTAACATAAGGGGCTGCCAGTTGCCAGATTCCGGCTTGATCGGGGCGTTCAACCCCTCACCCTGCCCCTCTCCCTCTGGGAGAGGGGACCATTGAACGGCCCGCAGTGAAGTTTCAGGCGTCCCTTCTCCCGTGGGGAGAAGGACAGGATGCGGGGGAGATACGCCCGGTTCAAGCCATTACCAAGTGCGCGTGCACTTCCGCGGGGACAGTGCTGCGGAATCTAGAACGCGCGCCTCAGTATCCACCCTTGCGGCGGCTCTCAGGCAGGCCGGCGATGCGTCCGCCCTGCTTCGACGGGTCGCGCGGGAAAAGGTCGTAGAGCGTCTTCTGATCGACCCTCTCCCCCCATTTTTCGGCCATCGCCTTGGCGATGTTGCGCGTATTCGGAATGCTCTCGTTATTATTGAAAAACTCGTCGCGAAGGTAATCAATAAGATCCCAATGCCGCTGTGTGAGGGTTACCTCTTCGATGCCGGCGATGTGCTCCGCCAGCTCCTTGCTCCAATCGCTCTGATCGGTGAGAAAGCCGTTTGCCGTCGTCTCGATCGTCTTGCCCCCGAATTCGTAGGCCATGGGTGTCCTCTCTCCTGCTGTCTGCTTCGTTTCTGATGCACATCGCCGCGCGGCATATTGCCGCCCGGAAAAAGTCCCTATATCTTACCCAAGAAGTTGGAAAAAGGTAGGTACGGGGGAGCGGCAAATCGTCAGGGTCCAGTGTAAGAGGCCAAGGTGGGCCAGGCTGTGAAGGCTCAGGATCTCAAGGTGGCTGCCGTACTGCTCGCGGCCGGCTTATCGCGCCGGATGGGCGAGCGTAACAAGCTTTTGATCGAAATAGGCGGAGAGCCGCTGGTGCGCCGCACGGCGAAGGTTTATCTCGCGGCGGGTGCCGATGTGTATGCCGTGCTGGGCTTCGAGGCCGGGAAGGTGCGGGCGGCGCTTGCAGGACTGCCCATCAGGTTCGTCATGAATCCCGATTACGAAGAAGGCCAGCAGACTTCGGTCCGCGCCGGCGCCGAGAATATCCCTCCGGGCTACGATACCATCCTCGTGGCGCTGGCCGACCAGGCCGCGCTCACCCCCGCGGATATCGCGGGCCTGCTGGACGCCTTCGCCTCCTGCGGCGGCGAGCGCATCATCGTTCCATTTTTCCAGGGGCTTCGCGGCAATCCCGTGGCCTTCCCGGCCCGCCTCGCCGCCGGCGTGCGCGCTTCCGGGAAGAACGCGGTGTCGCGGGCCTTCATCGACAACAACCCTCAGCTTATCGAACAATTTGAAGCGGGCCATGAACGCTTCATAATTGATATCGACACGCCGGAAGACCTTACTTCTTTCGGCAAAGAAACAAGGCCAGGCGCCAGCTTACAAGACCGGAGGAAAACGCCATGAAAATCACCGGGGAGCAGACCATTCCCGCGGCACAGGACAGAGTGTGGCACGCGCTGAACGACCCTGAAGTGCTGCGCCAATCCATTCCGGGCTGCATGAACCTCGAACGGACGGGCGAGCACGCCTTCAAGGCCACGATTGAAACCAAGGTTGGGCCGATCAAGGCGACGTTCGACGGCGACGTTCATCTGTCCGATCTCGATCCGCCGAACAGCTATATGCTGTCTGGCAAGGGGTCGGCGGGCAGCATCGGAAGCGCAAAGGGAAGCGCCACGGTCCGGCTCACTCCCAGCGGGCAGGGCACAAGGTTGACCTATGACGTTGACGCGGATGTTACCGGCAAGTTCGCTCAGCTTGGCTCGCGGCTCATCCAGGGCACGGCCAACATGCTCGCGGGCCAGTTCTTCACCCGCTTCAACGAGGTTGTCTCGAACCCGGACGTGGTCCGCCCGTCGCAGGCCGCGAAGGTGAGCATCCCGTGGTGGGTTTGGGCAGTGCCCGCTGCGGCAATCGCCGCCGCGGCCTATTTCCTGCTCGTGAGGGGCGCTTAGCGGATGCGCGCGTAGCACGGAAGGTCGATAAGAGACGATTGTGTTTTCGGCTGGAACTTCTCATGCTGGGGGCTAAGCGGGAGTAACAGGATCTGCTTGCTGCCCGGACTTCTTTGGGATAGCCGTAGAAACGAGCCTCTTCGGCTCCGGCGAGAATAGGTATGCGGTTCCTCGTGCTCCTATGGCTGTTGGTTTGGGCTGTGAGCAGTGTAGAAGCTGCGGATTTCACATGCGTCTCTGATCCGTCGCTTGGGGCTCTAATTAAGAGCAATGATTGGATTGGAGGTAGCCCATGGCCGCCTGCTTTTTACTGGCAGGGTGGAAGCAAGCCAACTTGTTATCAGGTTGCAATAGAGGGAAAGATAATCCCCGGTGACGCAGACAAGTTGGAATGGCTTCTAACAGAAGGATCACAACCTACTCGCCATTTCTTCTTACTATCCCCAGGTGGGAACGTGATGGAAGCGATGACAATGGGGCGGTTATTGCGCGTCAGGTTCGCTTCAGTTGTGGCGACGTTCCGTGCGACCAACTTGGTTTTGGGCGGAAAGAAATTTGGCCTATGTGGCTCCCCCGATCAGCCGGTTTGCTGCGCTAGTGCTTGTGCACTTCTCTATTTCGGCGGAGCCCACTGGAACCGGAGAGACCGTCTTGGCCTACATAGACCAACACTTGAAGACCTTGGAGGTCAAGACTACAGCCAAGCGCGTGACGCATTAGAAAAGGTTGGTGCCTTTATTCAGCAATACTTAAGGGAAATGGAAGTTGACGGAAGCGTTTTCGAAGCGATGATGCACGCTGAACCGGATCAACTCGCTGCCAGAATTGTGGGCAGGAACTATCCACCATCAATGCAGGACTGGCTAACGGCCAAGTGTAAGCTCAAGCTTCAAGAGACAAATCCTACGGGCCGGAACATGGACAGTTGCATGTTTTTCGCTTTTGAGGAGTATTCAAGCGAGCATAAATGGACATTTAAGCACTATGATGAATCAGAAGCGAAGCAATTTACCTGGTATCCCGAGAAGTCGAAAGAGCAACTAAAAAGAATGGCGGATGATTACGATTCTTGGAGGGGGCCAATTAGGAATGCCGCAATCTCGAACGAGATTGCGAAGCGTGAGGCCGCCGAGGGCACCAAGCACTAACGAAACCATCTGTGCACAGCATGACCCTGCCCCGTGGAGATTAAATATGAGCTTTGTGTCCGAGACAATTAAGACGTGGGAAGATCTTGAGCGCGAACTCTTCGGACAGCAAGAGCTGGGCGAATGGGCCTATCGAGGACAGCCGAGGGACAAGCCGCTGGCGCCAACCCTGCAGCGGAAGTTGGAAAATCTCAATATAGAACTCCTTCATGCTGCAGCGATTGAAAAGGAAACTATAAGAGATTTCGAGCGTCGCTATCCTGGCGATGATCGATATAAGCTTAAAAATAAATTGTATTGCCTCGGGCTAATGCAACATTACGGTGCCCCTACGCGCCTACTTGATTGGACATACTCACCATATATAGCAGTTAAGTTTGCGCTTGACAATGAGAACCCCGCCATCTGGTGTATTAAAACAAAATGGTGCCATGACACCGCGCGCAGGATTGTTGGGGCTGGATTTGGGGATCGGGATGACGATAAGTGGCGAAGGGGCTCTGGTTTCGATAAGCTTTACATGACAAATGACCCCGCTAGAGAGCGCCCCAAATTCGTTAACTTCGAGAATCCGTACTACTTAAATGAACGCCTAAATACTCAACAGGGCCTTTTTCTGTGTGCAGGTAACATATCTCTCAAGTTTGAACTCAACTTGCAGGAGATGGAAGGGTGGGAGAAGAAGGAAAATATCGTCATGCTTAAGTTAGATTTCGGGCAAAAAGATTTGGAGAAAGTTGCGATGAAGCTTCTTAGAATGAACATAAGCTCCGCCGTTCTATTTCCTGGGCTTCAAGGTTTTGCTAGTTCTTTGGGAGAACGGTTCTTCCATTATAGAGATAAGGTGACTTGACTTTTTCAGTTTAATTCCATCCTGTGGCACATTGATGGCAACGTCCGGAGTCGGAGGTGGTGCGGGCGTCGGCCTCTCCCTTCCCAATTTCCGGAATCGACCAGCAGGGGAATGTGCGTTTGAGCTGCGGGACCGCGCGATGCCACCCGTTCATCGGCGGGACCATGAACGTCTGCCAGCAAATGACGCTGCGGAAGTCTCCCGCCGGGCTTGACCGGACGCCAGCGGAGCATTCGCGTGCCGGACGATGTCTTAATAAACCGCGAACGATGTAAAGCCGTGCATTATAGCTAATTCAGGCATGGTTAACGCGGCGCCGCCGTGCGTTTTTCACGTGAATTTCCGCGAATTTTTCCTATTTTCGCGCGATTTCCATGATCGCAGAATCCCTTTAAATATATTCGCGGTTTCTGGATTAACCATATTACGGTGCACTTTTCCGCTGGCACGGGCGCGGCAATCCGAAAAATATCATGCGATATCAATGTGTTATTTGCCCTTCACCGGCCGGTAAG
>JBNKTW010000039.1:0-61924 GCA_050298295.1 Rhodomicrobiaceae bacterium
GCTCTGTTTCAGCCGCATCGGGTGCCGTCAGCTTCGAGTGAATAGCCTCATGGCGTTGCTTGCGCGCGAGCGCCGCCTTCCCGCCCGCCGTTGCATGGAACAAATCCAGGGCTTCAAAATCGGCGGTCTGTGGCGGGGCGATGGCAATGTCCGTGTAGAGCCAGCGATTGGGCGAGTTCATAACCTCTTTGAGGATAGCATAGTAGTGCCGGATGGTCGAAAGGCAGCGCCAAGCCTTGGCAGCGGTCTCCCACAGGTAACGGGGATAGAAAACCAGGGGATTTTCGAGCGGCAGGCCGCTCCTGCGATCGCGGCGGAATTTCAGCCGGAATACCCCTCCTTCGAGCGGATGAATGCCTTCGATGCTGTGCGAGAGCTTGAACCAGAGAATTGTTCCAAGAACCGTCTTGGGTTTGCCTTTGGGTCTGGCCGCGGCCCGGCGCAGGATCGTCCGGATGTGCTCCGGCGTGTAGAAGGCATCCCAGGCGGCCCGGTATGTATCCTCCCACTCGGCATCGGACATCCTGGGATGATGCGTAACGCGATGGGTGAGATCGTATTTGTTTATGTCGGGGTCCATCCATTCGCCTGCCGCCAGCATACGCCTGTGGTCCTCCGAGCCGGGCAATGGGGTCAGGAAAAACAACTCCAGGAAGTCGAGCGGCAGTTCGCGCTTGATGATTTCGATGTCGCGGAGGATCGATTCTCTGGTGTCGCCAGGGAAGCCAAGGATGTACCCGGCGAACGTGCTAACGCCCTGGGCTCGCCAAGCTTGCAGCATTTCGCGGTAATCGGTGATCTTGTTCTGGCGCTTGTTGGCGGCGATCAGATTGTCCGGATTGATGTTTTCGAGGCCGAGGAAAACCCGCTTGACCCCGGCGGCCGCAGCCTTCTCAACAAAGCCCGGCACTTTGTGAGACATCGTGTCGGCCTGGATGGTGAGGCCAAGCTTGCGGCGTTCGCCAGCGCGCATGGCTATCAGCCGGTCTAGCAGCGGCTCCCAGCCGCGATTGCGGGCAAAATTGTCATCGGTGATGAAGAAGCGCGTGATATTCTGCTTGTAGTTCTCGCGCACGGCTTTCTCAAGATCGTCCGGCGTGCGAACCCGGCTCTTGCGGCCCTGGACGTTGATGATGGTGCAGAAGGAACATTGATAAGGGCAGCCGCGCCCAAGGTCCATGCTTGTCACCAAGCCAGCCGTGCGGCGCAAATGCTTGTGAGGCAGCATCGGCGGCGGCTCGCCCTCAAGCGCGGGAGGCTCGTCCAGATAGTTATAAAGCGGCGCCAGTTTTCCATGCCAGGCATCGCGCAGGACTTTGTCGAACCGCCCGCCCTCGGCCTCGCCGGCGAAGAACGAAATGCCAAGCGCCTGGGCCTCGCGCATTTCCTCAGGCATCTGCGGCAGCATGGCGATGCAGCCCGAAACGTGGAAACCGCCGATGCAAACCGGGAGCCCCGCCGCGAGGAACGGCCGCGCGATATCGACGGCGCGGGGAAACTGGTTCGATTGCACGCCAACCAGGCCGATCAGCGCCTTGCCGCCGCCGCTCTGGACCATCCGGACGATTTTGTCCGGCCGCATCCGGCGGTTGGTTTCATCGTATGTGTGAACTTTAATGTCAACGTCCGGCCCCAGCACTTGGCGGCGCTGTGCATCCAGCGCCAATCCATTCAAACAGGCGAGCGTGTTGGAGGGGATTGCCGAGCGGAACCACTGGATCGGGTAGCCATCGTTATCGTAATGGGCCGGCTTGATGAGCACGGCATGAAAATTACTGTGCGGCAATAGGGGCATGGCTATCCATCAGCGAACCAAACGATCAACTATGGCGATGAGACTATATACAACCACAGCGCGCATCAACGCGTGTGTGCGTCTTTTGCGCGGCGATCCACAGCATTCGCATGGCTCCGGTAATCACGGCCAGGCGGGGAAAACATCCAAGAGGGTTATGCCGGAACCCCACGTCACACGGTGCCGGGCCCTGTTTCCGTCAGTGCCTGAACAGGCAATGGCGGCAGCGGAAGCAGGGCCGGCGCGCGATAGCTGCCCGCCTGCAATAGGATAATCGCAAACGGGTTGCCCTCCGCCTGCTGCTGAAGCGCTTGAACAGGGACCGGTGGAGTGGAGATTTTGCGTCAACATCGGGCGCGGGCGGGTTGCGGGACATTTTGGAATTCGGCTATAGCTAAATGAAATTCATCGAAAAGGCGGAGCGGAAGGCGACCCATGGCAGGGCATTCGCAATTTAAAAACATCATGTACCGCAAGGGCGCGCAGGACAAGAAGCGCTCGAAAATGTTCTCGAAGCTTGCGCGCGAAATCACCGCGGCCGCGAAAATTGGCCTTCCCGACCCCGCCATGAACCCGAGGCTGCGCTCCGCGGTGCTAGCCGCGCGCGCGCAGAACATGCCGAAGGACAACATCGAGCGCGCCATCAAGAAGAGCCAGGAGGCCGGCGGCGCCGAGTATGTCGAGGTGCGCTATGAGGGCTTCGGGCCGGGCGGCGTGGGCGTGATCGTCGAGGCGCTGACCGACAACCGCAACCGCACCGCGGGCGAGGTGCGCTCCATATTCTCCAAGCATGGCGGGAACCTGGGCGAAACGGGTGCGGTTTCCTTCGGGTTCAAGCGCGTTGGCAAGATCGAGTACCCGCTCCCGGCCGGTGACGCCGAGGCCATGCTGGAGGCCGCCATCGAGGCGGGCGCCGACGATTGCGAGACCGATGACGAAGCGCATTGGCTGACTGCCGGCGTCGAGGCCTACCAGGAGGTTGCGTCCGCCCTGGAAGCCAAGCTTGGGCCGGCGAAATCAGCATCCATCGTGTGGCAGCCGCAGAACACCGTCGATGTCGATGAGGAGAAGGGCGGGAAGCTTCTGAAGCTCATCGACGCGCTCGAAGATTCCGACGATGTGCAGGCGGTCTACGCCAATTTCGAGATGAGCGGCGAGGTTATGGAAAAGCTGAGCGCCTGAACGCAGCGCCCCAGCGGATTTTTAGCCGCATCAGTAGCTTGAGGATGGCTGGGGCACGACCTCTGCCGGATCCTGGGAGTTATAGGACGCCTGCAGGATGAAGGCGTCGACTTTCGCGCAAGTATCCGGCTTGAGTACGACGGTGGCTGGCACCTTGATACTCTTGAATGCGGATTCTATCTTGGTGGCCCCCCAGCCATTATTATTGGTCACGTTGTCGTAGACTGGCTTGAGTTCCTTCACGATGCAAGTGCCGCGTGTATAGCTGCCAGTCAGGCCAATAGCCCGCTTCGCGGAGCCTTTAAGGCCAGGAATCGTGCCCTCAAGCCACCCGCTTGTGGAAAGCGCATAGGTTTTCGAACCGGTCTCGGTTACGTAGAAAGATTCGATCTCGAATTTGCAGGAGAAAGCGCGGCAATAGATACCGTTCTTGATCTTGTCGATCTGATCCTTGAAGGTTCCCTTGACAAACTCCTTGAGGTCCAAGGGATTAGCAGCCATGCTTGAGCCCATGCACCAAGCGCTCAAGGCAACAACTGCCGCCAGACGGAAAAAGAAGGTCATAAGCCCAATCCGGTGTTTCTTATCCGCGCATCTTACAGATATTCGCTTCAATAACAATCTTACTAGGTCGCGCAAGCGCAAACTTCCCCTCATTCGCCGCGAAAATCCTGGCATCTGCGGCGCTTCCACAACGCTCCCAAGAAAAGGCATCATGCGCATGGACGCTATCGCCATTCGGTGTCCCCCCGCCCTTCGGCGTTATTGCCGGGGTGCCCGCTAGCGGCGAGCCGGTCCAATATGAATCCGGCAAGTCTCCGGGCACCGCGTTTGTGAGCCATACACTGTACACGGTAGTACATTATCCACGCAATTGCGGCTTTGTTTCACTTTGTTTCGCACATGCCGCCAGACGGAGGCGAGCGGGCCGGCCTCCTCAGCGCCAATCCGCGGCCCGTTGTACCGGGTGCGGTTTGCAGCCGCTGACCTGCCGGCGCCCTGTATATGAAGAACGGGGCTGGTAGCGGCGGGAAGACCGGCACGGTGCCGCTGGACAAGATTT
This sequence comes from Rhodomicrobiaceae bacterium, assembly GCA_050298295.1. Classification (GTDB taxonomy): domain Bacteria; phylum Pseudomonadota; class Alphaproteobacteria; order Rhizobiales; family Rhodomicrobiaceae; genus Rhodomicrobium. The sequence goes on from JBNKTW010000039.1 coordinate 4,041, forward strand.
CGCCGGTTTACAGGAAGATACAAAGCCACTCTGGTTTGCTTGGTATGCCGCTTTCTAGGATTGTACATTCTTGCGAGTACCACTAAGGGTCCGTCCAGGAACAAGTCAGATGGTGCAGTTATTCCTGAACGGCCCCTAAAGACCTTGAAGGAGGCAGATGGGTGAGGATCGAATGCTGGACCGGGAAAGCCGGGATGCGCGCGGCGATCGGGCGTGCAATGGGGAGTGCGCGGAAAACGCCATAAAGCCACCGGCCTTTCGCCAAGAACGCGATCATAAACAGAGTTTGCAGAGTCCGCCAACTCTGCTAGCGTCCCGGCAAGCGTGCACCGGTGTTCGCGCACCCAACCTTCGGCTTCAGGCGCATTTAAATTTAACCCGCAGTTAGGAGAGATAGTCATGGCAAATGGTAGAAGAGGGGCTCAGATCGAGGAATGGCTAAGTATCATATTGGCGCTCTCTGCAACAATCTTTGGGCCCCTTGCTATATGGTTGACCGGTAACTGGGAGCCACAGAATAAAATCTTTTGGACCTTGCCTCTTTGGATTGGGTTATTCTATCTAATCTTCCAAATGGCGCTTTTATTGCGGCTCGTGAGTGCCAGCGACCGGAACATAAGCCAGGGCGTGCTCGACTCGGTGGTTGCAATTTTCCCGCTGGTTGCGGGGCTCGTGCTGCTTGCACTCAACATCGTCGATACTAGTGGCCGCCCCTACTCAAGTTATCAACTGAATGAACTGGCGGTCTTGATCATTGTGGGCGCCTCGGAGTTCCTGCTTACAATTTGGATTCTCTTTGTACTTAACCGCCGTACCGTCACCTGGGGTGGCGGGGACGCCGGCTAGGCCGGGCTGGCCTTTCCTTTGGCAAGCGGCACGGCACACGCATTCGCGGAGCAGGCGCAGACCCGCTTCGCGAACGCGTGTGTGGGTAGTGTCTCAGGTGTTTTCATAACGCCGTCCTTACGAAGTAAGAGACCAAAAAAATCCATGCGCCTGGTATTGCTCCGCAAATTTATTTGTGCAAATGCGCGCCGGCGGGGGCGCGGGGAAGCGTTGTTGCGCGGGGGGCGGGTTTCCGCTTCGGGCCTGGCCTGGCGGAACAGCGAGGCCACCTTTGCCGCGATCCGGTCCCTCAACGCCAGGCAGCCCGGCCAGCCTTGCGGGACCGCGCTGGCGCGGTAAAGCGCATCCGCAGGCGGTCAGTCCGTCACGCCGCCCGCCGCTACGGAAGCATACCTTGCTCAGGCCGCGCCAAACACCCGCTCAAAGATCGCGTCTACGTTGCGCATGTGGGCGCGCACGTCGAACAATGCGTCCAATTCCGCCACGGAAAGCGCCGCGCCCGCCTCCGCGTCGGCCTTCAGAAACTCCAGGAACGAGCCCTCGCCACGGAAGGCGCGCATGGCGTTGCGCTGCACGATCAGGTAGGCGGCCTCGCGGGCCAGCCCCTTCTGCGTTAGCGCGAGCAGAACCTGCTGCGAATGAACCAGCCCGCCGCCGCGTTCGAGGTTCTGCTTCATGCGCTCCGGGTAGACCACGAGCTTGTCAACAACGCCGGTGAGCCGCGCCAGCGCGAAGTCGAGCGTCACGGTGGCGTCCGGCCCGATCATGCGCTCCACGGAGGAATGCGAGATGTCGCGCTCATGCCAAAGCGCCACGTTCTCCATCGCCGGCACGGCGTAGCCGCGGACAATCCGCGCCAGCCCCGTGAGGTTCTCGGTCAGTACCGGGTTGCGCTTGTGCGGCATGGCGGAGGAACCCTTCTGCCCCTCGGAGAAGAACTCCTCGGCCTCGCCCACCTCGGTGCGCTGCAAATGGCGGATTTCGGTGGCGAGCCGCTCCACGGAAGAGGCGATCACGCCGAGAATCGCGAAGAACATGGCGTGCCGGTCGCGCGGGATGATCTGCGTGGAAACCGGCTCTGGCCGCAAGCCCAGCTTGTCCGCGACGTAAGTCTCGACGCGCGGATCGAGATGCGCGAACGTGCCGACCGCGCCCGAAATCGCGCAAGTGGCGATATCCTGCCTGGAGCACTCCAGGCGCTCCTTCGCGCGGGAAAACTCGGCATAGGCGAAGGCGAGCTTCAGCCCGAATGTGGTTGGCTCCGCGTGAATGCCATGGCTGCGGCCCACCGTGACGGTGTGCTTGTGCTCCATCGCCCGGCGCTTCAGCGCGGCTAGGAGGGCGTCGATATCCGCAAGCAGGATGTCCGCCGCGCGCGTGAGTTGCACCGCGAGGCAGGTGTCGAGCACGTCCGACGAGGTCATGCCCTGGTGCATGAAGCGCGCCTCGGGGCCGGCGTGTTCGGCGACGCTCGTCAAAAACGCGATCACGTCGTGCTTCACCTCGCGCTCGATCTCGTCGATGCGCGCGATGTTGAAGCCGCCGCGCTCGCGCAGCGCCTTCGCCGTGCCGGCGGGCACCTGTCCAAGCTGCTCCATCGCTTCGGCGGCCAGCGTCTCGATTTCCAGCCAGATCTCGTACTTCGTTTGATCGGACCAGATGGCGGCCATTTGCGGCCGGGAATAGCGCGGAATCATGGGAGGTCTTTCTTAGAGTGCGAAGGCCGCCTCGAAGGCGTGCGCGGTGAGGTGATGGGATTGTAAACGGCGGAGCAGGGCAGGGGAGGGCGGCTGGCCCGAGGTGAACCGGATTTCGCCGCACCCGCGCTTGGCCCCCACGCCGACGATATGGCCGCCTTCGGCCAGCACGTTGGCGATGCGGCGCGCGATGGCAGGCGCCGGATCGAGCCAGGCCACGGGCCATGGCGCAGCTTCGTTGAGCTTGTCAAGCAGGAGCGGGTAATGCGTGCAGCCCAACACCACCACATCGGTCCGGGCGTTGCCCTCCTCCACGAAGGCGGGAGCGATCTCGCGCGCGATGGCTTCCCCGTCCACGTCCGCGCCGCTCGCGTGCGCCTCGGCAAGCGCCGCGAGCATGGGCGCGCCAACGAGGGTGAAGCGTGCCCCCGCGCCGAATTGCTGGATCAAACCGCGCGTATATTCGCGGGCGGCGGTGGCGGGCGTGGCCAGCACCGACACCAGGCCGCTTCTGGTCAGCGCCGCGGCGGGCTTGACGGCGGGCACCGTGCCGACGATGGGAATGGGGAAATTCTGGCGCAGCGTGTGCAGCGCGACGGTGGACGCGGTGTTGCAGGCCAGCACGATGCAATCCGGCTCGAAGCCGCGCACACCGGCCTCGATGATCGTGAACAGGCGCGCGGTAAGCACCGCATCGCTTTTCGATCCGTAGGGAAACCCCGCATCGTCCGCGATGTAGAGAATGTCCGCTTCCGGCACGGCGTGGCGCGCGGCACTGAGCACAGTCAGCCCGCCAAGTCCGGAGTCGACGAAGAGAAGCCGCGGCGCGCGGCCGGATGTACTCATGATGCGGTCATTTAGCTGTCAGGCGCGGGCGTTGGGAGTAACTGGAGCAACCTATCTCATATCGCATCTATGCCTGCGCGAAAAGCTGGCGATAGCAAGGCGTGCCATCGGGGAGGCTTCCGCTTGCTTCATAGACGCCTCTGGCGATGGCCCGCGCGAGGGCATTGGCGGCAGCGGCGCCCAGGAAGGGCAGGGCGGCGAACGGGGTTTTGAGGGGCACTTTGCCTGTGGTAAGCGCGAACACGATGTCGCCGTCGAATGGCGTGAACACAGGGAAGATCGCGCGAGCCATGCCCGCCGCCGCCATCACCGCCAGCCGGTGGCATTGCGCATGGGTGAGGGCGGCATCGGTTGCCACCACGCAAAGTGTCGTGCTTGCGCCCGTGAAAGAGTATTTGATGAAGGGTTCGGCCGCGCTGGCCGGCCAGGGGGTTGGGTTGCCGAGGCCGCCGAATTCGGACGCCATTTCGAAAGGCGCGGCCCAGAAATGCCGTGTGCCGCCAACCGTGACCGCGCCAACCGCGTTGACGGCGGCGAGCGCTCCAACGGTGACGGTTTGCCCATCCTCGCCGGCGAGGCTCACGATTTCGGAAGCGCTTCCCAAGCCGCCGCGCATCCTGGCGCCTGGGCCAGCCGCGACGGTCGCGCCATGGCCAGCCCCGGCGCTTCCCAAAGCGAAATCGAGGGCGGCGGACGATGCGGCCTCATAGCCCATGTCGCGATAGGGCGAGTGGCGGCCCCAGTCCTTGGCGCCGCCGTTGAGAAGATCGAACAGGATCGCCTGCGGGACGATGGGAACGATGGTAGGGCCAACCGCGAAACCGCGGCCCTTTTCGCGCAGATAGCTTTGCACGCCGCCGGCCGCGTCGAGCCCGAATGCCGAGCCGCCCGATAGCGCGATGGCGTCCACCGTGCCCACGGAGCCTTCGACCGCGATGGCGTCCAGTTCGCGCGTGCCCGGCCCGCCGCCGAAGACGGAAGCCGCGGCCAGGGTAGCGGCCTCGCACACGATGACGCTCACGCCGGACGCGAGTTTCTCATCGTGCGCGTTGCCAACGGCAAGGCCGCTGACATCGGTGATCGAGTTGCGAAGTCCTGCGGGCATGGGAAGCGCCTCCTAAGTGGAATTCCCTCCGTCGCCGCTTATAACCCGCTTCGCGTCGTGCGGAGCTGATCATAACGCCCAGACCGGGCCTTCGGCGCCACATTTGACGCAGCGGAAGCGGCCCAGGAAAGCGCGCGTCAGGAGCAGCGCCTTGGCGCCGGCCGCGCGTTCGGCAAGGCTGAGCAGCGCCGCGGCGCGGGGGTCCGCGATTCCGGCGCCGGCCTCCACCGGGATTATAAAGCCGTCGGATTTGTGGGGAGCGCCTGCGTTATAGTCGGCGAGCGCCTTGTCCTCCGAGCCAAGCACCTCCGGATCCGCATAGATGGCGACGCGGTCCCCGAATAGGATGTATTCGTAGCCCCAATCGCAGGAGGAGCAGGTGAACCAGCCCTCCTCTCCGCATTTGAGCACGCCCGCTAGATCGTGCAGCCCATCGGCGGCGGCGATTCCGCTCAGGAAATAGGGGTGGGAGTCTTCTTCTTGCGGGTTTTCGAGAAGGGCGTGCTCGCACAGCGCCCGGATGTCTGGCAGGGCCGCGATGAAATCCTGCCGGATGGCGCGGATTTTTTCGAGGTCCGCGGCATCGGCGGGGCCCGTCTCCAGAATTTCGTGGCAATGGCAAAGCTCGTTAGCCTCTTCCCCCGGGCCCGGCTCTTCCTGGGCTTCGAGAACGCCGCTCAGGCTCCGGTAGTAGTCGAGCTTCTTGTCCCATTCTTCGAGGGTCAGGGGAAGGCCTTGCAGGGGAGCGCCGCCGCGCTTGCCGGGCGAAGCGTATTGACGGGGGAAGGCGCAAAGCGCCACGGAGGCCAGAAAGATCGCGATCTCCAGCCGCTGGTGCGGGTCGGCACCGGGCCCGGCAATCTTCAACAGGTGCGGAACCGCCGCGTAGGTCGCGCCATAGCAGGTTTCCTGATGGCACAGGCAATCCCAGAATAGCGACAGCGCTTCCTCCTGATCCCACGCCGCCGCGAGCCGCGCCAGCGCCTCGGGGATGTCGCGGTCGCGATAGGCGTCGTCAAGCTTGCGCCAAAGCGGATCGTTCAGTTCCAGCATTGTCCGCCATACCCATTATATCTTCGCCCGCGCGTAAGAGCCGCGTCCCCCGGCGCGCGGCTTGGAAGGCGGGCGTTATTCCTGTTCGTAAGTGGTTTTGTTCCACTTATAGACGACGTAAGGCGTCAGGCTCGGATCGCCCTTTTCATCGAACTTGAACTTGCCGAGCACGGTATCGAACTCGCCCGTATCGAGCGCTGTCTTCACCTTTGCGGCGTCCGTCGATTGAGCCTTTTCCACAGCGCCCTTCCACGCCTGGATGGCTGCGTAAGCATACAGCACATAGCCTTCGGGATCGACATTCTTCGCGCGGAATTCCTTCACCACCTCAGCCGCCGCCGGGTTCTTGCGCGGATCGGGCGAAAAGGTGAAGATCGTGCCCTCGATCCCGGCGCCGGCGATCCGGCCGAGCTGGGCCGAGACCAGCGAGTCGCCGCCCATAAGGATGGTCTTCATGCCTTGCTCGCGCATCTGCCGCACGATGATACCCGCTTCGGTGTGATAGCCGCCGAAGAAGACAATATCGATCTTGGCCTTCTTGAGCTTGGTGACGAGCGTATTGTAGTCTTTTTCGCCGGCCGTGATGGTGTCGGTGAAGACCTCCTTTTTGCCGGCGGCGTTCATGGCCTTTTTCGTTTCCTCGGCGAGGCCCTTGCCGTAAGCGGTCTTGTCATCGACGATCGCGATGTTCTTGTCCTTGAACTTCGTGGCGAGATAGTTCCCGTCGATAACGCCCTGCTGGTCGTCGCGGCCGCAGACGCGGTAGCTGAAGCCGTCCCTCGGGCGGTCGTCGGTGTATTTCGGATTGGTCGAGCCGGGCGAGATCTGGATGATGCCGGCTTCGTTGTAAACGTCGGAAGCCGGGATGGACGAATCCGAACAGTAATGACCGGCGACGAACACGGCCTGCTTGGCCGCAAGCTGCTCCGCCACCGAGCGCGCCTGTCTCGGATCGCAGGCGTCGTCGCCGATTTCGAGCTTCAGCTTCTTGCCAATTACGCCCCCGGCCTTGTTTATGCTGGCAACCGCGGCCTCCGCCCCCGCCTTGAACTGCGCGCCGAACGTGGCGCTCTTGCCGGTCATCGGGCCGGCGACGGCGATGATGATTTCCGATTCGGCGGATGCGCTGGGGATGGCCCCAAGGCCCGCGGCTGCCAGGGCCAAGCTCGCAAGGGTGAAACGCATTCTTATGTCCTCTTTCTGCAATTCCAGCAAGTGGCCAAACAAAGACCAGGATTTTGCTGGCATTAGGGCTTGCGCAGCCGCCAGCCCAGGATGCCGGCTTTTTCCGTGAGCCAGCCATATTGGTGCAGCATCTGTGCGCGGCGCTGGAACTTGAAGCCCGTCACGGTGAACAGCAGGAGAATCGCCGTGTCCGTGGCGTAGTAATAGGGCGAGTGCAGGCTGCCTTGCGCTGCGCGCCAGCTCGCGAGCGTGGCGCCCGCGAACAGGCCCCAATGCAGGAAGCGGATGGCCGCGCCCAGCATCATCGTGTAGACCGCCGCCTGCCAGAACGGCTTCCAGCCTTTCGCCGCCGCGCGCCCGATGGCCAGCGCCGTCCCGCCGCCCAGCACGAGGGTCACGAAGAAAAAGGCCCAGAAGGATTTTTCGTAGATCAAGCCCATGAGGTTCACCCCCTCACCCTGTGCCTGTCCCTCTCCCTTTGGGAGAGGGAATGGTGTTGCACGCTAAACGCGCATTCAGGCGTCCCTTCTCCCGTCCATATCCGCAAGCGGATATGGACGCTTCTCAGTGACGGGCTTGCCAAGGCGAGCTTGCGTGGGAGAAGGACAGGGTGAGGGGGTGCAGCCTTCATATGGTTCGCCTCCCTACCCATGCGCGCCGCCTTCGAGATACGCGGCCTTCACCTCCTCGCGGTGAAGAAGGTCCGCCGCCTTGCCCGACATGGTGATCCTGCCATTGACCATGACATAGCCGCGATGGGCCAGCTTCAGCGCATGGTATGCGTTCTGCTCGACTAAAAACACGGTGAGCCCGCGGCTCCGGTTCAGCTCGCGGATGACGGAGAAGATCTGCCGCACGATGATCGGCGCCAGGCCCAGCGAAGGCTCGTCCAAGAGAAGCAGCTTCGGCCGGCCCATGAGCGCGCGCGCGATGGCGAGCATCTGCTGCTCGCCGCCCGAGAGCGTGCCGCCGCGCTGGGCGCTCCGTTCGGCGAGCTTCGGGAACAGGCTGAACACCATGTCAAGACCGGCATCGGCGGTGTCCTCGCCGCCGGGCGCGAGCAGGGCGCCCATGAGCAGGTTCTCGTGCACGGTCATACGCGGGAAGATGCGGCGGCCTTCAGGCGACTGCGCGATGGAAAGCCGCATGATTTCGTGCGTGGGCATATGGGTGATGTCGCGGCCGGCGAACACGATCTGGCCGGAGCGCGCGCGCGGATCGCCGCAGATGGTCATCATCAGCGTGGACTTGCCCGCGCCGTTCGAGCCGATAAGCGTGACGATCTCGCCCTCGTACACATCAAGGTCCACGCCTTTGAGCGCGCGGATTTTCCCGTAATAGGTCTCGACATCGCGGATGGCGAGCAGCGGGAGCTGGGTCATCGCGCGGTCCTCCCCGCGTTTCGTCCGCTGCGGGCCGTCGCGGACGGCCAGCCGCTGCCATGCACCGCTGCTGTCGTGGCCGGGCTTGACCCGGCCATCCAGTAACGCGCTGCGGCCGCTGAGCCACGCCTGGATGGCCCGGTCAAGCCGGGCCATGACAGCAGAGTTTCAGCGGCACGGCTTCGAGCCAATATTACCCTTTGAAGTGGCGGACGGAACCTCATAGGCCCGCCTCCGCTTCGGCTTCCTCGACCTCGTCATCCTCGACGCCGAGATAGGCGGCGATCACCTTCGGGTCTTCGCGGATTTCGGCGGGCGCGCCCCCGGCGATCCTGCGGCCGTAGTCGAGCACGTTGATGCTGTCGGAAATGCCCATCACCACGCCCATGTCGTGCTCGATCAGGAGGATGGAAAGCGCGTGCTCCTCGCGGATCTTGAGCAGGAATTCGTTCAGCTCGGCGGATTCGCGCGGGTTGAGGCCGGCGGCGGGTTCGTCGAGGCAGAGGAGCACGGGCGAGGTGCACATGGCGCGCGCGATTTCGAGCCGCCGCTGCGCGCCATAGGGCAGGTCGCCTGCCGGATCGTCGGCGCGGGCTAGCAGGCCGGTCTGGCGGAGCCAGTGGGCGGCGCGCTCAATGGCCTCGCTTTCCGCGCGGGCGTAGCCGGGAAGGCCAAGCAGGCCGCCGAAGGTGTAGCTGGACGCGGCGTTGAGCGCGTTGTGCTGGGCCACGAGCAGGTTTTCGAGCACGGTCATGCCGGCGAACAGCCGGATATTCTGGAAGGTGCGCGCCACGCGGGCGCTGCGGGCGATTTCGAAGCCCTGCATACGTTCGAGCAGGAAAAGCGGGCCATGGCGCGTTTGCGCCCATTGACGGCCGCTGCCGGTCAGGCGGGGCAGCGCCTTGAAGGCCTGGGCGGAGCCATGCGCCAGCGCGATGCGGCCTTCGGTGGGCTTGTAGAAGCCGGTGATGCAGTTGAAGACCGTGGTTTTGCCCGCGCCGTTCGGGCCGATGATGGCGGTAATATCGCCCCGGCGCGCGGAAAAGGACAGCCCGTCGATGGCGGTCAGCCCGCCAAAACGCATGGTCAGATGCTCGACGCGCAGGATATCGCCGCCGTCCATCAGCCGTGCCCCTCCTTGACGTAAGCGGCGGAAACCGTCCGTGCCTCATGCAGCGACGCGGAGGGCGTGCGCCCGGCCATCAGCCCGCGCGGCCGCCAGAGCATCACCATCACCATGGACAGCCCGAAGATGAGCATACGGTAGTCCGCAAGCTCGCGGAACCGCTCTGCGCTGCCGACAAGGGCCACGGCGGCGATTACCACGCCGAGCTGGGAGCCCAGCCCGCCCAGCACCACGATGGCGAGCACGAGTGCGGATTCAGTGAAAGTAAAAGATTCCGGGCTGATGAAACCCTGCCGCGCCGCGAAGAATGCGCCCGCGAAGCCGCCGAACATCGCGCCCGTGGCGAAGGCCGTGAGCTTGGTTGTCACCGTGTTGATGCCGAGCGAGCGGCAGGCGATCTCGTCTTCGCGCAGCGCCTCCCAGGCGCGCCCGATGGGCAGCCGCCGGAGCCGGAGCGTTATGAAGTTCGTGAGCAGCGCCAGCGCCAGGATGAGGTAATAGAGAAAGATGAGCCGGTGCGTGGCGCTGTACTCGACGCCGAAAAAGCCATGGAACGTGGCCGTGCCCGTGCGTTCGAATGGCAGGCCGAAAAAGCTCGGGCGGGGGATGCGGTTGATGCCGTTAGGACCGCCGGTGAGGCTCTGCCAGTTGATGAGCACGATACGGATGATCTCGCCGAAAGCGAGGGTTACGATGGCGAGGTAGTCTCCGCGAAGGCGCAGAACGGGAAAGCCCAGCGTGATGCCCCAGATCGCCGCGAGGAGGCCGGCCAGCGGCAGGCAGACCCAGAACGACCAGCCGTAGTATGTGGAGATCAGCGCATAGGTGTAAGCGCCGACCGCATAGAAGGCGACGTAGCCGAGATCGAGGAGCCCGGCGAGCCCGACCACGATGTTCAGCCCCCAGCCGAGCATGACATAGATGAGAACCTGCGTCGCCGTATCGACCGCGTAACGCTGCTGCGGGCCCGCGATCAGGAACGGAAGCAGGGCGGCGACGACGAGGAGCGCCGCCGGAAATTCCTCGCTAAATCTGGACACCAGCACCATCGGGAATTTTGAGATCCTGTTCCCGGAGAACAGCGTGAGGAAAAGCCGGAAGGCGCGCACCGCCAGCATGGCGAGCACCAGGACGATAGCGCCGATGCTGGCGAAGGTGGCGAAATCGGCCAAGACGCCCGCGAGCCAGGACTTCCCCGAGGCCCATTCGATGATGGCGGTGCGCGTGCCGCTTGTGGCAAAAAGGTAAAGTCCGCCCGCAAGGGCCGCGAGGGCGGCGGGGAGGCGGCCATTCTTCCACCAGCGGATAAGTGCCGCAAGCGTGCGGCCGCCGTCCAGCGGCCGCCAGACCACGATGTCCAAGAAGAAGCGGCCCCCGGCCACCGCGGCCGCCAGCGCCGTGGCCAGGGCGAAGTGAGTGGTGATCTCAAGCCCGCCGCCCGAGCTTTCCGTGCGCAGCCCGATAAGCGTGTCCGAGAGCGCAAGTGCCAGCAGGAAGGTGATCGCGGCGTCCTTGATGGCGGTTCCCGCGCTGTGGGTTTGGCCGCCCCGCGCCGCCTGCTTTGCCGCGCGCCGTTCCGTGATATCCAGCATACGGCCTACACCTTCTCGACCTCGGGCCGGCCGAGCAGCCCGGACGGCATGAAAATCAGCACGATGGCGAGGATGGAGAACGCGGCCACATCTTTATACTGCGCGGTGAAATAGCCGGCCCAGAACACCTCGATCAGGCCGATGACGAGTCCGCCCAGCATCGCGCCCGGCAGCGAGCCGATTCCGCCCAGCACCGCCGCCGTGAACGCCTTGATGCCGACGATGAAGCCGATGAAGAAATCGATCACGCCGTAGTAGAGCAGGAACATCAGCCCGGCGATGGCCGCCAGAGCCGCGCCCATGACGAAGGTGAGCGAGATGGTGCGGTCCACGTCGACGCCGCACAGCGCCGCCATCTTGCGGTCCTGCTCGCAGGCGCGCTGCGCGCGGCCAAGCTGCGTGCGGCTGATGATCAGCGAGAACACGGTCATCAGCGCCACCGTCGCGGCCATGATGATGATCTGCACGTAAGAGAGGGTCACGGCAAAGCCGCCATTGTCCGCGAGCGTAAAGCCGCCGGGGAGCAGCGGCGCTATTGGCTTGGAGCGCGCGCCCTGCGAGAGCTGCACGAAGTTTTGCAGTGAAATCGAGACGCCGATGGCCGTGATCAGCGGCGCGAGCCTGAAGGACGAGCGCAGCGGCCGGTAGGCGACGCGCTCGATGGCCCAGCCGGCCACCGCCGTCAGCGCCATGGAAACCAGCGCCGCGAGGAACAGTGCCAGCGGCACCCAGGTGATGGCGCTCGCGAACAGGGTCAGGATCGCGATCAGCGCGATGAAGGCGCCGATCATGAACACCTCGCCATGCGCGAAATTGATCATGCCCACGATGCCGTAGACCATGGTGTAGCCGATGGCGATCAGCCCGTAGATCGAGCCGAGCGTCAAGCCGAAGATGAGCTGCTGCGCGAAATATTCCATTCCCGCTCCCTGGGCGGTGCTTCCTGCGTCCCGCGTTTTGGGAGGGTGTAGCGTAAGTTCGGCTCCCGTGCCAACGGTTAGTGCGGGTCAGGTTGCTTGGCCAATCACAAAGAAGGAGGATCAGGGAACTGGCAAATCGCGGCAGCTGGTCAAACCATCCGGGAGCGGATCGCGCGGGAGGCGGGACGGGTGCCCCGTCCCCAGCCGCCGGCCGCGCGCTACCGGCAAACCCGCCGCGGATAGCAGCGCTTGCGCGGAACCGGCACATTGAAGCAGTGCAGGACGGGCATACAGTGCCCAAACTGGCACTGCTGCACCGGCTGGCAGCGCTCCTCATGCTCGTAAACGGTCTCGCAACGCTTCACCCAGCGGCAGCGCTGCCTGACTTCCGGGGCGAACTGAACGAGCTGAACCGGGCTGGCGGTCTGCGGCTGGCTGACGGGGCGCCACGCATTTGCGCCGGCTGGCAGGAGCGCGGCGGCCAGCGCAAGCCCTGCGATCCAGGCCGGCAAGCGGAGCCTTGAGCCATTCCCGGTAAAACTTGTGCGCCTGCGCATGTGTACCCCCTGAAAAAAACCAGACAAAAACAACGCCGCCGGAAGCAGACATGTGACTATATGGGGAACCGCCCTCCGCGTTAAGCGTGGATTTCCACCCATCCGAAGGTTTGTTGGGGCGCCCCGCGGCCTCCGCTTGGCGCCGCCGCCTAAGGCTGTGAATGCCGCCGCTGGGGAAATCCACAGATGTCCGCAACCTGCGCTTGCTCAGGCCGCCGGGCGCATATAGGAAGCTAATTCAAACCCGCTTGGAAAACCGCGCAGGGCTAGCGATGTTCCTTATTGTCTGGATGGTTTCGTTCGCCGTCGCCTGGCAGTACCATGACGCAGGCATCCTGCCGTTCGCGCTGCTCGTTTTCGCGGCGTTCCATACCAATAGCTGGCACGAGTGCCGGGAATTGGGGCTGGCCATCTACAGGATGCGCGTCCCGGTGATCGCCGCCGTCCTGGCGTTCGCGATCTACACCAACGGCCAAATTCTCGAAGTGCTGGCGAAGCCCTATCTGGACCGGTCCGGGCGCATGGAGTTTCTGCCCGTCCTGTCGTTCGCGGTAACAGCCATGGCGCTTTGGCTTTGGGCGCGGTTCTTTTCCCTGTTCGAACCGAAACCGCGGGAGGCTGCGCCCAAGGCGGGCGAGTTCGAAGCGGAGCCGGCATTCGAGCCAAGCGGAACGGAAGGCCGCGCCTCCCTGGGGCAAATGCTATTGATCGCGGCGACATTCCTTGGAGTGGTGGCGCTGCACGTGCTGGTTTACAGCGCGCTGTGCAAGGCAATCGCGGGGACCGCGTTTTCGGATATTCCAGGCCGCGCGGGATATGCCGCCAAGGCAATCACCGCCGTAAGCTTTGTCTCGTGGGTCTACTTTACCTGCATTTTCAACAGCCGCCTGCCGCTGACCAACAACCTGCCGGGAACCCTGCGGCCGCTTCCTTACGAGCTTAAGGTCCGCCTCATTCTGTTGCGGCTCTTTCCCGTGGCGCTTCCGGGCCTGCTCGGCGCCGCGACGCTGTACAATCTGCTGCCGCGCATCCACCCCGCCGTGGACGGCTTCGACAGGCTTCAGATCGCCTTCGGCGCGTTCGCCGTGCTGTTCGGCGCGGGTTTTCTCATCGACGACCTGTTTGTGAGGTCTTTCCGCAAGCAGGATGCGTCGGTCCGGGAAAAGCTCGGCCCCAGGGGTGATAGCGTTTGGGCCGCGGCGCGCCGCGCTCTGAAAGGGCCGCCTGACGAACCGCGCCCGGCCGCCCTGCACCTGCTTGAACTGATTTTGTTCTCGGCGCTGGCGCTTGTCTCGTTTGCTTCCCGGTTCCGGCTCGGCGCCGTCGCGGCGGCGAACCTGATCGTCAACGGGGTGCTGGCGCTGGTCCTGGTCAAGGCGAAAACGCGCTACCGGCCCGACCGTACGCTCTGGGTCTCCTATTTCGCCAAGGAGCCGCTCCCGGAGAGGCTGGCGGTGTGGCAGAGGGAAGGGAACAGAGACGCCCAATTCGAATGCGCCGCCAGCGATCTGCGGGAATACCCCCGCCCGAAGGAACGCCGGGCGATCCTTTGGGGAATGATGGACCAGCCGGGGATCTCCATCGTTCTTGGCGCGGCGGTTCTTTTCGGGGCCAGCCTGTGGACCGGGCTGGCTTTCAGCGGCAGTACCTATGTCTTGATCGTTCCAGCCCTGCTGCTGCTCCTGCCGGTTCTTCCAACGCTCGTGTATGTGCTCCTGGCGGCCTTGCCCGCGGTGTTTTTCATTGCTCCCTTTATGGACGTCCGCAGCTTCTCCCCATCCGGCCAGACGCTGGTTGTGATCAACGTCTTCATCGTCGCCAGCCTGGGCTTCTTCGCGCTGCTTCAACTCGGTTCGCGGAAGCGGCCCTTGATCGCTTTGTTCTTCGGAGTGATCGCGCTGCTTTCCGCCTTCGACCTCAACGACAACCATGCCATTCCCAGGGAGGCGCGGCAAAAGCCTGTAAAGGCTCAGAACGTGACCCAGGCCTTTTACAGGTGGCTCGACAGTCATTTGCCGCGATGGGAAGCCGCGCGGCCCGCCGGTGGCGCTGGCGGCAAGTATCCGGTTTACATCATCGCCGCGGCGGGCGGCGGCGCGTATGCGGCCCGTCACGCGGCCCTCTTTCTTGCCAAGGCCCAGGACGAATTTCCTGGCTTCGCCGGTCATGTGTTCGCCATAAGCGGCGTCTCCGGCGGTAGTGTCGGAGCGGCGGTGTTCGCTTCCCTCGTGCGGGCGAGCGAGGGGAAGAAGAGAGACGAGGGCTGGTACTCCAGGGCGGCGTCAAGCCTTCTGAATAAGGATCTGCTCACGCCTGCCATTGCAGGGACGCTGTTCCACGACACGATTGCGAGGGTTATTCCCTGTATCGGCAGCCGCCCCGGGCTGTGCCCGTCGCTGAGCCTGGATCGCGCCCGCGATTTCGATCTGGCGCTGGAAGGCGCGTGGGATGACCTGGCGCGGGATTACCGGCTGGAAACATCGGACAATCCCTTCCGGCAACGGCTCACCCAATTGTGGGCTCCGGAGGGCAGCGTGCCCGCCCTGCTTCTGAATACCACCGAGGTCGAGACGGGAGAGCGCGTCGTGCTTGCCCCGTTTCTGCTGCAAAGGGACATCCCGACGCTCGCCTCCCTCATCGGCCGCGACAGCCGGCTCGACATCAAGCTCAGCACCGCGTCGGGTTTGAGCGCGCGCTTTCCCGGTTTGATGGCCCCTGGCTGGTATCGCACCGGGGATGCAAACGGGGAGAACGCCATCAAGCGCAGGCTTGCGGACGGGGGATATTTCGAAAACTCCGGCGTCGCCACGGCCTTCGATTTGCTGAAATCGCTCGAAAAGGCGTTCCGGCGGGAAGACAAGCAGCGCGTGGAGTTGATTCTCATATCGCTGGGGCACGGCGGCGGCGAAAGCGCCGGGGTGGAGCCGCCGCATGGGTTTCACGAAATCATGACGCCGCTGCGGACGCTCAACAATACGCGCGTCGCGCGCGGAAGGCTCGCCGTGGAGCAGGCCTCCCTTGCGCTCAACAACACGGTTTGCCGTGGGAAACGGGACACTGGCTTGCTAAGCACGCACGACCCGTCTTGCTTCTACGCCAGGCGGATGCGCGTTTCGGTCCTTGAGCCGGACAAGAAAAAGCCTCTGCCGCTGGGATGGCTTCTGTCGGCGGATTCGATCAAGACAATCGAGAATAGCATCGGCAGCCGGGAACAATGCCCGGAGGAAGGCAGCCCCCGGACTGTTATTCAGCGGAACTCCTGTGTCCTGCGGCAAATCGGCAAGGACCTGGCGGGGGGCATCGAGGCGCCAAGGCCGCGTCCCTGGACCACCGCCATCGCGCCAGCAAATTAGCCTTGGCCCTCAGGCGTGAAATCGAAACATTTGCCGTTGGCCGTGGTCTCCTCCGTCAGCAGCGACAGCGCCAGCGGCACAACCGCATCGGGCGGGGGCACGGTGTTCTCGTCCTCGCCGGGATAGGCCTTGGCGCGCATCCGGGTTCTGATCCGCCCTGGGTTCATGAGGTTCACGCGCACGGCTGTGGACTGCACCTCATTCGCGTAGGTTTTCGCAAGCGCCTCAAGGGCGGCCTTCGAGACCGAGTACGGCCCCCAATAGGCGCGGCAATTCTGGGCGGCATTGGAGGTGATGAACAGCACGCGCCCGGTTGCCGATAGCCGCAAGAGCGGGTCGAGCGTGCGCAAGAGCCGCCAGTTCGCGTTGACGTTGATGTTGAGCGTCTGCGTCCAGTCCGCCTCGCTGATGTGGCCCAGCGGCGAGAGCGGCCCCAATATGCCGGCGTTGCCCACGAAAATGTCGAGCCGCTGCCAGCGCTCGTAAAGCGTGGGGCCAAGATTGTCGATCAGCGTGTCCTCGCGCAAATCGAGCGGCACCAGCGAGATATTCGCGCCCAGCGCCTTGAGTTCGTCGTCGAGTTCTTCGAGGCCGCCCTTGGTGCGCGCCAGCGCGATCACATGCGCGCCCTGGAGCGCAAGCGCCTTGGCGATGGCGCGGCCGATGCCCCGCGAGGCGCCAGTTACCAGTGCTATCTTGCCGTCGAACCTGGGAAGCGTGTCTGACATCTGTGTTCCGTCCGGGTATGTGGAATATCTAAACGGTTGTAGAGTTGTTTTAGCCCCCTCACCCCAGCCCTTTCCCCAAGGGGAGAGCAAGGGACAGGGTGAGGGGGCCTTCCACCTCATTATCTGCGGTGTTACACCGCCATAAGCGAAAGCCTGTGCTGCTGGCCGGGTTCCGGCCCGTCCCAGTCCTGCAGGCGCGTCGGATAGTCTCCGGTGAAGCAGTGATCGGTGAATTGCGGAAAGACCGGGTTGCGCTCTTGCTCGCCCAGCGCGCGGTAGGTGCCCTCGACCGAGAGGAAGGCGAGGCTGTCGCAGCCGAGAATCCGCCGCATCCCTTCAAGATCGTGATTGGCCGCCAGCAGGGCGTCCGTGTCGGGCGTGTCGATGCCGTAGTAGTCGGGATGCTTGATCGGCGGGCAGGCGATGCGCATGTGTACCTCGCGGGCTCCATGCTCGCGCATCATGCTGACGATCTTGGTCGAGGTTGTGCCGCGCACGATGCTGTCGTCGATCAGCACGATGCGCTTGCCTGTGATCAGGGCGCTTGGCGTCGGATTGTGCTTCAGTTTCACGCCGAGCTGGCGGATGCGCTGCTCCGGCTCGATGAAGGTCCGGCCAACATAGTGGTTGCGGATGATGCCAAGCTCGAAGGGCAGGCCGGACTGGGTGGCGTAACCGATTGCCGCCGGCACGCCCGAGTCGGGCACCGGGATGACCACATCCGCATCCGCCGGAGATTCGATCGCCAGCTCGCGGCCGAGGGCTTTGCGCACATCGTAAACGCAGCGCCCGCCCATGATGGAGTCGGGGCGGGCGAAGTAGATATATTCGAAGATGCAGGGACGGGGAGAGGAAGGGGGGAAGGGTTTCAGGCTCTCGATTCCCTCCTCCGAGATGGCAACGATTTCGCCGTTTTCGACCTCCCTCTCGAAGCGCGCGCCGATGATGTCGAGCGCGCAGGTTTCCGAGGCCAGGATGGTGGCATCGCCGAGCTTGCCGATCACCAGCGGCCGGATGCCCATCGGATCGCGGATGCCGATGAGCTTCTTCACGGTCAGAAGGCCCAGCGCATACGCCCCTTCGATGCGCATCAGCGCGTCGATCAGGCGCACGATGAAGCCGCGCTTGCGCTCCGGGCTGCGCGCGATCAGATGCACGATCACCTCCGTGTCGGAGGTCGATTGGAAGATCGCGCCCGAGGAGACCAGCTCGCGCCGCAGCGCCAGCGCGTTGGTCAGGTTGCCGTTATGGCCGAGCGCCAGGCCGCCGGTGTCGAGGTCCGCGAACAGCGGCTGCACGTTCCTGAGCGCGGTTTCGCCGACCGTCGCATAGCGTACATGGCCAACGGCGGCAGTGCCCGGCAGGCGGTCGATGGCGGACTGCTTGCTAAAATGGTCGCCGACCAGCCCGAGGCGCCTTTCGGAGTGGAACTGCTTGCCGTCGAAGCTGACGATGCCGGCCGCCTCCTGCCCCCTGTGCTGGAGGGCGTGCAGCCCCAGGGCGGTCAGCGCCGCCGCATCGGGGTGATTGAAGACGCCGAATACGCCGCATTCTTCGTGCAGCCTATCGCCGCCGGGGTCCAGAAGTCCGGCCTCCCCGGCGCTCATACCAGAAATCGCGTCCAACCTAGTGTTCTCCACCATCTTGCCCCGCGCGGTGGCGGAGCATGGCCGTCCTACAGTCCACATGCCACGGCGGAACACCGGGCGCCCGCCGGTTTACCGGCAAGCCGCCAAACGGCATCCCTCGTAATTACTTCAAAACTCCGCGCGCCCGCCCAATAGCACGGCCCGGCGCGCCTTAAAATTAGCCAGCCGGCGAAGCCGGCTGCGTCTCGCGCTTGTTGAACAGCGAGTCCGGGTTGTCCGGCACGAAGGACTTAATGGTATCCCCAGTGCTTTCAATCAGATAAAGCGAACGCGCCTGAGTCACCCAGTTCGGCATGTTCGGCCGCTCCACGATCTGGCTCACGATCAAATAGGCGATCACGACCAGGATCAGCCCGCGCACTAGCCCGTAGACGAAGCCCAGCGTGCGGTCGATGGCGCCAACGCGGCTGTCGAGCACGCGCTCGGAGATATTCGCGGTCAGAAGGCTGAAGACGATGAGGCTTGTCAGGAAGACCACCGCGATCAGGGTGGCATCCGCCAGCATTGGCGTGTCGATGATCGCCCTGACCTGGAGCTTGAAGTTCGAGTAGGCGAGCAGTGTGACGAGCGCGGCCAGCGCCCAGGACATGATGGACAGCATCTCCCGCGTCAGGCCCCGCAGCATGGCGAGCAGTCCCGAGAAAATCATGATGGCCACTAGAATAATGTCGAGAGCCTGAATCGGCATCTGCTTACCCTTTCCCTGCGGGTTCAGCCGAAGTGCGCGGCCAAATCCTTCAACTGGGCGAGGCGCATGAGCTTGCCTGAAAAGCCACCCCTCAAATCCTCGCCAGCCGCCGGTATATAAGCGGTGCTGAAGCCTAGCTTTTGGGCTTCCTTAAGGCGGACGGCCATTTGCTGAACCGGCCTCAGCGTCCCTGACAATCCAGCCTCACCGAAATAGACGCAATTGCGCGGGAGCGCAATGCCCGTCAGCGCCGAAAGCAGCGCTGCCGCAACGGCTAAATCAGCGGCGGGCTCGGCGATGCGCAAGCCCCCGGCCACGTTAAGGTAAACGTCCTGCGCGCCGAGCTTGACGCCGCAGCGCGCCTCGAGCACGGCGAGAATCATCGCGAGCCGGTTCTGGTCCCAGCCGACCACGGAGCGGCGAGGGGCGGCGTAGGGCGAGGGGGCCAGCAGCGCCTGGATTTCGACCAGGATCGGCCGCGTGCCCTCGATGCCGGCGAAGATCGCACTGCCCGCCGTGCCCTCGGCGTCCTGGGTCATGAAGAGCTGCGAGGGGTTCGGCACCTCGCGCAGGCCGTCGCCGTGCATGTCGAATACGCCGATCTCGTTGGCTGGGCCGAAGCGGTTCTTGGTTGCGCGCAAAAGCCGCAGATTGTGGTGGCCGTCGCCCTCGAAGGTGAGGACCGTGTCGACCATGTGCTCGATCACCTTGGGTCCGGCGATCTGGCCGTCCTTGGTGACGTGGCCAACGACCACGAGCACGGGCCCGCGCGATTTCGCCATCGCGATCAGCGCCTGCATACTGGCGCGGACCTGGCTCACCGTGCCCGGCGCGGATTCGATGGTTTCGGTCCAGAGCGTCTGGATCGAGTCGGCTACGATGAAGTCCGGCGCGCCCGCCTGCTCCACGGTGGCGAGGATGCGCTCGACGCAGGTTTCGGCGGCAAGGCCCAGCGGCGCTTGCGTCAGGCCGAGCCGGGCCGCGCGCATACGGATCTGGCCGGTCGCCTCCTCGCCCGAGAAATAAAGCGCGCTGTGCCCCTGGTTCGCGATGGCCGCCGCCGCTTGCAGGAGCAGGGTGGACTTGCCGATGCCCGGCTCGCCGGACAGCAGCACGGCAGAGCCTTGCGCGAAGCCCTCTCCCGCCGCGCGGTCCAGCTCGCCGATGCCGGAAACGACGCGGCGTAGCGGCTTTTCCTCATGGGTAAGGGTTTCGATCTGCGCCGCTTTGGCTTTGCGCCGGGCCTTGAGGCCCGCAGGCCCCGCGAGGCTGACCGCGCCGCCTTCCTGGCTGAGGCTGTTCCACGCGCCGCAGGCCGGGCATTTGCCCTGCCATTTCGCCGAAACCGCCCCGCAGGACTGGCAGACGTAATCCTGTGAGCCCTTCACCATGGGTGGTTCTCCTCATCCGGCTTTTCTTCCGCGGCGGAAGCGGCGGTGCCGTTACAGTCCGTCATGCCCGCCCGGCCCGCCGGGGCGCGGGGGCTATCCGGCGCGGTTCTCAAAGATGTAATTCACCCCCAGCCTTTGGCACAGCTCCCGTTTGCCGGGCGTATCGGCGGTCCACAAGATGAGCGGGACGCCAAGCCGCTTTTTCATCTCTTCGAAGAAATGGAAATCCCCCGCATTGATATCGTAGGCGACGAAATGAGGGCGGGAAAAAAAGTTCAGATACATTTTCCGGAGAAGAAAATTCAGCCAGGGCTTCATCTCGGGATGCGCCCTGAAATCGCCGGCAAGCTGGCCGCGCCGGAAAGCGGGGCGGTTTCTCTTGAACCAAAGGACGGAGAACGGGTTGAAGGATTGAACCGCGAATTTTCCGCCGTAGCCGTCCAAGGCCTTCGCGGTTCCGGCCTCAATGCCGGACTTCAGGCTTTCGTTCTTGATCTCGATCAGAAGCGGCGCCCGCCCGTTCACGGTCTCCAGAACGGACTGAAACGTTGGTATCGCCTGCCCGGTATCAAGCAAAGTCAGCGGGCGTATTTCATCCCAGGAGGTGTCCGCGACGGCCTTATCGAGTCCGGTGGTGCGGAGCAGCGAAACATCGTGAAAGACAACAAGCTTGCCGTCTTTCGTCAGGCGGACGTCGAGTTCGATGGGGTGGCCGCCGGCGATGGCAAGCTCGAACGCTTCGATGGTGTTTTCGGCAGTCTTCTTGTTGTCGAACAGACCCCGATGCGCGACGGGTTCGCTGGTAAGCCAATCTTGCGAGGTCAATTGGGGTCTCCTCGCCGCCTGCTATTGGCGGTGCTCAGGGCCGGAATTCCTAATCGTCCACATAGACCCGGTGATAGCGGCGGCCGAGCGAGGTCAGCACCTCGTAGCCGATGGTTCCGGCGCGTTCCGCAAGATCGTCCACGCTCACGCGCGCGCCCAGAAGCTCGACAAAACCGCCGCGTTGCACCGTGGCCTCCGGCGCATCGGTCGCATCGAAGGTGAGCAGGTCCATGGAAACCCGGCCGAGCAGCGGCAGGCGGTGCTCTTCCGCGTAAGCCGCCGCGCCCTCGCGCGCATCGCCTGCGGACGCCGCGCGGAAATAGCCGTCGGCATAGCCCGCCGCGACGGTCGCAACCCTGGTGCGCCGCTTGAGCGTCTGCGTGGCGCCGTAGCCCACGGCTTGCCCGGCCTCTACCCATGCCGTTTCGGCAACGCGCCCGAACAGCCAGAGCACCGGCTCCATCGGATTTGGCCCCGTGGCGTTTGGCCGCCCGCCGTAAAGCCCGATACCGGGCCGGGTGAGATCGAAGTGGAAGCGCGGCCCGAGCAAAATGCCGGCGGAGTTGGCGAGGCTGCGCGGCACGCCTGGAAACAGCGAGGTCAGCGCCGCGAACCGCGCGAGCTGGTCTTCATTCTTGGGATGGTTTGGTTCATCGCCGCAGGCGAGATGGCTGACGATAAGGCATAGGTCGAATGCGGACAGAAGCTCCTGCGTCCCCGCGAGCTGGCGCGCCTGTGCTTCCGGCAGGCCGAGCCGCGACATCCCGGTGTCGATGTGAACGGCGGCGGGCAGCGGCTTGCCGCACGCCTTGCAGTAGGCCGCCCATTCCGCCGCCTCGTCCAAGCTGTTCAGCACGGGCCGCGCGGCAGCCTCCTCGAACTGCGGCGCAGTGCCCGGCAGCAGGCCGTCCAGCACGTAGAGCACGGGCTCCGGGAAGAGGCCGCGTAGCTCCCGCGCCTCGTCAAGCGTGGCCACGAACGCCGTCCGGCAACCCTCCGCCTGGAATGCCTGGAACGCGTTGGCCATGCCGAGCCCGTAAGCGTTGGCCTTGACCACCGCCGCGGTTTTCGCGGGCAGCGCCAGCCTCCGCAGCTTGGCGTAATTGCGGCGGAGTGCGCCAAGCCGGATGATCGCGGCGCCCGTTGCCTGGGCGGGTATGTCCGCGAGGGCTTGCGCGATCAGCGCGGAGAAGGGGGGGTTAGGCATGGCCGCACGCTAACATCGGGCCGCTGGGGGCTGTGCGTGCACTATCATGGCCGGGCTTGACCCGGCCATCCACGGGCGTTGGGGAGGTTTCCTGGATGGCCGCACCAAGTGCGGCCATAACGAGGGAGCCCGTTGCGAGCGCCTTATCCATTCCTACTCATACCGTTCCGGCAGGCGCTGGCCGTCCGCCAGATCCCCGAACCGCGTGATCTCGGACTGGAACTGCAGCCGCACGCTGCCCGTGGGGCCGTGGCGCTGCTTGCCGATGATCACCTCGGCGAGGCCCTGGACCTGGTCCATCTCGTCCTGCCATTTCTGATGCTCTTCAACCTTGGTGAGGGTCGGCTCGCGCCTGGAGACGTAATACTCCTCGCGGAACACGAACATCACCACGTCCGCATCCTGCTCGATAGAACCCGACTCGCGCAAGTCCGACAATTGCGGCCGCTTGTCGTCGCGGTTCTCGACCTGGCGCGAAAGCTGCGACAGCGCGACGATGGGCACGTTCAGCTCCTTGGCCAGCGCCTTGAGGCCCACCGTGATCTCGGACACCTCCTGCACGCGGCCCTCCGACGAGCGCTTCGCCGAGCCGGAGAGCAGTTGCAGGTAGTCCACCACCACAAGCCCCAGGCCTTTCTGCCGCTTGAGCCGGCGCGCGCGCGCCGCGAGCTGCGCGATGGTAATGCCGCCCGTATGGTCGATATAGAGAGGCAGCGTCTGGAGCTGCATTGCAGCGGACTGGAGCCGGTTGAACTCTTCGTCCGTGATGTTGCCGCGCCGGATCTTCTCCGATGGAATTTGCGCCTGCTCGGCGAGAATACGGGTGGCGAGCTGCTCGGACGACATTTCCAGGCTGAAGAAGCCCACGATCGCCCCGTCCACCGCCTCTTCCGTGCCGTCGTCCTTCTTAGCCGTCTTGTAGGCCTTGGCCACGTTGAAGGCGATGTTCGTCGCCAGCGCCGTCTTGCCCATCGAGGGCCGGCCCGCGAGCACCAGGAGGTCCGACGGCTGCAAGCCGCCCATCATGCGGTCGAGATCGGAAAGCCCCGTGGAAATGCCCGACAGCCCGCCATCGCGCTCATAAGCCCTCGCCGCCATCTCGATGGCGTCGGCGGTCGCGTCGCCGAACGACATGAAGCCCGAGCCGTACTTGCCCTTGTCGGCGAGATCGAACAGCCGCTGCTCCGCCTCCTCGATCTGCGTCTCCGGCGGCGCCTCCACCGGTGAGTCGTAGGCCACGTTCACCATGTCCCCGCCGATCACGATCAACTCGCGGCGCACCGCCAGATCGTAAATCACCCGGCCGTAAGCCTGCGCGTTGATGATCGTCGTCGCCGCCGCCGCCAGCCGGCCCAGATACTGCGCCACCGTCAGCTCGCCAATAGGCGGCTCGGAATCGAAAAAGGTCTTGAGCGTCACCGGCGACGCGTGCTTGCCCATGCCGATCAGTTTGCCCATCACCTCGAACAGCTTGGCGTGCAGCGGCTCGAAGAAATGGCCCGCCTGCAAGAAGCCCGACACACGGTCGAACGACTCGTTGTTGATCAAAATCGCGCCAAGCAAGGCCTGCTCGGCTTCGATGTTGTGCGGGGCTTGCCGGAAGGGGAGGGCGTCCAGGCTTTCTTCAAGAGAAGGCTGGGCGGGGAAAGGGGAAAGTGCGCGGGCGTTTCTCATGAACGCGAGTTAGAGCCGATTCGGCTGATTCGCCGAACAAGCCCAAGGTTGCGTTTAATCCGGCGTGCACAGGCGAATGATTCCATTGGAATAATCGTTAACGGCAGGAGCGGGGGCTTGACTGATGCGAATGGGCGCGAAATGAGTCTTCAGAGAGAAAAAAATAGGAAAAAAGAAAGCCCAGGGAGCTGCCCCCTGGACCCCAGTATTTAAGGAAAGGATGACTGCCGGCGCGAAGCCCGGCGCGTCACGCGCTCATGTGCCGGAGCTTTTCCATCGTCTCAAGCTGCTGCGCAAACCAAACATCCGCAGCGGGCCCGTCCTCTTCGCTCGCGTAGCTCTCCAGCCAGCGCTGCAACTCGTCCTCAAGCGTCGTGCTCGAAGCACGGGCACGCGCGCGGGCCTTCTCGATTAGCGCCGCTCCGGCGCTCACGGTGATGTTTTCCTGCATGGCGGGGCCTCCACGATTTGCGGAAAGGCTAAAGAGATTCGCCGCCGGAGTACAGGCAACCAATAACACCGCCGCGACCTGGGGGTCGGGAGCGGTCCTGCCGGTTTTCTCCCGATACCGTGCGCGCCAAGTCGGCTTCGGTATCTTAATGCGGTCCTTTCCAAAAACGCCGGGACAATCCCACCCGTGGCCTATACGAGACCTCGCCGCTGCATTGCGTGCATGGTAAAGATTTAACTGCTGAACCCTTCTAGAGGCCCACAATATGCCTGATCCCATCGCAACCACAATCTCCATATTCGCACTCGCAATTTCATCGGTTACTGCTTGGTTGACCCTTTTTCGCCGGGGCACCGTGAAGATGACGCAACCAACAGTGATTTTCTTGGGACCAGATGCCGCGAGGGAATCAGAGGCTGCGCCTCTCCCAAAGGTATTTTGGCGAGCCCTCTTATTTGCAACCTCGAAACGAGGCCGTATAGTCGAGAGCATGCATGTAAGCCTGACCCGCAACGAAACCAGTCAGAATTTTAATATTTGGGTCTATGGCGACGACAAACTTGTGCGAGGAAGTGGACTTTTTGTTGGGGAAACTGGCGTGGCTGCCAATCATCATTTCTTGACGCCCAAGGACGGCAGCAATTTTCAGTTTGTCGAAGGCACCTATGTGCTCAATGTGTATGCGAAACTCTTGGGTGACTTTACTCCCACAATTCTGGCGTCGCAGCGCCTTGAGATCAGCCGCGAACATGCAAATGCACTGCGGGATCCTGAGGTGGGACTCTATTTCGATTGGGGGCTAGGTTCTGCCCGCTATATTCCACACCTGGAGAAGCGCCGCCCTACACCTGAACCGGAAGAAACCATGAGGCTCATTGGACTACGTCCTGGGCAACACAGTAACAAGGAACAAGCCAAAGCTTGATGGCATTGAAATTCCGACTTCTTCTATTGTCGGGCCGATCCATCTGAGGCTCGTGCTTGCCTGAAGCGTCCGCTACGGGATCTGAAAGCAAGCATCGCGCCTCGCATGATTTTCAAGACTTGCCATTTCCGCAACCGGCCTCTCACGATGGTTTTGCCCCAAGTTGAACAGCCAAGCCTCGGTTGGCACACGCTTGCGCCAACTTATCGCGGCCAGGCGGTCCGCTTGCCTTCCCGGCATGACGGCGTCGTGAAGTGGCGCTCCGGGGCGGAACCGGGCAGCGGGCCGCTCCCCGCCCCGGACGGCGCCTTAACAATCCGCAAAGATCGCGGGGGTGAGCGTCATGGTTAATTTGGGCATGGTTAACGCGCCGGCGCGATGCCTACCGCACCCGCATTTCGCGAGATTTTCACTCATCTTCGCGCGATTTCTACGCTCCAAAAATCCCTTTAAATATATCCGCGGTTTTCAAGTTAACCATATTACAGCGCATTCCGCACCCGGCGCGGGCGGCCGGTTAGTGAAGATAGCATTGCAATATCAATGCACTACAACCCATTAAACCTCCAATAAGGCGCTTTGTGCCATCATTAGCCCTAACCGGAGGCGCGGCAATTACGCTAAAATGCCGTCAAATAACGCGAAGTTGAGGTAAACAATAGCCTAACGCGCCACGATTTTGGCTAGCAAAAGACATGGCGTGGTGCTTAGCTCCAGGCTGCGGGAGATAGCATCGGTGAGATTTGAGGAGGGAAGGAACATGAGGCGCTTTAAGATTGCAGGGGCGTTGGCCGCGCTTGCGTTAGTAGCCGCGATGCCGGTGACGGCGCTGGCGGCGGCCAAGGACGCCATCGGCACCTGGAAGGACATGGAAACCGGCGGCATCACGCAGGTTTATTCCTGCGGCGGCGGCGTTTGCATCAAGGTGGTGAAGCCCAGCAAGGGGCGCGCGGTTGACGCGAACAACCCCAATCCGAAGCTCAAAGGCCGCTCGATGGCTGGCGTCGTCATCATGACCGGGGCCAAGCAGGACGGCCCGAACCGCTGGAAGGGCAAGCTTTACAATTCCGAGGATGGCAAGGTCTACTCGGGCTATCTGGAGGTGACGGGCAAGAACGAGGTGAAGCTTGAGGGCTGCGTCCTCGGCGGCTTGATCTGCAAGTCGCACGTCTGGCACCGCGCGAAGTAGCGGCTGTATGCGGAGGGGCTGGTTCTCTTCAGGGGGAGCCGGCCTTCCGCTTTCCGGCATGGCGCGCCGCGCGGGTGCGCTCCGGCGAAGAAAAACAACTCAGAGTCAAAAAATAAAACGCAAAATTAGCAGTAAAAAACCAGACAAGTAGTTGTCTATGCCTGCTTTCGCGGTAGTGTGTACCTGCGAATACCGCAGCAATATTCGGGAATTGGCGCTGCCGCTGAGGTAAAACCCGATTCCCCAGCGTTTCCGCGAAGGCTGAGATGGCCGGTAGGTCTTTGATTATACGAAGGATTCAACCCCTCATCCTGTCCTTCTCCCTATGGGAGAAGGGACGCCCGAACCGCCGTAGCGGCTGCAACAGCGTTCCCTCTCCCATGGGGAGAGGGACAGGGTGAGGGGAGATTCCCTCAGTGTAATCAGCTGCTTAGCGTTGCCTTCGCGCTTACGCGGCAGGGCTTTCGCATTGCAACGCACGGGAACGGAGAGAGATCAATCCTCCGGCACCGCCTCGCCTTCGAACAGCGCTTCCGCCGCGATGGCGGCCTGCTCGGCGGCGTAATCCGCCGCGTACTCGTCCTTGACCTTGCTCAAGTCCTCGCCCGCCGCCTGGCGGTCGGCCTCTTCCTGCGTGCGCGCCACGTTCAGCACGATCTTGATCTCGACCTCCGGGTGAAGGCTCACGCGCACGTCATGAAGCCCGAGGTTTTTGATCGGCCGGTCGAGCAGAACCTGCACGCGGTCGATGGTGAAGCCGCCCGCCGTTACCGCGTCGGCCACGTCACGCGTCGAAACCGAGCCGTAAAGCTGCCCGCTATCGCCGGCCTGGCGGATGGCGGTGAAGCGCTGGCCGTTGAGCTTGACCGCCACGGCCTCCGCTTCCTGCTTGCGCTGTAGATTATTGGCTTCGAGCTGCGCGCGCTGCGTCTCGAAGTGCTTCATGTTATCTTTGGTGGCGCGCATCGCCTTGCCCTGCGGCAGGAGATAGTTGCGCGCGAAACCGGAACGCACCTTGACGATGTCGCCCATCTGGCCCAGCCGGCCAATCCGTTCCAGGAGAATAACCTGCATGGCTGCCTCCTATTTCAACACGTAGGGGAGGAGGCCCAAAAAGCGCGCGCGCTTGATGGCCTTGGCGAGTTCGCGCTGCTTCTTCGCGCACACCGCCGTGATGCGGGACGGCACGATCTTGCCGCGCTCTGAGATGAAGCGCTGCAGCAGCCGCACGTCCTTGTAGTCGATGACCGGCGCATTGTCGCCCGTGAAGGGGCAGGTCTTGCGGCGGCGGTAAAAGGGCCGGCGCGGGCCGGACGAAGATGTTTGCATACTCATTCCTCACCTCCCGGCGCGGGCGTTGCCGCCGGAGTTGCCGCGGGCGCCGCTGCCGCCGCCTCGGCGCGTGGAGTACGCGCGCCGCGTGCGCCGCCGCCTTCACCGTCGCGGAATCCGCCGCCGCCGGGGCCGCGATCCTCACGGCCGTGGCGGGGAGGCCGTCCGCCCCTGTCGCCGCGATCCGGGCGGCCGTCGCGGTCGTCCTGCTTGCGCATCTGGACCGAGGGCTTCTCGTCCAGCTGGTCGACGCGCACGGTCAGAAAGCGGATGACGTCGGACGAAATCTGCATCTGCCGCTCCATCTCGGCCACCGCGCTGTGCGGAGCGTCAATGTTGAAGAACGTGTAATGCGCGCGGCGGTTCTTCTTGATCTTGTAGGCGGTGGACTTGAGCCCCCAATATTCGGTCTTGGTGACCTTGCCGCCCGCCTCCTCGATAACACCCTTGTAGGTGTTCATAAGCCCTGTCACTTGCTGCGCGGTAATGTCCTGGCGCGCAAGAAAGGTATGCTCGTATAATGGCATATCGGCCTTTCCTAGTTGCGGTTTGTCCGGCGCAGAGCCTCCGTCAAGCCTTGGAAAGGCGTTGAAGGATCTTAAGCAGAGCAGAGACACGGGAACGAGGGCGCCTTCACGCCACGGTGATCTTCTTCGAAGGAACTTCCTTTTGGGAGCAACCAGCCGCTTCCGTTCAGCCTCAAACCGGACGGTGGCGGCACTATAGGTAAATTCGCTCCATGTGCAAGGGCTTTCGGCGGGGTTTTCCGGTCCGGCGCAATTATCCGCAAAACTTCCCTCGGGAATCCGGAGGGCGGAAGCGATTTCATAACATCATGATATCACGAAGCATTTTTGGGGAACGGCGGAGGCGCCTGCGTGCGCGGCGCAACCGGACGCCGCCGCAACCCTGTGCAGGCGAGGCGGTTTGGCCTGGAATTCCCCCGGCCACTATGAAATTCCTATGGCGGCCCGGCCATCCCCGCATTGCTTTTATATGGCCTTCCGAAGACCTTCCTTAGCACTTTGGCGCCTAAGATTCGGGGCGGGCGCGGCGTGCTCAAGGCGCCCAAATCGAAAAAAAGAGTGTAAAATGACCGATCTTTTGATGCTTTGCCTTGGCCTAGGTTTCTTTGCCGCCGCCGTGGCCTACGTCCTGGCCTGCGACCGGCTGTGAGGACGCCATGACGTTCGACTATATCCTGGCCGCCGCCGTTACCGCCTTCCTTCTCGGCTACCTCGTCTACGCGCTTGTCCGCCCCGAGCGGTTCTAGGGATCTCCCGTCATGACACTCCAGGGCTGGGCGCAGATCGCGCTCTACGCATTCGTTGTCGTGGTCATCAGCCGGCCGCTTGGCGGCTATATGACCCGTGTGTACAACGGCGAACGCACGCTGCTGACGCCTTTGCTTCAGCCGGTCGAGCGCCTGCTCTACAGGGCGGCCGGCGTCGACGAGACACGCGAGCAGAACTGGATCACCTACGCCTTCGCCATGCTGTTTTTCAGCATTGCCGGCTTCGTGACGCTCTACCTGCTGCAACGCCTGCAGGGCTACCTGCCGCTAAATCCGCTGGGGCGCCCCAATATCGAGCCAAGCTCGGCCTTCAACACCGCGATCAGCTTCGTTTCGAACACGAACTGGCAGTCTTACAAGCCGGAAGCCACGATGGGCTATCTGGTGCAGATGGCCGGGCTCACCGTGCAAAACTTCGTTTCGGCGGCTGTCGGCATCTCCTTGGCGATCGCTTTGATCCGCGGTTTCGCGCGCCAGGAGTCCAAGACGGTCGGCAATTTCTGGGTGGACCTGACGCGCGGGGCGCTCTACCTGCTGCTGCCGTTTTCCGTTGTTGTGTGCCTGATTTTCATTTGGCAGGGCGTGCCGCAAAACCTGAATGCGCCCGCTGAGACCGTAACCCTCGAAGGCGCCAGCCAATGGATTGCGCAAGGGCCGGTCGCCTCCCAGGAAGCCATCAAGATGTTCGGGACGAACGGCGGCGGCTTCTTCAACACCAACTCCGCGCATCCCTACGAGAACCCGAACGGGCTCACGAACTTCATCCAGATCGTCCTGATCTTCGCCATCAGCGCGGCGCTCATGAATGTGTTCGGCCGCATGGTGGGCGATCAGCGCCAGGGCTGGGCGATCTTCGCCGTGATGGGGCTTCTCTTCATCGGCGGCGTTTCTGTGGCCTATTGGGCCGAGGGCAGGGGCAATCTGGCTTTTAACGCCCTAGGCGTCGATCAGAAGCCCTCGGAATTCCAGCCTGGCGGCAACATGGAGGGCAAGGAGGTCCGCTTCGGCATCGCCAACTCCGCGCTCTTCACGACCGTTACGACCGACGCCTCCTGCGGCGCGGTGAACACCATGCACGACAGCCTCACTCCGCTCGGCGGCATGGTCCCGCTTGCTAACATTCTGCTGGGCGAGATCATCTTCGGCAGCGTGGGGTCGGGGCTTTACGGAATGCTGCTTTTCGCGATCCTGGCGGTGTTCATCGCGGGGCTGATGGTCGGGCGCACGCCGGAATATCTCGGCAAGAAGATCGAGGCGAAGGAGGTCAAGATGGCGATGCTCGCGATCCTGGTCGTGCCCGCGTCGATCCTCGGTTTCACGGCGCTGGCCTCGGTGACGAAGGACGGCCTCGCGGGCGTCGCGAACGCCGGGCCGCACGGCTTCTCCGAAATCCTGTACGCCTACAGCTCGGCGTCCGGGAATAACGGCAGCGCGTTTGTGGGAATTTCAGCGGACTCAATATTTTACGACATCACGCTCGGCTTCGCGATGCTGATCGGGCGCTTCTTGATGGTCATCCCAACGCTTGCCATCGCGGGGTCGCTCGCGGCCAAGAAAATCCTGCCGCCGTCCGTGGGCACATTCCCGACGCATGGCGCGCAGTTTGTGCTGCTCGTCACCGGCATTATCCTGATCGTCGGCGGCATGACCTTTTTCCCGGCCCTATCGCTCGGACCTCTTGCCGAGCATTTCGCGATGCTGGCTGGCCAAACCTTTTGAACTCCGGGGACCGGGATACATGACTGCGACTTTCAAATCCAAGAGACCGGCCAAGGCGGGAATAGCCGGTCCCGAAATCCTGGTTCCGGCCGTCGCGGCTTCGTTCAGAAAGCTCGATCCGAGGCTGATGTCGAAAAACCCGGTCATGTTCGTGGCCGAGGTTGTCGCGGCCCTTGCCACCGCGCTTTTCATCCATGAGATCTTCAGCGGTGCGGGCCATTACGGCTTCTCGGTGCAAATCGTCATATGGCTCTGGTTCACCGTGCTTTTCGCGAACTTCGCGGAAGCCGTGGCCGAGGGGCGTGGCAAGGCGCAAGCCGCCAGCCTGCGCGCAGCCAAAACGGACGCGACGGCCAAGAAGCTTGCCGATCCGCACGATCACAACGCGTTTGAGGAGGTTCCGGCGTCCGGGCTGAAACAGGGCGACACCGTTTTTGTCGGGGCGGGCGATTTGATACCCTCCGATGGCGAGGTCATAGAGGGCGTGGCCTCGGTGAACGAGGCGGCGATCACGGGCGAGTCCGCGCCGGTGATCCGCGAATCCGGCGGCGACCGTTCGGCGGTCACGGGCGGCACGACGGTCATTTCCGACTGGATCGTGGTGCGCATCACCGCCGCGCAAGGCTCGACTTTCCTCGACCGCATGATCGGCCTCATCGAAGGCGCCGAGCGGCAGAAAACCCCCAACGAGATCGCGCTCAATATCCTGCTCGCCGGCATGACGATAATCTTTGTGTTCGCTGTGGCGAGCATCCCGGGCTTCGCCTCATTCGCGGGCGGAAAAATCTCCATCGTGGTGCTGGTGGCTCTCTTCGTGACGCTGATCCCGACCACGATCGGCGCGCTGCTGTCCGCCATCGGCATCGCGGGCATGGACCGGCTGGTGCGCTTCAACGTACTCGCCATGTCGGGCCGTTCGGTCGAGGCCGCGGGCGACGTCGACACGCTGCTCCTCGACAAGACCGGCACGATCACGCTCGGCAACCGGCAGGCGTCCGAGTTCCTGCCCATGCCGGGCGTCAGCGAAAAGGAGCTGGCGGACGCGGCTCAGCTCGCCTCGCTGCCCGACGAGACGCCGGAAGGCCGCTCCATCGTGGTGCTCGCCAAGGAACGCTATGGCATCCGCGGGCGCGAGATGGAGCATTTGGGCGCGCACTTCATCCCGTTCACGGCGCAAACGCGCATCAGCGGCATCGACCTTGAGGGCGAGCAGATCCGCAAAGGCGCTATCGACGCCGTGCTCGCCTATATCCGGCAGGTCAAGGGCAATCCCAACATGCCCGTGCCGCGCGTGCTCGCGCGCCTGGCGGAGGATGTCGCGAAGAGCGGCGGCACCCCGCTCGCGGTCGTGCGGGACGGCAGGATTCTGGGGGTCGTGCACCTTAAGGACATCGTAAAGGGCGGCATCCGCGAGCGCTTCGCCAAGCTCCGGCGCATGGGCATCCGCACCGTCATGATTACTGGCGATAATCCGTTGACCGCGGCGGCGATCGCGGCGGAGGCCGGGGTCGACGACTTCCTCGCCCAGGCGACCCCCGAGACCAAGCTGAAGCTCATCCGCGACGAGCAGGCCAAGGGCAAGCTGGTGGCCATGTGCGGCGACGGCACCAACGATGCGCCGGCCCTTGCGCAGGCCGATGTCGGCGTGGCCATGAACACCGGCACCATGGCGGCGCGCGAGGCGGGCAATATGATCGACCTCGACAGCGACCCGACCAAGCTGATCGAGATCGTGGAGATCGGCAAGCAGCTCCTCATCACGCGCGGCGCGCTTACCACCTTCTCCATCGCAAACGACGTGGCCAAGTATTTCGCCATCATCCCCGCGATATTCGAGGTGTTCTACGTCGGCCCCAACGGCAAGGGCCTGCTGGACGCGCTCAACATCATGCATCTCGCCACGCCGCAAAGCGCGATCCTCTCGGCGATCATCTTCAACGCGTTCATCATCGTCGCGTTGATCCCGCTCGCCTTGCGCGGCGTCGAATACCGCCCGGTCGGCGCCTCGAAGATGCTCACGCGCAACCTGCTGATCTACGGTGTCGGCGGCCTGATCGCGCCGTTCATCGGGATCAAGCTCATCGACCTTTTTGTGTCGGCCATGGGCCTCGCTTAAGGAAACCGCCATGCTGAAACATCTCCGGCCCGCCTTCGTCATGATCGCCGGATTCACGCTTATCACCGGCCTCATCTATCCGCTGCTGATGACCGGCGTGGCGCAAATAGTGTTTCCCCATCAGGCCAATGGCAGCCTGATGGAGCGCGGCGGCAAGGTCATCGGCTCGGAGCTGATCGGCCAGAACTTCACGGGAGAGGGCTATTTCCACGGCCGCCCCTCGGCGACCAAGGCCGCCGGTCCGGACGGCGCTTCGAAGTCCGTTCCGGCGCCTTATAACGCCATCAATTCCGGGGGGTCGTATGCCGGGCCAACCTCCAAGGCTTTGATCGCCAGGGTCGCGGAAGAAGCGAAAAAATTGAGGGCGGAGAACCCGTCGGTCCTTGTGCCGGCCGATCTCGTGACCACATCCGCTAGCGGGCTCGACCCGGATATTTCGCCGGCGGCCGCCCTGTTTCAGATCCCGCGCATCGCCAAGGTGAGGCGGATATCGAAGGACCGGTTGCGGCAGCTTGCCGACGAGAATACCACGGGCCGCGTCTTGGGCATTCTCGGTGAGCCGCGCATTAACGTGCTCAAGCTGAATTTGGCCCTCGATGCGCTGGCCGCTGCGAAAACCGCCCCAAGCCCGTAGGGCGGACCCTACCCTGCTGGCGAAGGCCGGGAATTGATGTTATCTCTGGCATCGGAATTCCCGAAGCCCCATTCCGGGCGCTTCGTCAGGCAGGTAAAATGAATGCGTCTCACCGATGTGATCACCCCGGCGGCCATCGCGGTGCATGTTCATCTTGAGGACAAGGCGCATGTGCTGAGATATGCGGCTGGGGCGCTGGCCGCCCGCAGCGGCCTCGGCCTGGAGCGTATCCGCGAGGCGCTTGCGGCGCGCGAGGCGCTGGGCTCCACCGGAATCGGCCGGGGCATTGCGATGCCTCATGTTACTCTTCCTGAACTGGACCAGCCTTACGCGCTGTTTTGCACGCTGGCGGAGCCGGTCGATTTCGACGCCATTGACGGCCAGCCGGTGGACCTGATCTTCACGATCATCACCCCGCCCAAAACGGGCGGCGGCGGCGGGACGCTAACCTACCTTGCCGCGGCTTCGCGTATGCTCCGGGACGAAAAGGTGGCCCAGGCTCTGCGAAACGCCGGCAATCCATGGAGCGTTCACGATATTGCCGGAATGTACAGTTCTGCGTCAGATCAATTTGCAGGCTAGAGTGCATGGCGGAAAGTGAAACCATAAGGCGGCCTTCTCCCGATGCGCTGCTGCTTCAGGCCCAGCGCGAGGAAAAGACGCGGGGCAAGCTGAAGGTGTTCCTCGGCGCGGCCCCCGGCGTAGGCAAAACCTACGAGATGCTGCTGTCCGCCAAGGCCAAGCTGGCCGAGGGGGCCGATGTGGTTGCCGGCGTTGTCGAAACGCATGGCCGGGCGGAAACCGAGGTGCTGCTTAAGGGCTTCGAACTTATCCCGCGCGCCAAAATCGAGTATCACGGCCATGTGCTTGAGGAGATGGACCTGGACGCGCTCTTGAAGCGCCGTCCGCAGCTTGCGCTCGTGGATGAGCTTGCGCATACGAATGCGCCGGGCAGCCGCCATCCCAAGCGCTATATGGACGTGGAGGAGCTGCTCGCCGCCGGCATCGACGTGTACACAACGCTTAACATCCAGCATGTCGAGAGCCTGAACGACGTGGTGGCGCAGATCACGCGCATCAGGGTGCGGGAGACGGTGCCGGACCTGGTGCTCAACAAGGCCGACGATATCGAGGTCATCGACCTGTCGCCCGAGGAGCTGATCCAGCGGCTCAAGGAAGGCAAGGTTTATGTGCCCCGGCAGGCCGAGCGGGCGCTCAACCATTACTTCTCGCCCGGCAATCTGACGGCGCTGCGCGAACTGGCGCTCCGCCGCACCGCGCAGCGCGTGGACGAGCAGCTTCTGACGCATATGCAGGCGCACGCCATCGCCGGGCCCTGGCCGGCGGGCGAGCGTCTCCTCGTCTGCGTCAGCGAGGATCCGCGCTCCGCGGGGCTCGTGCGCTACACCAAGCGACTTGCCGACCGGCTGCACGCGCCTTGGACCGCGATCTACATCGAGACCAGGCGCACCCAGCAACTGACCGAGGAAGAACGCGACCGCATCGCGGACACCATGCGCATCGCGGAAAAGCTCCAGGGCGAAGCCATCACCATCCCCGCCAGCGGGAGCGTTGCCGACGATGTGCTGGCCTATTCGCGCGCCAACAACGTCACGCAGATCGTGATGGGCAAGTCCGAGCGCACGCGCTGGTTCGAACTTATCAACGGGTCGGTCGTGCGCGACGTTGTGCGCCATTCCGGCAATATCAGCGTGCATGTGATCGCGGGCGAGCATCTGGGGAGCGAACCCGTTCCCAAGAAGTCGGTCAAGACGAGAGTGCCCGCCGATCAAGGCGCCTTCGATCCCTTGCCCTATGTGGTGACGGTTGCCGCCGTGGCCCTGGCGACAGGGGTCGCCCTTCTGCTCAACCCCTTCATCGGCATCGAAAGCGCCGATCTCGTCTTTCTTGTCGCGGTTATCGGCATCGCTTACGCATACGGGCTGTGGCCGTCCATATTCGCCGCGGCGGCGTGCATGATCGTCTACCATATCGTCTTCCTGGAAACGGTCAGCGCTTTGGCCTTCTCCGGCTTCAAGAACTTCGCCGCGCTCTTCTTCTTCTACTTCACCGCCTTTGTGGTCAGCAATCTGACCGCCAAGGTCAGGGCGCAGGCGCGCACCGCCCGGGCCCGCGCCGCCACGACCGAGGCGCTTTATGTGTTTTCGAAAAAGCTCGCGGGCATTGTTTCGCTGGATGATCTGCTGTGGGCCACCGCCTATCAGATCGCGCACTCGCTCAAGACCGACGTGGTGATCGTGCTGCCTGATGCGGACGGCGGCTTGCGCGTGAAGGCGGGCTTCCCGCCGGAGGACGATCTCGACCAGGCCGAGCTTGGCGCGGCAAAATGGTCGTTCGAGAACAACCGGCCGGCCGGGCGCGGCTCCGATACGCTGCCAGGCGCGAAGCGGCTGTTCCTGCCATTGCGCACCGGCTCTGGCGCGGTGGGTGTCGTCGGCCTTGCGCGCGGCCAGCGTTCCGAAATGCTGCTGACGCCGGACGAGCGGCGCCTGCTCGATGCGCTGATGGATCAGTCGGCGGTCGCCATCGAGCGCGTGCGGCTGGCGGGCCAGATCAACGAGGCGCGGCTTCAAGCCGAGACCGAGCGCTTGCGGGCGGCCCTTCTGACTTCGCTTTCGCACGATCTCAAGACGCCGCTCGCCTCGATCCTGGGCGCCGTGACCTCGCTTCAGCGCTACCGCGAGGTTCTGGAGACGGCGGAACGCGACGAGCTGGTCGAGACGATCCAGGAAGAGGCGGAGCGGCTCTCCCGCTTTGTCGCCAACCTGCTCGACATGACCCGGATCGAGTCCGGCGCCATCGAACTCGAACGCCAGCCTGTTAGCATCGACGAGGTGACGGGCGCCGCTTTGCAGCGCGTGGCGGGCATCGTGGCGCATCACCGCGTGGAGGCCGACCTTGAGGCGGACCTGCCCATGCTCAACCTCGATGTGATACTGTTCGAGCAGGTGCTGGTTAATCTGCTCGACAACGCTGCGAAATACGCTCCCGCGGGGTCGGTGATAATGGTCAGGGCCAGGCGCAGCTTCGGCTCGATCACCATCGAGGTCATGGATGAGGGGCCGGGAATTCCCGAGGACCGGCTGGAGCGGGTTTTCGAGAAGTTCCACCGGGTGAAGCAGGGGGACCGGCAGCGCGCCGGCACGGGCCTTGGCCTCGCGATCTGCCGGGGTTTTGTCGATGCGCTGGGCGGCAAGATCGCCGCGGCAAACCGGGCCGACCGTTCCGGCGCGATTTTCACGATCACCTTCTCCAATCCCGAGAAGGGCGCGGTGACTTGAGGCTGCTTGAAAGACATGGCTTTGAGTAGCGATAAGACGCGCGTTCTGGTGATCGACGACGAGCCGCCGATCCGGCGGCTGTTGCGAACGAGCCTTGGCGCGGAAGGCTTCGAGGTGCTCGAAGCAGGAACCGCGGAGCAGGGGCTCGCCCTGATCGGCAGCTCCAAGCCCGATCTCGCCATCCTGGATTTGGGGCTTCCGGACATGGACGGCCTGGATGTTATCCGCGAGCTTCGAGGCGGCGGATCGAAAATGCCGGTCATCGTGCTGTCGAGCCGGTCTGGCGAGCGCGGCAAGGTCGAGGCGCTGGACCTTGGCGCCGACGACTATGTCACCAAGCCGTTCGGGATCGCTGAACTCGTCGCGCGCATCCGCACCGCGCTTAGGCACAGCTTTCAGGCGCAGGGCAGCGAACCGGTTTTCACGAGCGGCGATCTCTCAGTCGATCTCGTCCGGCGCATTGTGACCGTGAAGGGCGGGGAGGTGAAGCTTTCGCCCAAAGAGTACGGCATCCTGCGGCTTTTGGTACTCAATGCCGGCAAGGTCCTGACCCACCGGTTCCTGATGCAGGAGGTTTGGGGGGCATCCTGCGACGTGCAATATTTGCGGATCTATGTGCGCCAGCTCCGGCAGAAGATCGAGCCGGCCCCCGGAAGTCCCGCGCACATCCTCACCGAAACCGGCGTTGGTTACCGGCTGCGTGTGCAGGGCGGGTAGGCGGGTGCCCGCGGGCAGGGCGGCGGATGGACGCCGGCAGCGAGCCGTTACCATTCCCGGCGGAAGGCCGGGACCGTCATCATTTCCCGCGTGGTGTCTAATATTTCTGAGCAATCAGCTTACGCCCGGCCAGGGACGCGCGGTCATCGTATTTCTTTTTGCCCGATCTTTTCGGCAGTACGGCCTTCGCCGCCGGCACTTTTTCGTAGGGGATGAGGCTCAGGATATGCGCGATGCAATTCAGCCTCGCGCGGCGCTTGTCGTCCGATGGCACGATATGCCAGGGCGCGTGATCCGAGTCCGTCTTCTCGAACATGAGGTCGCGCGCCTCCGAATAGGCGTACCAGCGCCGGTATGACTCGAGGTCCATGGAACTGAGCTTCCACTGCCGCAGCGGATCGTTGATCCGGGCGAGGAAGCGGCGTTCCTGCTCATCCTTGCTCACCTCCAGCCAGATCTTGATGAGCTGGATGCCGCCCTCGACGATGTATTTTTCGACCTCGGGGCATAGTTCCAAAAACCGCTCGTGCTGCGCGGGCGTACAGAAGCCCATGACCGGCTCCACGCCGGCGCGGTTGTACCAGCTCCGGTCGAAGATGACGATCTCGCCGGCTGCGGGAAAATGCTGCAAATACCGCTGCATATACATCTGCGTTTTTTCGCGGTCCGACGGCGCTGGCAGCGCTACGGTGCGGAACACCCGGGGGCTCACCCGTTCCGTCATCGCCCTGATGGTTCCGCCTTTGCCAGCGGCGTCCCGGCCCTCGAATACGATGATGATGCGGGCGCCGGCCGCTTTCACCCAATCCTGCAGATGGCAAAGCTCGACCTGCAAGCGGCGAAGCCCGTTTTCGTAATCCTTCTTTTTTAGCTTCTTCTTCCCCGCGGATTTCTCCATGGCCGCCGTTCCTCCCATTGACCGCGCCCAACCGCATACCTCATGGGCGCCGGCGGCGCAACCATGGGTATATATGCCATGGTTGCCGCAAGCGTCCGTGCGCGGCTTCAAGGCCTCAATGTGAGGTAGGAGCCATAGTGGTGGATGGAGATTCCGTCGTAGGACTTGTTGGATGCGTAGCGGCTCTGCACCGCGGCCAGCGCGGCCTCCATGGCCGCGTTACCCTTGTCGCAGAACGAGACATAGGCCGGCTCCTGCCCGCATTGCGTCTCGACGCCGATCCCGACCTTCTTCCCGATTTTATCGCCATACCTGATTTCGTTCGCGGCGAATTTGATTATAAGGCTGGCGGTATCACGGTAGTCCATGAGAACCACCCTGTCCGACAGGTCCTGGACCCATTGGTTGAGAGGCCGCTTTTTTTGGCCGCCCCGGAAAATGCGTTCTCCATCGAACCAGAATGGAATGTCCACGGTGAGCTGTAGCGGCACTGGAGCGGTAATCGCATTCAGTTTTTCGATCAGATCCAGATATTGGCTGGCGACGCCATTCTTGCTGGTTTTCCACTGCGGCAGCAGATAAGGCTCCACGTCGAAGTGCACGCCGCGCGGGCGGGCAGCCGGGTAGGCTCTGCTGTATGCGGCGGCCGCTTGGGCAAGATTGGTAGCGGTGGAATGGTTCGGGGTCAGGGCCCAGCTTGGGTCCCCGAACAGAAAATCGACTTCCATCGACCGTGCCTTCGCCGCCAGCACGAAATCCCGCAAAGCCGGCTGGTTATTTTGAATGAGCGCCTGGCTTTCGATGTAGATCACGGTGATATTCCTGCCGGCCGCGAAGTTGAGGAAAACCTCCCGCTGGGCGGGATCGGTCGCGAGCGTTTTATCCCACAGCCACAACCCTCTCGCACCGGCTTGCCCAGTCATGGCCAGGCACCCAAGCACAAAAAAACAGATTTGAAGGTAACGCGTCATTCCGGCAGGCCACTTGGAACCACAGCACTCTCATCGTGCGCTTCGCAACAGCAATCATATCACCGCTTGCTTGGCAGGCGATGTTCATTATCTATTTGTTAGCTAACGTTCAGTATACTTTCCAGGTTCACCTTTAGCTTGCGAAGTTATGCGGCAGACACCATTCGTAAAGAACTCCGCTTCCGCCAAACGCGGCGCCCGGAATTTGCATTGACTGCCCCGCATATGAGAGCCGGGCGCTTGCCACGGCGGCCCGGCTAAGGAGCGCTCTATCTTTTCACCAAACCGATGATCACCAGCAGGATGACTGCGCCGATTGTGGCGTTGATGACGGATGGGACGATGCCGCCACCGATGAAAACGCCAAGCCGCGGCAAAAGAAAACCGCCGATCAGCGCGCCAATGATGCCGACGACAATGTTTCCGAGAAAGCCAAACCCGACGCCTTTGACGATCAGGCCCGCGAGCCAGCCCGCAATAGCGCCTACAAGTAATAGAATAATTAGACCTTCGATTGCCATGACGGCGTGCTCCTCTCGTTTGACCGCACAGCGCCCGGTTGTATCCGCGCCCGCGGCGCCGGTGTGTGTTCAAGGCTATCAGAATACTGCGGAATGGGCGTTTCCCCCGGATGGAGTCCGTCCCCATTACATGCCGGAACCCGCAACCTATTGTATAATAAATTACTAATTGCCGACATCATTGATGGATATCAAGTTCCGCTACCATTGATTGTGGAATCATTCCAGCTCACGCAAAGGGCGGTTCGGGGAACGGAGGAGGAGAGTTTTCCATGATCCAGGACATCGACGATATCCTGCCGAAGGCGACTGATGTGTTGAGCCGGGTTGCGGAAGCGGAGGCGGAGAAGGCCGCGGCGCAAAGCCGGCAGAAGGCGGCGGAACAGGCAGAGAAGGACGCGCTGGTCAAGAAGCTGAGCCAGCCTTCCGGATTGAGCGACGAGGAAAAAGTCAAGCTGGCGGCCTCGGTTATAAAACGGGCTACGGACAGCGGCTTGCTGGAGGTGCAGGTTTACCGCTTTCCGAACGACCTGTGCACAGATCACGGACGCGCTATCAACCAGGCTGAACCGGGATGGGAAACCACGCTGACGGGTGTCCCGAAGGAGATTTATCAGCTTTGGAAGGACCATCTGCACACGAAAGGCTACAAGATCCGGTATCAGATCCTCGAATTTCCGGGGGGGATGCCGGGCGACATCGGTATCACGCTGAGCTGGCATTAGCCGGCCAGCCGCCACCCGCATCATCGCGCGATCTTGTGAGCAATGCGGGCTAGTGGTGCGCCGCCGTCAGCTTCTTTCTGGCCACGAACAGTGCGAGGCTGGAGCAGATGAAGATGCAAAGACCGGAGGTAACGCCACTCATGAAAGAGGCAGGCGCTTTCGAACCCAGAAAACTCCAATCCCAGACCCTAAAAAGCATGAGCACAAACATGCTGATCAAGAAAGTAACAACAAGCCAGTAGATTGTCAGTTCTGTACTGCCGAGAGCGCCAGACCGCCAGCGCGGTCCAGCTAGAGCGATGGCCGAAGTGGCAGTCAAAATGATTATTACCAGAGCGCCACTTATATAGGGAGAAAAGTAGCCAGATTCCACGAGGCGCCAGTCCATGTGTATTGAAAGCCGATGTATCGCATCTATTAGGACCCAGATACAGCCGAGCCAATAAAGAGCCAGTTCCGTGCCGCCAACCGTACCGTTCCACCAGCGCGGCCCGGCAAATACGATGGCTGCCGTGAGAGCCGCCGCAAACGAAACAACGGCGCCGCTGGCCAAATGAGCAGCCCCGGTAGGTCCCAAATAACTCCAGCCAGCATCCATGAAAAACGGAGGCACGCTCCAAGCAAGAAACAACACGCAGCCGAACCAATAAAGTCCTCGTCCGGTGGCTCCCAATGTACCGGCGCGCCAGCGCGGCCAAGCGGCCACGGCGGCCGAAATTGGTATCGCGGCAAATGTAAATAATGAAATGGCTTCTCTTAGTTTAGCCGCCTTCCCGGCGTCGTACCGGAATTCCAAAGTTGTGGCCTCGGATAACGCGCCCGTCACCCAGAAGAGAGCCAACGCGCAGCCGAACCAATAGAGCGCGCGTTCGGTATCTCCCAACGCGCCATTGCGCCAGCGCGGCGCCGTAAGCGCAAGGGCTAGCGTCAGGACCACGAAAACACTAAAGCCAGAAACGGCGAATTTTGCCACGATGCCATATTGTTGTATTGAATTACAGCAGAGGGACGAAAACAGTTCTACAATAACGGGCAAAGGAATAGACGCGGCTACGAAGCAAACAGCAAGCCATAAACGCCATCGTGGCGCTGGTTGACTGGTTTGTAGCAGGCTCATTCATACGCCTCCACCGCGCTCGCTTGTGCCCCATTTCTTGCGATTTCCGGGAAGGTTCCCTAGAGCAAATTGTAACGGTAATTGTGAAATGCTCCGCCAGGGTATGTTTGTACCCGTTCGAGGCGGGGCAGCGAAACCTGGTTTCCTGCGCGCGGCCGAATGCGTGTACGCACAAAATGTGTTCCGCTCTGGACCGGGCGCGGCCACGATGTTTCGGGACCAGCAACATATCTACCTATGTTCCGGCGCCGGGCCGAATCCGGAATTGCCGCTTCGAATAGGCTGCGGCAGCTGGACTCTCAGGTACGGCGGTTGATCAAAACATTTTTGGCGAGATATCCAGGCTTCCATTCCCCATACTCACGGTTGACCCGGAAGAGGCTTTGGAACCCGAACTTACGTTCGTCAGCATCAAGGCGCTTGTGACCGGTGATGAACTTCATACAGGAGTTTTCCGGCTAAATAGCGCGGTGACCGTTTCCCTCAAGGACGCTGCTGATGGTGAAGATGAATCGGTCTGGCGCAGCTTGTGCCGCGGGCGATGCCGGGGAAACCGCCCGGAAACGCAGCGCCTCCTATGATCATTTCGAAAGGGGTCCGGCATGAAACTTCGAGTGTGGCTTGCCGTTGCGATGATGCTGGCGGTTGCCGCCGGGTGCGGCCCTAGGCAGGCGGCAGAGGAAGAAAAGACCATATTCACAAAGGTCACACCCTACGCAACGATCATCGTGAAGAAGAGCAACAGGGGGCTGGTGACCCTCTGGTTCAGTGGCGCTAAGTATCCCGACAGCACCGTCAAATTGGGCGACCCG
The DNA here is from genome assembly GCA_050298295.1 of Rhodomicrobiaceae bacterium. Classification (GTDB taxonomy): domain Bacteria; phylum Pseudomonadota; class Alphaproteobacteria; order Rhizobiales; family Rhodomicrobiaceae; genus Rhodomicrobium. The sequence continues at coordinate 46,588 of JBNKTW010000039.1, forward strand.
GACCACATCGAATACGAGTACGCCCAGGCAATAACCGCCGCGCTGGTCTTGGCCCGCGAACCCAAGCGGGTCTTGGTTGTGGGACTTGGAGGCGGTACGCTGCCCACTTTCTTCCGCAAGCAATATCCCAGGATGGTCATCGACACGGTTGACATCGACCCTGGCGTGGTGGACGTGGCCAAAAAGTTCTTTGGGTTCCGCGAGGACGCGGCCATGCACGCCTACGTTGAGGACGGCCGGCGGTTCATAGAGAAGTGCGTGACCCCGTATGACATCATCTTCCTGGACGCCTATGGCAGTGAAAATATCCCTTATCATATGGCCACCAAGGAGTTTTTGCAGGCGGTACGCCGGGCGCTCACACCAAACGGCCTGGTGGCGGCCAATATCTGGGTGCCCGCGGACAACCGTCTGCACGATGAAATGGTCCGCACTTACCAGGAAGTGTTCGGTTCGGTATACCTTGTGGAGACGGCATACGGTCCCAACGAGATCGTCCTGGCGATGCCCGCCAAGACGCCGCTGGAGCGCGCCAGCTTTGCGCGCCGCGCCTCGCAATTCTCGAAGGACCGGAAGCTCAGGTTCGATATCGGCTCCTACATCCGCTGGGGCTTTCGCGAGCCGGCGAAATCGCCTCTTACCCGCGTGCTCTTGGATAAGGACAAGAAGCCGCCACCTCTAAAACAAGAATAGGGGCACCGGGTCTATGTAATAGCTGGTGCAAGCCGTTGGGTCTTGGGGCAGGAACGTTTGAACCCAAATGCGGCGGTTGAAGCTGCGTGGCTGCAAAAGCGGCAAGCAAAACACAGCGCTGGCAGCTACTGGCTTTTCACCCCGCAGGTAAAGAGCGGGGCAGCGAAACCCGGTTTCCCGCGCGCATGATTTCACCTCCGGGCGGCGCGCTTTGGGGCAAGTGGCATCTTTCACCACCGGCTTTGGGAGCCGGAACCGGAATCCGGGCCGTCACCTATCCGTGAAACGGCTACGCACGAAAACCGGATCGCCGGACGCTAGGAATTCCAGGCCGCCGTTACGCCCGCGGAGCTCGACCTCCTTCGCCTCGATCCCCCGGGTGCCCGTCACCCGCAAAGTGACCGCCCGAAACCGGCCACCGCGTGGAACCCGGCGCAGCGTGGCCGTCCTTTCCCCTCCGTCAGTCCAGGCGGCAAAAAGGACGCCGCCGCCAGTGACCACGCGGTATGCTTCTACTCCCCGGCCCGCATTGACCTTGGACACGCTTCGCAACCCTTCCATGTTCGAGGCGAGAAACTTGTAAGTGTGGTACGCGCTTTTCCTCCTGCCCCATCCGTCCAGCAGGCTAAGGTTCAAGAAGTTTTCCGGCCATCCGCGAGTGGGATTATAACTGCTCCAGAATATTTTCGTCACGCCGTGAGCCAAGCCGGAAACATACCTTTTGATCAGCTCCTGGCTGTGCCGCTGCGGTGAATAGTAATAAAAGGGGCCGGCGTTCTCCATGGACCAGATTGCTTTGGATGGCGCGAACTTCTTCAGGACCTTAATTGATGGGATCATCTCCTCGCAGGTATCGGTATAAGAATGCAGGTCGATGATGTCATAGTAGGGCTGGCCTTTTGTCAGGATGAATTTCAGTTTCGCGATCGTGGCTTCGACTTGTCCCGGCCTCTTCCTCTTGAACTCGTCCAGGGACATGATTATCGGCTCGTCCTTGCCTAACATCCCGCCCAGCTTCAACGTGCGGCTAGCGCCGGGCTGTTCCTCCATGGCCAGATACTCGACGCCGGTGAGGCCCCCAAGGATGATTTTCGCTCGCGGGTGAGCGCCTTTGATGACACGCCAGGAGTGTTCAAGGTGGCGCAGATAGTCCTCTTGGGAGCCTTCCCACTGCCAGATCCACTCATTCACTATCTGGTAGTAATCGACGGAGTAGGCCAAGCCGGGCATGTCGTTATCGCCATCGTGGTCGTAGCGCTCCGCGATACCCCGCAGCGTCTCTTCGTACCGGCGCCTGTCGGCCGGCGCGCCGGAATGGGTGGTCGGTTCCAATTTCCCCATTTTCTTGGAAAACAGGTTGCGGGCGCCCCAATTCGGGCTATTGGCGTCCATGGTGATGACGAGGTCTATGCCGCTCCGTTGCAGGCCGCGCACGATCTTGTCTAGCTTGGAAAAGTCGAGGCCCCGTCCGGTTTCCACCTTCGTCCATAGGGGGCCGGTGATGATGATCCGCACGATTGAGGCGCGCGAGTCGCCGAGCTTGTTCAAAAAGGGCATTCCCACTGCGTGAAGGCCGAACGGCGTGTCCGCGCGGATGCCTGCATTGGTGCTGCGGCTCTGTTGTGCGGGTTCCCCCCTCAGAAGCTGGCGAAGCCTAGCCAGCGGTCCCTTGGGTTCGCCATCCGATTGAGCCACTTGCCAGGCAGCTGGTTCCCCGGCTGCGGACCAGCAACTTTGGCCAGGCAAAAGAATCATGAGAAGCAGAAAAAATGCGATGATGGGACGCATTGGCATAGTCATAATTCCCCCTGGCCGCCGTTCGGGTGCGGCCGATCGTGAAGCGTACCAAGCGCTGCCGCCATGGGCGAAGCATATGCTGGCATAAGCCGGTCTGATTACTCCAAGTCACTCCGCGGAAGCCGTGTTTTTGCCGGTACCCCGCGCCTGCGCCGCGAAACGGGCCAGCGCGCAATCGGACAGGACCGGATCGAAGCTTCCGCCAGCTCAGGACGGCCCGCGGTTTAACGGGCGCCCGCTATGGTAAATGGCAGTATGGTTAACGCCGGCATCCAATGCCCGCGGATGCCGCATTTCTGCGAATTTTTCCGCGTTTTGGACTGTTTTCTGCGTTTGCGGAATCCCGTTAAATATACCGGCAATTTGGATTTTAACCAATTTTGCATATAACACGGACGATTTCAACGTGCATTTTTCATCGTAATGTCAATGACATAGACAAAGCACTCGCCGCTTAACGCTTCCTCAAGCCGCATCTGCTATATTAGTTCAAAATGCAAGAACGCCGGAATCCACCCAAAATGGCACCGTTCAGCGTTAACAAATGCACAACAGCCGGGCCGCGCAAACGCCCCTACCGCCCCAGCATGAACTTGATCATGCGCTCGGCGATCTGTCCGAAGGGCGGGCGCAAAAGCGCGGTGCCATTGATCGGGTTCTGCAGGAACACGGCCTTCCTGTGCGAGAAGGCCTGGAATCCGAACTCGCCATGATAGGCGCCCATGCCGGAGGGGCCCACGCCGCCGAAGGGCAGGCTGTCGGCCGCGACGTGCAGGAGCGTATCGTTGACGGTGACGCCGCCGGAGACGGTCCGGGTCAGCACCTTTTCCCGGCTCACGCGGTCGGGGCCGAAGAAGTAGAGGGCGAGCGGGCGGGGCCTCGCGTTGACGTAGGCGATGGCGTCGTCGAGCGTGGCATAGGAGACGATGGGCAGGACGGGGCCGAAGATCTCCTCGCGCATGACGGCGAGATCGTCCGGCGGATCGATAAGGAGCGTGGGCGCGATTTTGCGCTCCTCCGGTACAAGGGTTTCCTTCGCCGGGTTGATTTCGATTATGCGGACGCCGCGCTCGCGGGCTTCCTCGATATAGCGGACCACGCGCCCATAGTGACGGTCATTGATGATGGAGGTGTAGTCGCGGTTGGCGCGAAGCGACGGATAGAACTTGGCGATCGCGTCCTGAAGGTGGCCGGTGAACTTGTCCCGGCGGGGCTGTGGCACAAGCACGTAGTCCGGCGCGATGCAGGTCTGGCCGGCGTTCAGGAACTTGCCCGAGGCGATGCTTTCGGCGGCCGAGGCAAGCGGCGCGTCGCCTGCGACGATGCAGGGCGACTTGCCGCCAAGCTCCAAGGTGACGGGCGTCAGGTTATCAGCAGCGGCGTGCATGACGCGGCGGCCGACCGCCGTCGAGCCGGTGTAGAACAGATGGTCGAAGGGCAGGGCGGAGAAGGCCGCTCCCGTCTCGGGGCCGCCAAGCACAGTCGCCACCTTTTCCTCGGGGTAGAGCCTGGCCAGGAACGAAGCAAGGTATTCGGAGGTTCGCGGGCTTAGTTCCGAGGGCTTCAGCATGACGCGGTTGCCGGCGGCGAGGGCCGCGATCAGCGGCACGATGGCGAGATTGAAAGGATAGTTCCATGGGCTGATGATGCCAACGACGCCAAGAGGCTGATAGAGTATGCGGCCGGAGGCGGGAAGCAGCTCCAGCCCGACCGGAACCCGTTTCGGCTTCATCCAGAAGGAGAGATGCCGCAGCGTGAACCGGGCGGAGGCGAGCACGGGCCAGATGTCGGCCAGGAGCGTTTCGTGGCGCGAGCGGTTGCCGAAGTCCGCCGAGATGGCGGCCGCGATGGCGTTGGCTTCATTCCTGACCGCAACCATCAGCTTCTTGATGTCGGCCTTGCGCTGGCGGAGCGTTGGCGGGCCTGCGCGCAGGAATGCCTCGCGCTGCATCGCGAGTGTCTCAGCCGGGCTTAACTCAGCCTGGAGGGGGATGGCTTCGATAGCGGTCATGGCGGTTTCCTCCAGCGGTCACATCGACAGCGAGCCTTCGCGGAAGGCGGTCCGGTCAAGCCATACGTTGACCAGCACGGGTTTACCCGCCTTTGCGGCTTCCTTCGCGCGCGCGAGCGCCTCCGGAACCTCCGCGTTGCTCTTCACGACTATGCCCTCCGCGCCAAAGCCCGCCGCCACCTCATGATAGGCGCTGCGGGCCAGCGTGGTGGCCACATCATCTTTTAGCACTTTCACCTGTTCCCGCGCTATCTGAGACCAGCCGGCATCGTTGCCAACGACCGCGATAATGGGGACGCCGAGGCGGACGAAGGTGTCGAACTCGGCGATGCTGTAGCCCAAAGCGCCGTCGCCGAAAATGGCCCAAACCTCGGCGCCTGGACGGCACAGCGCCGCGCCCAGCGCGAAGCCGCCGCCAACGCCCAGCGTGCCGAACGGGCCGGGGTCGAGCCAGCCAAGTGGTCCGCGGGGCCTTAAAATGTAGGAGGCCGTGCCGACGAAATCTCCACCGTCCGCAACAAAAACGGCGTCATCGGCGGCGGCGTCATCGACGGCCTTCAACAGCGCGATGGGGTTGACGAACTCGCCTTCAGCCTTGGCTTGCTCCGCGATCACGGCTTCGCGGGCCGCGTCGCGAGCGTGCAGTCCGGCGATCCAATCCTCCCAGCGGGAAGCCGGGCTGTGCGCCTCGCCGGCAAGCTGGCTCAGGAAAAGGCCGGCGTCGCCGATTGCTGCAATGTCCGGCTTGCGGTTCAGCCGCGCTTCCTTGCGGCTGCGATTGGTGGCAATCAGGGTGGCGGAGCGGCGTATGTGGTTTCCGTAGTCCAGGCGGAAATCGCATGGTACGCCCGCCAGGATCACGCAATCTGCCTCTTTCAAGGCTTCGCGGCGCTTGTGCCGGAGCTGCAGCGGGTGCTGCCGGCCGAGGAGCCCCCGCGCCATGCCGGATAGGTAGACGGGAATGCCAAGCCGCGAAATGGCGGCTGCGACTGCATCGGGATTGCCGCCCGCTGAAAGAGCCTGGCTGCCGATTACGGCGATGGGGCGCTTAGCGTGCGCCAAGGCCTCCGCCGCGGCGGAGACGCTCCCAAGCGGCGCGGCTGGCGGGTGCACTTGGCGCGGCTGGATTGCCTTGCCGCCGGCATTTCCGCCGAACATGCTGGCAAGATGGCGCTTGATGTAGAAGCGCAGAATGCGGCCCGCGATGCCGGCGCCTTTGCTGGCCGCCTCGCCATACCATTGGCGCACAAGCGCTTCTTCGTACAGGATATCGACGGGACACTCGACGAAAGCCGGTCCTTGCATGCCCGAGCGCACGGCGGCAAAGGCCTCCATAACCGCCGGGATCAGATCGCGCACGCGGCGAACTCGCCTGAGGAATTTCACGTTCGGCGCCGCGATTGGGTGCTGGTCGATATCCTGAAGCGCGCCGCGCCCTTGCAAGAGCGTCGGCGCGGCCCCGCCCAGCAGCACCACGGGCGATTGCGCCATTTGCGCATTCTTGAGCGCGGTAACCGCGTTCGTCACGCCGGGGCCGGCTGTCACGGCGGCAACGCCCGGAATGCCCGTCAGCCGGGCGGCGGCGTCGGCTGCAAAGATGGCGGCTGCCTCGCCGCGTGTGTCGGCGACGCGGATGCCGCGCGCCTTGGCGGCTGCCAGGACCGGCGAAATGTGCCCGCCGCAGAGCGTGAACAGCAGCCGCACCCCCTGGGCTTCGAGCGCCGCGGCAACGGCATCGCCGCCATGCGCGGCCGGTTTGACATCCGCCTTCATCGTGTTGCCCCATCCCTCAGTGCACGGTAATCGACTTTCCCCACGCGTGTCTTGGGAAATTCGCTCCGGAATTCAATGCTGCGCGGACAGGACCATTTGATGAGCTGCGAGCGGCAGTACGCGATAAGTTCCTCCTCCAGCGCGGGCGTGCCGGGCGCGCCGTCCTTGAGCACGACGAAAGCCTTGACGCGCTCGACTTGCTGCGGGTCGGGCACGCCCACCACGCAGGCATGGAGCACGGCCGGATGCCGATGCAGCACCGCCTCGACCTGCGCCGGGAAGACGTTGAAGCCGGACGATTTGATCATCCGCTTGAGCCGGTCGCTGAAATAGAAAAACCCGTCCTCATCCACGCGCCCAAGGTCGCCGGTGTGCAGCCAGATGCGGCCATCGGCATGGGTGCGCAGGGCGGCGGCGGTGGCTTCGGGATCGTTGAGGTAGCCCATCATGATGGTTGGCCCGGAGGCGCAGATTTCGCCCTCGCTGCCCGGCGGAAGCTCCTCCTCCGTTCCGGGCTTGCAGATTTTGGCGAGCATATCGGGGAGCGGCACGCCGGCGCTGTCTTCGCGGTATTCGCCAAGCGGCATGGCCATGACGCCGCTCACCGCCTCGGTAAGTCCGTAGCCTTGGCGCAGCTTGACGTTCCCGCCCCGTCCAGCCACGAGGCTTTCAAAGCTCTCCTTGATCCCGCTGGCCAGCCTGTCCGCCCCGCAATAGGCGGCTTTGAGGCAGCCGAGGTCTGCCTTTTTCAGCAAGGGATTGCGCGCCAGGGCATCGTAAAGGGTGGGCACGCCGACAATCAGGTCTGGCCGCTTGTGGCGGATAAGCTTGGCGGCGATTTCGGGAGTGAAAATGGGCGCCAGGATCGCCTTTCCGCCTTTCATGAAGGTCGCGTTCACGCACACGGCAAGGCCGAAGCCATGGAAAATCGGCAGGATGGCAAGCATCGTGAGGCCCACCCATTCGCTGCCGCCCCAGGCCGCGATCTGCATACCGTTGGCGATGAAATTGCTGTTCGAAAGCATGATCCCCTTGGGGGAACCGGAAGTGCCGCCGGAAAAGAGGATGGCGGCTGGATCGTCCGGCCCCGTCTTGGCGCGCGGGGCGGGCGGATGCCGCTGGTCCATCAGCGCGTTCCACCAGACAACGCGGCTGTCCGCTGGCACTCTGGGAATCTTCCGGCCCTTGGTAAGCATGAAGCCGAGCGCCTTCAGCGGCTTAAGATAGTCAGGGATGCGGGCGAGAACGATTTTTTCGACTGGGACGGCGGGCTTGATACGCGCGAAGCCGCCGTAGAAGGCGTCGAGCGTCAGCACGATGCGCGCGCCGGTGGCGTTCAGATATTGCTCCAGCTCCGGCGGCGTCGAAAGCGGGTGCACCATGGCGGGCACGGCCCCCAGCTTGCTGGCCGCGTAAAACGCTATGATGCCTTGCGGCGTGGTTGGCATACTGATGAGGATGCGCTCGCCTTGCGCAAGACCTAGCGCCGCAAGTCCGTTGGCGCAGGCAGCGATCTCCTCCAGGAAGCGAGCATAGGTGCGGGTGGTGTCCAGGAAGTCCCAGGCGATCGCGTCTGGGGCCGCCGCGGCGGAAGCCGCCACCGCCTCGTAAAGGGTCGTGTCCGGATAAGAAAGGCTTGCCGGAACGGTTCCGTACCAGCGCAGCCAAGGGCGCGCCGCCGGGGGCGATGCTTCCGAAACTGCGCGGATTTCCTTCTTCTGCAACGCAACCCCAATTCCAACGCCGGCCCTGGAACCTGCACCTGGGGCAGCGGCTGTCGACGGAACAGCAAACGCCGGTTAGGCATGGCGGTCAAGCGCTGCTTCCGGCCAAGTCCCGGCTTTTGCGCCGCAGGCCGCGGACCGTCACTCAAGGCGGACGTTTTTTCAAAGGCAACGTTCCAGTGTGGAAGCGTAAGTGCTCGCGTGCGCGGAAGAAGTTTTGAGGAAATTGCAAAGCGTATCTTCCAGGTTTAGGGTCCGGCGGCGGTGTGGCCGGCAGAGGCGGCGCGCCGGGCAAGGCTGCCTGACGCAACCCCAGTTGTGGGCAATAAGGAGACCGGCGTGACAATCTCTTTGGCTTCGTGGTTCGGCAATCTGAACCGGCCGGTCGATATTTATTGCGAGCGTACAGGCGCGGCGTGGACCGCGGAGCCCTTAAACGCGATTTCGAACATCGCCTTTTTCATCGCGGCGTGGGCCGCTTGGCGTCTGCAGCGGGAGAGGCCGAATACGGCGTTCCAAGCATCCATTAAGGCCCTTTGCGTAATCGTCGCGGTGGTTGGGGCCGGCAGCATGACCTTCCATACGATTGCGACGCGCTGGGCGGAGTGGGCCGACGTCATCCCGATACTGGTTTTCATGATGTTCTATTGCTGGCTGATCCTGACTGCCTTTTTCCGCTGGCCGGTTTGGCTGAAGAGCCTGTGCTGCCTTGCTTTCTTCGGGGCGACGTTCTTCCTCGAGTCCGATGCGTTCGAGAAATTCCTGTGGGGCGGCGCGATGTATTTGCCTACCTTGGTTTTTCTTGCCGCGGCCGGCATCGGCATTTGGCGTTCCGACGCAGGTGCGGGGAGAAGTTTCTTCGCCGCGGCAGGGCTGTTCGCGCTGTCGTTTACGGCGCGGACCCTGGATCAGCCGCTTTGCGCCACGCTTCCCATCGGCACCCACTATTTCTGGCACTTCTTCAACGCGGGCACTCTCTATCTGCTGGTGCGAACCGCAATTCTCCATGCGCCGGGCGGAACGCGGGCGGCGCCGGCGGGGATTTCGCCGGCAGACGCTTCCCGGAGCTTGCCCGGAGGGACCGCAGGCGCTAACAATTCCGGATAAGCTGAGTTTCTAGTTGGGAACAGGTTCATGAAAACGCTCTTCCGCGCCCTGGTTTTGGGTTTTGCGATTGTATGCGCGGCAAGTGTAACGTCCGCGCAAGATACACAAACTACTGTACGGAATCCGTTTGGCCAGGGGGCCCAGGCGGGAGCCGCCAATGCGGCGGAGAAAAAGAAAACGCGAGTGGCCGCGGCGCCAGCCGCCGGCCGGTTCGCGAGCGAGGCGGAAGCCAAGGCGAAGTGCCCAGGAGAAACGGTGGTATGGGTGAACACCAGATCGAAGATCTATCATCGCGCCGGCGTGAAGGCATATGGCACGACAAAGCGGGGCGTATATATGTGCGAGAAGGATACCGCCGCGGCCGGGTTCCGCGCGGCCAAAAATGAAAAGCGAAAGTAGGGGAAAACATATCCGCGCAAAAACCGGCGGCTGAACGCTTCAAGCACGAAAATCAAATAGAAGAAACAAACCCCGCATGTCAGCATTCATGTAGTGCGGCGAAATGAACAGGCCACATTTGCAGCTGAGTTGTGCCACATTTGTGACAGGGCTGTTTCCAAATTAGGCCCAGAAGCGGCGTTCCTCTTGTACTTATGGGGGGCCGTGCCAGCCTGTCTAACCTAGCCGGGTTGCGCGGCAGGAAGTACTTTATCCTGCGTGCAATTTGCGCTAGGGCTCTCTAAGGTCAACAGGTGTAGGGGCACAGGGACCATGTCCGGGCTGGATGGAAAAAAAGGCGAAATTGGCGCGCAGCGGAGCCGGGAGCCTTTCAGGCTGGTTCTGGGCTTCGAGCGCGTAGGGCTGATCGCGCTGAAAACCCCCATTGTCTCCGCGATCATCGCCGCAGTTTTGTGTGTGGTGGCGGGTCTCGGGGTAGGCAAGCTCAAGGTCGACGACTCCCTCAGTACGTTGTTCCGCTCGAATAACGCCGAATTCCAGCGCTTCGAGGAATTTTCGAAGCGCTTTCCGTCAAACGAATATGACGTGCTCATGGTCGCCGAGGGCAGCGGCCTAATGAGCCGCAATTCGATTGAAAAGCTGCGCAATCTCGTCACCGATCTCCAGCTTGTCGAAGGCACGCGGGGTGTGCTCTCGCTGTTCTCCGCCCGCACGCCGCCTGAAAATGGCACGCTGCCGGGACCGCTTTTCCCCGCCGAACTTCCCGAAGGCGCGCAATACGACGCGCTGGTGCACAAAGTGCTCGACAACGAGATCATACGCGGCAAGCTGATTACGGAGGATGGCAAGCTCGCCCTCATGGTCATCGCGCTCGATCCCGAGGTCGCGAACGGCCCGGGCGACGCGAAGGTCGTCTCGGACATCCGGAAAATTGCCGCGGAGGATTTGGAAGGAACCGGGCTCAAGGTTGTCTTGACCGGCGTTCCTGTCATGCGGCTCGAAATCCGCAACGCGGTCGAGCGCGACGAGATGCTCTACAACAGCATCGGGTTTGCGGCCGGCTGCCTGATCGCGATCATATTCTTCCGGCGCATCTCCTTCATGATCATCGCGGCGGGGCCGCCGCTGATCGCGATCCTGCTCTCGCTCGGTACGCTGGGCTGGCTCGATTTCAGGCTCAATACCTTCCTGAATGTGATGACCCCCCTCATCATGGTCATCAGCTTTTCGGACAGTATGCAGCTTACATTCGCGGCGCGCGACCGGCTGATCGCGGGCGAAAGCAAGCACAAGGCGTTTCGCCAGGCCATCCTTGTAGTCGGTCCCGCCTGCGTGCTGACCCACGCAACGGCGGCTATTTCCTTCGTGGCGCTGCTGTTCTCCGGCTCGGAGATGATCAAGACTTTCGCCCAGGCAGGCATTATTTCCACGGTCATTGCCCTGTTCACGGTTATAACGCTGCTGCCGCTCCTGGGCGTCTTGCTCGTCAGGCGCGAGGAGGTGTTCGCCGCGCGCATCAAAGGCGCCGACATCGGCGTGGACTGGCTGCGCGCCTTCTGCAACTGGATTGCCTTGCGCGTGGTGGCCCGGCCTGGGATTTACAGCCTCATCAGCTTGGCTGTGATTGTGGGGCTGGGTTATACTTATGCGAACCTCCATGCGCGCTACCGGCTGGCGGATCAGGTGCCGAACAAACAGCAAGCGGTGGCCGCCAGCCATCAGCTCGATGCGAAGCTGACGGGGTCGAATCCCATCGCGGTGCTGATCGATCTGCCGGCGGACGCCTCGCTTTACGACCCCGTGTCCCTCGCCGTTCTCGACGAGGTGCACACGATCATGGAAAGGCAGCCGGGAGTGGGGAATGTCTGGTCCATCGACACCCTGCGGCGCTGGCTGGCCGAAAAACTCGGCAAGACGGATATCGCCACCCTGAAGCAATATGTGGGTTATCTGCCCAAGAGCCTGGTGCGGCGGTTCGTTTCGAAGGACCAGCGCTCAACGGTTGTCGCCGGTTATGTGCCGGACGTGGATGCAAGTAAGCTTCGCCTAATCGTCGAGAAGATCGAAAAGGCACTGGATGTCGTACGCACAGCGCATCCCCGCTATAAAATATCGGTGACAGGGCTCTCCGTGGTCGCGGCGCAGAATAGCGAGAGCATGATCCAGCGGCTCAACAAGGCCTTGACGATCGAGATTGTCTTCGTTGCGGTCTTCATTGGGCTCACGTTCCGTTCGGCAATCGTGATGCTGGCGGCGGTTTTGCCCGCGATTTTCCCCATCCTGGCTTCGGGCGTGCTCCTCTGGGTTATGGGGCGGGGACTGCAATTCGCGAGCATCGTAGCCCTGACTGTGTCTTTTGGGCTCGGGCTGAGCGCCACCATCCACTTCCTCAACCGGCTGCGCATCGAAGACCGTCCGGACCAGGATGCGGGGATTGGCGTGGCACGCGCCACCGTTCTCATGGGGCCGCCACTGATCCTGACCACCGTCGTGCTGGCGTGCGGGCTTGCCGTTACGGTGCTGTCGGATCTTCCGTCGCTCCGGCTATTCGGATGGCTTTCGGCCTTCGCGATGGTGATGGCGCTCACTGCGGATCTACTTATTTTGAGGCCAACGATTATGTTTCTGTTGCGGACTTGGCGGGGTAATCGCCATAGGGCGCAAAAACCGGAAATGGAACCAGCCGATTAGGCCGCACTTGGCTTTGGCGGCAGGTTGCAGATCTACTAATATCAACGTTAGGCAAGGAGACCCCCCCCGTGAATGCGCAGAACCTACGGTTTTTAAAAGCAGTAAATTTGTGGAAGGTTGCTGGATTGGTGCTCATGGCAGCCGTGTTCCTCGCTCCGGAAGCGAAGGCAGGGAGCATCATTGGCTCGTGGTACGGAGGCGGCATCGTCACCTTTTCCGATGGGCATCGCGAGCGCGCCAGGTGCCGCGCCAACTATTCTCAGTCCGGCCGCTACGTATCGCTTAGCGGCGTGTGCGCGACAGCTTCGGGAAGCGCAGACCAAGCCGCGACCCTGCGCCGGACAGGGGCGAACAGCTATTCGGGAGCCTTCTATAACGCGACATTCGGCATTCGTGGCACCATTCACGTCAGCATTCGTGGCAACTCTCAGCACGTCTCTCTCAGGGGCGGCGGCGGGCGCGCTTCGCTGACGCTGCGCCGTAGAGGAGGCGGCCGGAGGCGTTGATCCGGTCCGGGTTGCGGCATCTCCGGCACCTGGGTAGTTCTACCGGCCAGCGGTAGGGCCTGCTGGCCGCCTCGTGTGTAGCGTAACCGGGGCTGCCGCCACTGCTGTTGAGACCGGCGATTTCCATGCGCAGTAAATGGGGGTACACGCATGACAATCCCGGATCAACAGCACCTGACACTTTGGGGGCCCGATGCGAAATATGCGCGCTAGATCGCGCCGGGCTCAAAGGTAGAAGCCGGGCGCACCAACGCTTTTGCGGATGCCTGCGCCAACGGAGCCTTAACAGGTGGGGTTACTTGCGATCAAGCCACGCAAAGGTTTCTGGCTGCGGTTGCCCTCCAAATAGCATAACCCCGGCCTTCCACGCAGGGCGGGCCGGTTCAAATATCCAGCGCTTCGGGTTCCGCGAAGGCCGCACGCTCTTGGATAAAGCGGAAGCGCGCCTCAGGCTTGTTGCCCATGAGCTGCTCGACGATGTCGGCCGCCGCCGCCTCGTCGGCCTCCTGGTCGAGCCCGTTTAGATCGCCGCTGCGGCCGGTGATTTCCACGCGGAGCAGCGTGCGCTTGTTCGGGGCCATGGTTGTTTCCTTGAGCTGGGCAGGCATCATCTCGCCTAACCCTTTGAAGCGGCTGACTTCGAGCTTTCCACGGCCGGTGAACACGCTGGCTTTCAACTCGGCCAGATGGGCGTCGTTGCGCGCGTATGCGGTCTTGCCGCCCTGGCTCAGCCGGTAGAGCGGCGGCACTGCGAGATAGAGGTGGCCGTTGCGGATCAGCTCCGGCATCTGCCGGTAGAAAAAGGTGATGAGCAGCGAGGCGATGTGCGCGCCGTCCACGTCGGCGTCGGTCATGATGATGACCCGGTCGTAGCGCAGCTCGCCGTCGTTGTAATGCTTGCCCACGCCGCAGCCGAGCGCCAGCGTGAGGTCGGCCAGGAGCTGGTTCTGCGCGAGCTTGTCGCGCGACGCGCTGGCGACGTTGAGGATTTTGCCGCGCAAGGGCAGCACGGCCTGTGTCGCGCGGTCGCGCGCCTGCTTGGCGGAGCCTCCGGCCGAGTCGCCCTCCACGATGAAGATCTCGGTGTCGTCCTTGGCGTTCTTCGAGCAGTCGGCGAGCTTGCCGGGCAGGCGCAGCTTGCGCGTGGCGCTCTTGCGCTGGGTCTCCTTCTCGCGCTTCTTGCGCAGGCGTTCCTCCGCGCGCTCGATCACGAACTCCATGAGGCCGTTGGCCTGCTGCGGCGAGGCCGTGAGCCAGTGGTCGAAGGCGTCCCTGATCGTGTTCTCGACGATGCGGGCGGCCTCGGCGGAGGAGAGCTTGTCCTTGGTCTGGCCCTGGAATTCGGGCTCGCGGATGAATACGGACAGCATCACGCCGGCCGATACCTGGATGTCGTCGGCGGTGATCTGGGCGGCGCGCTTGTTGTTCGTCAGTTCGCCATAGGCGCGCAGGGATTTGAGCAGCGCGGCGCGCAGGCCCTGTTCGTGTGTGCCGCCATCGGGGGTGGGCACGGTGTTGCAGTAAGACTGCGTGAAGCCGTCCGTATCGGCTAGCCAGGCGATGGCCCACTCGACGCTGCCATGCCCGCCTTCCTTCTGCACGCGGCCGGAGAACATGTCCTTGGTGACGGCGGTGAAGCCCCCGATGCGCGCGGCCAGGAAGTCCTTGAGGCCGCCGGGGAAATGGAAAACCGCCTTCTCCGGCACATCCGTGGCGCCCTCCAGCAGCTCTGGCGCGCAGGTCCAGCGGATTTCCACGCCGCCGAACAGGTACGCCTTGGCGCGGGCCATCTTGAAGACGCGGACCGGCTTGAAGTGCGCGCGCTCCTTGAAGATCGCGGGATCGGGCCGGAAACGGACCGTGGTGCCGCGCCGGTTGCGAACCTGGCCGAGGTCTTCGAGCCTGCCTTGCGGCGTGCCCTTGGCGAAGGTCTGCCGGAACAGTCGGCCGCCACGCGCAACCTCAACCTCCAGATGCTCCGAAAGCGCGTTCACCACCGAAACGCCGACGCCATGCAGGCCGCCGCTGGTCGAATAGACGTTCGAGTTGAACTTGCCGCCGGAATGCAGCGTGGTCATGATGACTTCGAGCGCCGACTTGCCCGGAAATTTCGGGTGCGGGTCCACCGGAATGCCGCGCCCGTTGTCGGTGACGCACAGCGTGCCGTCCGCCTTAAGCTCCACGTCGATGTAGCCCGCATGGCCCGCCACCGCCTCGTCCATGGCGTTGTCGATCACCTCGGCGAAGAGGTGGTGCATGGCTCTCTCGTCCGTGCCGCCAATATACATGCCAGGACGGCGGCGGACGGGCTCCAGCCCCTCCAGCACCTCGATATCGGCCGCGGTGTAGCTCTCGCCGGGCTTCTGCACCGGCAGGCGGGTGACATTGCCCTTGGGCGTGCCGCCCGGCCCCGCGCCGCCGAAGAGATCCTCTGTCATGGCCGTGTTCTGCTTGCTCATGCCTCATCCTGCCGTTGGCTGCCGGGACACCACGCGAATCTCTAACCGGACGCAGAGCGTACAGGTTGCAAGCCTTGGCCGGTTTGGCAAGGGCCTGTAAGTTGCTGCCGGCTTCTTCCGCCCCTTGGCGCCGGCGGGGGCTGGCACTTGCGCCACAGTGGCGGCGCGGGGCGGGAA
>JBNKTW010000040.1:0-123341 GCA_050298295.1 Rhodomicrobiaceae bacterium
CCCGGCGGCGCAACGCAAAAATGTCGCGCGCGGCTTGATTTCTTGGTTCAAGCGCGGCCTGCGCCGGCTGCAGTTCTGCCTCCAGCGCCTCATTCCGCCACCACCCCTTTGGGCAGCTTGGAAAAGTGATGGGTGGTAAGCCCTGGTTGCTGTATCCTACCCCAGATTTACGTCAGGAGCATTATGGGGAGGCGGGACGGTTCATAAGGTGCTCAACTTGCGGGCGGGAGCGCCTGCCTGGCGCAGGCTATCGGGTGCATCAACCGGCCGGCCCCGACGCAAGCGCGAATCTCGCTTCGAAGGAGCCGAGCAGATCCAGCCATTGCTCCATGAGATGGGGCAGCAGGAAGCGCTCGCGAACTGTCTGCTGAGCCTTTCTGCCGAGCTCCTCGCGCAACTTGTCATCCTTGAGCACCTGGACGATGCGCGCGGCGGCCTGCTCCACGGAGTCGACCAGAAAGCCGTTCTCGCCATCGCGGATCTGATGGCGGATGCCGCCAGCATTTCCGCCGATCACGGGCGTTCCTTTCCACATCGCCTCGGTGACGGTCAGCCCGAACCCCTCGCGGAGCGACTTCTGCAGCACGACCGCGGCGCGCCGCTGCAAGGCGTTGACCAGCGCGGAATCCTGAACGGATACAATGCGGATGCGCTCCTCCGCGGAATTGCATATGGATGCGAACACGTCCACGCCCTCGGGGTCGTCGAGGGCTGCGTTGCCGGCGAGCACAAGTGTGCAATCCACCTCCTTGCGGGCGATGCGGAACGCGTCGATCACGCCTTGAGGGTCTTTCCATTTATCGAAGCGCGAGACCTGCACCACCAGCGGCAGGTCCGTCGGGATATCGTAATGGTCCAGCCGCTCATCGATCTCGCGGTCCGTTAGCTCTTTGTTCGCCGTCGAAAACGGATTGATGCCCGGCATGATGAAACGCTGCGGCGTGTTCAACCGCTGCGCATATTCCGGAAGCGAAAGGACGACGGCATCGTAACGCTCGATGAACCGCGAGAGGTAGGCCCAAAGCTCCGGGTGAGGGTCCGAGAGGTCAACATGGCAGCGCCAGATCCACGGCGCCTTTTTGCGAAAATGACCGATAAGCGGCAAAGGCTGGGGGTCGTGAACGATGACGACGTCGTGATCAAGGTGGATGCGCGCGGCGTTTTCGAACGCGACTTCTTCGTATATGGCGGCCTTCAGATCCGTCAGGTCGATGGCGCCGCCCTGCAGGGCGTTGTGCATCTTCTTGGTAATGCTGAAAAAGTCCGGGCGCCCCTGGATGACGCGCCAGCCTGTTCTGATCCCGGCGCTGTTCATCAGCAAGGTTAGTGACGAGAGAAGCTCGGCCACCCCGCCGCCGTAATAGGTCGAGCTGATATGAACCATGTGCAAATCGTAGAGGCGGGCGGCCTTTTGCAGCAGCCGGTCAATAGCTTCCGGACCGGCGAACGGTTCATAGTCGTCCAGTGAAATAAGCCTTGAAGGCGGCGCGGGATCGGGCTGATTCGTCATGTTCAAGCTCCTGGCGGTGCAGAACTGCGGCGGCCCGGCCTCGCCGTTAGACCGCGCCTCGCACGCCCGTGGGGCGATCGCTTCCCGGAGACAGCCTCTTTAAGGCCGGCCGGACCCACTATAAGCAACAAGCGGCGCACTACGCGCGTTCCCGACTCCCGCCGCTGATACTGCTACAGACTTTACCGCAACTAAGGCGCACAAGTGCGGAGGTTTCCGCGGCGCCGGCTCCGCAGATCGCGCACAGCGGACCCCCGAGCATCGCCACCTTACCCAAGCCGTCTCTCTGCCGCAACCCTTCCAGGAGAAGCACCGCCGCGCCGGTTGCGGCGTCTGGCAGTGCCCGCACAGAATGCTGGAAATGGGGGCTTATACCAACCGCCAAAAGTATCGACCGCTTTGGCGCCAGCCCCGCGAAGGCGGGGATCCATGTTTCCGCAGGATAGTGCATTGTTATTACGTGGATTCCCGCTTTCGCGGGAATGACGGTGGAAACGGTCATTACTTCTGGCGGCTGATATTACGTGCGGTCGCCGGAGAATTTCTCGATCATCGCCGTGAGCTGCCGTGAGTATATGACGGTGAGCGCCACGAGCACGCTCACCCCGGCGGTAACCAATCCGAAATATTTCAGCTTATAGCTGAGCGGCGTATGGGCCTCCTCTATGAGGTTCATGCCGAGGAAGCCGGTGACGATGGTGCCGACCAGGCCGGCGATGGTGACAACGGTCAGCCGGTACATCGAAGCGTTCTGGCGCCGCAGCGCGTTGCTGTCGAGGTACTGAACGAGATCGAAAATCTCGTTCCGCAGCTCCTTGAACAGCGCGTCCATTCCGAGATGCTTCCGCACCATGCGGAACAGATCCCGGACATGAGCGCGGCCCGAGATCTCGCGGAAGTAATACCGCTGTGAGAAGCGCAGAAAGTTCTCCTGGAGCGCCAGGGTCTCGTTGCGGAAGGCGTCGATGGCTTCACGCTTTTCCGGATCGAGCTTTTTCAACGCGGCGACAAGCCGGTCCGAAAGCATGAACAGCGTGGCCTTGTGGAAATGGGCCACGATGAACATCAGAAAATACTGATGGCGGAACTGGCTGAGAAGGCCCCGTTCGTTGTCGGTGAGGCTCGGCGAATCGCCGCCGGAGACGATGGTGAACGCCTCGCCCGTGGTCAGAAAACGGGTTTCGATCTCGGGCGCGTCAAGTCCTCCGGAATAGAGCCGGCCGTAGATGTTCCTAGCCTCGAACTTCTTTAAGAAGCGCTTGGAAAATGGAACCCTGGTTTTCGCCGGCTGGGTCGCGAGCCCCAGCGCCAGGTAGTCGGATTGCTTCAAGGTGCTGAGGCTATCGAGCGCCAGATAGGACATGACCGGCATCCGGTAATATTCGATCTCCCGGAACTGCAAGGGAGCGCCGCTGTGTTGCGCGCCGTTGACGATTGGCGCCAGCACGTATTCCCAGTGCCGCGCCACGCAAGGAGCCCGGTGCTCGCCGGTAAAGCTTAGGAAGCGCTCTTGATCGGTGTAGTCGGACGTCATGAGCACCTTGCCCTCCGCATCCAGCCATTCGGCTTCGCTGGGGCAATGTATCGGCGCGCCATCGTTGGTCCAGCCGGCAGGATAAGCTCTGCCGAACCTCTGGATGAGACTTTCGGCAGCATCAAGCGGTATGTCCCCGGCGAAGATCTCGCAGGCAAGGATGACCACATCGATGTCGTAGAAAAAATGAAGGTCGACGCGCGCCACGCCGCAAAGAACCGGCTGCATACCGCGCTCCAGCGTTATCCGGACTTTTTTAATGTCCTCCCGCCTGTAAACCGTCGCTGGAATATCGCCCGGTTTCGGCCTAGCACCGCGCGCGGGCGGCTCCCCATAGAGGAAGCGCTTGGCGTGCGGCAGAAACGAGATGAATTCGCGGTAGTGACGTTCCCGGAAGTCTTTCGCCTCGCCTGTAAAGCCGTCTCCCAGCAAATACCATGGCGTGCCGCGCGCCGCCTTTTCGAAAACGCCGCAGCAGTCCTCTGTCCGCCACCCGTCCTTGGCAACGATCTGCAATGGCCAGAGCACGATCTCCCGGAGATGGCGCACCACCGGCGCCGGGCCTTCCTTGGATGTCTCCTCAGCTCCTGGCACTCGATTCGCGCCGGTCATGGGCCGCCTGGGGTGTTGGTGTGCCTGTCCGCCCGCCACCGTGGCAGAAAATTATGAAGAACAGGAGAAGGGGCACGCGTGGAGGAATGGGCCGGCGCAAACCGCGGCAATAAACGGCTCCCTGGCGTTCCATTTCCGTTATTTCACCAAGATTGCACGCAATGAGAGCGGTACGCAGTCCGGCAGGCGAGGGAGCAGGAGCCTAAGACATGGGTAGATTTAGAAACTTCATAGGACAGATTTTACTGGCATTTGCCTTCACGGCCATGCTGGCGGGCGGACCGGCCGCGGCCAGGGAAGCGGTCTTAAGCAAGGACAGCGTCTCGCGCTTCCTCGCCTCTTTCAAGGAGATGCGCGATATCGCCATCATGGAGGGGCTCAAGACCGGCGCGGATTCGGAACTGGCCAAGAACCCGCTGGGCGCGGTGCTCAAGGCGATCAAGAATAGCAAACTCAAGACCGAGGCGGAAAAGAGCGCCAAGGCGCACGGCTTCGCCAATCTGAAAGACTGGGGCAAAACGGGAAAGGCACTGGTGAATTCCTACCTCTTCATCACCGCCGGGCCGGCGCGCGGCGTGGCCCGCGACACGCTGCATGAGCATAAGCGCGGCGCCATCGCCGAACTTGAGAAGCTTGGGCTGTTGAACCGGGACAGCAAGAAGAAGCTCAAGGAGCATCTCGACAACATCGAGGACGAGCTTTCGCGCGAGCCCCCGCCCAGAAACGTCGCCATCGTCAAGAAGATGAGGCCCGAAATCGAGGCGGCGGTGCAAATCGGCGAGGAATGAGCGATTGCCGCGGGCGGCGGCGCGATATCCGCCCGCATTCGCCAGCCGTATCATGGATCTTGCTAAAGACCGCAATGATGGCGGGATCGCTGCCAGCCTCGGCAGCGAAGGCTTGAAAAACACTACGGGTAAGCCGTTCACCGCCTGCATGATTAGCTGGATATGCTACAAGCACCGCATTCCCAGCCCGTCACACCCGAGCGGAACGCTGGGTGCCGCCGAGGTCCGGCAGCGCTACGGTGTAACGCATTGGATGGTCTATGAACCCAAAAAAGACGGCGGTTGAACCTGCACCACGCCGTAAAACACGCGCTAAAAATGGCGTGCTTTACTATTCTTGCGGCGCACCTGCAGGGTGAACCGGCGGCTGCAATCCACCACATCATTCCCGGCCCCGCCACCGCGCTTTGGCAGGCATTCACGCATAACTTCGTGACCGCCCTCAGGCTGGATGCCGTTACACTGAATGGCATGACGGCGGCGGCATGAAACAGGATGGCAAACAGGGCTTGCTTTCCTGTCCCGCCAGGCAGAAAAACGCGGCTGTGCGGGGAGAACTGGATTTTTTCACATGCCCGGAGGCGGGAACGGCGGTTGCGGCGCTATGTTAACGCGTATGGGCTTTCGCGGCGGTGAGGCTGCGGAGGTGTGCGGCTGCATTCCCGCACGCCTCGCGGGAGACAGCTGAATAATCAGGGTGGCCAGAAGAAGTATCGGCTGAATTATGCTGGGCTTGGCGGGGAAATATCTAGTCTTTGAGCATTGTTTTTGAGGCTTTTCCTATCAATCCAAGGCGAACGGCCATGTGGACAAGCTCCGCGAAAGTGTCTGCTTGCATTCGCTCCATCACGTGCTCACGATAATGTTCGACGGTACGCGGGCTGATCCCAAGCTTTGCCGCAATCTCCTTGTTGGCGATTCCCTGAACGGCAAGATTCATTACCTCACGCTGGCGGTCAGACAGCTCCCGGTACCGCCTCGCGATTTCCGTTAGTTCCACCTGTTCCCTCGTCCTCTCGCGCGCGGCCGCAACGGCCTCGCGGATACTGGCGAGCAAGCGCTGGTCGTCGGTCGGCTTTTCAATGAAATCGGCCGCCCCCGCTTTGAGCGCGGACACGGCCATGCCAACATCGCCATGGCCTGTGATGAGTATAAACGGCCACGCGCGGTTGCGGCTGGCGAGGGCGCTCTGGAGTTCGACGCCGGACATGCCGGGCATACGCACGTCCGTGACCACGCAATCAAACTCCTCTCCGGAATCGACAACGCGGAGTAACTCGTGAGCGTTCGTGAAGGTAGTGACGGTAAGCCCGCGCCTGGTAAGGAAGATGCTGAGAGAATCGAGGACGGCTTCGTCATCGTCGACGAGGGCCACGCCTATTTTGCTTGAATCCGGCTTTTCAGTCATCTTCGCGTCCTTCGGCAAGCGGAAGCGTGAAGCTTACTGTGGCGCCGTCCTCCCCGGAATCCAGACGGAGAGTTCCGCCATGTGCTTCGGCGATGGATTGGCAGAGAGAGAGCCCCACCCCGAGGCCATCTTGCTTGCTGGAGGAAAAAAGGGAAGGGGGGGCGCCGCAAAACTCTTTGGGAAAACCAGGCCCGTTATCGGAAACGCGGACTTCGATGCGCTGCGCGCTTGTTTTGGTGACGTGTAACGTAATGCGCTTACGGGTGTTGGACGAACTTGCAAGCGCCTCCGCCGCATTGCGTATTAAATTGATAAGAGCCTGCTCGATTTGAATTCGATCGACTGTGACCGCTGGTAATTCATCGTCCATCTCAATTTCGAGGGCGATGTTATTCCGTTCGAGGATTGGACCAACAAGGCTGGTTGCCTCTTCGACGATTTGAGCGGCGCTGACCGTAGACAGATAGCTCCGGCCGCTTCGCACGAGCGCTCTCAGCCGCCTTATCACGGCAGCGGCGCGTTCTATTTGCGCGGCGGTCTTTTCCGCTGTGCCCACAACGCTTGGATCGCTAAGCTTCTCAGATGAAAGGGATTCCGTCAGCAGGCGGGCATATGTGCCGGCGGCCGACAAGGGTTGATTGACTTCATGCGCGATTGCCGCGGCGAGTTCTCCCATGCTGCTGAGCCTGGAAAGGCGCGCCAGGGCTGCTTGGTTTTCGAGCAATTTCTGCTCCGCGCGCCGCCTCTCCGTCACCAAGGCGCCGGCGGCAAATCCCGTGACGGCGAGCACCAGCATACGCGCCTGCAAGTCCAAAATATTGATCGCGCGCGCGCCTATGAACTCTAGCGCAACGAACAGTCCAATTTGCGTCACAACCAGCGCGACGCTAACACTTTCAAGGCCCGCGCTTGCCGCCACCCAGGTGATAGGCAAAAATAGAAAATAAAATAGCTTTAGCTGATCATTCTGGGCCGAGGAGGCGGCTATGGCGAGTGCAGCCGAGATAGCCAGAACATGCAAGACCGTCCGCCAGTTGAATCTGAAGAAGCGCTCACGGGTTGCCGCGAGAAGCCCGAAAGGCACAACCAGGGCGATTCCGATCATATCGCCGATCCAGAAGCGCAGAGCCGCCGGGAGGAAGTCGGGAATCTCTATCTTCTGTGTGACAACAAGCGCCATCACATACGCCAATGCAACGATAGCGCTGCTCAGCACCGCCACGCCCATCAATATATTTAAATCGCGCAGAGACGATAACGACAGGTCGAATCGCAGTTTCCGATGCAGCAGAATGAGTGCGGCGGTTGTGTATCCTCCGCCAACGATAAGCGCCTGCAGGGCGGTGATCCACAACGGAAGCGCAAGCCCGCGCACGGCGACTTCGGCAAGAAAAGGCGTCAGAAAAAGCAGCGGCAGCATTCTGCGGCCCCATAGGAGAACCACCAGGATGCTTAGGCCGGTCGAAGGGTTCCAGGGCGTTATTCCATACGCCCCAAACGGGTGAACGTAGCTCACCGCGTCGAAAAGCACATACCCGGAAACATATAGCGCTGCAATCCAGGGCATTGGAAGAGCAAGTATCTGGCGCGGCTTTACCATGCGGAACACTCGATCCCACAGGGCAGGCGATGAGTCAATTAACCGCGGCGCATAGCGTGAAGCGGGCTTTGACTCAGGGGGGGCTTCCCCTGGGATTAGCCCCCCGGGAGCCATCACGAATTGCGCCCAGGCCGGACCGGATGGCAAGTATTGAATCAGACCAGGGCCAGCTACGGGAATCCGGCGATTTGGCGCTTGGTTGGAAAAGACCCGGACCGGATGCCGTCAGCATTGGCGGCGTTTTCAATACTCCGCACCGCACCTGGAGAAACAACAACGCAGATTGCCGCGGGAAAACGGGGATTTGCTTGCCGGAACGGGAATGCAGTCATAAACACAAGTTTTAGGAAACTAATTATGCAAGCAAAATCGTCCTACCTAGCTGCCACCGCAGCGTCTGTCTTGTTGTCCGGCCTGCTGGCTGGCCCCTCGTTCGCACAGACCCAGCCCGCGGCGCCCGCTCAGCAGGCGGAGGCTCCAGCTCCAGCCAAAGAAGCAGCAGCTCCAGCCAAGGACGCAGCACCGGCGCCGGCGCAGGCAGGCGAAGTGTCCCCCCCTGCTGAGGCCGGGGCCCCAGCCCAGCCCGCTACCCCCTCAAAGCCGGCGGAGGCTCAAGCTCCGGCCACGGACGCCGCAGCAGCACCAGCGGATGCGGCGTCCGCCCCCGCCGATGCCGGGGCTCCAGCCAAGGAGGCCGCACCAGCGCAAGCAGATGCGTCAGCCCCAGCCAAAGCCGATGCTCCGGCCGAGCCCGCCAAGCCGGCCGCGGATAAGGATCTTATGGGGCTGGACGTATTCGGCTCGGAGGGGCAGCAGATCGGCAAAGTAAGCAAGGTCAACCGGACTGACGGCAAGCTGAGTTCAATCGTGATCCAGTCCAAGGGCTTCCTTGGTTTCTTTAAAAAGACCTATGAGGTGCCGGCAGACGCGATCAAGACCAAAGCTGGAAGGATCGACTTGTCCATTACAAGCGAGCGCGCTGCGCAGCAGAAGAAGTAGCCAGCCATCTTCAGAAGCAGGCACCCGCGCATGGCGGATCCCGGTCCGGCGCGCGGGGCCTGCCGCGAGTTTCTCTCCAGGGGTATTTTACCCTGGGGAGACTACCTGGGAAACCATCACAGGTTGCGCGTGCGCTGGAGCCGGTGTCACATGGTTAAGCTCCTGTTAAGGCGCGAAAAGCGGCAGCCGGTTCGATAGCGCTGGCAGCATCCGCCTTTTGCAGGATTCAAGCTTGCGCCACCGCGGACGGAAAACGGGTCAGAACAAGCTTGGTTAAGGTGCCAGCAGGGATGGCACCGGGTTTGAGCAGCGGATCAGGAAGCAACCATACGGCGGTATTGGATGGCAGCTTTGGAAAACAGGTTATGCGAGCCAGATGGTTATGCCTCTTGGGGGCAGCAATGAGCCCGTTATTGTTCGCCGCGCTATCCAGCCAGTCAATCGCCCAATCCCATGCCGCTACGCTTGCGCTGGCAGTACCAGCGCCGGTTCCCGCCGGAAATCCCGTCATCGTTGAAGGACGCGCGGTATTTGGCTCCGATGGCCGGCGGATTGGAAAGGTGAGCAAAGTCAACAGGCAGGACGGCGAGTTAAGATCCATCGAAGTGGAAGCGAGGAGCTGGCTCGGTTTTTTCACAAAGACTTACACGGTGCCAAGCAGCATGATTAAAAATAACGGCGGAAGGATCGAGTTGTCTCTGCCGGGTAGCCAGGTTTCTCAATTAAAAAGGGCGGGCTGATCACAGCGACACACTTTAGGTAGTGCAATGCTCAATTGCAGTCCACGCGGCGCAAAGTTTACAGAAGACGATAGGCGCGTGTTGTAGTATTTTTGAGATGAGGAGATATGCCGCATACTGTGTTTGGGTTACCGTTTTGGACCATCGCCATTATATTTATTGCGATATGGACAGGTCTCGATTCGATTAGCAAGGAGATAGCTAGTGTAAGTCGGCCCGTGGCAGCCGCACAATCCATTGCTATTGCCATTAGTGTTGTGTTTTTTTCTCTCCAAATCCTTGAATGGACCGGATTGATCTAAGCGCGGGCGCATCCCGGGATTGAGGGGCAGCTCTCCTCTGAGATGCCAATTTGCTGGGTAAGGAACCATGGCCAGTGGCCCTTTCAAGAGGCGGCGGTTCATTGGTTTGGCCTTGCGGACCAGGGGCGCGGGCTGTCCGGCGCGTCATCACAGCAATCATGACATTGAGAAGAAGAAGCAATCCATTCCGGGCATATTTATTGAAATATCGAAGTAATATCAATAGTTTCGCGCCAGGCGCCGGAACTGGCGTTGACGGAATATTCCGAATTGCGCGCTAAGCTGCCGTCTCCAGATCCAGTGCCCCCTGCGGGAAACCGGATTTCATGCGTGGAAGGTATCGCCTAAGCATGATTGGAGCGGCGGATGCCTGGCAAAACGAAGAAGCACTGCGCAATCATTGGAGCATCGGTAATTCTGTTGCCCGTGCTCCTTGCTTCACAGTGGACGCCGGCGGTATTTGCTGACAAGGGCCATGCACGGAACGCACAGCCGCAATCCGCTGGTATTTCGACGGGCATCGTCTGGATTGGCGCGGTTGCGCCGCTGGCCAATCCAGGCTCCGGCCTGAATAGCCTCCCTATCGGTAACTCTCCGGGTCCGCCATTTTGCGGCAAATGCCAGTGGCAAGAACAAGCTCAGATTGCGGTAGGCAGTATATGCGTTTGATAGGCAAGATCGAATGGCACAGCAGTATCGTCTTGCGTTTGACGCTGATGGTGGCCGGGATCTTGACCATGGCCATCGTGGCCGCGGGCGGCTTGGCTTTATATCAGCAGCAGCGCCAACTACAGCGTGCCCTTGAGGCCAAGGCCACGGGCCTCGCGCAGTTTGTTGCCGAGGCCAGCTCCCGGAGTATTCTATCTTTGAACTTTGTGGAGATGAACAATGACATAAAGAATCTTGTGCAGACCGACGGCGAGGTCGATTACGCAATAGTTCTTAGCGAGGATGGCATCCCCCTCGCCTCATTCTTTGAGGAGACGGATATCTCGTTGGCGCCTGCGGTTCGCAATCTCTTGGCGGCAAAAAAGCCCCTGGACGCGGCAGAGGCCATGAAGCGGGGAGGGCATATCCTTGAGGCAGCGGCTCCCATTTTCGCTGCGAAAAAACGCATTGGCTCGGCCATTATCGGGTTGAACACTGACCAGATGAGGGATGCGCTTTGGGAGCTTATCTCAGCCATGGCGGCAGTTCTGGCTGCTATCGCCGCGCTTAGCATCTTCCTGTCGATCATTGTCTTGCGCCGCATTCTGCGCCCAGTGCAGGCGCTGACCGCCGCGGCGACCAGGATCAGCGGCGCCGACTTCAACGTCGAGCTGCCGGGAACGGAACGGCCGGACGAGATAGGCATCCTGACCAGGGCTTTCGGCAGCATGGCGGCTCAGCTGCACCGCATCGTGGACACCGCAAGCGAAGGGGTATGGGTGCTTGGGCCGGATTTCCTGACAACCATCGTCAACATAAGAATAAGCGAAATGCTCGGCTATAGTGCGGGAGAAATGCTCGGCCGCCCGATGACCGATTTCATGTTCGAGGAGGACGCACCCGATCACCATGAGAGAATGGAGAAGCGCCGCAGGGGAATAACCGAGTACTACGAGCGCCGTTTGCGCCGTAAGGACGGGCAAACGGTGTGGACCATCGTCTCCGCCACCCCCATCTTCGACGATGAACACAATTTCAGGGGAACCTTCGGGATGTTCACCGACATCACGGAGCGCAAACGCAACGAGGAAGAACTCCGGCGCTACCGGGATCAGCTCGAAGACACGGTTTACCGCAGAACCGCCGAGCTTCTCCTATCCCGCGATGCGGCGGAGGCTGCGAACAAAGCCAAGAGCGTGTTTCTGGCGAACATGAGCCACGAACTGCGCACGCCGCTTAACGCCATTCTCGGCTTTTCCGCCATGTTGCAGCGCGAGACGGGCCTCAATGACAGCCAGCGCGAAAAGCTCGGCATCGTCAACAGCAGCGGCGAGCACCTGCTCGCCGTCATCAACAACGTCCTGGAAATCGCCAAGATCGAGGCGGGGCGCGTGCAGCTCGATATCGCTCCTTTCGACATCTGCGCCATGGTTGGCAACGTCGCGGACATAATGCTGATGCGCGCGCGGGAGAAAGGCCTGTGGCTGCGCGTGGAACAGCCCGCCACCCTTCCGCGCTACATTAAGGGAGACGAAGCCCGCCTGCGGCAGGTGCTCCTCAACCTTGCCGGCAACGCCGTGAAATTCACGGAGCAGGGCGGCGTTACCATACGTCTTGGCGTGAAGGTGAAGACAGCCGGCGGGCTGCATCTTATGATGGAGGTCGAGGATACCGGGCCTGGCATCGGCGCCGCAGAGCAGAAGCGCCTGTTCCAGCCCTTTGTGCAGCTGGGCGAAGCAGGAACGCAAAAGGGCACGGGACTAGGGCTTGCCATCTCACGCCAGTTCGTGGAGCTGATGGGCGGTACGATCGGTGTAAGAAGTACGCCCGGCAAGGGGTCGGTTTTCCACTTCGAAGTTCCGGTGGAGATGGCCACGGAGGCCGGCATCGCGGTGCCGGAGCAGACGGCGCCGGCCAGGGAAGTGACGGGGCTTGCCCCTGGGCAGCCGCCCTGCCGCATCCTGATCGCCGAGGATCAGCGGGAGAACCAGAAGCTCCTTAGCGAGCTGATGAACCGGGCCGGCCTTGAAGTGAAGCTTGCGGAGAACGGCCGGGAGTGCGTGAGGCTCTTCCGGGAGTGGCGCCCGCACCTGATCTGGATGGACCGCCGGATGCCGGTCATGGATGGCATCGAGGCGGCGCGGGCAATCCGGGAACTGCCGGACGGCAAGGATGTCAAGATCGTCGCCGTGACAGCCTCGGTGTTCAAGGAACAGCAGCAGGAAATGCTGAATGCCGGCATGGACGATTTCGTGCGCAAGCCCTACCGGGCGGAGGAAATCTACACTTGCCTGGCAAAGCAGCTCGGCATCCAATACGTCTACCGGAAACCGGCAGCGGCAACTGGAGCCACGGCGGCGGCGGAAGCCGTTCCCGCCGGGCAGATGATCCGCAAGCTCGCCGCTCTGCCCGCCGGAACCCGCATAGAACTCGCGGATGCCCTGGAAAGCCTAGACAGCGAGCGCATAGCGGCTGTCATAACGGAGATCGGGCAATCCAACGCGGAATTGGGCGCGGTGCTGCACCGCCTGGCGGACAATTTCGACTATCCAGCGATTTTGGGCGCGCTGGCCCAGGAAAGGCAGCCGCTAGCCAGAACCGGGCATTGAGATTTATCAAAGAGGCTTCCGGCCAGCCAGCTCAGTTATTCCCGGACGATGCCTTGGCGCTGAGAATGATTGCGCGGTAGTAAAGCAGGACGCCCAGCAGCAGAACCGCCCGCGCCCCTTCCAGGACGAACATGCTTGAAACAGGCGCGTTCAGCATGGCGCTCAGCGGCCACAGCAAGAGCGCGAGCACCGCCGCCGCCGTAACGAATGAGCGCGCGGGTGCGGCGCCGTTCCACCAAAGGCGGGACAACCGGTCAGGCCAGTTCTCTGGAATGCGCAAGGCAAGCAGGCTCATCACCGGTGCGGAGAACAGCCAGATCAGGCCGAAGAGATACAGCCGGTCGAGGAGGTCGAAACGGAAGGTGTCCTCGTCGCAGGAGCGCCGCATACGAGCCCCCTCAGCTTGCCACCACGCCACGTAATCGGGGGCCAGCACCGCGAGAATTTCCGCCGCGAACAGGACGAACCACACAATGTTGGCCGCCACGATGAAGTTGGTGCGGCTTATCGTTTTCATGGCTCTTCCTTGCTATTGCTGCTTCGGGGTGTGCGGGATGCCGCCGGGCCGCCGGACTGCCCCTCCTTCCGGCGGGCTTGGCCGCTGTGCAGGGGCAGTCAAATGCGCCTTGTCAATGGCGCCGGTTCCGCCAGTGTTTACTTGACGCGGAAGGCGGCGTGGCAGGCGTTGCACCGCATCGTGATTTGCGCGAGGCCGTTCATCGCCTTGGCCCAGGCGGCGGCGTCCGGCGGCTCGGGAAGGTCCGCTGCGGTGCGGGCAAAATCGCCGGCGGCCTGATGAAACTCGAAGCCCATCTCCCTGAACTCGGGCGGCATGAAGCGCCCGAAGCCCTTTCCCGCGCCGATCGCCATCTCCTTGCGGGCAACCGTGCCTGCCTCATGGATTTTTCCATCCGACAGGAGCTGAATGACATCGTTGAGCGAGGTCATATGCGTCCGCATATGCTCCAGGAAGTCTACTTTAACTTCGGGCGGCAGGTCGATAGCCATCCGGTTATCCTCCGCCGCGGCGGAGACCGTAAGTATTGAAAGTAAACCTGCCGCGAGAACCAAGCTTCGCATTCGTCTTCTCCTGAATTAGTGATCCACCTGTTGCAATTCGTTATGCTCGCCCGCCATCCGGCTCCTTCTCCTTAGGCGAACAAAATCAGTCCCGACGCCCAAATCGCCCATGTTGCGATGGCGCCGAAGATAAAGAAACATACCATCGAGGCAAGGGTTAGCCGGCGAAGCAGCGCAGGCATGACCGGGCCGAGGCTCGCCGGCTGCCGCAGAAATGCGAGGAGACCGGCCGGCAACCCTAGCGCCGTTCCGGCGAAGAGCGGAGCGTAGAGCAGGAAGCCGAAATAGTGATATTCGCGTTTCAGCAGGCAGAACGGGCAGTGGTGGTTGGGATGTTCGTAGACGTATAGAGAAATCACAGATATCACGGCGGCGATGCCGATGACGAAGAAGACCCCGCTTCCCGCCCCATAAAGCGCCACGGCGCGGGGCCACCAGCGAAGGGCCGCAGCGCCCGCTGTTAGCAGAACCGCTAGGCCGCCGTAGAGCAGGACAAGCGCCGTCCGTTCGCCAAGTCCCGCCAGCTCCGCGCTCAGCCCCGGTTTTTCCGGCGTGAACAGCTTGCCGCAGCAGGACGTGATGGTGTCGGCTTTCAGGTCGAGGAAATAGGCGAGCTGCAATCCTGCCGCCAGCACCACCAGCGGCGCCAGCACCAGCAGCAGGCGGTATTTCACACGGATCAGCGGATAATCGCGCCCCTGGCTGTCCGCGTGATTGACCGCGAGCCACGCGCTTGCGCCGAAGAACACGCAGAGCTTTGCGATAAGCGCGGGGAAGCCGTACACGCTGGCATTCAGCGTGCCGACCGCGCACATGGCGCCCACGAACATCACCGCCATGCGATCGGCATTAAACACGAACAGCACGAGCGACGCCAGCTCGGCGGTCATCACCAGCGTCATGACCGTTGAAACGAGATAGGTCCGCCGTTCCAGCAGTAGCTGCTTTTCCGCTCCGCTGGACAAATCCCAGTGCCGCAGCACCTCAACCGCAAAAACACTGGCCCATATGGCCGCCGCCGCCGAAAGCAGCGAAACGAGCGTCAGCGCCAGGATGGGCGGATGAAAGATCACGCCGCCGCCTCCCGCCCGTCCGCCAGCGTAATGACGGTGTCCACCAGCGGCGCCTGCCAGATGCGCGGATCGTGGCTGGTCATCAGCACGGTTTTGCCCTCGCTCTTGAAGCGCGCGACGATTTCAAGGAACTGCTGCGTCAGGGCGGTATCGAGGTTGGCGGTCGGCTCGTCCGCGACGATGACCTCGGGGCTGTTGATGAGCGCCCGCGCGATGGCCACGCGCTGCGCCTCGCCGCCCGACAGATGCTCCGCGGTCAGCCCGGCGCGGTGTTCCAGTCCAAGCTGCGCAAGCATCTCCAGCGCCGTGGCGGCCAGCCGCGCATGGGGCACACCCAGCGGATAAGCCGGCAGCATGACATTTTGCAACGCGCTCACCCCCCGGATGAGATTGTGCTGCTGGAAGACGAACCCGAAGGTCCGGCGCCGCAGCTCGGCGAGGAACTTCTCCGGCAGCGACGACACCGCCTCGCCGCGCAGCCGCACGCGCCCGGAAGTGGGCCGCGCGAGGCAGCCGATAAGCGTCAGCAGCGTGGTCTTTCCCGAACCGCTCGGCCCCTTGAGCACGGTGACTTCGCGCGCCTTGATGGTCAGGCTGACGCCCCGGATGGCGGCAACCTCCTTCTCGCGCCCCTGATTGTAGACCTTGGTAACTTCGCTCAGCTCGATCATTGCCGCCCTCCTACCGCATCACAGCGTCGGGGTCGGCGGAGGCGGCGCGCCAGACCGGAACCACGATTGCCGCCATGTATGGAACGATGGAGAAAAAGGCGAGCGTGGAAAGCTCCAGCGGATCCACCGACGGCGTCAGCGGAAATTGCGGGTAGAGCATGGACCAGCCTTTGAGCACCGGCTCCAGCAGCGAGGCGGAAAACAGGAAGACGTGGCCGTAAGCCAGCACCGTGCCGGCCAGGAACGCCGTCACCGAAATAAGCGCGCCCTCCCACATCTTCATGGCGAGAACGTCGCCCGTGTCCCAGCCGACACCTTTGAGAATGCCGATTTCCCGCCGCTCCTCCGCTGAAAGCCCGGACGCCTTGTCCCAGGCCAGAATTACGAATGCCAGCAGCGCCCCGGCGAATACCGCCAGTAAAAGCCCCTCGCGCCAGCTGAACAGCGCCTCATAGGTGCGCAGCATGTCCGCGCGGGTCACGAAGCGGAAGCCGGGCAGGCGCAGCGCCGCCTTTTCCGCCGCTTTGGAAACTTCCTGCGGATTGGACACCCTCATGGCGATGTCCGTGAATACATCTGGCCCGAGGCCGTAGAAGCGGCGGAAATCCGGCTCGGAGACCAGCACGAGATCGCTGGAAACGAGCGCCGATGCAGAAGGCAGGGTTTCCTTCACCTTGAGCTTCAAGAGCTTGCCTTCCGCCGATACCAGGAAAAGGTATTTGCCCGGCACAAGCTTGCGGACCCGCGCCACGCCTTCGCCCACGATGGTTTCACCGGGCGCCAGCACGTGGGCGGTGTCCTCCGCCAGCGGGACTTGCAGCGTGTAATTTGCCGCCGAGGCCGTATCGTAATGATACCCCCACAGCCGCCCTTCGATGTGCGTGACGCCGCGCAGCTTGCCGAGTTTCTCGATGTCCGCGCGGGTGGCGAAGTTGTGGCGGCCCATGAGCATTGCCTGCGCGGTGACTTCCGGCGCCCCGCTAAGCACGGCCGCGGCCTCGCGCCGGATGGCCTCGCCAAACATCATGATCGAGGCCAGCACGAATACGATGAGCGTATAGACCACCAGCAGGCCGCCATTGCGCATCTTGCGCCGCAGCAGCGACGCCACCGCGAAGTCGATAAGCAGACGGTGCCGTTCAAGCCAGGGGGGCATCGCTCAGTCTCCCGTTCCGCCGCGCAGCGCCGCCTCGGGAAAGGCACGCTGCGGCGGCACCAGCGAACCGGCGGGGAAATGCTCCATCGCCATGGGGGCATCCTGAAAAGCGGAGTGAAGGTCGGCGAGCGCGCGGTGGCGGGTGTAGCGGGCCGAAGTGAAGAGCGCGAGATCGGTGAGGCCGAGCTGGGTGGCGAGTGCCCGCGACGCCTCCCGCCTCTCGCGGCCAGCACTAACCGCCAGCGCGGCGTGCAGCATTTCCGCGGCGGCAAGGAACACGAGCAAGCCCGTCACCGCCGCCGCCACGGCTGAGCCGCGAACCTTCAATCCCGCCTTGGAGCGGGTGAAAAAATCGCCGGCGCCCTCTGCTGTCATGGCCGGGCTTGACCCTCGGGTCTTTGCCCGAGGGCAAGTTCCGGCCATCCAGAGCCATACTGAATTCATTGGATTTTTCATGGATGGCCCGGTCAAGCCGGGCCATGACAACTGGCTGTTGGATGGCCGCGCCGATTTCTTCACACGCTCCTTCGCGGGGATGACGCTGTGGCCTTGAATTCCGGGCCGTTTTGACCGTTTCCGCGGTTTTTTCACAGGCTCCTCCCCTGGGTTCATCATTCGAACTTGCCCAGGTCGAGCGCATCGAGAATCGCCAGCGTTACATCGGCGAAACGCAGGATACGCCGGCCTTTGTGGTCGGCCAGGAACTCCTTCGCGTCCGCCTCGTCCGTGTGAGGCACCAGCTCGTGCCCCATCGGCCCGAGCACGTCGGAGCCAAGCACGTATACGGCGCTTGCTGCGTCGATGCGCGAACCGTCGTAATAGCTGGTCACACCCATGCGCGCGATCTGCTCGCGTGTCCGGCCGCGTGCGTATTTCTTCATGTCCAGCAGGTACTTGAAGAAATCCTTTGGACCGTCGAAGTGATCGGCATGGCCGTCCCGGTAGAGCACGGTGGCAATCCAGTGCGGATATTTGGCCACGAACATGCCGCAGACCGGGCAGGTATCGCCGGGCTTTGGCGTGGGCAGGTCCAGTTTGGCCGCACCGGCGTGAGCGGGTGTAAACGGCAAGGCGGCGAGCACAAGCGCCGGCGCCAGTTGCAGCATAAAGGCGCGCCGGCCGGGGCTTGGGGGGCGGCAAGATTTGCACATGGATGGATCTCCTGAATGCGCGTGCGCGCTAATATTGGGACGTTCAGATGCGAGGTTCCGGCCTGATCTGAGTTCTCAACCCCTCACCCTGCCCCTCTCCCTCAGGGAGAGGGACGCCTGCACAACGGCCGCTGCAGCGTTCCTTCTCCCATAGGGAGAAGGACAGGATGGGGAGATCCCCTTCATTCAAGGCACTGTCTGGCGTTACGCCGGACCGTCACATCTTCTTCTTGCGCATCTCCGCGCGGCGCTTGCGAATCATGATGGTGTCCTGCGCCATGCCAAGATAGGCGTCCGTCAGCGCCGCATCGAAATCCACCACCTTCGCGCCTGCCTTGGCGGAGGCCTCCGCCGCTGCCGCCGCGTCCGCCTTGGCGCGGTCAGAGTAAGCCAGCTTGCTGACCTTGGTCATGACGCCCGGCTTGCTGGGGTCGATGACATAATGCGCCTTTCCGGCATCGGTCAGCGGCTTGATATCGCCGGCCGCGCCTGCGTCCCCCACATACATTTCCTTCAGGCCGAGATCCATGTTCAGCGCCAGGCCGATGGCGGCGCAGTGCAGCGAGCAGGTGGCATCCACGCCGTTGTTCTCGTAGACAAGCAGCATACGGGTGGAGTTGAACTTGGCGCGCATCATGCCGCAATACCGGCAGCGCGGGTATTTGGTCAGCTCGTCTTTCCGTGGTTCGGTGTCCTTCGGCAAATCCCTGAGCAGCCCGTTCTTATCGGTCCACTCCATCGGGTTCATCGGCGCCTTTTCCGCAAAGGCGCGGGCGGATGCAGCTGCAAAAGCGGCGGCGGAAGCGGCGGTGAGGAGTTGTCTGCGGCCGATGGTCATGATCGTTCCTTATAAATTGTGGAGTTCAAGAAATGCCCGGCAATCCCGGAAGTGGAGCACAGCTTGCGAAAGCCGCGCGTCTTTGGGACGCCAGTGGCAACCGGTTTTGAAACTGGAAATTATGTTAAATACGCAGGCGGGCCGCGAACGCTCGCATTGCGCAGGACGGTGTTGGCGGCGCGGCTGACGTTGACGTAGCCGGCAATCCTGGCTGCGGCCGGTTCCACGCGTGGCACCAGGCTCACGGCTCCGCTGAGAATCGCCGGACAGCAGCCGCAGATATGGAATGCGCAGGCGCATCCGCCCTTGACAGGCGTCTTTTGGGAACCATCGGCTGGCTGGACTGGGGAACCGGCGGCGCTGCAGATAAATGCTGGCGGGAAGCCGCCGGCGCCGGCCGCCATTTCGGACAGCGCCCTAGGCTCATGACAGCTAACAACGAACGCTTGCAACAGCAGCAGGCACACGCAAAGCCATCCCGCGAAGCGGCTGCGGCGAAATCTGGCGTTTAGCGGCAAAGCGGAAGGCAAGCTGTTCCGTCCTCGTTCGCGGGCCTGGCCCCAATGTGGAATGGCACCCGGCCGTGCACCTTGCCGCACCATTGCACACAACCTGTTGTGGAAGCAAATTCAGGCCGTTGCGTGTGGCGCCAAGCCGCAGCACACTGCCCCGCCATGCTGGCCGCGCCGCGCCTGTGCCGGCTGCTACAGGTTCGCCCGCAACACCGGCCAGCGGTGTTCTATCCGGTTTCCCCGCACCCCGGCAAGATCGCCGAATTGCAGCAGGACTGCCTCTGCCTGAGCCGGGCGCAGAAAGAGGAAATCGTCCACGGCCAGCGGCACTCCCTTGGCGGCGTAATAGCCCTCCTGGTTCGAACTCGTATAAACCCCGGCGCGGCTCACCCCGGCCGGAGATTCTGGCTCGGCCATCCAGTTGCCGCCATAGGCAAACAGCATGTCCGCGGTATTGCCGTCCCATGCCGTCATCGGGCCGCTCAGCCACTCGATGGTTGGCAATCCGGGGTTGGGCTGCCGTTTCAGGACTGGCGTGGCGATGAACGCGCTGGGTTCGAAACCATCGAGCGAGGGAAGATCGTAGTGCGACGGCTTCATGAGCGCCGATCCCACCGCCATGTCGTTCAAAGGCGAGCCCGCCTCGTGATAGCGGAAGGTCGGGCTGCCCGCGCCGTTAAAGGTGAGCGGCCCTTGGGCAAGCGAAGGAACCCCTGAGCGCAGCGCGCCGGTGAAGCTAGCGTAACGCGTTTTCACCCGCGCCGCCTCGCCGCCAACGAGGAGTCCCGGAAGGCCCATGATGTGGCCGTCATAGCCCATGAAGCCCGAGAAGGTCAGGTGCTGGGGATGGTCCGCGATGGTTTGCAGCGCCTTGGCCATGGCGGCAGGTTCGGGGAAGCCGCCCCGGTGCAGGCCAACGTCGATTTCCAGGTTCACCCGCAGCTTCAGGCCACGCGCCTGCGCCAGCTCAAGATATTGCGCGAGGCGGGCTTCGGTGTCGATGAGCCATTGCAGTTGCCGCGCAGGGGCGAACGCGCCGTAAGCCTCGTTGTAGAACATGGCCGCAGCGGCAACCGGCATGGGCTTGCCGAGCAGCAGGTCCCAGTCCGGCCGCTGGCGCGCCATCGCTTGCAGGAACGGCCGGTGGAACACCATGGCTGAACTGGTTCCCGCCCGCACGGCGATGTATTCCACAAGCCCTGGGCTTGGCACGGACTTGACCGCGATACGGAAATTGCGCTGCCCGCCGGTTTTCGCCGAGCGGGCCACG
Source organism: Rhodomicrobiaceae bacterium (assembly GCA_050298295.1). Classification (GTDB taxonomy): domain Bacteria; phylum Pseudomonadota; class Alphaproteobacteria; order Rhizobiales; family Rhodomicrobiaceae; genus Rhodomicrobium. The sequence continues at coordinate 20,502 of JBNKTW010000040.1, forward strand.
CGGTCTATGTTGCGGTCCAGCCGGTCCAGGTCGATCAGCAGCACCGGCCTGCCGATACCCTCCCGGCGCAGCACCGCGTTGAGGCCCGCGAAGTAGGCCGGATACCCGCCGCTATAGGTGCGTGGCTTGACTATAGCCAATGCGGCGGCCACCGCCGCGCTGCCGGCCAGCAGTTTGCGGCGCGAGATCATATCAAACTCCCAGAATTGCCTTCAAATACGGGTTGAGCATCTTGCCTTGCGGGTCGAGCGCCTGCCGGACCTCTTGAAAGTCCTTCCAATGCTTGGGGTAAAGCGCGGCGAGGCGCTTGGCTTCGAGCGTATGCAGTTTGCCCCAGTGGGGCCGCCCTTCATACTTCCAGAAGATAGGCTCGATTTCCGCGAAATAGGCCTTGTAGTCGAGATCGGCGAATTGATGCACGGCGATGGCGGCCCCTGCCCGGCCCTCGAACATCGACAGCCAGACATCGCCGGCTGCGGCGCGGCGGTATTCCAGCGGGAAGCAGACGGGGATGCGCCGCTCGCGGATTGTCTTGAGGATTTCCCGGATGCACGCCGGGCCTGCTTCAGCGGACAGGATGTATTCCATCTCGCGGAACCGCACGAGGCGCGGGTGGGTAAGCACCGAGTAGGACGCGCCGGTGCGGACCGTGTCGTCCGTGACCGCGCCGATGATGCTGACGAGCCAGCTATAGACCTGACCAGCCCCCGGCATCCAGCTCACGGCATCAAAGGCCGTGCGCAGCTCATAGACGGCCTGGGGATCGTCGTATCCCACATCCTTATCGCCCGGAGCGGCCGGATTGGTGCTGACCGTAACGGAAAGGTCGCTGTGAACAAGTGGCAGGAACTCGAAATGCCTGTGCTTGGCGAAGCGGTTTTCGAGATCGGCGAGAACGTCTTCGGTGCGCTCGACGCGGTTGGTTTCGGTGAGGTTCAGCGGCTTGCCGTTTTTCAGGCGGATGCGGGTGACGATGCCCAGAGCGCCGAGCGAAGCCCGCGCCGCGGCGAAAACCTCGGGGTTTTTCACAGGCGAGCATTCGAGGAGTTCGCCGCTGGGAGTGGCCAGCGTCAGCCCCGTGACATAGCTCGAAAGCGAGCCGAAGCCGGTGCCGGTCCCATGGACCGAGGTCGCGATGGCGCCGCCCAGCGCGAAGTAATCCACGTCCGGCATGATTGACGGCGCCTGCCCGATGCCCGCCAGCAACGGCCCCATGTCGTGCAGGCGCGTTCCCGCCCACAGCTCGGCCTCAAGCGTGGCATCGTCGCTGCTGACAAGCCCCGCCAGCAGATCGGTTGCGATCAAGGTGTCATCGGTTGGCACAAGTGCGGTGAAGGAATGGCCAGAGCCCACGGCGCGCACCACCCCTTCCGCTTGGCGCAGCGCATCGGCGACTTCGGCTTCGGAGGCGGGTGCAAAGCGCTGCTTGGGATAGCAGTGCTGCGTGGCCGCCCAATTGACCCAGGGCAGCGGTTTGCCCGGCTCGTAAGGCGCGGGCGCTTGCGGCTGGCTGCTTTGCGATCCGCATCCGGGCAGAACGGCAGCAGCCGCGCCGGCGGCGGCGGTCATGAGAAAGCGGCGGCGGGTGCTGCGCATCACTTGCCTCCATCCAGGCCGGATACATACCGGACGAGCGCGCGCAGATCCTCTTCGGTGCAAGCCGCGCAGTAGCCGAGCGGCGGCATCCCTCGCAGCCCTTGCACTGTATTGCGAAGCAGAACGTCCTCGCCCTGTGCGTTGCGCTTTTTCCAGTCTTTCGCATTGCCCATGAGCGGAACGCCAATGGCCTCGCGGGCATGGCATTGCAGGCAGTTGACGGCAAGCAACTGGGTCTGGCGTTCGCTGAGTTCTGCCCGCGCCGGTCCCGCCTGAACCAGGAGGAGTGCCGCAGCCATGATTGTTATGGGCTTTATGCCAGGTCTTGCGGATGCAGCAGATTGCGGGCCATCCTGCCGCAGCGCCGTCCTCGCTACTGTCTGCGGCTTCAACCTGGGCGCGGCGGATGAGGAAGCCTGCGTCATTGCGCTGCTCCGGGCGCTTCCGCCAGCACTGGCACGGGCTTGGCCCAAAGCGTGCGTCCCAGCAGAAGCAGGACCGTGGCGCTGGCCGCGAAGGAAAGGCTGACGATGGGTACCGGCCCCGCGTTGCCGCCTTCGACCGCCATGGACGCCACGAGCGGGCCGAAAGCCGATCCCACGAGCTGCGCCGCTGGAATAAGCATCGCGACCCTGCCCTTTGGGTCCGCGCGCAGCGCCAGGCCGACGTGGAAGGGCATGAGGAACAGCCAGGCAAAGCCGAAGACGGCGCATACGAGGGCGAAATCCGTTGTGGCGCCATGCGGCAGGAGGCGAATGCCGGCTGCCGAAGCAGCCAGCACCACCCCGCCCAGGCTCAGCGTGGACACGGTACCGAGCCTTTGGACGAGCCATACAGCGGCGATGCCGCCCATGACCTGCATGAACAGCACTTCCGATATTACAAACTGTGCTCCTTGAGCATCGAAGCCGGCAGCCAGGCCGATCGGCTCAAGGTAAGCCCAGAGGGAGCCGATTGCCGACATGTGCAGGAAGGCAGTGGCAAGCGGCAGAAGGCAGGCCGCCGTCCATTTGAGCTTTTCCGCGGCTTCATTTGACGCCACTAGTGGCGCGAGCCGGGCCGGCAGCGCCAGTGCCGGAAGCACGGCAAACAGCGTGACGGCGGCCAGCACCTCGAACCCGCCCTGCCATCCGCCATGCCGCACGGCGTAGCGGGCCAGCAAAAACGCCAGTCCCGTCTGACTCAGGGTTTGCACGACCATGAAGACAGCGGCCAGCCTATCGGGCTTCCCGGTGCGTACGATCATGGCGGTGGCGCACCAAAGCAGCACGCCCTCGCTGAGACCCGCGAGCGCCCGGACCAGTATGAACGGGCCATCGCTGTCCGCGAGCAGCGTGGCCGCGTCGAAGCCCGCGGCCAGGATGGCGGCCAGCACGGCGATGAGCCTGTAGCGGGAGACCGGCAGCAGCGCATCGCTCAGCGCGGTGCCTATGCCAAGGGCCATGATCTCACCCATGGCGACGAGGCCGACGCCTTCCATGGTGATGACATGCTTATCCACCAGTTCGCCGAGGAGGATGGGCTGCAGCCCAAGCATGAGCAGGGCGGCGGAGCCGATGAACAAGGCAGTGCTGATTTGGCGGAGCGCTATTTGCGGCGTTGACGCAGTACTCATGACGGTTCGTTCCTCCACCTTTGCCTGTTCTTGTCCGGTTCAGTAGCTCTTGCTTTCCTCGGGCGCCGCGCCGCGCCGGAAGGCTTCGGCGGCGGCCCGCGCGTCCTTGGCGAGGCGGCCATTGGCAATGCGGCGCACCCACCAGGGCAGCGTCCGCACGCTCCCGCCAGCTGCCGCCGCCAGCACGTAAGCCTTGGCGCACTTCTCGAAGAGTTCCACGTTCAGGGCGAGCCGCCTGGGGGTGACACCGAAGCAAAGGGGCATGCCGCGCATGAGCAAGGCGTTTCCGCCCGGCCGCAGCGCGGCGGGTAGCTCGCCCGCATGCTCGATGGCGGCGGGCATGGGGCCGATATGCCGCGCCTGTTCGTCGAACACCTGTGGCAGCGCGCCGCCGAAATGGGCCAGGCGCGCCCCGAAGGCACCGTCTGCCCAGGTGATTGCGCCCACATCGCCCCGGCTCGTATAGACGGCGGCATGTAGTGCGGCGGCTTTGGCGGGTGGCGCGCCGTTCCAGTCCACAAGCGCCGGTTCCACATTGTCCGAACCTCCCAGCCACATGCTATCCCGCCCCGGGCATCTCACGGACAGCGCGCCATCCACCTTCGCGAGCAATCCCCTGGCCGCCAGCCGGTCCCTCACCTCAATCCATTGTTTCCTGAAAAAGTCCGGACCAGTCACGGCATTACACCAGCTTGAATACGTCTTCGAAACGGTTGAGCGCGTCGTCAATCACCTCGTCCGTATCGGCGAGGCTCGTGTAGACGCGGCTGCCGGCGAGCGTGATGAGGCCGTGCGCGGAGTAGGCCGCGCCCATCTCCTCCATCATGTGCTTGCGCGCCTTGGCCTCGTTCCGCGCCCGCCAGAGCTTGTACAGGTTGCTGGTGTCGAGCAGGAGCACGCCCGAGGTTTGCAGGTGCACGATAGAGCCGATGTTGTAGGCCACGTAGGGCAGGCCGAGCCGGGCGATGATTTCGTCCAGGCCGCGCCGCAAGCGGTCTCCCGCGCGGCCCGCCTTCGCCGCTGCGTCCGTGCGCTGGGCTTCGAGCAGGGCGTAATAGCCGGCGGCGCAGGACAGCGGATTGGCGGACAAGGTTCCGCCGACGAAGGCCCGGCGCGACGACGTTCCGATGCCGCCCGCCAAGAGCGCCATCACCTCGCGGCGTCCGCCGATTGCGCCGGCCATCGGGTAGCCGCCAGCTAGGCATTTGCCAAGCACGGTGATGTCCGGCATCACGTTGAAGTAGGCCTGCGCTCCGCCTGGGCCGAGCCGGAAGCCCGTAACCACCTCGTCGAAGATCAGGAGCGCGCCGAACTCGTCGCACAGGGCGCGGACCTGGGCGTTGTAGTCCGGATGCACGGGCCGCGTGCCGCTCTCCGGGCCGATGGGTTCGAGCAGCACTGCGGCAGTGCCGCCACGCAGCCGGTTCAGCCACAGCATACGCCGCAGCGCGCCAAGATCGTTGGGATGGCATTCCTGCGTGTAGGCCGTGGCCGCGCGCGGGATGCCCACCGCCTCCATGCGTCCCGTGCCCGGCAAGCGCATACCGTAGACGAGCTGGTCGCTCCAGCCGTGATACGCGCCGCCAACCTTGATGATCCACTTGCGGCCGGTATAAGCGCGCGCCAGCCGGACCGCACCCATGACCGCCTCGGTGCCGGAGCCGAGCAGCCTCAGCATCTCCACCGCCGGCATGGACTGGCAGACCAGCTCCGCGAGCTTCACCTCGTATTCGTGCAGAAGGCCGGTGACAGGCCCGCACTGGTCGAGCACCCCGTTCACCTTGCGCCGCAGCTCCGGCGGATTAGAGCCCAGAAGCGTCGGCCCGCCGGCTTGCAGAAAGTCGATGTAGCGGTTGCCGTCCACGTCGGTCAGGTGCGCGCCCGAAGCTTCGGCCATCGCTAGCGGGAAGGGGTAGTTGAAGGCAAGGTTGTGCTGCACGCCGCCCGGAATGATCTTCTTCGCAGCCTCCGCCAGCGCCTTGGAGCCTTGGCAGCGCTCCTCGAAATAGCGCATGACCCGCGCCATTCCCTCGGGCTTGAGCGGGCGCATCGGCTGGCGCACGAGTTCGTCGAAACGCTGGTAGAGCGTATCAATGTCCGGCCACCCGGAAATCGCAGTTTTCCCGGCTTCCTCCGCCATATTCGCTTGGGAAGCGTCACCGGAGCAGGGTCTTGAAAGAACAGCGGTCATGGCGCAGCCTCCAGCGCTGCAAGGGTATCGGAAAGGATGGCGGCAAGCGCCGGTTCCGCGGCAGCCCGCGCGCTTATCCTGCGGCGCAGGTGCTCGCGCGAAAGGCGCTCCAGGTCCTCGACGGCTTGCACGGCGTCTTGGGCGGTTTTTCCACAAGCCAGCGCGCCGTGGTTGCGCATGAGGTAAGCGTTGACATCCCGGCGCAGGGCGCCGCTGACCTTGGCGGACAGGAGCCCCGTGCCCGAGGGCATGTAGCCGATGACCGGCACGCAGACGCCAAGCGAACGCCGCAGCTCCGGCTCTTCAACCGCGAGCATCTCGCCGAGCAGCGCGCAGGCGCTCGCCACGGGCTGGTGCGTGTGGATGCTGCAATGCACGTCCGGACGGCGGCGCAGCACGCGGGCATGAAGGCCCGTTTCCACGGACGGCGCGCGCTCGCCTTCCACGCGCGCCAGATCACCCAGCCGGACCACGCAAATATCGGCGGCGGTCATCGCCGCGTAATCGGTGGCGGAAGGCGTCACGGCGAAAAGCTCCGCGTCAATGCGCAAAGCGGCATTGCCTCCGGTCCCGGCGAGATAGCCCCGCTGCGAAAGCAGGGCGCATAGATCCACGGCGCGCTGACGTTCCTCACGGGCGAACATGAGCGCTCCCCCCGGCAGGCGGGTTAAGGCGGCGGTAGACCGGCGCAAGCTTGCGGTGCAGTTCCTTGAACAGTGCGAACTTGTCGCCGTACAGAGCCTTGAGGGAGGCGTCCGGTTCGTAAAGGCGGCGTTCGCGCTGAAGGGCGGGTAAATCGGCGAACGTCAAGGCCCCGGTCCCAACGCCGGCTATGAAGGCCGCGCCGATGGCGTTGGCCTGAATGGGATTGGCGAGCTGCCGGATGGGCTGGCCAGTAACGTCGGCGATGATCTGGCACCAGAGATCCGATTGCGCCCCGCCCCCCACGGCGGCGATTGGACCGGGGGCGCGGCCGAGCAGGCGCACAAACGGCTCCAGCATCCAGCGGGTGTTGAGCGCGACGCCCTCCATGAACGCGCGGATGATGTCTTCGCGGCTGTGCTCCAGAGACAGGTTCAACAGGCCCGCGCGCAAGCTGGAGTCGTCGACGGGCGTGCGCTCGCCGAACAGCCAGGGCAGATAGATCAGGCCCTTCGATCCGGGCGGCACACGGGCCGCAATCTGGTTCAGGACTTCGTATACGTCCGGCCGCTGCTCATCGCTCAAAAGCTCGTCCGGGTGGAAAAGGATGCGGTCGCGCAGGAAGGAGAGATTGGCGCCGGCGCAAGATTGAAGCGCCACGGCGAGATAACGCCCCGTCACCGCGCAGGGGACGGCCGCGATTTTGCTGAAGACATCGGTCTTCATGAAAGGCACGTGCGCGCCGAGCCACGACGAGGTGCCGAGATAGAGATGGGGTGCGAAATCGTTCACCGCCGCTCCCACCGCCACGGCGGAAGTGTCCACCGCTCCGGCAACCACCACCGTGTCCGGGCTCAGGCCAAGCACCTCCGCCACGTGCGGCAGGAGGGCGCCCACCACATCGGTGGACGCCACCATGTCCGGCAGCTTGTCCCGTTCGATGCCGAGCCTCCGGATAAGGCCGTCATGATAGCGGACGCGCGAAGGATCGCGGTTGTCCGTTACCCAGGCCGTGACCATGGAGTCGGGCGTGGCGCAGAACCGGCCGGTCAGGCGCAGGTTCATGTAGTCCAGCACGTTGAGGAACTTGTAGGTCCGCTCGTAGCGGGCGGGCTCATGGTCGCGGATATAGGCGATATGCCCGGCGCTGTCCTTGCCCGAGTCCGCCGGTGCCCCGCCCGTCAGCCGGAGCCAGCGCCAAAGCTTCCACGGGTCCATGCCCTCGATATTCAGCAGCGGCCCGCGCAGCCGGCGTGCGATTGCCGCACGGCCGCGCATATCGAGCCAAAGCATTGCCCGGCCGATGGCGTTGCCCTCGCGGTCCACGCACACCGTGCCCTCGCCCTGGGTTGAGCAGCATACGGCGGTGACGCGGCTGCGCATTCCGGCGTCCTTGCACAGGGCCAGCGACGCGTTGAGAAAGGCCGTCCACCAATCGTCCGGGGCCTGCTCGGCGGCAACGCCCTCGATGTACAGGGGAACCGGCTCAAACGCCCACGCCGCTACGGTTCCGTCGAAGGACACCAGGGCGCACTTGCATCCCGAAGTGCCGAGATCCACGGCGAGCACGAGCGGTCCCGTGGCGGGCGCTCCGGTATTGGCGGATCGATGAGCCATCGCGTTAAAATCCGCAGAAGGCGGGGGAGGAAAGTGTGCCTGCTCCGGCTGGCCCAAGTCTTAAGCCACCGTGGAGGAAGAGCGGCTCCCGTGCTTTGCAGGTTGTCATCGCCCTCACCGTGCTGCTGCTACATTCCCTGCGTTTGCGCCACATTCCGGGCTCGCAGTCCAGAAAATCGTTTCCCGGAAGGCTCGCCACTGCCGCTTGGCCGGAAGTTTTGCCCGCCGTCATCGCGAGGCGCGGGACGCGCCGTGGCGATTCAGATTTGGCCGCCGCGCTTGCGGCCCCTTGATTGCCTCCGGCCCCGCTTCGCTCGCCGCTGCAATGACGGCCCAGGGCTTCCTGCGGTTCGCGCCGGGGCTGGCCGCGAATGGCTGCCGCGGGCGGTGCGCGGTGCCGCCCGCGGCAGTTTTCCGTTTGTCTCCACCGCGGCATACAGTATCGCGCGTCAGTTCGCGGGTGTTTCCTCAAGGCCAAGGCTTGGCGCGAAGATCTTCATAATGCGGACTTCAGCCGTGAAGTCTTCCTTGAAGCCGCCAGCGCGATAGAAATCGTGCGTTATATCGCCTGCGAGCTGCATACGCTCGGAGAGGGGAATGCCAAACTGAATATGCCCCTTAACATAGTCGTCCTTGCTGAGTGACATGGGGCCGCCGTTCAAGAGTTCGAGCATTCCGCCCTTGGCGACCTGCTCGCCGCCCCAGGACTTCTCGATGCCGGCGGCGGCAAAACCGAGTATGCTCCAGTTGTACCGAAGGAAAGCGGCGGCGTTGTAAGTGTTGCGCTGCGTCAGCTTGTCGAAACCGAAGCCGGCCATCGACACCGGATTGCTGCCGTCGCTGTGGAAACCAACCGCCGCCCAAGCGTCGAACCAGAAGTTCTTCAAGGCCGGCGAGAATTTCCTCAAGCCCTCCTGATAGGTGAGCTGAACGATGTCGGTCATCTGATCGGGCGCCGCCAGGTTTATGCTCTTGGCGGGGTCGTAATTGCCGCCAGGCAGCACGATGAAGTTGCTAAGAGCAAGATCTCTTTCGTTTTTCTGGTCGACGATAAGACCGAGCGTTGCATATATCGTTGGAGCGAAGAAGGTGGACACCCCGTCGCTGTTGGGGAGTGTTGGCGTATCTATATTCTGCGGGCTTCCGTAATACGCCGCGAACGACAAAACGAGCGGGTGTTCGAAGATATCATCCGCTCTCCAATCGACGCGGAAGGTGTTCAGATACACGTTGAAGCTGCCCGGCTCGCGATTGCCCGCGTTGTCGTAAAGCGCGGATTGGTGGCGGGCCGCAACGTAGTTCGACACGATAAACACGCCAACCGGAAGCTCCAGGCCGCTGATGTCTCCAGCGTAAGTATCGGTATAAGCGCCCATCGAACCGGCATTTGCGCCCTGTACTCCCGCAAACATCATCGCCGCGATGCCGATGGATTTTGCGAACTGCACGAAATTGGCAGGCTTCCTGCCGTAGCCGTCTTGCAACTTCATATCTCAGCCTGACGAACTAACGCCACTCCCCTTACTCGTGGTTCCCAACCCAACGTTTGCCTTTGCTTGCCGCGGCGCTCAGGGCCGCACCGGCAATCCCCCGCGCGCATGGCGGCGCATTCTCAAGAACGGCCCGCGCGGCCATTCTCAAGTCCGGCAAACTCACCCCAGACCTGGGATATACCAGAGCATCGCTCGTGTTTACACGTTTGACAAGCCGGGAAATTCCTGCGCTCTGGCCGCGCAGGTCACGCTGTTGCGCAAATGTCATACATTTTGCATGGCAGGTTACAAATTGGTCTAAGGCGAGCGTGGCTGGGCGGCTGCTGCACCCGTATGGTGCCTCCAGTGGCCTTGCCATGCGGGAAGCTCGTGAATATCCTTATTTTTCAGTTCTATAAGCGGCCAGCTAGGCTTGCGCGCTCCGCATAAGCCGGGCGATCCCGCATTCAGCGCGCGGCAGTATGCCGCCGGCAGGGACAGCCTCAAATTCGCCACATTCCGCCGGCGAAAATCAAAACACGAGCGACGCTCGTGTTACACAAAACGTAAAAAACCCCGCTTGAGAGGTTAAAGATGAGGGCATTCATCCGGTTTGCCGCGGCTGCCGCAGTGGCTCTTTCTCCCGCATTGGCTTTTGCCGGAGGCGGCAGTCCCACTGGAACCTGGCGCCATCCAGACAGCTCGCAAATAAAATTCTACAGCTGCGGGGGCGGCTTGTGCGCGAAGATCGTAAAAGCGACAAATCCCGGTGAGCGGGACGTGAACAACCCGGATGCTGCGAAGAGGAACCGGAAAGTTCAGGGCCTTGTCATCATGAGCGGCGCCAAGAAGGTTAGCAATAATAATTGGCGCGGCAAGCTCTATAACCCGGACGATGGCAGCACCTATACCGGCAAGGTCATTCTCTTGAGCAATAAGGAATTGAAGCTGCAAGGATGCGCGCTAGGCGGCCTCGTTTGCAAGGGTGAAACCCTCTCGCGCATCGCAAACTAGCGGGACGGCGCGGAATAGCGGGCTCCTGCGGCCCGATCCGCCGTTTTGGCGGATCACCCTTCCCGTTTTGGAGCCCGCGTTTTACAGCAGCAATAATCCGGCGGCGCCGTTCCCCAGCGGCGCGCCACGGGCCTGTGCACAACAGGCCGGCCTTCCGTTCTGCCGGTGAACCTGTAGATCCAGGCGTCCAGCTCCTTCCCATTCGCCAGCGTAACCCGGACCGCCTCCCTCCGGAACAGCGGGACGATGCCCCCCGCAGCCCCGCAGCCCTCATACTGGTCCAAGGCCGCGAGAAGCGCGGGGCGCCTGATCAGAAAAACGTTCCCCCATATCCGCGACTTCGAAGCCGGGTCCGGCGCCGCGCCCGGGAAATGGCCAAGCCGGTAGAGCCGGCCGGCGACCCACGCGTCGCCGATGTAACGCGCCCGCGCCGCAAGCAGGGCGGCGAACGGGCTGCGGCCGCCGCGCGTCAGCGTGCCGTAGACGAAGAGGTGCTGAGGGGAGTTTTCCGGCATGTGCTTCTCGCAGCTTCGATTTTTGAAATACGCCACCCTGCCGCTGACACCGGCTGTGCGCTATCGGCACGGCTATCGCAATACTCCAGGCCTAGCCATTTTCACATCGCAGCGTCGCGTTACGAAACCAGCCTGCCGCTCCGGTCCCACCCGCGCCAGAATACGCAGACCGGGCGCCATTCGCCCTCGTAATGGAGCCCTCCTGGTGCGGGCAGCCGATGACGCCATCGGCCGTCACAACGGATAGAGCGCCGCGCTTCTCGATATGCTGGAGGATTTCCTCCGCGATAGCCGGGCCGCGGCGCACGCCGCTGATCCTGCATGGCGCTCTCTTTCAGCGCCGTTGCGGCAGCTATTGCGCGCTTGCCGCCTGCTCCAGCGCCGCCGCCAGCCAACGATACATCGCTGCCACCGCTTACTCCCGCTCCTTCCGCCGGTGCATGAACGCCAGCCGCTCGAAAAGCTGCACATCCTGCTCGTTCTTGACGAGCGCGCCAGCGAGCGGCGGGATGAGCTTACGCGGGTCGCGCTCCTTGAGCAGCTCCGGGCCGATATCCTCCGACACCAGCAGCTTGATCCAGTCCAGCAACTCCGAAGTGGACGGCTTCTTCTTCATCCCCGGCACATCGCGGATATCGTAGAATACGCTCAGTGCCTCCCGCAGCAGCCGCGGCTTAAGCCCCGGAAAATGCACATCCACGATGGCCTGCATGGTCTCCCGGTCCGGGAAGCGGATGTAATGGAAGAAGCAGCGGCGCAGGAAGGCGTCGGGCAGCTCCTTCTCGTTGTTCGAGGTGATGAACACGATGGGCCGCTGCGCCGCCTTCACCACCTCGCCGGTCTCGTAGACGAAGAACTCCATGCGGTCGAGTTCCTGCAGCAGGTCGTTCGGGAACTCGATGTCAGCCTTGTCGATCTCGTCGATGAGCAGCACGGGCCGCGCCGGCGAGACGAAAGCCTCCCAGAGCTTGCCCTTGCGGATATAATTGCGGATGTCCTTCACGCGTTCGTCGCCGAGCTGGCTGTCGCGCAGGCGGCTGACGGCGTCGTAGTCGTAGAGGCCCTGCTGCGCCTTGGTGGTGGACTTGATGTGCCACTCGATCAGCGGTGCGCCCAGCGCGGCGGCCACCTCGCGCGCGAGCACGGTTTTGCCAGTGCCGGGCTCGCCCTTCACCAGGAGCGGGCGCTCCAGCACGATGGCCGCGTTAACCGCAACGCGTAGGCCGTCCCCGGCGACGTAGGTGCTGGTTCCTTCGAAACGCATATACTGTCCCCTCACCCCTGTCCCTCTCCCGCAAGGGGAGAGGGGAACGCCTTCTCAACGGGCACGCCCTAACTCCCCTCTCCCCTCGCGGGAGAGGGGCTGGGGGTGAGGAGGCCTTCTCACTCCTCCGCCGGTTTCAAATACTGGCTCGCGCCGAACTTGTAACTCGTGTTGCAGAACTCGCAAGTAACAGCGATGACATCGTCCTTGGCCATGTCCGCGATGTCCTGCGCGGAGAAGCGCTCCAGCATCGCCTCCACGCGCTCACGCGAGCAGGCGCAGCGGGCGGCGAGCGGCGAGGCGCCGAACGCGCGCACCGTCTCCTCGTGGAACAGCCGGTAGAGCAAGCGTTCCGCCGGGAGCGCCGGGTCCAGAAGCTCGTGGTCCTCGACGGTGGCCGCCAGCGCCAGCGCGCGCCGCCAGCCGTCATCGTCGCCCCCGGTCATTCCGGGCGCAAGCCCGCCCTCGCCGCCGATGCGCCCGCCCTCGGCGGTGAGCTTCTGCACCATGAGCCCGCCAGCGCGCCATGTCCATTTTCCGGGCTCGGAGCCATCCGGCCTGGTGTAATGCCGCGCGACGGCGATGCGGATGAAGGTGGGGATTTGCTCGGAACGGCCGAAATATTCATGTGCGGCTTCGGCAAGCGTCTCGCCGGCGAGCGGCACGATGCCCTGATAGCGCTCCATGCCAGCGCCCGGATCGATTGTCATGGCAAGCTGCCCGCCGCCGAGCAGCGCCTTCGCCGCCGCGCCGCCGTTCGCGGCCTTGACGGCATCGTCCGCATTGAAGGCGGCGTAACCCCGTAAATGCCCCGGCGTGCTATATTGCACGACCATGAAGCTCACTGGCCCATCCGACTGGGTTTGCAGGATAAACCTGCCGTCGAATTTCAGCGAAGCGCCAAGCAGCGCTGTGAGCGCAACTGCCTCGCCCAGGAGCAATAGCACCGGCTCGGGATAGCCGTGCCGCGTCAGGATTTCGTCCGCCACGGACCCAAGCCGGACCAGCCGCCCGCGAGCGCCCGAAGCCTCCAGCTGGAAGGGCAAAACGTAATCGCTGAGCTTGTCCGCGCCGCCCCCCCCTCGCCCGCCATTTTCTCCGTCCATCGGCTCCAATCCGGTTTAACACTACTTGCCGCGCCAAGTATCGCAGCGCCGTACCCGCAAAAGCGGGTACCTATGTAAGATATTGTTCCAACGTGATAAATGGATTCCCGCTTTTGCGGGAATGACGCCCCGAAGGAGCAATCCGCAATCAAACCTTCCCCAGGCACCACGCCAGGATGGCCCGCTGCACATGCAGCCGGTTTTCCGCCTCGTCGAACACCACCGATTGCGGGCCGTCGATCACGCCTGCGGAGACCTCCATGCCCCGGTAAGCCGGCAGGCAGTGCATGAAGATCGCGCCGGGCTTGGCTTTCGCCATCAGCGCTTCGTTCACCTGATAGGGCTGCAAGAGCGCGACCCGCTGCTCCGAGCCGGCCTCCTGGCCCATCGAAACCCAAACATCGGTGGTGACGCAATCGGCGCCGGCGGCGGCTTCGGCCGGATCCTCGTGGAGCGAAAGCTTGCCGCCCTCCGCGCGCGCCCATTCCATGAAGCTCATCGCCGGCTGCAAGAGCTTTGGCGAGGCCAGCCTCAGCGTGAAGCCGAAGCGCACGGCGGCGTGAATCCAGGAGGTGGTGACGTTGTTGCAGTCGCCAACCCAGGTCACGGTCAGCGGCTCAAGCGCCCCCTTTTTCTCCTCCAGCGTCATGATGTCGGCGAGGATCTGGCAGGGATGCGACTTGTCGGACAGACCGTTGATCACCGGCACGGTGGCGAATTTCGCAAGCTCGACCAGCTTTTCGTGCGAGGTCGAGCGCATCATGATCGCATCGACGTAGCGCGAGAGCACCTGCGCGGTGTCCGCGATGGTTTCGCCACGGCCGAGTTGCATGTCGCTGTGGTTCAGCACGATCGTCTCGCCGCCGAGCTGGCGCATGGCCACGTCGAAGGAAACGCGCGTGCGCGTCGAGCTTTTCTCGAACAGCATGGCGAGCACCGCGTCCTCGGCGAGCTTGGGCCTGGAGCCGGTGCCGCTCTTGAAAGCTTTCTTGAGCGAGTGCGCACAATTCAGGATGAACCGCAACGTCTCCGTATCGTAGGTGTCGATGTCCAGGAAGTGACGGGGTGACATCTGCTCCGCAAGCCCCGGATTATGCTGGGTTTGTAACATCAAGTTTCGCCAATGCGCCGTCTATCGCCGCGCACGCCTCCCTTATTTCGTTTTCCGTTACGATCAGCGGCGGCAATAGCCTGACTACATTATCGCCCGCCGCGACCGTAAGCAGCTTCTCAGCAAACAGCGTGCCGGAGACCTCCATATTCGGTATTTTGCACACGAGCCCCAGCATGAGCCCTTCGCCTCGGACCTCCGTCAAGATGTCCGGATGCCTATCTACAATTTCGGCGAGCCGCTGCTTAAAAAGCAAGCCCATCTTTTGGACATGTGGAAGAAAATCCGGCTCCAGCACCACGTCCAGGACCGCGTTGGCCGCCGCCGCCGCCAGCGGATTGCCGCCGAACGTCGAACCGTGGCTTCCCGCCGTCATGCCGGCCGCCGCCTCTTCAGTCGCGAGGCAGGCGCCAACCGGAAAACCGCCGCCCAGGCCCTTGGCGATGGCCATGATGTCCGGCTCGATCCCGGCCCACTCATAGGCGAACAGCTTGCCCGTGCGGCCCATGCCCGTCTGCACCTCGTCGAGAAGCAGGAGAATGCCGTGCTCGTCCGCAAGCTCGCGAAGCTGGCGCAGGAACGGCCACCCCGGCGCGCGGATGCCGCCCTCGCCCTGCACCGGCTCTATAAGAATGCCGGCCGTCTCTTCCGTGATCGCAGCCTTCACCGCGTCCAGATCGCCCAGCGGAACCTGGTCGAAGCCGTCCACCTTGGGGCCGAAGCCTTCGAGGTGCTTCTTCTGGTTTCCCGCCGCGATCATCGCCAGCGTGCGCCCGTGGAAAGCACCCTCGAAGGTGATGATGCGGTAGCGCTCCGGCCGTCCGTTATGGCTATGGTATTTGCGCGCCATCTTCACGGAGGCTTCCATCGCCTCCGCGCCTGAGTTCGCGAAGAAAACCTTGTCCGCGAACGTCGCCTTGCAGAGCCGGGCGGCCAACAGATCCTGCCCCGGCACCCGGTAGAGGTTCGACGTATGCCACACTTTATGTGCTTGCGCAGTCAAGGCTTCCACAAGGTGTGGATGGGCATGGCCCAGTATGTTGACGGCAACGCCCGCCGCGAAATCAAGGTATCGTTCGCCATCCGCCGTCCACAGATAGGCGCCTTCGCCCCTCTCGAAGCCGGCGTTTGCCCGCGTATAGGTTCCCAGCACCGCAGACATGGATGGCACACTCGCTTTCATTTAAAAAAAAGGCCGCTCCGGACTTGGGCGGCCACGCTCGCATGATCCATTTTCGCCGGCTTGCCACTGCTGTCAACCGGCATAAAAGACACAGTACCCCTGAAATGAGCCCAAATGGCTCCGCGTTAACGGTTTGGCAATTTGTCTTAAGCGGGCTTTTATGCAAATATGCCCCATCGCGTAGATAGTATGGTGGGCTTCCTGCTTTCCTGCGCTTAGCCGCATCCACCATCCCGCAACGTTCTGTTGCGGGGATTGTTCCAGTATGAGGTAGCGTTTCCAGCCCCGGCACCGGCCGGCGGCGAGCCTATGTGTATGGGCACTTGGCGGCACCTCAGGTTTCCTTGTTCTGCGTTAGCGCCGTGGCCACGCTGGCATGAAGCTCAGCGGCCCCGATCCCTATTCGCGGTTCGTCCGCTGAACAGAACGAGGAGCTACGATTATGAGTTGGACCGATGAACGCGTCGAACTTCTGAAGAAACTCTGGGCGGACGGGCTGAGCGCAAGCCAGATCGCCACCAAGCTCGGCGAAGTTACGCGTAACGCGGTTATTGGCAAAGTGCATCGCCTTGGGCTTGCCGGACGCGCCACAACGTCGCGCGTGAGAACCGCAAGGCCCCGCTCCAACATCGCCCTGTTCCCTGCAAGATCGTCGCAAGTCCAGTACCGCACCTTCGGAAACACCGCCCTCAAGCCCGCCGTGCAGCCGCAAGAGCGCAAGGCCGCTTCCGTGGTTCCCCTGCGCGCGCTGCCCGAGCTTGAGCCCGCGCCCGAGGGGCTTATTACCCTTGCGGATCTCAAGGAGAACATGTGCCACTGGCCCGTGGGCGACCCCATGGAGGAAGGTTTCCACTTCTGCGGCCGCCGCAAGTCTTCTGGCGTTCCCTATTGCGAGCACCACGCGGCAATCGCCTATAACCCCGCAGCAAGACGCCGGCGCGTCAACTAGCCCGCGCCCCATTGGCGCAAGCCGCGGGAAGTTCTGACCCGTATGCGTGTTCATGCCGCAATTGCGTGCGTGGCGAAGCAATCTAGACCCGCGTGCCGCAGCGCTTGTTTTTCGATCGCTACGGCCGCCGGGGTGGTCTCGCGATGATGGTGATGCAGCGCAGGGAAACTGGCCGCAGCGCCGTCTCCGCGAAAGCGGGGATCCATATAGGAGCTTGTTCCAGCGCCAGAAGTGGATTCCCACTTCCGCAGGAATGACGGTTGCGATTTGCTGCCTCGCTCTTCACCTGCGGGGCGAAAAAGCCAGTAGCTGTCAACGCTGTATCTTGCTTGCCGCTTTTGCAGTCACGCAGCTTCAGCTGCCGCATTTAGGTTCAACCAAAACGTGAGCCCGGCATTCGCACTCCAGTCAGTCCCATCTTTGTCTATTTCATGCGTGATATCAACAGCATAAACTTCCGTAGCCGAACCCGCTGCCGGGCGGCCAGCCGGATTTACGCTTGTGCCTATCGCGCGGTGGAAAGCCTGCTGCGGATGCGCTCGAAGGCGCTGCCCACAATGGCATCCACGGCGGACGCGGTATCGCCTTCATAGATCGCCTTCTGCAGGTTCCTGGTGCCGGGAAGGCGCTGCGCTTTCACCACCTCCTCAAGCTGCCAGCGGTCGAGCTTGCGCAGGAATTCACGCGCCTCCTGCTCGCGCCCGCTTAGCAGCGCCCCCTCGATGTGGCATTCGAGCGGATCGAAGGAGATGTTGTGAAGCATCTTGTTGGCTTTGTTGGCGTCTTTCGCCGCCTGGGCGGTCGCCGCTGGTGGCGGCGGCGGCGCGGGCGGCGCCGGGAAATTCCGGAGCACATTCATCACGCCGGGGCTCAGGCCGAGGCCCTGCTTGTTTGCTTGTGCCGCCGGGCTTGGGCTGGGCGCTGCCGGGCCCGCGGTGTTCAATCGCAGCGGCGCTGTACCCAGCGCCTCCGCCTCGTCCGTGAGCCCTGCCGCGCTGGCAAGGGCGCTTTCAATTTTGCCGGCAAAAGAAGGATTGGCACGGAACTCCTCGGCGATAGCGTCGAACAACTCGCGCAGAGCAGTCAAAATCCTCGTTTGCCGTTCGTCGTTCATGGAACTGCCTCTCTCCGGAAGCGCATTATGATTGAGTCGACAGCTTCTTTGCAGAGGGTACGGACAACTTCCGCACCGGAACCGTACTTATCCTCAATGGAAAGCAGTTCGCCGCGGTATTCGAAGGCCTCGGCGATGCCGTCGTCCTGCGGAATAGTAGTGCGCATGATGGGATGAATTGCCGCGACGTTGCTATAGTTCAGGCGCTGGAAGGTGCCGTCCCGCCAGAAGTTCACCAGCGCGATGTAGCGGCGCTTCTCCGGGGAAATAGCGATCACGTCTTCCAGCTTCTTCTTGTCCTCGATGACGATCGAGATGCGGTCGGCGGCGTAGCTCGACACGAAGTCGGGGCGGAAGGGCACGATGACCTTGTGAGCGAGGCGTAATGCCGCACGCGTTGAGAAGCTCAAGCCGGGCGGGCAGTCGAAGATCACCACGTCGAAGGCATCGGCAAAGTCGCTCAGCATCTCGTGGATGCGCGTAATTACGCCCTGCTCGGCGGTTTCGAAGTCCAGGCCGGCCTTGGCGCGGTTATGGAGGAACGCGTTTTCCACATCTTCCAGGTCAAGCGAGCCGGAAAGCACCGAAAGGCTGCCGGCCGGCACCAGGATATCGCCGGCGTTGCCGGTAATGAAGCTGTCCGGCCTGAGCTTCGGCCGGTCGTACTTCTGGTCGAAATACTCCGCGATGGTCTTGCGGGCGCGGCGCGCGTTTTCCCATTTCTCGCCGCCGGTCAGGATGAGCGAGGAGTTGCACTGCGTATCGAGGTCTACGACGAGCACGCGCTGTTCCCCAATCGCCGCAAAGCCATGCGCCAGCATGGTCGTGACCGTCGATTTACCGACACCGCCTTTGCGATTTGCGACTGCTAAGAGAATGCCCACGCCGATACCTCCCGCGAAATGCTGTCCGCAGAGTCATTTAAAACCGATCACGCGGGCGATCAACCGTTTAGGGCTCATTCTGAAATAGCTAAGCCATATAGCGCAGGAACTCTGGCCGGCCGCGTGGCGCAAAAAGGGCGCATATCCCGGGTATGTAGCCCATTTCGCGGCACAGCAGGCGGCCAAAGGAACAAGCCGGATGGCGCGGCTATTTCAGAACGGGCCTCAGGCCCGCGGGTGAGCTTTAGAGTAAGCCTGAAACAGGCGCTCGCGGTCAACGGCGGTATAGGTTTGCGTTGTGGAAAGGCTGGCGTGGCCCAGAAGTTCCTGGATTACGCGCAAGTCTGCGCCGCGGCTCAGGAGGTGGGTTGCGAAAGAGTGGCGCAGCGCGTGCGGGGTCGCCGTATGCGGCAGGCCGAGATTGCCGCGAAGGCGCGCGATCAGGAGCTGCACGATTCGCGGATTGAGCCGCCCGCCCTTCACGCCAGCGAATAGCGGGCCATGCGGTTCGAGCGTGTGCGGACACTTTTCGAGGTATTCCGAGATGGCTTGCTGGGCGAGGGGCAGCACAGGCGCCAGCCGCTCCTTGCCGCCCTTGCCCGCGATGCGCAGCACGTCGCGGGGGGGAAGCGGCGCGTCCTTGCGGTTGAGGCCAAGCGCCTCGGAGATCCGCAAGCCCGAGCCGTAGAGCAGCAGCAGCACGGCCTGGTTGCGCGCGCCCGTCCAGGGATGCTGGCTCAGCTCGCCGTCGAGCGTAGCCTCGTCCACGATGTCCTTAGCCTTGACCTCGGTCAGCGGCTTGGGCAGGCGCGGCGCGAGCTTCGGCAGCGCCACCGAAAGCACGCTGCGGTTTTGCAGGCGCCCGGTGCGTTCGAGGTAGCGGAACAGCGAGCGTAGCGCCGAAAGCGTGCGGGCGAGCGAGCGGCTGCCCGCGCCATCGTCGCGCCGCGCGGCCATGAAGTTGCGGAAATCGCGCTGATTGAGGCTGTTCAGGCCGGCCAGCGAGATGGTGTGCCGCCAGGAGGCGGCCAGGAAGCCCATGAACTGGCGCGCATCGCGCTCATAGGCTTCGAGCGTGTTGTCCGTATAGCGGCGCTCGCCGCCCAGATAAGTGAGCCAGCCCGCGACGGCTTCGGCGAGATCTTTCGAAGCGTACAACCCCTCACCCTGTCCCTCTCCCTCTGGGAGAGGGGACGCCTTGATAGCGGGCGCGGCCGGACTCCCTCTCCCTGTGGGAGAGGGCTGGGGTGAGGGGTTATGCCCTCCATTATTTCCCGCGCCGTCAGCCACTTTCCATCACAGAATGCTTTGCCCGGTCTTCTTCCAATCGGCCTGGAATTTCGCGAGGCCCTTATCGGTGAGCGGGTGGTTGACGATCTGCTTTAGCACGGCGGGCGGCACGGTCGCCACGTCGGCGCCGGCAAGGGCGGCCTCGGTGACATGGCGCGGATGGCGGATCGAGGCCGCAAGCACTTCAGTGCCGAGATCGGGGTAGTTGTCGAAAATGGCGCGGATATCGCGGATGACGGCCATGCCGTCCTCGCCCACGTCGTCGAGCCGGCCGACGAAGGGCGAGACAAACGCCGCCCCCGCCTTGGCGGCGAGCAGTGCCTGGTTGGCTGAGAAGCACAGCGTCACGTTCACCATGATGCCGTCTTGCGAGAGCGTGCGGCAGGTCTTGAGCCCGGCCCAGGTGAGCGGGACCTTGACCGCTACGTTTTCGGCGATCGAGGCGAGCTTGCGCGCCTCCGCGAGCATTGTCTCCTCATCGGTTGCCGCAACCTCGGCGCTGACCGGCCCATCGACGATCCCGCATATCTCGCGCACGGCCTCGATGAAGTTGCCCCCGGCCTTGGCGATGAGCGATGGGTTGGTGGTGACGCCATCGAGCAGGCCCGTGGCGGCAAGCTCGCGGATTTCGGCGATTTCAGCCGTATCGGCGAAGAATTTCATGAGGTGCCTTCCTTCGTGGCGGGCGCTCCGGCAAGCGCGCAGGATAACCCGCCTATGGTTTACGATAACTTAACCGGGCCGCCAGCATTGCACGCGAGCCCGGCGCGGGGCGTTCCTCATATGTAGTTTCACAGATCAGCCATTCTATGGCGGGGATGCCTGTCCGGAGCGTAACTTGCGAGCGCCGCAGCCTCGAAACGGCGGGCCGCCAGGACGGCTCAGGTCTTAGGTTTCCCGGTGGCCTTCTTCGCCTTTTTGCCCGGCTTCCGCTTTTTGGATGAGGGCGTCTGCTTGGCTGTGGCCGGCTTCTGCCCGGTGGACGGGGCAACGGTGTCGACGCCAATGCCCGCGAGGCGCCATCTGCCGTCCAATTGCATGAACCTCAATTCGAATTGGATCCGCTGGGGTTGCGCCGGGAAAAAGCCCTTTAACACGAGCTCGTTGTCTTTGTTCAATTCCGGCCGCTGGGTCAAATTCGGCGAGAGAAAATAGGCGGGGCTCAGATCGACGCGCCTGCCCCTCAGATTTGCGAACACGGCCACCAGCCGGGCCTGGTCAAAGTTCTCCCGGAAGACTGGCGAGCCCATGTCCCGGAGCACGGAGTAATTTCCGGTCATGTTGGCCTGATGCAGCGCGATGATCGCGTCCTTTATGATCACGGTCAAAGTGACCACGCTCATTTGAAAATTGTTGCCCTTGGACGCCGCGCTCTTGGATTCCGCGCCAGCCGCCGCGGATTTCGCTTTCTGGCCGGCCAGGGCGGATGGCGGACCGAAGACAACCGCGAGCGCCAGAATAAGACGGGCTATGAACTTCATCGCAACACCACAACAATGAAGGGTCGCCGGATATCGGCAACCCTAATGCAACCCACGATGGATTTGAGACGGGTGCTGAGCTAGCGGCCGCGGCCTTAGGCACCCCGGGGGGCGGGTTTACTGAAACCGCAGACGCTAGTCTCGTGCACGCGTTGGGAAAGAGCGCCTTGGAACGTGGAGCGGGCGCTCTCTCCCGCTCTTGCTACTTCAGCGGGGCAGAGCCGCCGCCGAAGCCAACGGTGAGGCCAGCCTTGCCGGCAACACCGCTATGTTCGCCCATGCCGATGCCTCCGTCGAGTGCAACAGTCGAGCCATATCCAAACGTACCGCGTGCAATAACGCCCGCGACGCTAGCGCCGAATGCGTTCTGGCCTTCATACGTGCCCCAGCCCGCGCGCATCGCGAAGGTCTGTCCCGGCAGGAACACGGGCTGCGAGATGGCAAGCGCGATGGCCGTGCCCTCGTAGGCTTTGTTGAGGCCCTTGTCGACATAGGCCTTGTTTGTTGCGTCGGTGGCAAAAACCGGGGTTCCGACATCGTGGACAGCATTGTTGCCCATGCTGACGTCCGTGCCAGGGGCCACGGTAAGGTTGTTGGAAACCGTCGCGCCGCCAGTCAGGAAGGCTTGGCCGCCGATGGTGGCCGAGCCGGTTGTGTGCAGAGTGGTCGTCTTAATGTCGCCGTTGTTGTTAATGTCGCCGCTATTGTTGATGCCGTGGGTGGCCGTTGCCCCCGTAACAGTCAACGTATCGGTTGTCGTACCCCCCAAGATCGCAAGGCCGCCATTACCGGAGATCTTGCCGGTCACATCAAGTGTGCCGCCAACAGTCGCGTTATTGTTGACAGTCAGGCTGTCAGTA
The DNA here is from genome assembly GCA_050298295.1 of Rhodomicrobiaceae bacterium. Classification (GTDB taxonomy): domain Bacteria; phylum Pseudomonadota; class Alphaproteobacteria; order Rhizobiales; family Rhodomicrobiaceae; genus Rhodomicrobium. The sequence goes on from JBNKTW010000040.1 coordinate 42,406, forward strand.
GTGACGTTACCGGTGTTCGTGATACCGTTGGTCGTTGTGGCTCCCGTCACGTTTAGCGTATCAGTCGTTGTGCCACCAGTTACGTTGAGACCACCGTTAAGAGTGGCGAGGCCGCCAACTGTAAGCTTGCCGGTATTACTGATATCGCCGTTGGTGATCGTTGTGGTGCTGCCGGCGCCGTCGGTCACCGTGACCGTTGCACCGGTGAAGGTTGCGCCGTCTGGCCCAATCGCCGAAGTGGTATCGGTTGCACTGTTGCCATAAACAACGCTACCATCGGTGGTAATGGTATAGTTACCCGAAGGAGTCGGATTTCCCACCACACCGTTTGTGTTGAAGTTGTAATAGCCCGACAGTAGCTGGTTGTTCGGCAAGGCATTACTGCCCAAAACTTTGCCTCCCAGAGTGCCGGCGGGAACCTCACCACTTATGGTGGCATAGGTGGCAGTGCCGCTGTCATGCGTGATCCCAAGTGCCGTTGCCTGAGTGGTCGTGAGAAAAGTTCCATCGGCAAGTAGCACGTATTTCCCGCTTATTAGCTTATAGGCGTCCGCCGGGGCAACTTGTGAGTAAGTGGCCGTAGTCCACGAATAGCTGTGGTTTGGATCATTGGCCGTCAGATCTGCCCAGGTGTATCCCGAAGGGGCACCGCCATCGGTAGTGAACGTCGGAGGCAAGCTGGCCGGATCGGCTAAGGCACCACCCGCAGCAATCGTCAAGACCTTGTTAGCATTGACGCCGGTGCCTGTAATGGCCGCCGATGGATTCTCGCTCGCGTAGGTAGTGAGGACCGGTGTGCCGTTCTTATCATTTATCACTCCCGTCATCGACGAAGAAATGATGACGCCGTTCCCGTCTGTTAGGACATTTGCTCCTGTCGTGGCGATCGCGCCGAGCCCGGGCATCTGGTTATTGTTAGTGAAGTCTGCTCCGATGGGGTTGGAGCCGTTGATGGCATACTGCCCGCCATTGTCGAACGAAGTAGTAGTTTGTGCGTACGCCGAGCCTGCCGCAAAAATTGCCGCGACGCTGACGCCGGCCAGGAGAGCGATGCGAGCCGCGCCCAGTGCGGCCATGGAGGTGTGCCCCTTACTCATAATATTACTCCTTCACAACCTTACGTTGTACTAGATTACTTGCGCTACTCTAACTCGTTATGCGCTACTGGGATTCGCGGTTGCGGCCCTTCCTAGGTACACGCAAGTAACACTAGCAAATCCCTACACCGCAACCTTTGCCTATTTACGTCTTAACGTGCAAGCAGTATTCGCATTGTGGAAAAGGTAAGCTTGGGGACAGGTGCCATGTTGCAACAGGGCCAGTCTGTAGCCGTATTTATGTCACAGCAATGCTCATTCTATTTGGCTATACTCAAAAATTATGCTTCACGGCTAAAAGCCGTGTTTTATACAAATTGTATGCCTGTGGAGAAGGAAGCCCCAGACCGGCTGGCGGCGCGGGCGCGTTTGACTGGGTAGCCGGGCGTGTACTAGACTACCGGAAGTTTAGTAAATTTGGTGCTAAAATGCGCAAAAGGAAATCCATAACCCCTGAGCTTTGCAGGGGCGCGCGCGCGATACTGGGATGGTCCCAGCAGGATCTGGCCGCCCGCGCCGAGATTGCGCGCACAACCATCGCCGACTACGAACTCGGCCAGATCGCTCCCCAGGCCAGGACGCTCAGGGATCTCGTTGCCGCTTTGGAGGCCGCCGGCATCGAGTTCGTACCGCCCACGGAAAACGTTTCGCGCGGCGGGGTGATGCTGAAATGGGATAACACGGCGGGCCGCCGGAAAGAGCCCTAAGCGGCGCACCGGCGCCTTCACGGACGGACAGGTGTTTGGGCCTTCGAACTACACAGGATATTCAGCGATGAAGGATACAAGCGCCCATCCGGGCGCAACGCCTCTCCGGAAAGCAAGCCGTTTCCCAGCTAATCGTTCCCCGATGGAGACTTAAGGCCCGCCAGCCCCTGCTGCGCCTGCACCACGTCGACCTGCTGCGGATAGAGGACGGTCACCATGCCCTGCTGCTGTTCGGCAACCTCGAAATAGACGCTCTCCCCTGGCGCGACGTTTATGGGATGCTTCTTTTCGTTGAAGCTTATCGTGGAAGCCCTGGACCAGGCGAAGGTGTGGGAACCCGGCTGCACGGGAATACTGATGTACTCGCCTTCGGCGATGCTGCCGGCGGACTGATCGTCCACGGCAAAGCCGACGTGCTCGCTGAGGCTGGAGAGGAACGACATGGTCCCGCTGCTTCTCTTAGGCCAGTAGAAGACAATGTAGCTTTGCGCGGCCGCTTGCCGCGCCCCCCCTCTTTTGCCGCGCCTGCGGCCAGCCTGGGGCGCCGCCGCGGACACACCCGGCGCTCCCACCGCCGGGCCCACTGCTGCCGGTACTCCCGGTGCTGGCGCGGCGGTCTGAAGGGGCGTCTTGAGCCTCATCACTTCGGCCTGAGCCTGCTCCGGCGCCACCTGCTGCGGAGTTATGGTGTGCAAAAAGCCGCCTTCGGTCTTGTCGATGATCTCGAAATAGACGCTTTGCCCGGGCGCTACGTCGATTTCGCGCTTTGTCTCGCCTTCGCTCGAATACGCCACCCTTTCATAGCCATAAACGTGGTGGCCCGGCTCGACGGGGACGCTGATGTACTCGCCCTGGGTGAGCTTGCCAGCGGGCTTTCCATCAACCGTCAGGATAATTTTCTCCCGGAACACGCTGAAAAGCGACGACCCTTCCGAGCCTTTCGACCAGTAGAAGACGATGGAGCTTGGCTCCACGCGCTTGGCCCTCCTATGCCTGGCCTTGGCGAACTTGGTTAGCGCTGGCCGCACGGCGGGCGTATCCGCACCGCTTGCGTTCAAGGCCTGGCAGGGCGCGGAGGCAACCGCCATGGCAAACATGCAAATAACGATCCCGCAGAATCTCATTGTGTCCCTCCCTGGACGGACGGCATAGCACCCCTCTCCGCGGTCAACCGATAACCGTCTTTGCGTCAATGGACAAGTTATCCTTGTTTTCCAGCGCCCAGTGGTGCGCGCGGCTGATAAATTAGAGATTCGATTCAGACAGTTGGCACCATGACACGCCGGGCCGGCGAAACTCTCGATCCGCATATTCGCTGCCGGGCAATCGCGGACCGCGATTTTCACGGGAACCGGACGGAGCACCAGCACCATGGGGCTGTCCGCCGGGATTTTCCAGGACAAGGCAGCCTACACCGCCAAGCCCCCCGGGGATTGTGCAGGCACGCCGCGCACCAGGCCCCGGTAGAGCTCAAGCGCTCCGGGTACAAGTCCGGCATAGAGCAGCCGCGCCGGATCCACCGGGCCCGGCAAAACAATGCGGCCGTGGGGTGTTACCGCAAAGCCGGCGCGCGCATAATAGGGCAGATTGCCAACCAGAATGACGAGCTTGTAGCCAAGCGCGCGCGCGCGCGCCATGCCATCGAGCATGAGCCGCGAGCCAAGCCCTTGACCGTTGTGGCTTTCCGCTACGATGAGCGGCCCCAGCAGCAGCGCGCCGTCAACGCCGCCGATGGAAACGGGCGTCATTGTCACGGCGCCGATAACGGCGCCGTCCCACACCGCGCAAAGCTCCAGGCGCGGGTCCGGCATGGCTTGCTCGCGCACCCGGAAGGCAGTGCGCGCGAACCGGCCTGGCCCGAAGCGCTCCCCGGTCAGCTTGTTCAATGCAGGCAGATCTTTAGGCGTCTGCAGCCTGATTTCAACAGCGTGCGCCGTCATCGCGAACCTATTACTTCTATATATGGTGCAGAAGACGGCTCGCGGGAGGCGGTCACAGCACGAACGCGGCCGTCAGCAATAGCGGACGCATCGTCGGCTTATGGACCCGATCCTGTTGGCTGCAAGGTTGCGCATGCCGTGCCCATAACATGGACGGGCACCCAGGTAAATAGGGCGGGCGGCGCAAGAGCCAGTACAAGCCGCAGGAAGTTCTGACCCGCGCGTGTGATTCAAGCCGTCATTGCGGCGGCGAGCGAAGCGCGGCCAGAAGCAATCCAGATCCGCAAGCCGCAGCGTTTGCTTCAGGATCGCTGCGGCCGCCGGGGCGGCCTCGCGACGATGGCGATGTGCTTTGTAACTTCCTGCGGCTTGTACTAGCCGGCGGCAACCCGGCGCGCGGACGGGGCGTGGCGGCCCAAGGCGCGCTTGCAGCGCTCGTAGCGGCTGCGGGTTTTCCTGATGCGCTGGCGGCCCTTGCGGCTGGCGAGCCAGTTGGCGGCGTCCTCCTCGGTGGGAAAACGGTAGGGAAGCACATGCACCGCGCTGCTTGCGGAAGGGACCAGCAGCTCGAAAGTTCCGTCGCCGGTGAGCCGGAGATATGGCTCGAAAGTCATAGTATCATCCTTTGATTTGGTGGCAGTATTGGCCGAAGCGTTGTTTCAATCACGCAGGCGGATGCAAACGCAACTTGGCAACAAGTAGTAAATTGCGAAGACGGGACCAGCACGCAGCGGAAAAAACCGTGGATACCGCGAACCGGCAATGCGCTAAGCCGCTCCTGTACGCTGGGCCCACTGTCAGCGCGCTCCACCTGCATTTGCCGGCGGCGTTTCGCGGCGCTTCCTCATTTCGAACTATTTCAACACAAACGCCTTGACGTAACCTTGAGCGCGGGAACTCCGGAAACCCGTGCCCCAGCAAACAGCTTTCTTCCCCCGGCCGTCTTGCCTGCTCCTGGAATACGTTGCAGTTGGGCCGGCGCCGTGCTAGCTCGCATGGCTAAAGTGCGCCCTGCGCTGGCGCCGCAAATCGCAACCATGGCGGAGATCGAGACAATGGCCGAGAAAAACGGAACGAATGGCGGCGCGCCCCAATCCGGAGAGACGGAACAGCCGCAGGTTAATATCGCGGGGCAGTATATCAAGGACCTTTCCTTCGAAGCGCCCGATACGCAGCGTTTCTTCCGCGGGCCGGGCGGCAATCCGAACCTGCAATTGAATTTCAACGTGCAGGTCAACAAGCTGCCGAACGACGCCTTCGAGGTTGCGCTCTCCTTCGAGGGAGAGGCAAAGAGCGACGAAGGTGTGCTCTACAAGATGGAACTCGTCTATGCCGGCGCCTTCATGCTGCGGAACGTGCCCGAGGAGGCGCTGCAGCCCTTCCTGTTCATCCAGGCCCCGGCGCTCCTGTTCCCGTTCGCGCGGCGCCTCGTCGCCGACCTTACCCGCGAGGGCGGCTTCCCGCCGCTGCTGCTCGACCCGATTGACTTCAACGGCCTCTATCAGCAGCGCATCGCGATGGGCCAGCAGCCCACCATCGGCTAAGACATTCGCGGCTTCGCCAGCGTAAAATAAAGAGGGGAGCCAATACGCGCTTACATACGGGAGCCAGTTGCCAGGTTCCGGCATGATTGGGGCGTTCAACCCCTCACCCTGTCCCTCTCCTCTGGGAGAGGGGATGCTGGCCCGCATTTCTCACAATCTGCGCGCGCCCTGGCTTGATCTTTGTTCCATCATGACTTTTCCGTCCCCGCCAATACGCCCGGTATTGGCTGCGGTCGCAAAAGCCCTGCTGAAACAAACCTCTGCGCCATCATCGCGCGATCTTGTGAGAAATGCGGGCTAGAAATTCCGATGGGGGTAGTTCGGGGGCCTTCTCCATCCGCTTGCGGATGCGGACACTCCAAGATGCAAGCTCGTCAAGGCGAGCTTGCTGGGAGAAGAACAGGATCAGGGAAGACTCAACCGGTTCAAGGCGCCAACAAGCGTTACAGAAGCGCCCATGCGCGAAAGCTGGAATCCATCGCAGCAAAAGTGCCATCTCTGGTCATCGCGAGTCCCCGCCCCAGCCCCGCTGGCAACTGCCATTAAGGATGAACTGCGCAAGGACGGTGCTGCGCCGGTTTGAGCGGGCGCGATCTATCCCGGCGCAAGCTTCCGGGGTCCAAGTATATCATTGCACCCCGCTTGAGACAGATCCCGCGGCATACTTCGACCCGGAAATCTTGCCCGGACGCCCCCGGTGCAAATCCTCCGCGAGCCGGAAGCCCGGTTCGCCGTCCTCGTAGCCGCACCGGTAAACCTGAATGCTCTCCAGTATCCTTTGCACATATTGGCGCGTTTCCGTGAACGGTATCCGCTCCACCCAATCTATGGGATCGGCCCCCTTTTTACGCGGATCACCGTTTTCCTTGATCCATTGCGCGACCCGCCCCGGCCCCGCGTTATAGGCCGCTAGCGTCAATATGTAGGAACCGTCAAACCTGGACAGGAGCTGCGCCAGGAAGACCGAACCGAGGGTAACATTGTAAGAGGGGTCCGAGACTAGGCGTTTCCGGCGATATTTCATCTTTACCGTTGCCGCCACTTCCTTGGCGGTTTGCGGCATGAGCTGCATGAGGCCGCGGGCGCCCGCCCGGCTGACCGTGCCGGTATGGAACTCGCTTTCCTGGCGTGTCAAGGCGTTCAGCAGAGCCTGCTCAAGCTTGCCGTTGCCGCCGGTCTCCTTGAATTCCGGCAGGAGGTCGGGGAAGGCGTATTTCTCCGAGGCAAATCCCCGCAAAAGCGCGATCTTGGCTGAGCGGACAGCGACATTCGGCTTGGTCACGCGCCGGGCAAGCTCCAGGACCAGCGTCATCTGCTCCGGATCGCGGATGCGGCGGGCAAGGTCGAGCACGTAGCCGTTCAGCAACCCTTCCATATCGAGCTGCTTGGCGATCATGACCCCCTTGAACGCATCTTCGTTCACGAACGCGGCGATGGTGCGGGCGGACGGCGCGGCGGGGGCGCGGAACTTACATGTGTCCGCGTGGCCGAGCGCCTGGCGTGCGAGCGCACCGTAGAATGTGTAGAAGCGGCTGGCGGCCTCAATGAAATAGCGCCGCGCCTCGCTGGCGGCGCCAATCTCCTTCTTTGCGCGGCCGAGCCAATAGGCGGCCCTGGTTTCGGTGCGGGACAGCCGCTCGACGCGGGAGGCCTCGAAATGGCGGATCGCGAGCAGCGGATCGTGCATGAAGCGAAGGGCGATCCAGCCCGCCATGAATTCGGCGTCGGACAAGTCCTGGCCTTCGAGCGGGCCGTGCGCCTTGGCGATGGCGTAGGCCGTCTTGGGGTGGTCCTGGCTCAGGGCTCGCCGGGCCTCGGTCTTGCGGAAGTCCCACCAGCGGTCAGGATCAGCCAGATCCGCGGTGTCCGGATTGAGCGAACGCAGGAGCGACCACACCTCTTCGTCTGCCTTTTTGCGGCGCAACCGCTTGAGCCGCCTGAGCAGTGTGGCTGGCCCGCCTTTGACCTGCTTGGATAGCGTGAGCGCCTTGGCGGCGGCCTTGGCCTGGCGGGTCTGCGGCTTCTTGTCCTCCGCCTTTTTCGCGCTTCTGGCCCTTTTTTGTTTGTGTTTGCTGGCGGCCGCTTTCCGGCGTTGCTTTTTGTACCGGACAAGCTCGACTGGCGAGGTTACTCCGAAAGCCTGCAGCTTGCCAGAAGCGGCGGCTTCGCGAACCTCCGGCTTGATTTCCTTGACTTCCGAGCGCTTTTTCCTGTGCCGGTGCTGTCTCCGGTGCGGGGCATGCCGGTGCCGCCTGCCTTTGGCTTTCGTTCTCCTCCGTCTTCTTTTCCTGTGCAGCTTCTTTTTCTTGACCGGATCGTTCTTGAGCGCGGTGCGCGCGGCGAGAAGCAATTCGCGGCGATGGCGGTCCGTTCCGGTTAACAGCGTGCCAAACCGGGCGCGGAACTTCTTTTCCACGGCGGGGGCGAGGGTGTAGCGCGACCAGACGAACCGGATCATCGCAAGGCCCTGCGCGCGCCGGCCGGTTTCCAGGAGAGCCCCGCCAAGGCACGCATACCCGGCGCCCGACACGGGCAGGCGATCGCCGAAGTATTTGAGGACAGCTTCGGCGGGCGCATCGGAGAGAAACAGGGCCTTCTCGCTTTTCCCGCTGAAGGGCAGGCCGGGAAAGAGCGGATGGGCAAGCCGGAAGGCCATGCCCTCCTCAAGACCGGCGTCCGGCTGGCGCAGGCGTTTCCATTCGGCGAAGTTCTTGGCCGCGGGGGAAGAAATCTTCTTGATCGCGGCGCGGGCGCCGCTGTCATCATCCTTTGCCGCGGCTTCGATGGCCTCCTTAACCCGCTTCGCGTCGCCGTCATCAATCTTGAACGACAGGAGAGGCTGCAAGGCGGCGGTCATTTCTTCGGCCGGCAGCGGGCTGGCGGGCCTCGTGGCGGACGCCTGGAGCAGAAGCGAGCCGTGAGGGGCTTTCTCCCTGCCTGGCTGGGAGGTCTCTTCCTCGCCGGCGGGGGCTGTGGCTGCCCGGGTATTTTCCTTTGACGGCGCCTTGTCTTGCAACGGAGCGGGAACCGGCGGCTGCGTCTTCTGCGCTTGCCGGGGCAAGCTGGATGGCCTGGCGGCGGGAGGTTCAGCGGCGCGCTGCCCGTTCGCGGACTGTCGGTGGGCGGCTCCGGTCTTGGCCGTCGCCGCTGGCTGGTCCTGGCCCGGAAAGATGTCCGGCAGAAAGTGCACAACGGCGAAGCCCAGCACCAGACCGGCCAGGATAGCACTCAAAAGCTTCATGGAATCGCGGGGCGTTGACATTTGCCTCGATGTGACGGAATCCGTTTGGAGGTTGCGGGGTTCGAACTTATGCTTCGGTCCGTGAATAGTCTCTGAATAGCCGAAGCGGCGTTGCACGCTGCGATTGCGCAGTGGAAACTTGCGGCGATAATCCGGCAAGAGAAAGGCACTTTGGCAGCGATTCGCCGCCAAAAGCGGCAAAGCGGGGCACTGGTTAAGTTTGCGCTGCTGGCATATAGATAGAGCAACTTGCGCTCAAGGAGCGCGAAGCGCGGTGGCGCCAATCATTCGAACGTGAGGGTAGAACGCAATGTTCAAGGGCTCGATTACGGCGCTCATCACGCCATTCGAGGGCGAAAGCGTCGATTTTGACGCCTTCAGCCGCCTGGTGGAGTTCCAGACCGGAGCGGGGACGCACGGGCTCGTGCCCGTCGGTACGACCGGCGAGTCGCCCACGCTCAGCCATGACGAGCACAACAAGGTGGTCGAGACTTGCATTGCGGCGGCGAAAGGCCGGGTGCCGGTGATCGCGGGCGCCGGCTCGAACAGCACGAAGGAGGCGGTAGAGCTTTCGCGCCATGCCGAAAAGGCCGGCGCCAGCGCCGTGCTGGTGGTGACGCCCTATTACAACAAGCCAACGCAGGAAGGGCTCTACCTGCACTTCAAGGCCATTAACGATGCGATCAATATTCCGATACTCATCTACAACATACCCGGCCGCAGCGTGATCGACATGTCAGTGGCGACCATGGCGCGGCTTGCGAAGCTTCCCAACATCAAGGGCGTCAAGGACGCGACCGCCTCGCCCGTGCGCGCGAGCCAGCAGCGGCTGGCCATCGGCGAGGGCTTCAACCAGCTCTCGGGCGAGGACGCGACCGCCTTGGCTTTCAACGCGCATGGCGGGCACGGCTGCATCTCGGTCACGGCGAATGCCGCGCCCAAACTCTGCGCGGAGTTCCAGAACGCTTGCCTTGCCGGCGATTTCCGCCTGGCGCTTACGCTTCACGATAAGTTGATGCCGCTGCACGAGGCACTGTTCGCAGAGACGAGCCCCGGCCCGGTCAAGTACGCGGCATCGCGGCTCGGCCTCTGCAAGCCGGACACGCGCCTGCCGTTGGCCCCCATTTCGGAGCAGACCAAAGCGGGCGTCGATGCCGCGCTTCAGAAGGTGGGGCTGCTCTAGCACGGGGCGTCAAGGTAGGAGGCGCGGCAAGCGAGGTGCCGCTAGATTGCGGGTTCAACCCCTCACCCTGTCCCTCTGGGAGAGGGGACGCCAGAATATCCGCTGCGGGTAATTCGAGGGTTCCTTCTCCATCCGCATCCGCTTGCGGATGCGGACACTTCAAGATGCAAGCTCGCCAAGGCGAGCTTGCGGGGAGAAGGACAGGATGAGGGGGGATTCGCTTAGTTTGTTACACTGACCGGTGTTCTTGCACGAGGATCAATTTCAACCGCCGCATTCAGGATAACCGGAATGGCAAGCCCAGCTTCTAAATCGGTACGCAAGGTCGTCGCGGAGAACCGCAAGGCGCGCTTTTCCTATTTCATCGACGATACGCTTGAAGCGGGGATCGCGCTTGCCGGCTCCGAGGTGAAATCGTTGCGCCAGGGCAAGGCCAATATCCAGGATTCCTACGCCACCGAGCAGGGCGGGGAAATCTACCTGATTAACGCCTACATCCCCGAATACCTCCAGGCGAACCGTTTTCAGCATGAGACGCGGCGGCCCCGCAAACTGCTGATCCACAAGCGCGAGGCGGGCAAGCTTATCGGCGCGGTGCAGCGCGAGGGCATGACGCTGATCCCCTTGCGCATCTATTTCAACGATCGCGGCCGGGCCAAGCTTGAGCTGGCGATTGCGCGCGGCAAAAAGCTGCATGACAAGCGTGAGACCGAGAAGAAACGCGATTGGGAGCGCCAGAAGGGGCGGCTGATGCGCGAGCGCGGGTAGCCCGTCCGCTTAAAGGCTGGCTGCGGACCGGCGGGCACGGCCAGGATTATCGCTATTTCCCTGTGGATACTTGCCCGCGCAACGGCCGATGCCTTGCGGTGGCTTCGCCTGCCTGACGCTGCAGCTGTAACGGCAAGCCGGTTTCAACTTATAATAGTTCTAAGCTGTTGCACCCCCGGTCTTTTTTCTTGACTGTGCGGGCGGCAGGCCCCAAATATAGACGTGGCTATAATTTCCAGAGAACCAGAATGCCTTCCACTCATCGTGCCGGGGCGAAAGAGCCCATTATTGCGCTCGGACAATCGAAACGCGGATACCGGGGCCGCGTGCAGGCTATCGAAGTTTCGCCGGACCACGGCGGTCTGCCCGAGGGCGAGCTGGAGCGCCGCCTCATCGAGCTTGGCTTCATAGAAGGCGCCCGCGTCGAAATCCTGCACGAGGGGCTATTCGGCCGCGACCCGATTGCGGTGCGCGTTGACGAGAGTACCGTCGCGCTCAGGCGGCGCGAGGCGATGGCCATCGTCGTGGAGGCGGCTGACGCTGCATGACCGTGAGCGCCGCCTTGGGCACCCGTCATTTTGCGTTGATTGGCACGCCCAATAGCGGGAAGACATCCCTTTTTAATGCGCTGACCGGCAGCCAGCAGAAGGTCGGGAATTACCCCGGTGTCACCGTCGAGCGCAAGAGCGGTTTGTTTCAGACGCCGGCGGGCCACACCGTCAATCTCATCGATTTGCCCGGCACCTACTCGTTGCGCGCGCGCAGTCCCGACGAGGAGGTGACGCGCGATTTCATTCTCGGCCGAATGAACTCCGAGATGCCGCCGGACCTGTTACTTTGCGTTGCGGACGCGACGAATCTGAGGCTCGCGATGCGGCTCATCGTCGAGCTGAAGCGCCTGGGCAAGCCGCTTCTCGTCGTCTTGAACATGATCGATATCGCCAAGCGCCGCGGCATCGAAATCGACGTTGCCCAGATGTCCGGAGAGCTTCAGGTTCCCGTTACGACGGCCGCGGCGGTGCGGCGCGGCGGCGTGGACGATCTTTTGCGGCGGCTTGATGATCTCGCAACCGATGGCCCCGCACCCGCCGGCACCTGTTCCTGGAATCCGCCAAGCACGGGCGAATTGAGGGCCGCGCAGCAGGAAGCCGACCGGATCATAGCCGCCTCGGTTCGCCACCCCTCGAAACCCGATACGCTGACGGCGCGGCTGGATTCGGTGCTGCTTCACCCCGTGGCAGGCCTGATTATTCTGCTGCTCTTGATGTTTACCATGTTCCAGGCTGTGTTCACCGGGGCGCAGCCGTTGATGGAGCTGATTTCGGCCGGCTTCGAGTTTCTCGGCAGGCAGGTGCATACCTTATTGCCGCCGGGCTTGCTGCAAAGCTTCATCGAACAAGGCATCATTTCCGGTGTCGGCAGCGTGCTTGTCTTTCTACCGCAGATTTTGATTTTATTTCTGTTCATTTTGCTGCTTGAGGACTTCGGCTATATGTCGCGCGCCGCCTTCCTCATGGATCGCATCATGGGGAACGCGGGGCTTCATGGCCGCGCCTTCATTCCCCTGCTGTCGAGTTTCGCCTGCGCCATCCCAGGCATCATGGCCACCCGCGTGATCGACAGCCGCCGCGACCGGCTTACGACCATCCTCGTCGCGCCGCTTATGACGTGCTCGGCGCGCATCCCTGTCTACACGCTCATCATCTCCGCCTTTATTCCGGCCCGGACGGTATGGGGCTTCGCCAACTTGCAGGGCGTCGTCATGTTCGGCCTGTTTGCAGCCGGGATCCTCACCGCGCTCGCTGTATCGGCCGCCGCCAAATTCTTCCTGTGGCGCGAGCAGCCTACGCCGCCGTTCATGCTCGAATTGCCGGATTACAAGCTGCCTCGCCTGCGCTCCGTCGCTTTTGGCCTTTACACAAGAGCCAAGATGTTTTTGCAGCGCGCCGGTACGATCATCTTCGCCATGATGGTGCTGATCTGGTTCCTGGCTTCCTTCCCGCAACCGCCGGCGGGCGCTGCCGGCCCGGCAATAGACTACAGCCTGGCGGCTTGGCTCGGCCATCTCCTGGAACCGCTGCTCGCGCCAATCGGTTTCAACTGGCAGATCAGCGTTGCGTTGATCCCCGGCATGGCCGCGCGGGAAATCGCTGTGGGGGTGTTGGGGACGGTCTACGCCATCGAGGGCGGCAGGGAGGCCGCGCCGCATATCGGCCAGGCGCTGGCGCATAACTGGAGCCTGGCCACGGCGCTATCGGTTCTGGTGTGGTATATTTTCGCGCCGCAATGCGCTTCGACGCTCGCCGTAATCCGCCGGGAAACCGGAAGCTGGCGGTTCATGGCGCTGGCCTTCGGCTACATGCTGTTCCTGGGCTATCTTGCCTCCTTCATTATGTATAGGACCGCGGTCTTTCTCGGCTGGGGATAGGTTCTGCCGGGGCTTTAGCCAGCCTGCTGTAACGTGCGGTCACAGGCCGCCGCCTTTGGGCGTCTTGAGCTTAAACGGCGCCGCTGTAAATGCCATTTCACTATACATTTCCGCGTCACCGTAGCCCCGCCAGCAGGCCGCCTGTAAGGCCGCTTGCCGCGGTTGACATCTCTGTCCGCATTGCGTAGGTGCGAGGCGAGGGGCCAGATGAAGCATGGGCGTGAACGGGCCAGGCGGGGGCTTTCGTGAGGTTTCGAACCGTGGCAATTGCCGCCGCCGCGCTGCTTGGCGCGGCGCTGATCGTGTATTTCGCTGTCACCCGCATCAATCTGAACCCGGGCCGCACGGTGGGCGAGGTCATCGACAGCCTGGATGGCGTCGCGGTCTACTATAATGGCGGGGTGGGCCATAGCGGGGACCGCAACCTCGCCCCGGACGGCTACAATCTGGGCATCAAATATCAGTGCGTCGAGTTCGTAAAGCGCTATTATTATCAGCATTTTAGCCACAAGATGCCCGATACCTGGGGGCACGCCGCCGATTTCTTCGACGCGAAGCTCGCGGACGGGGAGTTGAACAGGGCGCGCGGCTTGCTGCAGTTCCGCAATGGCGGCTCAAGCGCGCCCCGGCCCGGCGACCTCCTGGTTTTCGGCCGCTGGACGCTGAACCCTTACGGCCATGTCGCGATCGTCGCGCGCGTCAGCGAAAACGGGGTCGAGATCGTTCAGCAAAACCCTGGGCCTTACGGGCCCACGCGGGAGACGCTGGCGCTTAGCGCCCAAGGCGGATATTGGCTGATTGCTTCGCCGCGGGTGCTGGGCTGGCTCCGCCTTCCGGCGTGAACGCCAGCCGGCGATTGGCATTAGACGAAAGCCGGTGCAGAAACGGCTGCCGGCGCGTGGGATAAGGTGAGCCGTAAAATTGACATCTCTTCCGTTCACGGATGGATGCGCTTAGAATAATTCTAAGGAGACACTCATGGCTTTCGCAGGATTGTTCCAGCCGCCCAAGCGGTTTTCCGACCTGACCGAGCGTGAAATCCTGGCCGTCGCCATCTCCGCAGAGGAGGAGGACGCCCGCATCTACCTGACCTTCGCGGAGGATCTTGAAGAGCGCTACCCGGCCTCGGCGCGGGTGTTCCGCGAGATGGCGGCGGAGGAGCAGGTTCACCGGGATTGGCTCCTCGGCACCTACCAGAAGCGCTACGGCCCGAACCTGCCGCCCATCCGCCGCGAGGACGTGAAGGGGTTCCTCCGCCGCCGCCCGGTCTGGCTCACGCGCAACCTGTCCCTCGATACCATGCGCCAGCAGGCCGAGCTGATGGAGTTCGAAGCGCACCGCTTTTATGAAAAGGCGGCGGAACAGGCCACGGACGCGGACATCCGCAAGCTGCTCGGCGAGCTGGCGGCGGCGGAGACCAAGCACGAGAGCCTTGCCGCCAAGATTTCGGATAGAGTCCTCACTCCCGATATCAAGAAGGAAGAGGATGAAACCTCCAAGCGCATGTTCGTGCTGCAATACGTGCAGCCGGGCCTCGCCGGGCTCATGGACGGTTCGGTATCGACGCTGGCGCCGCTGTTCGCCGCCGCCTTCGCCACGCACAACAACTGGCAGACGTTCCTGGTCGGTCTCGCGGCCTCCATCGGCGCCGGCATCAGCATGGGCTTCGCCGAGGCGCTCTCCGACGACGGCTCGCTCACGGGCCGCGGCTCGCCGCTTCTGCGCGGCAGCATTTGCGGCGCGATGACCACCGCCGGCGGGCTTGGCCACACCCTGCCCTATCTGGTGCCGGATAGCTGGGCCAACGCCTTCTGGATCGCCACCGCCGCCGCGGGCTTCATCGTGCTGATCGAGCTGTGGGCGATCGCTTATATCCGTGCGCGCTATATGGATACGCCGTTCCTTCAGGCCGTATTCCAGATCGTGATCGGCGGGCTCATCGTGCTTGCCGCGGGCATCCTCATCGGAGGCGCCTAACTTGCTCCCCAGGAAGCCAGGGCGCCGCCCGGAGGGGCAGCGCCGTAAACTGCGCCTTGAGAAACCGGGGGAAACTGCGGGGGGATGGTAAGGTTGTGGCAAGAAACTTCGGACACTATCAGGTAGCAGTCAGCGATAACGATAGAGTTCGCAATGTCTCAGAAATACAATATCGACGACGACCTCGACGCCTCTTACGTCGCGCGCGTGCGGCCCGAGATCGAACGCCTTGCGGACGCGGGCGAGGATGTCGTGCTGGACCTTTCGAAGGTCGAGTTTGTCGACAGCTCCGGCCTCGGCATCCTCGTCTTTCTGCATAAGCGGCTGATATCGAGCGGCCACAAGCTCAAAATCGTCGGATTGAAAGGCCAGCCCCTACAGCTATTCACCAACCTGCATCTCCTTCCCGTGTTTTGCGAGTAGCCTGAAGCCCCTTTCCTGGGTGTGCGGCGATCCTGGAGAAGCGCGCCGCGGCCCTGAGTTTTGGGGCCGGGCCACTTGTTTATGCTGGCGTATACATCAACCTGGAAACGGCATTTGCGGGCGATGCGGCGCAGGGAAACTGGCCGCAGCGTCATCTCCGCGAAAGCGGAGATCCATACAAAAGCGTGTCCCAACGCCAGAAATAGGTTCCCGCTGGAGTTGGCCCCGCGAAAGCGGGGCCGGGAACGGCGGCTGCGGTTTGCCGTTACGAGGCGAAGCCCAGGGGGCTCGGGGCCGGAGAGCGCATCTCCTCCGATGCCCCCGGCTGTATACAGAAAGTGCTGGCGCCCGTTCCGGAATACTCCGCGATCATCAGCGTCCAATCGTCTTTGGGAGCCGGCCCCAGCCGGCGGGTGAGCCACTTTTCCATCTCGGGCTTGAGTTGCGCCACCGGCAGGTATTGATTTCTCGTAAGCTGCTTGAGAAGCCGGACCGGAAACTCCGCGGTGGCCGAGGATTGGGCGTCGATCCCGTCCGTAATGATAGCGATCTTATCGCCGCGCCGGAGCTGGCACTTGCAGGTTTTGTACACCGGGTTCGCCAAAAGGCCGGGGATGGGGCCGGTCACCGGCAGAATGTAGCTGTTATCGTGCGAGATGACGGCGACGGGCGGGTGGCCCGCGCTCGCGGCCTCGACCTGCCCATCGGTGAAAATGTCCACGATGATTATCGTGCTTATGATGTCGTTGAAGGCCGGCTCGGTGGTGATCACCTGCGAAACCTTCTGCAAAAGCGTGCCGGCGCTGAAGCCGTGCTGGCAATGGATGGTCCTGACAATCGCGGAAAGAGCGATGGCGCCGCCCTTGGCCTTGATGCCGTGCCCCATGATGTCGGCGAGCACCAGGCGGGTGAAGCCGTTGCCTTCGAGGGCTAGCGCGAAGTCGCCGCCGCCATAGGACGCCGTGCCGGAAAGCACCTCCAGCTTGAAGCCCGGAAGCTCGCTGCTCAGCTCGTTTGCGAGCAGCACGCCGGCGCTGCGGCCGAAATAGTTGGCGAGGTGAATCAGCCGCCTCGTGTAGCTCGCAATCGCCACCTCCAGCGCTGTGATCAGCGCGAAGGTCGTGATCGGCTTCGGCAGGCACTGGTCGATATAGAACGGGTAGCGCCGGAATTCCTCGAACTCGTCCGGCCAGGCCATGAGCACGACCGGGACGGGAGCCTGGTCGAACTCCGCCTGGAAAATGCCCTCGCGATGATAGACCGGGTCGTAATCGGCGAGGATCGCGTCCACCCTCCTCTTGCCGGTAACGGATTTTGCCTCGGACACCGTCTTGACGCAGCTCGTGTCATAGTTCTGGCTGAGCATGGTGACGAGGCTGTTGCGATCCTCGTCATCCTCGCAAATGATGAGGACATGCGGCTGGGCTTTGCGCAGTTTGACCCAGCCTATGAGCCGGTTCGGATCTCCTGGCAAATACTCGATGTCGCGCAGGCTTTGCGACAGGATTGCCGGCCCGCGGCCAGCGAAAGCGACGGCGGGTTGGGTCTGCTCCGCGCGGTCCAGGTTCTTGAAGAAATCCTCGATGCTGCCGCCGTCGTGGCTGAACTCGATGCGCAGCGAGAAGCTGACGAGGCTGATCTCAAGGGACATGAACGACGGCTTCGGCGATGCGTACTGCACGACCGCATTCGCGATCCCTGTGATGGCAATGAGGATGCTGTCGATTAGGGGCAGCGTAAGGCAACCGCCGCCGGTCCCTTGATCGGTGCCGCGCACGCATGAATCTTCAAGCCGCCTGCGCAGGTTGTTTCTAAGCCAGCGGATTTCTTCCTGCGTGGCCGGTCTTGTTTCTTCGAACAGAATCATGACGCGCCTGCTCCATATGCACCGGAAAGGTTGAGGGGGGCGCTACGGTTCAGCGCCTTGGTGTGTGCTTCCCGCGAGCCGGGGCGCGGGGGGCCGGCGCGCCGGCCAGCTGATCTTTCTTTAGCGGGCTGAATTCGGACTGGGGCAAGCGCAGCCGCGAAATATCTGCAACAACCGTTTGCTGCGGCAATGACTAAACTTGCGGCGCTTCGCATGACTGCCCGGTTGCATCTCAACTACGCTTAAGGTTGTCCAACCCTAGCAGGCACGGGTTTAAGCAGTGGAATTGGGTCCGGGCGGATTCGAGTAAAGTTGTGCGGGCCGGGACCGGGCCGGCGGGTGTGGCCGGAAACGCCGGTGAGCGGGTTGGAAAGCAGGGGCGCCGCGGTTTGCCGGATACGGGAGGGTGCGCTGCCGAAGCCCAGGCGATGGCCTCGGTTGACCGTGCCACGGGGGCGAACGGGATATGCCACACGCCGTGGTTAGAACGCGGTTGCCAGCGCCCTGCAAAAGAGCGTGTGAAAAAACGGCGCGACCGGCCAACACCCGGATGTCATGGCCCGGCTTGACCGGGCCATCCATGAAAAGTCCGATGAATTCAGCGTGGCTCTGGATGGCCGGGTCAAGCCGGGCCATGACAGTGGTGGGTGCCGCCGATTTTTTCACACGCTCGTAAGCGGGAATTCAGAGGGTACGGCCTGTTCACGCGCTCACGAGCGCGCGCTTCGCCTTCGGCATGGGCTTGACGAGCTTTTCCAGCGCGCGGATCAGCGACGACAGCTCGGGCTCCGTTATCTTGCGCGCCGCATCCAGGACACGGAACCATGCGCGCCGCCGCTGGTGCTGCTCGGGCCAGCGCTTGGCCTGCTTGCGCACCGAGAGCAGGTACACGGCCACGTCGATGGGCGCGCCATCGCCAAGCTCGGGCTTCACGTAGCGGTAGCTGCCGATGGCTTTGGGCTTGATTCTGCCCTTGACGCCGGCCTCCTGCCTTGCTTCGCGCGCCGCGGCCTTGGCGTCCTTGAGCCGCTTCGAGGTCCAGCCCTTGGGTATGATCCAGCGGCCGGTCGTGCGGGAGGTGACAAGCAGGATCTCAACGGCGCCGCACTTCCTGCGCCGCAGCGGCAATGCTGCAACCTGCCTGTGTACCGTCATTACGCCCTTCATTTCCGTTTCCAGGAAATACACAGAATACGCTAAATCCGCGCCAAGAACAGCATATTCCGTTATGGAATATGTTCTGTGGGCGTTAATGCTCAAGCGGCGGAGGGAGGCCGGCGTTTTCGCATGGTGACGCTTGCACTTGCGCCTGTTAGGCTGGCAACCGCAAAAGCTTAAGGAGGCGCCATGATTTTCGAGATCGTGGAGATTGAGGTCAAGGAGGGCGAGGAGGCCCAGTTCGAGGCGGCCGTTGCCAAGGCGGTGCCGCTTTTCAAGCGCTCAAAGGGCTGTCACGGCATGGAGCTGCAGCGCTCGATCGAGACACCTTCCAAATACCGCTTTGTAGTCAAGTGGGAGACGGTCGAGGACCACATGGTCCATTTCCGCGCGGCAGAGGAGTTTGCGGAATGGCGCAAACTCGTGGGGCCGCATTTCGCGGCAGCGCCCGTGGTTGGGCACACGCACACGGTGTTTGCCGGGTTCTGATACCAGCCGCCTCGCGCTAATCAGCGCAATTGATGCGGGTTATTGGGGCCGCCGCCTCGCGATACCGGGCGGCGGGCGGTCAGAGCGAGACGTTGGCGGCGATGGCCAGGTTGCGGAAGGCTTCCGAGCCGCCGTGCGTCAGGTCCTTGCCGGTAAGCTCATCGCCGTTCAGCGCGCGGATGCCACCGTTCCTGGTCCCCGCGATCATGTTCATGGCGATCAGTGCGTAACCCTTGTCTGAATTCGACACGCCGATACCCACGGCGGTGCCCTCGATCCGGTTGTTCATCACGGTTAGCGTGCCGAGCAGGGAAGGTCCGCCCAGCCGCAGGCCGAACTGGCCGGGGCCGTTCACGAGGTTGTTGGTCACCATACCGCCGCCCCCGGCGTGGATCGCGGCCTTGGCGCAGGAGGCGGCCCGGTTGCCCGCGATGAACAATCCCGTGCCTGTGCACACGATGCCATCGCCGCTGCTTGAGAGAACCTGGCAATCGCAAACCGTGAGATTTTGGCATTCCTCCGCCATGAGCGCGAAGCCGGCAAAGGTGAGCCCCCGCAAGGCTACGTCCTGGGCCGTGGTCTGGAAGATGGGCGCTTTCCCCGGCGCGGTCAGCACCGACAAGCCGGGCACGCCAAGAACCGTGGCGCTGGCGGGGAGCGCCAGTTTCTGGACGCGGTAGTTCCCCGCCGGAATCACGATGGGCTGGCGCGCGGCGGCCAGCCGGCCGATGGCCGCTTGCATAACCTCCGACTGGTCCGCCGGAGAATCCGGGGCGACGCCGAAATCGAGAACGGTCCTGCCGGCATGGGTTGCGGCCGGTGTTGCGGCCCGGGCGCTACCCGCGCCAAGAAGAGCGGCCATCCCGCCGAGCCCTACGAAATGCCTGCGATCCATGGCTTTCATGCCTCCCGCCGTTGCACATAACCTTCTGTTTTGCACATAACACAGCCTGCGCGCGAGCGCGATCCCGTGGTAGCGATGGACTGGCTAACCGGCCGCCAGGAACGAAGAAATCCAAACGTTAATGGTAGGTTCACTTCACAGCAGCGCTCACTATAGTTAATACCGGCACGGTAAACGCGGAACCACCGCGCCTTTTTCATGCGATTTTTAGCGATATTTTGCTAGTTTTCGCGTGATTTTCACGTTTCAAAAATCCCGTTAAATATGTTGGAACATTGGAGATTAACGCGGCAACGGGCCTAACACCGCCGCCAAGCACCGGTCAATTCCAAAAATATGCTATACGGTTCAATCCGTTATGCGGAACAAACGCACTTAATGCTTGCTCAACATCTTTGTGCTATATTACTTTAAAATCGGAAAACCGCCATTTCGCCCCCCTAAAACCGCCCCCGGTGCGGGGAAGAGGGTTAACATGGCGTTACACCGCGTTTCGAAGCCGCCCTCCCGGAAAGGCGTTCGCTTGAGCCGGCGGGCGGCCTGTGCTGCCGCATCGCGGCCAACCGGTTCCAGCGCGATAGACAAGGAGCCCGCATGACCCGGCACGCTTTCATTTGCGGACTTTCCGGCCCCGCTCTTTCTCTGGGCGAGGCGGACTTTCTCGCCGCGGCGCGTCCCGCCGGCGTCATCCTGTTCGCGCGCAACATCCAAAGCCCGGAGCAGGTGCGCCGCCTTATCGAGGACGCACGCAAGGCGGCCCAGGGCGAGGTTCTGGTGCTGGTCGATCAGGAAGGTGGGCGCGTTCAGCGCCTCACCGCGCCGCACTGGCCGCGCTACCCCGCCGCGCGCGCTTTCGGACGCCTGCGTGCGGCGGACCGGGAGCGTGCGGCCAGCGCGGCCCGGCTCTGCGCCCAGGCGATGGCGCTCGACTTGCACGCGCTCGGCTTCAACACCACCTGCGCGCCGGTGCTCGACCTGCCCGTGCCCGGCGCCGACAACATCATCGGCGACAGGGCCTACGGCGAGGACATCGAGACCGTTGTTGCGCTTGGCGGCGCGGTGGCGGAAGGACTGCTTGCGGGTGGCATCCTGCCGGTGATGAAGCATATTCCGGGGCACGGCCGGGCGATGGCGGACAGCCATCTCGCGCTGCCCGTGGTGGACACCCCGCTGGAGGTGCTCCAAGCCTCCGACTTCGCGCCATTCAAAGCGCTCAGGCATTTGCCGATGGCGATGACCGCGCATGTGGTCTTCACGGCCATCGGCGCGGACGCGCCCGTAACCACCTCGGCCAAGGCCATCAGCGAGGTGATCCGCGGCTTCATTGGCTTCGATGGGCTGCTGATGTCGGACGATCTCAGTATGCAGGCGCTTTCGGGCACACTTGAGGAGCGCACACGCACAAGCCTCGCCGCGGGCTGCGATCTGGCGCTACACTGCAACGGCAAGATGGAGGAGATGACGGCCGCCGCCGCGGCCTCGCCCCCGCTTGAAGGGCTGGCGCTGCGCCGCTTCGAGGCCGCACTCGCCGCGCGCAGGCAGCCGGAAGCCTTCGCCCGGCAGGAAGCAGAGGAAGCCCGCGCGGAAGCACTAGCGGCGCTCGCATGAATCGCTCAAACTGCGCGCCAGCGTGTCAAGCGGAGAATCGAACGTGAGCCAGGAGGCGGAGGTCAGGCAGGTGGAACCGCAGGCGGAAGCCGCCGCGGCCCTGAGCGATTGGGAAGCGCCAGAGCGTATGCCCGAAGAAGGCGACGGCGACGCTCTCATCCTCTCGCTCGACGGCTTCGAAGGCCCGCTGGACCTCTTGCTCGGACTCGCGCGCAACCAGAAGGTCGATCTGGCCAAGCTTTCGATCCTGCGGCTTGCCGAGCAATATCTTGAGTATATCGAAGTCGCCCGCGCCCTGCGCCTTGAGGTCGCCGCGGATTATCTCGTGATGGCGGCGTGGCTTGCCTATCTCAAATCGAAGCTGCTGCTGCCCGAGAAGGAACAGCCGCAGGACGGTCCCAGCGGGCAGGAGCTTGCCGCCCAGCTCGCTTTCCGCCTGAAGCGCCTCGAAGCCATGCGCGAGGCGCTGGCCAGCATGATGGGCCGCAAGCAGCTCGGCGTCGATCTGTTCGGGCGCGGTATGCCCGAAGGCATCCGGGTCGTGCGGTCGAACATCTATTCCGCAAGCATTTTCGACCTGCTCAACGCCTATGCCCAGCAGCGCCAGCGCACCGCCGTTACCGAGGTGACGTGGGGCGGGCGCGAGGTCTGGTCGATCAAGCAAGCGCGCGAGCGCTTGTCCGCGCTGCTTGGCGGCGAGCCCGATTGGGCCGCGCTCGACAAGTTTTTGGAGGAATACAGCCCGCAGTCGCTGCTCGGCAAGACGGTCACGGCCTCAAGCTTTGGCGCAACGCTGGAGCTGGCCCGCGAAGGCTATCTCGAAATCAAGCAATACCACGCGTTCGGCCCGCTCTACCTCAAATGGCTGAACCAGCCGCCCGGAGAACCTCCGGTTTAACTACCCATGCTGTGCAATTGCGCATGGAGTAAGAAATATCCTTTTGAAATACCGGCTTCCATATCTGTCATTTCGCAATATAAGTCGTGCTACTCTTGGTTGCGTCGCCACCGCTACGCAATCAAAGCAATGATGCACAAGTTTGTTTGCCGCGTTCGTGGTACGCTTGCATCAATGTTAAGGATTTCTTCACCCTGTTGGCCCAAAATTACTCGCATGACAAGCGAACGCCGCCTGCAAGCACTGCCAAATATCTACCCTTGTTTAGGCTTGGCTCTACTGCTTCTGCTTCCTACTTAAGCTTGGTCCGGGAAGGCCTTAAAGACAACCGGCGCAACAAAACGGCCACTTGCGCAATCCGCGCAAATCAGGCGAATTGTCACCAATATGACGGGGGATATCGGAAGGTTTGCAATGGCAAGCAAGGATGGCAATAAACCAGCCGGCGGAAGAAATAGCGGGCGCGCGCCCATCCTGCCGCTGCAGCTCCCTTCCAATGTCGCGCGTCTGCCTTCGGCGGACCGGCGCGAGAAACTGCGCATACTGGAGGCGCTCCTGTTTGCCGCCAGCGAGCCGCTCGACGAGGTTTCGCTCGCCAAGCATCTCGGCGCGAAGGACGATGTCGGCCAGCTTCTTGATGAATTGCAGAGCCTCTATTCGGGCCGGGGCGTGAACCTGGTCCGCATCGCGGGCAAATGGGCGTTCCGCACTGCCGAGGATTTATCGTTCCTGCTGGAGCACTACTCGGTCGAGCAGCGGAAGCTGTCCAAGGCCGCGCTCGAAACCCTGGCCATCATCGCCTATCACCAGCCAGTCACGCGCGCCGAGATCGAGGAAATCCGCGGCGTCAGTACCTCCAAAGGCTCGCTCGACGTGCTCTTGGAAATCGGCTGGATCAGGCTGCGCGGCCGCAGGCGTGCGCCCGGCCGGCCCGTCACCTACGGCACCACGGAGGCTTTCCTCGAACATTTCGGCTTCGATTCCATCCGCGACCTGCCCGGCCTTGCCGAACTCAAGGGCGCGGGCCTGCTCGACAGCAACCTGCCGCCCGGCTTCACCGTGCCCGAGCCGAACGACAGCTTGATCCTGACGGAGGACGAGGTTCCGCTGGAGGAGGAGGAAGACCCCGCGGGGGAGCAAGCTCCTGAACCGGAAGAACCTCTGGAATCCGGCGAGCCTGTTCAGGAGCCTGAAGAACCGGAGGAAGAGGAGGGGGAAGCGGAGCCGCCTCTGCGCGCCGTTTCCGCCGGCTGACGCCGCCACGCCCGCGCCGGTTAAGCATCCGGGTGAATATCGATCAAAATCTGGCTTGGTTTGCTTTATAGGGTTAACCGCGCTTGACATGCTTCGTGCGTGCGGCCACGTTCTGAGCAGCTGCGGCGGATGGGTGCGCCTTCCCGGCTGAGCGCGAGCTGAATGGAGTAGACATGGAAACGATGCCCCTGGACCTTATGTTTTGGAACCAGCCTACTTCGTGGCTACTGGTTTTGGTGGTTGTCATTCTCCTATTCGGCAAAGGAAAAGTGTCCGACCTGATGGGAGATTTTGCGAAGGGCATCAAGGCCTTCAAGAAGGGACTGGCCGACGAGGGCGACAGCGCGCCCGCGCAAACGCCGCCAAAGCCGCTCGACCATCAGCAGGCAAAAACCGAGAGCACTACGGCAAACACTGAAACTGGAACAAGAGTGTAGGCGGCTCTTGTGCACGGAGCGCTTGGCTTAACGTATAGCGGCGGCCTTAAGTATGTTCTCTTGGTCTGAGATACTCCTGATAGCAATCGTGGCGCTGATTTTCATTGGCCCCAAGGAGCTTCCCGCGCTTCTTCACCGGCTGGGCCAAATAGCCGCCAAGCTGCGCCGTTCAGCCGAAGAGTTCCGGCGCCATTTCGATGACACGATGCGCGAGGCGGGCTTTCAAGACGTGCAAAAGAACATCAATGATTTGCGCTCGCTGAACCCTTCGACGCAACTCAGGCAGACCATCGAGAGCGCAATCAGTCAAAACTACGCGCCGCTTCCGCAACCCGAGGGCGCGCAATCTTCACCACAGCCTTTGCCAGCGGCCACCGAGCAGGCCCAGGCTGTTGCAGCACCGTCCGCCGGGGCGGCAGCATCGGCCGAAGCCGGTCCGGGAACGGGCGCGAAGGAGAACAATCCCGCCAATACTGGCCTGGCGGCCGGGCCGGCGGCACGGGAAGCGGCGGTTGAGCCGTCAAAAGACCGTGCCGCGCCGGTAGCTTGAGCTAAGGCATGGCAGTGCTTGATCGCAACGACGACATCGACCAGACCAAGGCGCCGCTTCTGGAGCATTTGGTCGAACTCCGGCGCAGGCTGATTTATTGCGTCATGGCGATCTTGGGCAATTTTGTTATCTGCTATATCTTTTCGACCGAAATTTATAATTTCTTGCTGATCCCGTATAAGCTTGCCGCTCCCCATGTTAAGCTGATCTACACGGCCATGGAGGGAATGTTCGTAACCAAGGTACGGGTGGCCTTTTTTGGAGCGGTCGCGCTGTCGTTTCCCGTGATCGCCGCGCAGCTCTACCTGTTCGTGGCTCCAGGCCTGTACCGGAACGAACGCAGGGCCTTCCTGCCCTTTTTGATTGCCACCCCTATACTTTTCGTGCTTGGCGGTGCAGTTGTATTTTTCATTGTCATGCCGCTTGCCGTGCACTTTTTCCTGTCAATGCAGGAGACCGGAGACGTCGAGATCCAGGCGCTTCCCGATGTCGTTAATTACTTGCGTTTGACGATGACTTTCATCCTGGCATTCGGACTTTGCTTCCAGCTTCCGGTGGTGCTCACGTTACTCGCGCGTGCGGGCATGGTGACTTCGCAGTGGCTGCGCGCGCAGTGGCGCTACGCGATCGTCCTCATTTTTGTTGTTGCCGCAATTCTGGCCCCGCCGGACGTACCCAGCCAGATCGCCCTCGCCATCCCTACACTCCTACTTTATGAGCTTTCGATTCTCGCGGTAAAACTCGTCGAACGGCGGCCTGCCACCCACGACGGGCCGGCCGGAGACACAACCAGCGAATAGGGCGAAGCCCTTGTATAATTTGATACTGCCATGCGCGCGTGCCATTATTGCTGGCGCTACGGGCTGGGTACAAAGTCAAGCGTTCGCGCAGCGGCTGGCTCACACCCGCCCGGCGCACAATTGCCAGCTACAGCCCGGCGGTGAAAGCATGGTTGTTGCGGTGGCCGGACCGCAAACGCTGCGGCTGGCCGACGGGCGCTTTGTCCGGCTGGCGGAGATCCTCGTGCCCATGCCGGTTCCAGCTGGTTTCGACCCATCCAAGGCTGCGGAAGCCTATCTGCGCCAATCGGCCATGGGCCGGAAAGTGGAGATAAAATTCGGCGGCCGGCAGCGCGACCGCTACGGCCTTTATACCGCACACGTCTTTATCGCGGGCCAGCCCTCGCTTTGGCTGCAGGAGGGGCTGGTGAGGTCCGGATTCGCGATAGTGGCTCCACAACCCAGCGAGCACGCCTGTGCGCGGCCGCTGCTCGCGGCAGAGGAAACCGCCCGCCAAGCAAGAAACGGACACTGGGGCCGCTCCTATTTCAAGGTGCTGAATGCGGACGATACCCGTTCCATCGCGAATTTGGCGGGGAGTTTTCAGATCGTCGAAGGCACGGCTAAATACGCCTCGGAAAGAGGCCGCCGTCTGTTCCTGCATTTCGCGGCGGCGAACAGATTTGGCCTCACAGTCAGGATCGAGCCGGGTGTGAAGAAGTACTTCGCCGGCAGGCGCTCTACCGGACGACGCTGGACGAGACAGACGCTCCGCCTGCGTGGCTGGATCGGCAAAAGAAGGGGGTTATCGATCCCGGTGTTTTTGCCCGAGCAAATCGAGTTCATATCGCAAAATGTGCCGGCCGCCGCGAATATTGGACGCACAGTGAAATAGCGCCCACGCGTGCCTCTTTGTCCGGCAGCTAGAGCCACCGTTCAACCGGGTCTCGTATGCCCCCGTCATACACCTTCCGTGGATATGGTGGCGCTTGCCGCAGTCCCTTAGCTTCCTCGCTTGCGCGCCTGGAAAGCTGCATACTACAGCCCGAATACCGCCACTTTAGGTTGCATTAATGTGCATTATGCAGCAGCCGTTTTACCAGCCGGTATCCAATCGGCTTGCTGCTGGCATCGTGGACGGAGCCGCGGACGGGAAGTGCGATGGGGCGCAGGGTATTCGATGTTTTTCTAAGCTCGACCGCGATAGACCTGAAAGACTATCGCAGGGCGGTGTACGCGGAGCTGATGCGCACGGACCTTTTCCACATTGTGCGCCAGGAGGATTTCGGCGCGCAGAACGCGGGCGCCGTGGCTTTCTGCCGCGGCGAGGTGCGGAAAGCCGATATCTTCGTCGGGCTGATTGGGCTCAGGCGCGGCTGGGAGCCGGAAGGGGACAGCGAAAAGCGCTCCATTACCGAGATGGAGCTTGGCTGGGCGCAGGACGCCGGCCGGCCGCGCTTTCTCTGGGTGACGCCGGACAATTTTCCCGTGCCTGGCAATATTTGGGAAAGCGACGAGCTGCGCGAGCGTCAGGCGGCGTTCCGTAAGCGCGTGATGGCGGGCGGCGAGATCATCGTCTCGCGGGAAGGCTTTGGCGCGCCGGAGCTGCTGGCCGCGGAGATCGCGAGGCGGCTGCTAATGCTGGTGGTGAGAACCGGCCGCACAGCCATCAAGGCGGCGGGCCACTATCCGCCGGCCATACGTGCCAGGCGCCAGGGCCTGACCGAGCTGGAAACGAAGTGGAGAAGCCGCGCTCAAGAGCATGTGGCAAGCGCCCGGCGCAGTTCCAGCCTCAGCGCCGCGTATTGGCGGCGCATCGGCGCGCTCGCCTTCCTGCATGACACTGGGAAGGCGCTCTCGGCTTACCGGAAGGCCGTGAGCCTCGATGAAGAGAACCCAGAGGGCTGGCGATTTCTCGGCGAGCTTTGCTGCCGCGTCGGCGACCGCCAGGCCGCGCGGAACGCTTTCGAACGCCTTCTAAAGCTCGGCCTGGCCCTTCGCGCGCCGCAAGTCCAGGTCACGGCGCATCTCTGCCTCTCTCAGCTCGAAAAGCCGCACGGCAGCTTGGGCAAGGCGCAACAGTCTGCTTCCGAGGCGCTGCGGGTCGCCAAAGCGGCGAACTGGCGGGAAGGCATGGCAAGAGCGTCGCGCAGCCTCGCCAACATCGCTTCCGCTAAAGGCGAGCTCAAACGCGCGGAAGAATTGCGCATCGAGGCGCGCGCTCTCGAAAACGAGCCGGGCGTCCGGGAAGTCCGGGCCGGTAAGTTTTACAGCCTCGCCGCCACCTATGAAGAACGCGGAGATTTGGACCGCGCGGAACAAATGCTGCTCAACGCGGTCAAGCTTTACGCGGAGCCCGGCACGCGCGGCGAAGGGCTGGCCCGCGCTTACGCGCGGCTCGGCGTTATCCTGGAGAAGCGGGGCGATCCCCGGCGCGCGCAGAAGATGCAAATCAAGGCGCTTACGCTTTACACCGAGCTGGGAAGGAAAAAGGAGATGGCCGAAGCCTACCGCAATCTCGGCGGTATCTTCGAACGCCAGGGCAGGCTTGACCGCGCAAGGGAGATGCGGCGGCGCGCGCGGGAGCTCGATGCGCTCCGGCTGGAGGACGCGGGCGGGGAGGCGGACATGGTAAAGAGGGCGGCGGCCTTATCCGGCGAATGAGCGCAAAGAAAACGCCAAGGACACTCCGGACAATAACCCGACTCTTGCGAACGGTAGCTGACTGTGGGTTGATAGTGTAATTCAATTCCGGATGGAAATCATCGCCAGCGGTGTTCAGCGTTTCCATCTCAGCGCCGCCGGCTTGGATACCCTTTTCGTACGTTCGCGTATCGAGCACGCACCCGGCCTTCAATCCAGTCTTTGCCGTGGTGGCACCGAACATGCGCCGCACCCTTTCGCCGGGCCTGCTGCCAACTGTCTCCCAAAGGCAAACTTACCCTCAATGCCTTATTCGCCGTTCTCAAGGCGGTGAGCGCGGGTATCTGTGGGGTGATACTCGCGCGCCTGCTTGAAGCGCGGAAGATCTGGCCGCCGGGCTCAACGCTCATCTTGGTTTTGCACAACAAGGCGCCGTGGAGTGACAGGCGCGCCGGGTCAAATCGTAGAACATTGCGCTGACGCTCTCCCCGGCTTCCCCAAATATCGCTCCTATCCACCACTTCGGCGCAAAAAAGCCACATGAAATTTGCATTCCATGTGGCATGGTTCAGGTGATGCTGATGCTGCGTCATTAGGTTTTTTCTGGGGACAGTAATTTCTCCTGGGGATCCTTTTCAAGTTGCTCGCGCCGGAGTTGAACCGGCGCCGGTTGCTCCAGCAAAGCTAGAGGCTTGGCCGGCCTGGTTATGTTCATGTACACATTGAGAGGACACATCTTATGCGTATCATTACTGCAGTGTGCTTCTGTTTCGCACTGACCGCGTCCACCTTCGTGCTATCCAACGCGCCAGCATTGGCTTTCGAGGTACCCTCCCCTACCGTAACAGCTACGGATAGCGTCATCAAAATTGGCGGCGCATACCAGGCGCGCCGGGCGCGTGAAGCACGCAAGCGTTATGAACGCTGCGAACGTGTCCGCAATAGGTGCGATCAACATTCCGGTTTTGAACACCACAAGTATCACAAATGCCTCAAGAGGCATGGCTGCGCCAGCTCTTCCAAACAGCCGGAAACGATGACTTTGCTTTTCCCGGCCGGGTAGCCGCCAGCGTTCACCGCACGGCGCGGTGGCGGCATGCCGCAGAGTGCGGCTTGCATATCGCCAGCGCGCCGCCCTTTGGGGCGCGGCACTCGATACTCGCGCCCAAGCTTTGGAGCGCGCTGGCTCAGCAGAACCGGTATCGCCGGGGCGCTTGGCGCATACGCCATGCGGCATCAACCGGCAGGCAGCGATTTTCCTTTCTTCCGGGCGGCCTTGAGAGGCGCTTTTCCATTCTCCACATAAATCAGCGCGGCATTGGCGGCGATGACTATTGCGCCACCGGCGCAAACCGCAAGGCCCGGCACTTCGCTAAAAACCACATAGCCAGCCACAGCGCCATAAACGAGCTGCAGAAATTGCGGCGGGCTTGCGAGCGCCACCGGGGCCATGCGGAAGGCGGCGACCAGCAGCATTTGCGCCGGTGCGAAAAACGCGCCCCCCAGCACCGCCAGCGCGAAATCGTTCAGCTCCATAGGTTTATAGACGAAGGGCGTCACCACGAGCGCGCCCAGCGCAAGCGAGGCGGCAGCGGTGATCCCGGTCATCTCCGCCGTTTCGCTTTCGCTCATCCGGCGCAACACGACTAGTCCGCCCGCAAGCAGGGTCACGCCCAGAAGCGCCACCAGCGCCCACAAATTCAGCCCCTGGCTGGGCCGCATGGCGATCAGCACTCCGATGAAATTCACCGCCAGCACCGGCCAGACATGCGCGGCGGCGCGTTCCTTAAGGAACCAGCCGGCCTTGAGCACCGTCACGGCGGGCATACAAAAGACGATGACGTAGAACTGCGCCAGAGACAGGTGCGGGATGGCGAGATACGCCAGCGATTGGCCGAGGATCTGAAACACGCCGCGCACCAGGTGCAGATGCGGCTTGCTCACGCGGAACACGGTCCGGCCGGGGATCTTCCAGTCCTTCCATAGCGCGTATGCCGCCATTAACAGCAAGGCGGTGATGAACTCCACGCTCATGATTTGGAACACGGAATAGCGGCCCGCCAGAAACTTGCTCGCCACGTCGAAGGCCGTGAAGAGCAGGAACGCCGCCGCGGAAAGGAACATGCCGGTGATGGGCGCGGAAGGCGTCATGGATTCTCTGTCTGGCGGATTGCGGAGCCGGTGGCCTGAAAGGTAGTGGAAAGCGGGCCAAACACAAGCCATAGCGCACCCCAACGCGCCCGCTTGGAAGGCCGCGCTGCAGCCGCCAGCACCGGCCTTTTGCCGATGCAGCCCTTTGCCGGATCAGGGTACGCCGTGAAAAACGCCGGGGCAAGCTCCGCCGGAGCCTGCCTCATCAGCCGGGAATTTTAATGGAGGATGCCTCAACGGTTTCGAACAATACCAGACGCCAGAAATAATGCCTGCTTTGGCGCCGGGTATAAGCCCTTGAGGCGTGCTCCAAGCTGGGGAAGCCTAATAGGCCGAAGCCCGCGCTCCCGCGTACCTGATGCTTGCACCTTTGCCCGGCCGCGGGAAGTTGCTGGCGCCCTTGCCCTCCTGCTTCTGCTGCTGTTGCCGCTGCATCAGGAAGGTGTCGCCAAGCTGCAGGCGGATCGTATCCAGAACCTTGGTGTCCGTGGCACCAAACCTCGCCAGCACATCCTTATCCCAGCCGGAAACCGCCTTCGCAACGCTCTCGGCGGTGATCGCCCTGATGAGGTTGCGGCGCTTCTTGGGCAGGAGCAGCTCGTCATCAAGGCGGACCAGCACGGCGTTTTGCATGGTGTGCGCACTAAAGTTCCCACGAGGGGCCTGGAGCAGTCCAACTATGTTGTCGAAGTTCCCAGCAGCGGTGATGGAGATGTAATTACCCGCCCTGATCCAGCCGAAGCTGTTCGCAACATTGCCGGACGACACGATGACCACGTCCTCGGTGGCAAACAGATTGCCCGAGTTCTGCAAATCGCCGCCCGTGACGATGTTCAGGTACATGCCTGAAAGTTCGCCGGCCGGCGCGAAGTAGTCGAACCCGCCGTAGTTGTTGAGCTCACCGGCGTGGATGTCGAGCACGCCGCCGGCATGGATCGTGGCGTCCGTGGGAGTTGGCGAAGTGCCGTTCGTCAGTGTGCCGCCAACGTCGAACGAGGCGTCGCCCTCAGCGGTTATGTTCCCGGTGTTGGTCAAATCGCCCGCCGCCGTCACTTCAAGCGTGGAGCCTGCCTCGATGCCGCCCGCATTGGCGAGCGTGCCTCCGGAAAGCGCCATTTCGGCAGCCGAGGCGAGCTGGCCGCCGGCCTCGTTCGTGAGTGCGCCCAAAGCGCTAGCTTGCAGCGACTGGCCGGAAATGCTGCCGCTATTGGTCAGGTCTCCCGACGTTGCGGCAACGCTGGTTGCGCCATCCGAGTAGATCAATCCGCGGTTTGTGAGCGCGCCGCCACTCAGCGAAGTGCCGCCCGTCCCTGAGGTGATACTCGCGCCGGCCTCATTAGTCACCGAGCCGTCCGCCGACATATCGACGGATTCCCCCGAGATCGAATTGGTGTTCGTCAAATCGCCGGAGAGGCTGGCGGTAAGCGCGCCATTCGCTGACATCTGCCCCGTATTGACCAGATCGGTGGTATTGTTCACGCCAAGCGAGGTGCCGGCGCCGATGTTGCCCGCATTGCTGAGGGTGTGCGCGGAAAGCGTCATGCCAGCGCTGGAGGTCACATGGCCGCCCGCCTGATTGTACAGCAAGCCGAAAGCCGCCAGCTTCACCACCTGCCCCGAGACGGCGCCGCTGTTGGTCAAGCCGTCCGTTACCGCCGCATCTAGCGTGGTGGCCGCGTCAATTTCGCCTTCGTTCGCAAGATCTTGCGCGGAAATCGTGAACTCCGCGCCGGTGGATTCCAGCCTGCTGTTCACCCTGTTGGACAGCGTGGCGGCGGCGGTAAGCTTCAACGTCCTGCCCGAAATCAGGCCGTCGTTGGTCAAATCCCCCGTTAGCGTCTCAATGTCGATTGTTTCATCCGAGGAGAACGTTCCGCTGTTGCTGAAGGAGTCGGCGAGCACCGTGCTGCCCTGGGTGCTGTGAGCTGAGCCCGCGCTGTTCACGGAGACGGCTCCAGCAGCCGTGAGCGTCAGGTTGCCCTGTGCCTCGACCTGGCCGTTAATGTCGATTGCATCGGCAATCGAGGTGGCCGTGATGTTGCCCTGCTCGGCCTTGGCCTTGCCGAAGACGATCTTGCCGTCCGCACTGATGTTAATGCCGCCGGTGACTGCGGTCATGTCGCTGGGAGTGTTGATGCCAACGCCACTTTCCGTGGATACGAGCGTGATCTTACCCGCATATGCTCCACCCAGCGCGCCGGAATCGATACCAACGGTTGGCTTGTTTGTGCCGTCATTCGACAGGGCGGTTGCCTCGCGCGAGGAGTAGTTATAGTTGTTGCGCCCGGCGACGAGGCCCACCTCGGACTGTGGCGTGGCGCTACTGTCGTTGATCATGCCGTATACTTTGATCGAGCGCGCGATCACGTCGAAGGAGGACAGGCCGGTGACATCGGCGGCTACATAAGACGAGGATGCGCCTGGATCGCCGATGATAATCTCGTTGCTGGTATTGGTGCCGTCCACGGTGAAGCCCGTGAGTGCGCCAGTACCTGAATCCAGATTTGGTGTGCCCGTTGTCAACGTTACCCGTGGCGTATTGTAGAAGCTGCAGCCATTG
Organism: Rhodomicrobiaceae bacterium; assembly: GCA_050298295.1. Lineage (GTDB taxonomy): Bacteria > Pseudomonadota > Alphaproteobacteria > Rhizobiales > Rhodomicrobiaceae > Rhodomicrobium. Next base: position 75,012 of record JBNKTW010000040.1, read on the forward strand.
CAGGTGACGCCATTTGGATTGGCCACGATCACGTCGGCCTGGCCGCCGAAGACCTCAAGCACACCTGCCAGAAGAGAGGCGCCGCCTGTGCCCGTGACTTCGTTCAGGATCAAAGAGGCGGAACCTGAAGACGCGAGATTGGAATTTGCGGTGACCGGGACGCCAAGATAGGCCGTGCCATCCGCAGTGCTGTTGTTGAGAACAACACCGTTAGAATAAACATTGAAATCGGGGTAGACGTTGTGCGAAACGCCAGCGCTGTTGGGGGTGACGATGTCAACAACCGGCGCCGGGCCCGTGGAACTGTCAACCGCGGGCTGATTGGGCGTTTGAGCCTGTGCCTCCGGCACCAGCAGCAACCCGGCAAAGCCCGCCGCCATGATCGCCGGTAGCCCCCAAGCGAACGCCTTTGAAGTGTTTTCGTTCTTCGCCATCGTACTCACCAAAACCCGTTTCCGTCCCATCTCTTCGGCGCGAGCTTGAGCGTCAGCGCCAGTTGGAATAATCGAAGCGCCTCGCGTCACCATTTAAAGAGCAGCCCTGACTGCACGACGAATTGATCTTCCATCTTAATGAACTCCGGCGCCCAGATCGGGTGTTCGTAGGAAACCTCGCCGAACAGCGGCCCCCTGCTTAGCCGCACACCCGTAGCAAACCCGCCCATCGTCCCGTCCTGGAAGGCTAACTTATTGTTCGGCAGGAACCCGCCCAGGTCGAGGCCGGCGAACAGATCCACCTGGGCGAAGGCGGACTTGAACTCATCCGGCAGCACATATGGCATTGTCCAGATCAGCTCGTTACGCGCGTAGGCGCCGCTGTTGCCGCTCAGGCTTTGCGTCTTAAAACCGCGCACGGTGTAGAAGCCGCCAAGCGTAAGCTGCTCGGTGGCGTAAAGCTGGTCCGGGCTATACTGGCCCGAGGCCTTGAAGCTGTAAGCAAGCTTGACGTTCTTCATGGCCCCACTGAGGCTGCTCAGGTCGAGCGGCCGGTAGAAGGCAATATCGCTCGCGAGCTTGCTGAACTCGGCCGTGTAGCCGGACTGCGCGTTGGCGTCGCTGTCCTTCATCGAGCCGAACATCGGCACGCCGAACTGGGCGCTGATGCTGCCGCTGAACAGACCGCCGAAAATACGCCGCGTGTCCGACAGCCGGACGCCAAGCACATTCAGCTGGCGGCTCTGCGAAGGCAGATATTCGCCCGCGACGTAGTTCTTGGTATCTTTCCAATTGAGGAACGCATCGATCTTGGTTTTGCTGTTCTGGTCGCGGTGGATGACCCGTTCGAGATCAGCGGTGGCATAGGTGCTGTTGCCAGTCGAGCTCCAGTCGAAGTTGGTAGCGTGAATGACCGACTTGTAGTCGAAATAGCTTCCGGAGAACATCGCGGTCCAGTAGCCGTATGGCACGGACACGCTGGCCGTATATTGGTTGGCTCCTTTTGTGGGACCGTAAATCGGAGAGCTGGATTTATAGCTTAAAGCCCAGCTGTCGTAGAGCCCGAGCACGTCGCCCGCGGCAATAGTTGTGCCGAGCTGCCACTCGCCCGTGGTCTTCAGGCCCAGATTGTCGAACGTCGTGGTGACAAGCGGCAGGAACGGGCGCTTCGTATCCACCACGATCTTGCTTTGGCCCTCGCCGTCGCCGGGCTTGATGACGATTTTGGCTTGAAATCCGGGCAGCCGGTTGATCTGGTCCAGGCCCTGCTCGATATCGCGAATGTAAAGGCGCTTGCCAACGAGGTACGGGAAGGCGGTGTCAAGGCCGGCGCGTTCCTTGCCGCCGTCTTTCAGCGTCACGCTTTGCGTGCGCCCTTCAATGACCTTCATGCGAAGCGTGCCCTTGGAGAGATCCTGCTCGGGCGTATAGACGCGGGTCGTCGGATAGCCTTCCGACACGTATACGTTCGTTAACGTGCGCACCACCGTAAGAATGTCCACGATGGTCATGCATTTTCCGCCGAACTTCTTGTTTAACTCCTCCCTGACGCCTTCCTTCAGGTTTTCGCCGCCTTCGAAGACGAACCGGCGCACCATCACGCAGCGCGCGGCTTGCGCCGGGGTTTGGGCCACCGGCGGTGCCGCCTCTTGTTGCTGGGCCGGAGCCTGGGATTGCTGGGCCTGGCGCTGCTTTTCGAGCTCCTCGCGGCGCGCCCGTTCCTGCTGCTCCACGATCTGGCGCTGCTGCTGCATGATCTGGTTGACGTTTGGCGGCGTGGGCGCTTGCTGGGCGTTCGCCTGCTGCGCGGTGCCTAAAACGAGGCCCAGTCCGATAGCGCAGGGCGCCGCAAGAAGACGCCCAATCCCGCCCCTAACTCCAGCCGCCCGCCTGGCCGATGTAAACTCTGCACAGATACGCATGAAACAATCCTACCCACCCGTTTTCACGCGGAGCAACAAAGACAAAACCTCCCCGTTACCGGGAAACGTCTTGCACGCAGCCCCAATACTTTCCGCCATTGCTGGCAGATACTTACATACCTACTGCTTTGTGAAGCGCGTTGCCCCGCGCATCCCCCAGAATACAGCCCTGCTACACCAACTCCTAAGTCACCGAATCATACGGTTGGTGTATCCTTGCCGTACTACCTGACCGCGCACCTCTCCTGCTCTGGTTGCGTATTCTGTATACTTGCAACCGCATATTTAAAAAGCGATAGTTATTGTCTAATTACGGTACAAATGCTTCAAACGCAATAGCCTACGCTGAGTTGTAGCGAAGGGCGCGCGCCGCGGCGATCACGCCTAGGTCGCGGATTTGCCAATGCAGAACAATTGGTTATAAGGATTTGACGGCGGGCCGCTGTCCGGCCTTACAGAGTTTGACAGGACGCCGGCTTACTTGATAAGCGTGGCTTTTAAGCATCTAGCACGGATCTAGACTGGGAGAATCCCGCAATGCGTATCTTTGCAGCCGCAGCCGTTCTGTTCTGCCTGGGTTTCCTGGCGCCCGCTGCATCTGCCGAGCCGCAAATCCAGTCGAAGCGCTTCAACGACTGGTACTACCGCTGCGTCACGCCCGAGGTGAGTAAACGCCGGCCCCATCCCAAAGCCCAGTGCGAGACGGTGCAAATCGCGCAAACCAGGAAGGGCCGGAAGAGGGTCAATCTGCTGACAGTCTCGGTTTCCCAAGCCGTTCGCGGTAAAAAGAAAAACGCGGTCCTCACAATCCTCGCGCCGCAGAACGTTCATTTGCCCAGCGGGCTAAAGCTCTCCATCGGCGAGCGGAGCAAGGTCACCCTGCGTTACCGCAACTGCAATAATGCGGGCTGCTGGATACAGCACGCCATAGACCGCAAATCGCTCGAAGCCCTCAAATCGAACGAGGCCGCCTTCGCAAACATCCGTCTCGTCAACGGCCGGAAGCTCAATATCAAACTCTCCCTCAAAGGCTTCAAGGAAGCTTTCAAGGCCCTCGAATCCCGCAAGCGCCGCAAGAAGTCCTGACGGCCGCCTCAAGGTAGCGGTGCGCGGCGGGGCTGTGTCATAATTCCTCATCTAACTCTTGAGACGCCGCTTCATCCACTCCGGAGGAAGGCTGCTGGCCGCCTCGATCCATGAGGAAAAGGCGTTGCTCCGGCGCAGCTCATTCCAGCTTCGAAGCCGCGTACCTAGCGGCATCATGCCGAGATACCCCTTGATGACTTCGCTCATCGGATAGGAGGATCTGAGCATGTCCTCATGCCTGCAATCGGGCTCGCCAAAAGCCGGGGTTTCATCGCCAGCGCTGAGTATGGTGGCAGGCTGAACCGGTGGCAGAGCCGCCGCGGCATCGAAGACCCGGTTGAGATAAGTCAGCCAGCCGGGCGGAGCGTGTTTGCCTGCGACGGCCACTTGCGTCGCCTCCCCCGTGCGTGCGCGGAACTCCACATCCGTGATAAGCTTCGACACCGTTGAGCGGTACTCCTTCGCATTCCGTGCAACAAGAGCGGTTCCAACGAGCCCTACATGGTTGATGCCGAATATTTCGGCTCCCTTTGGCGCCTCGAAGATGGTGACAGCCGGCATACCGTATCCCGCCGCCTCCATAATCGAGGTGGAAGAAACGAAGGGATAAGAGTCCACATAGATATCGCCTGCCTCATAATAGGGCCGGGGGTCCGCCTGGTTTGGAAGCGGCTTGATGCGGCCCGAACATGCCCGGATAGCGGGCTCCCAGTCCGGTGGCGCCCCAGCTCCAACAACGATGAGTTCGGCGTCCGGGTGCTCTTGGAGCATGGGAAGATGCCGTTCCGCGTAAGTCAGCCCGTTGAAGGTCTGGTACTTCGCCGCCCTGGCGACAGACAGGATGACCGTCTTGCCAGGCTCCAGCCCCAAGGCCCGTTTGGCCTCTTCGCGCGATCTGGTCCTGACGGTTGGATCGACAATCGTGGGCATTATGAGATTGCGTTCCGGCGGGACACCCCTGCGCGCGGCGGAAATGTCTCTCGCCGCGTCGCGTAGATTGATGACTACATGACTGACGCTTGGCCCAAGCCAGAACAAATGATCGGCATGGTTCAGGAAAAGAACTGGCGGGAAGAGTTCGGGCTGAGCAAAGGCGATGACCGGGATCACATCTTCGCAATGAGTATGCAGCACTATGGCATCGTAACTGCGCACGGTACGCTGGAGCTCTTGAGCCCAGCGTAGCGGGCCGCCAGGCGCCCGGTTAAGGGAGTAGATCCGGCCGCCGCTCTGCCGGATCGCGGTTGAAACGTGGTCCGGAATAGCGCCCCGGTGCATGGTCAGCGCGAGAGAGTACTGGCGGCTCTTATCCGCGTTCACCCAGCGGCTCAGCATTCGCGTAAGTCCGCCGGAGGTGTGCACCTCAGTGCAGACATGCAGCACTTTCTTGTACCACGCGCCACAATGGGCGCGCCGCCCTGAAAACTCTCCGGGAGCAGGAAGCCGGCGTCCGATGGCGTTGAGCAGGCGTTCAAGCCGGGGACTGAAGAAAATTCCGCAGTGCGTGCCCGTCGCGACGTGCGACGCGATTGCCGCCCAAACTGCCGCGGATTCCAGCTCTCCCTTTGCGAAGAGTCCGTTCGCATGGGCGGCGGCTGAATCGAATAACGCGAAGTTGGCGGAAATTCTGGCCTCGGCGCTTTTGGGTTTCGGCGCGAGACCGCCGGCGCTGGCGCCGATAAGGCGCGTCAAATCTGTTCCAAGCACGAATCCGCTTCCTTTGGGTTCGCTTCCGGCGCGAATGTCCAGGACGCACGCTCATTGAAAACGCCGAAGGCGTGCTTGGTGAGCGTGTCGTGGCTCACATGGAACGATTGCCCTAGAAGCGCGCAGATCATGCGGCCGTGAACGCCCTCGCGGACGCAAACGGTCGCCGTGTAAAGGTCGGCGATGAGCTTCAAGGCCGGAGTCCGAAGCTCGATTGCGCCCTCGCCGGATAGTTCCGGGATTTGGACGCCATCGATCATGGTGCTGAAGGTGCAGCAGTGAACCTGGTCCGAGCGGTCGAAACCGATCGAAAAGGCGGGAAGCTGAATGGGACGGGTGGTCCTGTAACGCAAACGGATGGTCATAGGCTCCCCGTGGGCGAAAACCGTCCGCTCCTCGCCATTGGCGGCCTCAAGCCGGATATCCGTAATCTCGATGGCGGGCACTTCGTCCTCGATCCGGTACCAAGGAGCAGCCGCGAGGCGGCAATCGCCTTCGTAAAGCTTCAAGCCCTCCTCTGTTGCCCCATCGAACACGATCCGCCCACTCTTCAAATAAATTACCCGGTGGCACATGGCCTTGATACTGTACATGTTGTGCGAGACGAAAAGGATCGTGGCGCCCTTTTTCTCAAGCTGCCGTGTAAAATCCAGGCACTTGCGCTGGAATGAAAAATCGCCGACCGCGAGCACCTCGTCCAGAAGCAATATATCGGGGTCGAGGTGAGCGGCCACCGCGAAAGCCAGCCGCACATACATTCCGCTTGAGTAGCGTTTTACCGGCGTGTCTATGAAGTCGGAAATTTCCGAGAAATCGACGATGGCATCGAATTTCTGTGTAATCTCCTCGCGGCTCATACCGAGGATCGCGCCGTAAAGGTAGATATTCTCGCGTCCCGTCAACTCCGAGTGAAAGCCGGTTCCCACTTCAAGCAACGCCCCGCGCCGCCCCATTATGGTGGCTTCCCCTTCCGTGGGCGTAACGATTTTGGACAGCACCTTGAGCAAGGTGCTTTTTCCCGCGCCGTTCAAGCCGATGATGCCGACATTTTCACCACGGGTGATCTCGAAGGAAGCGTCCTTCAAGGCCCAGAACAGATCGCGCTCTTTTTCTTTGGCTGTCCTCCGGCGGAATACGTTTGTAACGCCGTCTTGCAGGGCGTCACGCAGCGAATTGTGGCGCTTGCGGGCGCCGCGCCGGTAACGCTTTCCCAGTCCGCGCGCCGAAATGGCGAGATCCGTGTTCATATCGTATCCGCGAATGTCCGTTCCATGTGTTTGAAGAAGATAAGGCCGCCGGAAAGAAGCACGGCAGTGACAGCGAAGCTTATCGCGATCGCCTGCAGCGGAAGCGCTCCATTTGAGAGTATCGCCCAGCGGAATCCTTCGATCAGGCCAACCGCGGGATTGAGGCTGTAAAGCCATCTCCAATCCGCGGGTACAATGCTCAGCGGATAGACGATGGGTGTAGCGTACATCCACACCTGGATGAGAAACGGAAGCGTGTGCTTTATATCGCGGAAACGAACGTTGACCGGGCTGAGCCAAAGCCCCACGGAAAGCGCGAGAAGCCCCGTCTGGAGGATCAAGGGCACAACGAAGAGTATTTGCCATCCCGGCACGATCGTATACCAGGCCATGAGGCAAAGAAGGACGGTGAAAGCCAATGCAAAATCGAGGAGAGGAGCAGTCACGCTTGCAAGAGGCATGATAAGGCGTGGAAAATAGACTTTCCGGACAAGCTCGGCATCGTTCACCATGCCGGTGGAACTACGCCGGACCGCCTCGGCGAAATACGTCCACGGCAGAACCGCAGCATAAGCGAATACCGGATAGGGCATACCACCAGACGGCATTTTCGCGAAATATCCGAACACCAGCGAAAAAATGACGACCGCGAAAACAGGTTGAATGATTGCCCACGCCGCGCCAAGTGCGGCCTGTTTATACAGGATTTGAATGTCCCGCTTGGTCAGCACCTGCAAAAGTTCGCGAAAGCGCCAAAGCTCGCCAAGTTCCAGGTCAAGCAATCCTTTGCTTGGGCGAATTTCGGTAACCTTCAACGGCGCGTCCCGGACGGGAGCGCCTGATGTGTTTGTTTCCGGGCGGGGAAAGGACAAGCTGCTCATCCCGTTTTTCTCCAAACTGGCCTGGTTGCAGCTTCCAATGCTAATGCAACAGGTATAGCGTCATCGCCGTTAAGTTTAGATGTGCGGTTTGCGCAACTTGATATTCTTCCTGCGTCTGACGGCGCTAACATCAATGCACTTCGCCTCTTGCCGGATAGGCTACAAATCCGCTGTTGCGGCATCACGTTAAAGACGATACCAGTTCCATACTTCCCAAACTAACTAAGGGAATTGTTTCTGGTTCATACCAAACCTTTCCGGGCCGCGCCATTGAAAACCGCCGATATCGTAATCGCGTCCGATTTTCGCCTCACTGGAGGAACATCCGCCGCTATTACCGCCATCGTCCCGACATACAACCGCGCCCATCTACTAGGCGATTGCCTCGATAGCCTGCTCGCTCAAACGCGTCCTCTGGATCAAATCATCGTTGCCGATGACGGTTCTTCCGACGAAACTCCGGCTATCCTTAAGCGCTACTGGCACAAGGTGTCCGTCATCCAGCAAGGCAATGCAGGCAAGGCGGCGGCGCTCAACCGTGCGCTGGCCTTTGCGAAATGCGATTATGTCTGGATTTGCGACGACGACGATATCGCGGAGCCCCATGCGGCATCGGTACTTGCCGGAGCGCTGGATGCCGATGAGGGGGCGGGGTTTTCATATGCCCCTTACAGGCGGTTCCTCGACGCGGACGGAGAGCGCAAGATATTGCCGATGTCATATTGGCCCGTGGAGCACCGCACGGAACTTTTTCACGCCTTGCTGGAACGGTGCTTCGTCTGCCAGTTCGCAACCCTCGTAAGGCGCCGGGTTTTCGATAATGTGGGAATGTTCGACACCAGCCTGCTGCGTTCCCAAGACTACGAAATGATTATCCGGATCGCGCGGCGGTATCGCGGCACCTTCGCGCCGGAACCGGTATTCCTGCAACGTCAGCACCCGGGCGTGCGAGGGGCCGCCGCGGACCGTTTCGGCGCAGAAAGCTCCGCGGAAAAATGGCTGGCTTATGACCGGACAATTTTCGAGCGCCTCCGGGACGGCCTCTCGCAGGAGGAATGGGTACCCGCATTTGCAGCGGGACAGTCTGAGTGCGCGCGTGCGCGGGCAGCGCATTTCAAGCGGGCTTGCGTGGCTGGGCGCCATGCGATGTGGCCGGAAGCGTTGAGCGATTTTCAGGCAGCGTGCGGCACTGAGCCGGAGGTTCCAGCCACGGCTGGCGAGCGGATGCTTATTTCGCGGACACTGATGGAAGAAGAAATGGTGCGGCTGCTCTTGAATAAGAAGAAGGTGGTGGACGGGTTGGCAGGGCTTTCCAGGGTGGGCACCGTTGGCCGCTCCATCCGCCGCAGTATCGGCACCCCCCTGTTCTGGCAGATCCGCGAGGACATCAAAGCGCGGGATTGGCGCACCGCCCGGAAGCGCGCCGCTCTGCTCTCGAAATTAGCGGGGCCGGAAACCCTCGCGGCTGAAATGGCGCGCAGGCTAACGGGGCGGCTGCTGGGCTAGCCGCCTACCCGTCAAAGCAACACTTGGCTGGGAAGCAGCTCAAAGAAAAAGCTCTCCAGGACATCTGGCAGCGAAGTTCTCTCTACGATGCAAATCGTTAGAAGACACAAAAAAACTTAGTTGCAAGTTCCGGCTACGGCGGGTACGTAAAGTAGATGCAAGGAATTGCGCATCCTGAAAAACTGCCCACCCGGTCAGGAAGTTCATGATCCCTTTCGTCGACCTGAAAGCTCAGTACGCGTCAATCAAACCGGATGTGGATGCGGCAATACAATCCATACTTGATAGCTGCCAATTCACACTTGGCCCGGAAGTCGCGGAATTCGAAAAGGAATTTGCGGCTTACTGCGGCAGTGTCCACGGCGCCGGAGTGAACAGCGGTACAAGCGCGCTTCACCTCGCGCTTCTCGCGGCGGGTGTTGAGGCGGGCGATGAAGTCATCACCGTACCGTTCACATTCGTGGCGACTGTGTCCGCCATCCATTACACGGGCGCCAGGCCCGTTTTCGTTGATATCGATCCGCTGGCCTACACCATGGATCCGGCGCAGATCGAGGCTGCGATAACGCCGCGTACGAAGGCGATTATGCCGGTTCATCTATATGGCCAGCCCGCCGATATGGAGCCAATCCTCGCGGTGGCGCGAAAGCATAACCTCATCGTGATCGAGGACGCCGCCCAGGCTCACGGCGCGGAGTACAAGGGCAGGCGCGCCGGCAGTCTGGGCGATATGGCCTGCTTCAGTTTCTATCCCGGCAAGAATTTGGGCGCTTACGGCGAAGGCGGAATGGTTGTCACGGCCAACCCGGAGTATACGCGCACCCTCCGTATGCTGCGGGACTGGGGGGCGGAAAAGAAATATCAGCATGTACTCAAAGGCTTCAACTACCGTTTGGAGGGGATGCAGGGCGCTATCCTCCGGGTGAAGCTGCGCCACCTGGAAGCTTGGACCGAGGCGCGCCGGCGGGCCGCCGCGCGTTACGATGCGCTTCTGGAAGGGAAAGGCATACCGCTGCCCAAGGCCGCATCCTATGCCCGGCACGTCTATCATGTCTACGCTATCAGGACCGTTAACCGCGAGGCCCTGCAAGCGGCGTTACTCGCGCGCGGCATACAGACCGGCATTCACTATCCAACGCCAATCCATCTGCTGCCCGCCTTCTCGGATCTCGGATACAGGAGCGGCCAGTTTCCCCACTCGGAAAAAGCCGCCGCCGAGGTCCTTTCGCTTCCCATGTATCCTGAGCTGACGGCTTCCGCGCAGGAGGAGGTCGCGGCGGCACTCATCGAGCACTACCGCGGATAGAGGAATTCAATCCATGAATATAGACGGCTCCCGCATTCTTGTTACGGGCGGATGTGGGCTCATAGGTTCGACGACCATCGACATTCTGCTAAACGAGCATAAGCCAGAGCAGATCGTCATTCTCGACAATCTGATCCGCGGCACGCTCCGGAATGTCACCAAGGCCCTGGAAGACCCGCGCGTAAAGCTGATCAAAGGCGATATCCGCGATGTAGACTGCGTCCATGCCGTAACCAAGGGGATGGATGCGGTCATACACATGGCGACGTTGCGCATCACCGCTTGCGCCGCCGAACCCCGTGAAGCAATGGGCGTGATGTGCGATGGCAGCTTCAACGTGCTGGAGGCCGCCCAGGCTGCCGGCGTCAAGAAGGTGGTCGCGGCCTCCTCGGCATCCGTCTACGGTCTGGCCGATCATTTCCCAACCACCGAGGAACATCACCCCTATAACAACCGCACCTGGTATGGCGCCAGCAAGGTGATGCTTGAGGGCTTGCTGCGCTCCTTCAACGATATGTACGGCCTGCCATACGTGGCGTTGCGTTATTTCAACGTCTACGGCCCGCGCATGGACATCCATGGCAAGTACACCGAGGTGCTGATCCGCTGGATGGAGCGCATCGCGAATGGACAACCGCCGCTCATCCTCGGCGACGGCTCCACGACCATGGACTTCGTCTACATCGAGGATGTCGCGCGGTCGAACGTGCTTTCCCTGCGAAGCGATCTGCGGGATGACGTGTTCAATGTGGCCAGCGGCACGGAAACGAGTCTCAACGAACTTGCCGCCACTCTTTTGCGGGTAATGGGATCGGACCTCAAGCCGGAATACGGCCCGGAGCGGAAAGTCAATCCAGTGTCGCGCCGTCTCGCCGATACTTCCAAAGCGGAGCGCCTGCTGGGCTTCCGGGCGGCGATTGGGCTTGAGGACGGTCTCGCCCGCCTCGTGAAGTGGTGGCATGAGAATCGCGAAATCCCGGACTGAAGACGGGTTCTTACGTAGCTGGCAGCAGGTAAGAGGGGCAAAAGTCGGGGAGACAGTCATGGCTGAGACATGGCAAGGCCGTCATGCCCGCGAATGCGGGTATCCATGACAACAAAAAAACAACGCTACCGCAGGTGGTTACCATAGATTCCCGCTTTTGCGGGAATGACGCTGCGGAACAGTCCGCGACACCAGTGCCCAGACGTTTGCCCCTTTGGCGCCGGCAGCCGGTTTCCGGTAGCAGGTCTTTGCAAGCATGAGAACGGCGTAACGGCAATTGGAGCACGCGGGATGATACCGATTACAAAGCCCGTAATGGATGAGCGGGAGGCGGACGCCGCCCGCCGCGTCATCTTAAGCGGATGGGTAACGCAGGGCCCTGAGGTTGCCGCCTTCGAGCGGGAATTCGCCGCATTCACCGGAGCGGATCACGCCGCCGCCGTCTCCAACTGCACAACGGCGCTGCATCTGGCTCTTCTCGCTGCGGGCGTATGCCCGGGCGATGAAGTGATCACGGTCAGCCACTCCTACATCGCAACGGCTAATGCAATTGTTTATTGCGGCGCCACCCCGGTCTTCGTGGACATAGATTCCGCCGCCACGTTCAACATCGATGCGGCTGAAGTGGAGAATGCGATTACCGCCAAGACGCGCGCGATCCTCTGCGTGCACCAAATGGGGATGCCTTGCGATCTGGCCCGGATCGTAAGCATCGCGCGCAGCCACGGTCTTCCCGTCATCGAGGACGCCGCCTGCGCGATTGGCGGCGAAATACTATGGAACGGCTCGTGGGAGAAAATCGGCCGGCCGCACGGGGACGTAGCCTGCTTCTCATTCCACCCGCGCAAGATCATGAGCACTGGCGATGGCGGGATGCTGACAACCTCGAACGCCGGCTGGGCCGCCAGGTTCCGGTTGCTGCGCCAGCATGGCATGAGCGTGCCCGATACCGTCCGCCACGGATCGCCGCAAGTGATCTTCGAAACGCATCCGGTCCTCGGCTACAATTACAGAATGACCGACATTCAAGCCGCCGTCGGGCGGGAGCAGCTCAGGCGCTTGCCCGAAATCCTTGAGGGGCGGCGCAGGCTTGCCAGGAGGTATCTCCAGGTTCTTGAGGAAGTTCCAGGCTTGGGCCTGCCACTCGAACCGGATTGGGCCAAAACGAACTGGCAAAGTTTCTGCGTACGGCTGCCAGACCGTTGCGATCAGAAAGCCACTATGCAGGCGATGCTCGATGCGGGGGTTGCCACCAGGCGCGGCATTATGTGCGCGCACAGGGAAAAGCAATACGCCGGTTTGCAGCGCCGGCATCCGCTGTCTCAGTCGGAAGCCGCGCAAGACCGGTGCATCGTTCTGCCGCTTTATCCGCAGATGACGGAACAGGAGCAGGACTGTGTTGCGGCGGCTTTGAAACAAGCCTGCGCCGCCGGCTAAGAAGCGGACGCGCCGTCAGAAGCTGGAGAAGCCGCGCGAACCGGCCCGGTCACTTATCGAAATAGTATGACTTCGTATACGCCTCATAATGGTAAAGACGCGAACCGTGCTCTTCGAATAGCTTGATCTTGGCGATATCGACTTTGTTGAGCACAACGCCAAGGCATTTCCCGCTTACGCGCGCATCTTCCCATAGCAAATCCCGGACGATACTGCGCGGCGTCCGGCGCCACTCGACCACGAGGACAAAAGCGTGAACCTGGGACGCTATCGCCCGGGTGTCGACGACCGGGCCCAAAGGAGGCAGGTCGATTACGATATAGTCGAACTGCGTCTTCGCTTCCTCAAGAAGCCTCCGCATACCGGGAGACGCCAAGACATCGGAGCTATGCGTTATCCGGTGCCTGCTGACGGTGGGCAGAAAGCTGAGACCAGTTCGAGGTTCTGTATAAAGAACGTCGCCGAGGGGTTTCTCCCCAATCGCCACTTCCAGCAAGCCCTTGGTGGCGTAAGGAGCCAGCGCCTGGGAAAGCTCGACCTTGCGAAGATCGCCATCGATCAGCAGCACGCGCGTTCTCCGGGCCGCCAGCAAGGAGCCGAAGTTCTTCGAAAATAGCGTCTTGCCCTCGTTTGGAAGAGCCGACATCACGCCGATGACTTTGCAGGGCTCGTCCCCGCCGCGAATATCCGCGGAGAGTTTTGCGGCAAGAAGCGTCTCTCCCAATGCGGAATTGGGATGAGTGAGGGCGTAATTCCAAGCCTCGTGAGGGATAGTAACGGTCCGGCCGTTCTTGCGCCGGGCGTTTTGCCGGCCGTCGTCACTGCTGGACTCGCCGTCTTTGGAAGCGTCAGCGGAAGAACCGGCGCCGCTCTGGGCAGGCGTAACCTTTATGAATGGAACAATCCCCAGGCTGTCTACGCCTAATTCATTCCTGAGCTGCTCCAGATTACGGAAACCGCGTTCCTGAAATTCTCTGAAGACCGCGATACAAGCGCCCAAGAGCCCCCCGAGCGACAGGAAAAGCAGCATTAGGACTTTCTTCTTAGGATAGCTGGGCCCTGCCGGCTCGAAAGCTGGGGTGATAACCCGGGCTTCGGCAATCGGAAAGGTTTGCTGCTGCAAGGACTCCTGGTAACGCTGCAAGTATGTTTTATAGAGAGTGCGGAAACTCTCGCCCTCGTGTTCAAGCTCATGAAGCGTGACGAGCAGTTTGTTTTCTTTTCCCGCCGTTTCAATCAGCTTCTCCAAACTCTCCGATAACGCCAGCTCTTTGGCCCGAGCGATGTTGACCTCGCTCAGGTAGCCTTCCTCCATCCGCGACAGCTCGGAAAAAATCAGCCGCTCGTATTGCCGCATTTCGTTGCGAAGGCCGACAACGGATAGGTGTTCCGGCCCCACACGGGCGGTCAGCTCGGCTTCCCGCTTGGAGGCATCGAGATATTTGGTGCGAAGCTGTTCGATGATGGTGTTGCCCAATGCGTCCGACACGATCGCCTGAGTCTCATGCCTATCGATGATATGCTTCAGGCGGGTATGCCGGGCTTCGGCCCGCGCGCGTTCAGAGCGTGCGATCACGAGCTGCGTATTGAGCTCCGTAAGCTGCTGCTCGTTGACGAGCTTGCCGCTTGAGGAAATGAGGTTGTTCTCCGCCTTGAATTTCTGAACCGCCAGATCGGCGTCGAGCGCTTTTTGCTTCAGTTCCGCAAGCCGCGCCTCAAGCCATTTGCTCGCGCGCCGCGTCGCCTCGAACTTTGCATTCAATTGATCGGTAATATAGGACTCGGCGAACGCATTCGCCATCTCCGCCGCGGCTTCCGGTTTCGCGGCGGTGTAGGAGACTTGGAGCACCAATGTCCTTGAAACATTATGCACCTCCAAGCCGCTCTGCACTTCCGCGATGGCCTCGATCATACGCCTCGCCTGCGTCTTCTGAGCGTTGCCCTCCGCGGGCGGGGCCTGCCGCCGCTGATTTGGCAGCAACGGCTTCAGCCATCCCGCCAGCCCCGCAATTTGCTGGCAGATGCGGCTCCAAATGGAGGGCGTGCTTCCGGACGCAGACTGTGGCCCATCCAGCAGCTTCAATCTCTTGACAACGACTTCGGCAACCTGCGCGGACTTAATCACCTCCACTTGGCTTACCAAGTAGGAGGCGGCCGTATCGAACGCGGGATTGACGTCGTAGGCGTTTTCAACCGCCCGGATACGCCTGTTGTCGACAAGGATGAAGGCGCTCGCGGTGTAAAGGCGGGGAAGGGAGGACAGGTAAGCCATTCCAACGATGCCGCCAATTACCACCATGACAATCAGCACTGGCAATTGGCGGCGAACGGCAGCCAGGAGCCGCGTAAGCTCGTGCGATAAGTCGGAAGCAGAGCGCTGAGTTAGGAACTCCCCTGGGCCTGGCCCTTCGTTGCCGCTAGCGTCGTGCACCGGTTTGCCTACGAAACATCGCTCACCTGAACGGCATCACTCACGAAGACACAACCGGCGCAAGCTGGAGTTGGACAAGCCTCAATAAACGAGCGCATTTCCGGTAGCCAGGAATTGGCCTGCTCTTCGAGTGACCGCCGCGTCGTTGTTAACGCCAGCGACCGAACCTGTGACTGACGTCACATAAGTAAGGAACTTGGTAACTTCAACCGACTCAGCATTGGATACATAAATAACATCGCGCATACGCATCGGGAACTGCTGTGCGGCGAAGTAATTCGATGGATCGCGGAAATTCGCCCGGTAAACGGTGGGAATAGCCTTAACCTCCGGTGGAAACCTGCTTACGTCAACGGACATCGCTTCCAGGATTTTCCTTCGCTCCAGCCGGTAAAGGAACACCGTGCCGGGGTTGGCGCGTTCGTCCAGCAGCCCCCCGGCCTTCGCAACGCCTTCCGCGAGCGAAACACGTTCCTGATCGAAGTTGAATTGCAGGGACTGCGCGGCACCGTTCGCTCCGGTTCCAACGGCTCCGAAGGCGATGAACCGGCGAGGCTCCCGGTAAACGTAGATCGTGTCCCCCGGGCGGACAAAAATGTTTTCCTTGGGGTGCTTGATAAGCGTGTTGAAATATACGGTCGCCTTATGGGATTTCCGCTGAAGCGTCACGAATGTTTCATATCCGGGATAACGGATGCCGCCGGCCACGGCGATTACGTCCAGTATCCGTTCGCCGGCCTGAGTGATCGGCGCTTTGCGGGGGTTATTCACTTCGCCGACGACAGAAACCAAGGTCGCGTGCTGTTCTTTGATGGTGACCACGACTTTGGGCTCTATGGCGCGATTTTGCAGCTTCTTCTCAATTTCGCGCTCTATCGACTGAGGAGTGCGCCCGGAAGCGTGAATCTGGCCTGCATAAGGAACCGAAATAGAGCCATCGTGATCGACGGTTTGCGGTGGAAGCTGCACAAAATTTCCTGGCCTGACGCCCGCATCCGACGGAATGAACAAACCGCCGCTCCTCGATTCGAAAACCGTTAGCTGAAGCACGTCTCCTGGACCAACCGGAACCTCGCGCGACGGTCCTTTCCCGCTCCCGTAAGTGCGGAAAAAGGATCCCGGGTCGATGTCTTTAGCGTTCGCAATGACGGCCGGAGAGACGTCCACCAGAACATAATGTAATGAAACACTGTCCGGTTTCACTAGTGATTTGCTGGCTGCCGCCCCGACGATTGCAGTGCTGTCCGGGCCACTCATAGGAAGCTGATAACAACCTGAAAGCGGTAGAGCTAAAAGCACTAGTGTTGCGATTTCTAGCGTTCGCATTAATGCCCTTTCCAACGCGATCTGTACTAGTCCGGTAACCGGACTACGAAAATACGGTCCCACCCAGCGAAAGTTATCGCCAATTAAGATTTTATAATAGTTGGCTTTGAGTCGTGCTATCAGAATTAGATAGGCTTTAGCCCTTAAGCAGATTTGGTGATATAATTGATACATGTGTCATAAGTTGCAGCAACACACTGTTGCAATACAGCTCACTAAAGGCGCCGGTTTGTCGTAGCTAGTAGTCACTTTACCGGAACACTCCCGTAAATAAACTAGTTAGATAGTGCGCTATTTTGCAGCGTTGCACAATGGTTATTACCCCGGCATGATGTGCATCGTATTGTCACACCGCTATGGGTTAACTTGTGCCTAATCAGCAAAATACATTTCCAGAGTCAGAACGGGCGTGCTCTGGCGGGTCCCCTCGCACTTTAAAAATACTCGCTCCGGTACGTTATCCTTGGAGGTTCAACGGGCCCCGGCACTCAAGGCATACTATTGAAAACCGTAATTTTGTGCCCTTCAATAAGCTATCGTCCAAGATCGAAGGGGTGACGCTGTTCAACCCTTTGCCTTTCCGGCGTTTCGGTCTCATTCACGCCTTCAACCGAATTCCGCTTGAGCCAGGACGATTCGTCATCGGGTTCGAGTCGCACCTGCCTCGCGCATTCGGTTTGGAAGATACCGCGTATTACAGGTTCATGTTGAGAAAGCTCGCGAGCCAGCGTTGCCGGCGAATAATCGCGATCTCAAACTTCGCCTTGCGAGTCTTTCGCGCGGTAAACGGCGGAAGTGCCCAATATCCAGAACTCGAAGCCAAGCTAACGATGCGCTACCCAAACATCGAGTTGCCGGCCGGCGCCGACCGGATGGAGGGAGCCCCCGCCGAGCCCGTAATAGCCACCTTCGTCGGTAGCCACTTCGGCCGCAAAGGCGGTTGCGTGGCGGTCAGGACCGCCGATTTGGCCCGGCGGGCGGGCTTTCCGCTCAAGGTTCGTATCGTTTCCAGCCTCCAGGTTGGAAGCCCTGTTTGGACCGATCCGCCCAGCAAGGATTTTTTCAAGCCCTATTTCGGCTTGCTTCAATCGCCGGGAGTGCAATTTTTCCGGAGCCTGCCAAACCGGGAGGTGCTGTATCTTCTGCGTTCGTCACATTTCTCGCTACTGCCAACGTTCTCGGACACATTCGGTTACAGCGCAGTCGAGTCCATGGCCAACCACACGCCGGTCATCGCTACGCGCCAGTGCGCGCTTCCGGAGTTCGTATCGGATGGGATTAATGGCGTCCTGCTCGATCTTCCACTTAACAGCGTTGGTGAATGGGATCAGCAATCCTTCGGCCCTAAAGATGGACGCCGTTACGCTCAGAATTACCGGGATGAAATTGAGCGGCTGGCAGAGCAGACTTTCTCGGCAATCGTGAACGCGTTCAATACGCCGGGACACTTGCAGGAACTGAGAAGGAATGCGAGGGAAAAGGCGGATTCGTTTTTCGGCAGCGTCAGCGCAAATGAGTTTTGGGATAGCCTCTATAGCGAAGCCGCCGGCCCGTTACCGGATGCATAGTCACCGCGAACAGCGGATGAGCAGTTGCTCCCAGAGCCTCGCCAAAACGAATAACGCAGACTGCTTGGACCGCAGCGCTGCCTTGAGAAAAAGGATTACATTTCTTTCTTTAACGGAATCAATGACATTAAGCCATTGTATTCGGGCATCGACCGAATGATAGTGTTTTTGAATGGCTCGCCGCTGCCGCCGGCTGAGCCCAGGAAGTTTTGAAAGCTCCAGATCGCTATCACGCAGTTTTTCAAGATCGCTTTTCGTGTGGCGTGCACTTAATGAATCGCCCCGGTTTACGGACACATAGCCATGAGCTGGCGTTACAAGAAACCGCGCGCCAAGAGCCAAGGCCCGGGCATAGATCGCGTAATCTTCCCCCAAACGCAGCTCTTCATCGTATCTCAGATCGTGCTTCTCAAGAAATGCGCGCCGGATAAGCGGCTTGAAAAAGCCAAGCTCCTTTCTGAACCGGCCTGGAACACTGATATTTCCCAGAACGAACGCCTCCAGGCTGCAGGCCCATGGTTCGAAGGGTTCGCGGGAAAGCATGGCCTCCGGCTGGGCGGTCCCGGCACTGTCCGCCTGAATTTGCAGGATGTCGTCGGCCACGAAATCCCATCCTTCAGCCAAGGCAAGCAGAGCCGTAATGCGGCCCGGCAACAGGTAGTCGTCCGCGTCCACAACGGCGATCCACGGCGCGTCCGACATCGGCAAACCGGCATTCCTGGCCGCGGCGGGACCGCGATTGCCATTCAGCCTGTGCAAGATCAGGCGCCCGCTGCCATCGCAGCCGCGCTTGGCTTCCGCAAGTGTGGCGTCCGTGGACGCATCGTCGATTACGATCACGGAGCGGACCGCTCTGTCTGCAAGAATCGACCGCACCGCCCGTCCAATCGTTGCTTCACGATTCCACGCGGCGACAATAACGTCGGCGCAGGATATGTTCGCCGTTCCAGGATTCCTGGAGAAGGGCTGAGCCTGTTCAGCCAAGCGGCTAGGGGAAAAGACACTCATACCGCCTCCGGATCGTTGTCAGGAAGGTTCTGACAGGCTCATACCGCAAGCGCGCGTGGCCGCGGGCGCCCCGCCGTGCGTTCGAAGTCCTCTTGTTCCTCCTCAGCGGGCGCTGTTCCGGAAGATGCCGAAGAAGGGGGTCATCAGGATGATCTTGAGGTCGAGCCAAATCGACCAGTTGTCTATGTATTCCAGATCGTAACGGATGCGTTGCGCCATCTTCTCCGAATCCCCGGTTTCTCCCCGGAAACCGTGGACCTGCGCCCAGCCTGTAATGCCAGGCTTGACACGATGCCGGTTGGCGTAGTTCTCGATAAGGTCGCCATAATGGGTGTTGTGCGCTAGGGCATGAGGACGGGGGCCGACGACCGACATGTCGCCCCGCAACACGTTCCAGAACTGCGGCAGTTCATCCAAACTCATCCGCCGCAATATGCGGCCCACTCTCGTGACCCTAGGATCGTTCCGCGCCGCCTGCGCGACATGCTGGCCGTCATCCATGGTGGTCATCGAGCGGAATTTTAAAACCTTAATCACCTTATGATTGTAGCCGTGGCGGCGCTGCCGGAAAAAAACCGGCCCCTTCGAGTCCAGCTTTATGGCGATCGCTATAACCGCCATGGCTGGCGCCAGAAGAATTAAGGCCGTGGCAGCCAAGACATAATCCTCAGCCTTCTTCAAAAAGGCGCCCCAGCCCGTTATCGGCTTTGAAGTTGTCGTGACGTAGGTTAGCTCGCCCATCTGCCCAAACCGCAGACCGGAAAGGCGCAACCCGCCGAAATCCGGCACGATATGTATGTCTGCGGGCACCTTCTGGACTTCCCGCAGAATGTGATTGGCGAGCGAGCCATAACCTGGGGGCAGCGCGATCATGATGTCGTCGGCTTCCAATTCGCTGGCCCCTTGCGTGCCCCCCGCAACTACCTCGTGCACTTCCTTCAGCGCCGTTTCCGGGGCCGAAGGCAGCTCCGCCACCGCGCAAAGCGCATAATTCCTGCCGTCGTTGCCAATGTATGCCCGCAACGCGGAGAACTGCTCGCCGAAGCCGATCAGCACCACGAACCGGCGCAGAACGCCCGCCCGGTCCATTCTTTGAAAGAAGCTAATGATAAGCCCTCTTCCGGCCGCCAGAAAAAGAAGCAGAAGAATCGACCATTCCAAGCACCAAAGGCGCGAAAACCGGTCCGAAATCTTCAGGAAAAAAAGCACCGCGAATAGCGAAGCACAAGTTGCCGCCCAGACATAGAACACTCCAGAAAGCTGCACGGGAACTCGGGTAAGGTAGGCGACGTCGTAAAGACCCCGGTGACGGCCGATGAAATGGAAGCCCAATGCCACTAGGATCATAATGCTAAGATAATTAAAGGTATCCAGGTTCGCCTCGGCGTAAGTCACTGAATGAATGTACTTAGCGGCAAATCCTGTAGCAAATACAGCAATAATGTCAAACACGATCGCAATTTCAATAAGCATTCGCCGTGACAGAAAGCGGGTCCCGTTTCTGCGCGGCTTCTGATTTCCCTCAGGCGGCAAATCGGAAACTGGAGCAACGTTAAGAGTTCGTACGATTTTACTCATATCTAGCACATCAGTTGCAGCGCAACGTTACCCACGTTAGAGCTAGCAGAGCAGAGATAGTTGCCGCTTATCTAATGCAGAAGTATCGGTGACGTCAATAAGTGTGTATCTATTTTTTTTGCTAATTGCGCGATTGTATCATTTGCGCGCCAAGCAATCTTAGATTGTACAGCACAAAACTAGAGCTTTACAGCACCGGAAATGAAGCCACTTCGATTGCGGGACAGCGTTTGCCGCAGGCTGGCTGCGAGCTCAGTGACCAAGAGCGAAAGGAACTGAGTGCCAGAAATGCTCACTGAATAAAGCAAGGCGGCAATCGCAGACCTCACGAACAGCATGGCGCATCAACAACATATTGTCCGGTACGCTGAAGTTCAGACAAGATATAGAACCAAGCCCTGCCGTTTTTTGAGTTGCGCGATTACCTCCAAGGTTTGCCCCAACCTTGTAAACTAATCTTTTTTTCGCATCGTTTTTTTGTTGTGCTAGAATACTCATTGGCAGTGCGCCACGGCCGTTTGCTCTTGAAAACGGTTATGACAAGGCAAGGGAGCACCGAGGAATATGGAAACGGTCAATCATATCCAGGAAAGCAGCTTATCGCGATTACTCCACGCGCCCAGCGATGCCCGTCGCCGGCGAAAAACAAAAAGTTACGGAGCGCACCCAATTCTTGCGCCAGTGGCGTGGTTCGTATGCTTCGCACTGGGCATAACATTCTGGGCTGGGACCGTGTATTACGCCGTGACCCATTTCTAGGCCAGCCGCTGCGTCCAGTTTTTAGTCTGCGATTTGTGCCTGATCTCGCATGGACCGCCGTCGCGGATTCATTCTAGCCGTACCCTGGCGAGCGTGGCGGAAGAAGCTGTACTGTTTCTTGCATACTACTTGAGATCGCTTGCAAGATTACATCCCTTTATGGCAGAGCTAGATTAGCATCTATTTTTTCGTTTCGACAGGGCGCTGCTTGGTATGCTTGACCGGCAATGGAGCGGCTTTCCGCGGGTGATCGTTTTCGGCGGGGCCGGCTTTATCGGTTCCCATTTGCTGCAATGGCTGGCTGACAAATACCCCGAAGCCCAGCTTCATTCGGTGGACATTGCCGAACCTTGTTTCAGGACGCCCGGCGTTAGTTATCTGCATCACGATTTGCGCGATCCGGTCCCATCCGCACTATGCGGAGACGGCCCGGCCCTAATCGTCAATCTCGCCGCTGTCCACACCACACCAGGCCATAAGGATTGGGAATACTACTGGACCAACGTCTTGGCGGCCACAAATGTATGCCGCTTCGCAAGCGCCATCCGCGCGGGCGAGATCATATTCACCAGCTCCATTTCGGTTTACGGCCCCTCGGAAGAGCCGAAGGACGAGGACACGTCCCCAAATCCGGTGACTGCCTACGGGCGCTCGAAACTGATGGCGGAGAAGATACACGAGCAATGGCGGCATGAAGATAACGCGGCCCGCTCGCTGACGATCGCACGCCCCGCGGTCATTTATGGCCTGTACGAGCGCGGAAATTTCACCCGGCTTGCCGGCGCGCTAGCCCAGAGGCGTTTCGTCTATCCTGCGCGAAAGGACACCATCAAATCTTGCGGCTACGTGAAAGATCTCATCGCGTCCCTCATGCACATGAGAAATATTGCGAGTGGCGCACTGACCTATAATTTCTGCTATCCGCAAAGAACCACGACAGAGGACGTTTGCACGGCATTCTGCAAGGTCAAGGGCTACAGCATTCCCAGACTTGTCGTCCCCCGCCCGCTGATGATGGCCGCGGGCCTGGGCTTCGAGACGCTGGCGGCGGCGGGCGTGAAGACAAGCATCAATCGCGAGCGGCTTCGCAAGCTCGTGATGTCCACGAACATTATTCCGAAGCGGTTGCAGGAGGCTCAGTTCAGCTTCTCCTTCGATCTTCTTACGTCCCTGATGGACTGGCACGCTGCGTCCCCCAGCGGCGGCTTCGATTAGCCGGTGGGGCGCGGGGTGGCGGCATGGTGAAGATTGCCTATTTTGCTCACGATCTTGCCGACGCGGCCATCCAGCGCCGCGCCTCGATGCTGAGGCAAGGCGGGGCGGAAGTTCGTCTTGCCGGGTTCAGGCGGCGTGCAAACGAAGCCGGGGAGCCGGGCGAAGCTATCGAACTCGGAAAGACCCAGGACGGCAGACTGGCGGCCAGAGCGCTTGCCGTTGCCGCCTCCGCCGCAAGGATCGAAGATGTCGCGCCGGTGGTCGAGGGGGCAGACGCCATTCTCGCCAGAAATCTTGAAATGCTGGCGCTCGCATCCCGCGCGCGCAAGCGCTTCGCACCCCACGCCCGCCTCGTCTACGAATGCCTCGATATCCACCGCCTCCTTAGTTCCAAGGGGCTGCCGGGTGTGGCGCTTCGATTTCTTGAAAGCCGGCTTTGGAAAAGCACGGACGCCATTGTGACGAGTTCGCCCGCCTTCGTCCGCGAGTACTTTGACCGCCGCGGCTATCGCAAGAACATCTTCCTCATCGAGAATAAGGTTCTGGACACCGCCCAGATTCCGCGGGCGCGGGCGGCGGCCCGGAAGCCGGGGCCTCCCTGGCGCATCGGCTATTTCGGAATGCTGCGCTGCCGCAGGTCGCTCGATATCCTGGCGAATACCGCCGCGGCTTTGCAGGGGAAGCTGCAAGTCGCAATCCGGGGCGTGCCGTCTCCCGCGATTTTCCAGGATTTCCACCAGCAGTTCCGCCGGGTGCCTCACGTAACATATTATGGCCCGTACTCGGGGGCAGCCGAACTTGCGGAGGCGTATGCCGATGTTCATTTTGCCTGGGCCATTGACTATTACGAGGCCGGCCTGAACTCCGAGTGGCTCCTGCCCAACCGGCTGTACGAGAGCCTCTACTTCGGGGCAATTCCCATCGCTCTTGGCGCGGCCGAAGTTGGCCGCTGGCTCGAACGGCACGGGGCGGGTGTGCGGCTGCCCGGCGATGGAGCGGATGAATTACTTGCGTTCCTGTCCGCGCTCACCGCTGAGCGGTATGGAAGCCTTTGCGGCGAGGTGGAGGCGATTAGCACAGAGAGCATCGCCTTTGGCGAATCCGGCTGCAAGGACTTGGTTGAAAGGCTGGTCCCGGCATGAGCCCGATTTTGCCCGGCGCGGAGCGAGGCGGCGCAGGGCTGCGAACGCGGATGGAAAATGGGGGCCGCTTTGGAGCTTGAGTGCGATGCAGCAAAAGACGGCGGCTCGCAGGCTGCAAGGGAACGGGTTTTGGCCGTCATCCCCTGCCTGAACGAGGCGGCGCATCTTGAAGCCGTCGTTCGCGGGCTTCTATCGGAATCGGATGCGCTTGACTTGCTCGTGGTGATCGCCGACGGCGGCAGCACCGACGGCTCCGCCGCAATCGCCAAACGGCTGGCGGAATCCCATCCAAACGTAGAATACCTTCATAACGCCAAGAAAATTCAGAGCGCGGCTCTCAACGGCGCTGCATCCCAATTCGGCCAAGGCCGCGATTTTCTCATCCGGCTGGACGCCCATTGCCGCTATCCGGACAAATATTGCCAGCGCCTCCTTGCGGCGCAAAAGAGCACGGGGGCCGCGTCCGTTGTCGTAAGCATGGTGGCGGAAGGCGGCGCCTGTTTTCAGCGGGCGGCGGCGGCAGCGCAAAACTCGCTTCTGGGCAGCGGCGGTTCAGCCCATCGCACGGCCGGCGACGGCCGGTTCATAGATCATGGCCATCATGCCTTGATGGTCCTTCCGGCGTTCGTAGCCGTGGGCGGATACGATGAGCGGTTTACCCATAACGAGGATGCCGAACTCGACGTGCGGCTCATAAAGAAACGGTACGCGATCTGGCTCATGGCCGGTTCCCCGGTTGCTTACTATCCGCGCTCGTCCCCCTGGCTGCTTCTCAAGCAGTATCTCCGCTTTGGCGCGGGCAGAGCGCGCACGGTGCGAAAGCACCGGCTCCACCTCAAAGTGCGGCAATCCTTGCCGCTGGCGGTCGCGCCCTCGGTTGCGCTGCTTCCGCTCGGGCTCGTTCACCCGCTTGCGGCGGCTCCTTGCGCGCTGTGGGCGGTCTTGAGCCTGACCTATGGCGCAGCACTCGGCATCCGCTCGCACGGCCTCTGCGCAGGCATGAGCGGATTTGCCGCCATGATCATGCACTTTGGCTGGTCGTTTGGTTTCCTGGCGGAGTTTCTACGCGGTTTTCGTGTTGGCGGCACCGGCCGTAAGCAGGATTCGCGCGTGCCGCCCGAAGCGGCGCGGTGAGCAATGGGAGATCCGGTGAAAGGCATCGGCGGAGGCGAAGTTCAAGCCGCGGGAGCCGCCGCCGGAGAACCGGGCGATGCCAGCAGGCCGGTTGTCAGCGTTATCGTCGCAAACTACAACGGCGCGGCCCATTTGCCGGACCTGTTCAAATCGCTGCGGCGGCAATCGCTGGCCGCCCTGGAAATCATCGTCGCCGATGACGCGTCCACTGACAACAGCGTCAAGTTGATCCAGCAAGCGGCTTTGGACGACCCCCGGATCGTCCTGATTGAGCTTGCGGCGAACTCCGGGCCGGGCGCGGCCAGAAACCGCGCCCTCGATCATGTCAGCGGCGAATGGATCGCGATCGCCGATGCGGACGATCTCGTGCACCCCTTCCGTTTCGAGTTGCTGCTCGATATGGCGGAACGGGAAGGAGCGGACATCGTTGCGGACAACCTCTTTGTATTCAGCGGCGGCGAAATCGCCCCTTCGCTTTTCTTGTCTGGCCAGCGCGCACGGACCGGCACGCAAGTCTCTCTAGCGGACTACATACGCGAAAACCGCCTCTTCGCGGCGGCGCCGGTTCTTGGCTATCTGAAACCCATTCTTCGCAGGTCCGCTATCGAGCGGTTCGGACTGCGCTACAATGAAACGCTGCGCATCGGCGAAGACTACGATTTCATCCTTCGCGCCCTGTCGCATGGCTTGCGGTTCTGGATCGCCCCGCTTCCAACCTATTGCTACAGGAAGCACGAGAGGTCCATTTCGCACCGGCTTGGAGATTGCGAGCTGGAAGCGATGGAAGCGGCCGATGCCGCGTTTCTTGCGGCGTACACCGCGAATGACCCGGAGGTCATGCGGGAAGCCCGCCGCCGCTCTGCCTCGCTGCAAAGGGCGAAGGCCTGGAACCGGCTCGTGGCGGCGATCAAGGAACGAAAATTCCTGGAGGCGATCCGGATAGGGCTAAGAAATCCGGGCACCCTGCCGCTGCTCAGCTTGCCAATCCGGGCGCGGGCCGGCCGCGCCTTGCGCCGGTGTGTGCGCACGCGGCGCGATCCCCTGCCCGCCAATAACGCGGTGTGCCTGATCTCGCGGCAGCGGCTCTTCGCCCCAACTTCGGGGAGTTCCAGCTACGTGCTCAGCCTGGCCGGGGCCCTGGTTGAACGCGGACTTGAGGTCCACCTCATCCAGCCATCCCCCTCGGTTTTCGGCCGCTGGCCGGTGATGTATCGCGGGCGGCACGCCAAGGTTTTCGCGAGCATCCGCGTCCGGGGCGGTGTGTTCGCCGGGCCACTGCTCATCGCCATCAACCCCGCCATCCTGGCAAGCTTCGCAATGGCGGTGGCAAGGCGCCTGCTGACGAAGGCGGGTTTTTCCTTCGAAGACCGGCCCGCTCCATATTCGGTGGCGTTTCCCTGGTGCGCGGAAGACTTCCTTTTCACGGCCCGGCACGCGCCAAAGCGCTGCAAAGCCGTGCTTTTCGACTACGCATTCCAAACCGTTGCCGCGCCATATATTCCGGACCAACAGGCGCGCACCTTCGTGATCATGCACGATCTGATTTCCTCGCGGCACGCCCAATTCGAGCGGCTGGGGCACAAGGACTCGCTGCCCGCGATCTCCGAAGCGCGCGAGATGCAATACCTTTCCGGCGCTGACGCCGTCGTGGCCATTCAGCCCGCGGAAGCCGCGTTCGTCAAGAAGCGTGCTCCGCATCTCAACGTCGTCTGCGCGCCGATGGCGGCCAAGCCGGTGGATCGCCCCCAGCCGGGAAAGGGCAGCCTCGTCCTTTTCGCCGGGACCAGCACCGCGCCGAATGCCGCCGGCCTTAACTGGTTCCTGAAGGAGGTTTGGCCCCTCATCGCGGGACAGAAACCGGACGCGGCTTTCTGGATCGCGGGCTCCTGCGGGCGCGCGCTGCGGGAGCTACCCGCTGGCGTGAAGGTTCTGGGAACCGTGCCCGACCTGGCGCCTGTTTATCGCGATGCCGGAGTGGTGGTGTCCCCTCTCCTCAGCGGTTCCGGGCTGAAAATCAAGCTGGTGGAAGGCTTGGCCCACGGAAAAGCCATTGTGGCCACGGCTGCTACGATCCAGGGCGTCGAGCATCTGGCGGCGGACGCCGTTGAAGTAACGGATTTGCCGGCTGTATTCGCCGCACGGACCCTGGCCTTGCTCCAGGACGAAGTTTTGCGCACCGTCAAGGCCACACTAGCGCTCGATGCGGCGCGCAAGCACTTCGCGGCCGGGACGTGCTACCGCGAATTCCTGGACCTTGTGTGTACTTGATCGAACCCGCTGTTGTTTTGGCGAATGGAGGCCGCCGGCAAGCACCGGCTTGTGTTTCATGATCATTCTGGCTCCCCGCCCCCCCAAGAAATGCGCCGGTACACGTGGGTATGATGGCGCTTAAGCCCGCCGCAACTCGCGCCGTTCTATTATGGCGCTGTCAAAAGCCGGCTCTCCCCTGGCCGTTTCGCGGCGGCCAACTCCCCCAGAAGTGCAGCTTCCGTTGAGGGAAGCAGACTGATAGAATTCCGGCAGCACCCAGAAAGGGAAGAGAAATTGCCGCACAGGTTTTCAAGAAGCGGCGCCGAGCGAAGGAAAGCCTGGCGCAGATCCATGCGCCTTCGCCATTTCCGCTATGTGAGCCTCTCGCAAGAGGTCTGGCTGCGCCGCATTGTGTTCTTGGCCGGCGCCGTGGTGGTTGGCCTGACCGCCACCGGCTTCGCGAAACTGGCGGACCAGGCGCAGGACATCTACCGCGCACTCACCTGGGAATGGCCGTGGCTGCCGCTGATCCTGACGCCGCTCGGCTTTATCGTGCTGGTCTCCATCACCCGCCGCTGGTTTCCCGCCGCGGCGGGCAGCGGCATACCGCAGGTCATCGCCGCCCGCAAAAGCGCGGAGGAGCGGCACCGTCTATGCCTGCTCGGCTTTCCAGTCATGATCGCCAAGATCACGATGACGGCCCTCGCTCTTGTTGTTGGCGCGTCGGTCGGCCGCGAAGGTCCGACCGTCCAGATCGGCGCCTCGGTGATGTTCGCGCTTGCGGGCATTGCCGGCGTCGGCAGGCACAACGGGCTGGTGCTCGCTGGCTCGGGCGCCGGGATCGCCGCGGCATTCAATGCGCCGCTGGCCGGCATCATCTTCGCCATCGAGGAAGTTGCCAAGGCATACACCGGACGCATCAACGAAATCATCATCGGGTCTGTCGCAATCGGCGGCGCGGTGAGTTTGGCGATCGCGGGCAACTACCCCTATTTCGGCGAGGTATCCACCAATCTCAGCCGCTCGCTGGATTGGCTGTCCGTGCCAGTTTGTGCCGTGTTCGGCGGCATCCTGGGCGGCCTGTTCAGCAAGGCCATGGTGACAATCCTGAGCAAGCCGCCCCGCCTGGTCGCAATCCTGCGCCGGCGGCCCGTGCTGTTTGCCGCCTTGTGCGGATTGGCGGTGGGAGCCCTCAGCATCGCCACGGTTGGTTACGCCGCCGGCAGCGGCTATGGCGAGACACGCGAAGGCCTTGAGAATGGGGTGCTGATGCCATGGTGGTTCGGCTTCGCCAAGCTGACGGCAACCCTGCTATCCTCCGTCAGCGGCCTTCCTGGCGGGCTATTCTCGCCCTCGCTCGCGGCAGGCGCCGGCATCGGGTCCATGGCCGCGCACATTTTCACCTTCCTCGATCCGCGCACGCTCATGCTTCTGATGATGGCGGGTTATTTCTCTGGCGTGGTCCAGTCTCCGCTGACGGCCACGGTGATCGTCATGGAGATGACGAGCGACCGGGCCATGGTGATCCCCTTGTTGGCCACCGCGCTGTTTGCCGCGACCATCTCCCGGCTGATCAGCCGCGAACCGCTCTATCACGCGCTGGCCAGGAACTTCGCGCCGCAGGCATTCGCAGGCCGCCGCTGGCAGCCGCGGGCCGCGGCATAGCCGGTAACGGGCACGGTCATGGTTCGCATCGCGGTTCCGGCAATTCGTAAAGGCGGCGCACTAGGCTGGCTCCGTGCGGCCTGGACCCTGCCAACCACGCTGATTGGCCACGCCGCCGCCCGGACTTGCGGCTGCGGAGCGCCCGAGCACATCGCAGGCCCGGCGGCCTGCGCCTGGCTCTACCGCTTGCCGCCGCGCCGGTTCGAGGGCTTCGGCGCCATCGCCATCGGCCACGCCATCGTCGTGGAGCCCGCATTTCTCGCACGGCACGGCCCGTGGCTTCTTGCTCACGAGCTTGCCCATACGCACCAGCACGATTGGCTCGGCCCCGCCTACCTGCCCCTCCATGCGCTGATGCAGCTTACAAGCGCCTTTGTGTACGCGATCCGCCCGCGCAGCGGCTTGTCGCGTTGGCACACCTACAATCCGCTGGAGCGCGTATTCATTTGCGTGCCCGCCGATGCCGTTACCGATCCCCCGCCGCCGGCAGATCCCATCGCAGCCGGCGTCCTGCGCGCTTTCGGGCTCACCGGGTAGCCACTGCTCCGCAGCCAAACCATCCTTTGATAACGCCCATACCGGGCATAACCGGCAGGCGGCCGCGCTGCGCACGAACGAAGTCAGCTGCGCGTCACGGCTGCGGCCGGTCCTCAACCTTGGAGGCGCGCGAAACTCCGCTTTGCTGCCACTCCCCCAAGCGGTCCAGCACAGTGAAGAACGGCGGCACGAACAGCACCGCGAGGAACGTGGAGGCGAGCATTCCGCTCACCACGGCGATGCCGATGGAGACGCGCGCTCCGGCTCCCGCCCCGGAGGCGAAGACGAGGGGCAGCATCCCGAAGATGAAGGCGAAGGACGTCATAAGGATGGGCCGGAAGCGAAGGCGCGCCGCCTCCACGGCGGCCTCGGCGATCTCCATGCCCTCCGCGCGTTTCTCGCGGGCATATTCCACCACCAGGATGGCGTTCTTGGCCGCAAGCGCTATGAGCAGCACAATGCCGATCTGCGTGTAGAGATTGTTCGGCATCCCGATTGCCGCGAGCGCGCCGGCGGTTCCAAGCAGCGTCAGCGGCACGGCGAGAATGACCGCCAGCGGCTGAAGCCAGCTCTCGTATTGCCCCGCGAGCACGAAATAGACAAGCATCAGCGCGACGGCGAACACACCGTAAATCTGGTTGCCAAGCACCTCCTCCTGATAGGACATCGCGGTCCATGCCGTGCCCATGGAGGGCGGCAGCGATTTCTGGGCAGCTTGGCTCATCAGCGTCATGGCCTCTCCAGAGCTGAATCCCGGGGCCGGGCCGCCGGCGATGACAGCCGATGGATAGAGATTATAGAGCGTGATGAGCGGCGGCCCCACCTCGTCCTTGATGGTTGCCACGGTTCCGAGCGGGACCATCTGCCCGCCGGCGCCTTTGACCTTCAGCTTCAGCACATCCTCAGGCCGCAGGCGGAACGGGGCGGCGGCCTGCACGTAGACCTGGAAGACGTTGTTGTACTTGGTGAACTGGTTGACGTAAGTGGAGCCGAAATAGGTTTCCACCGCCGAAAACACCTGATTGACGGTGAGCCCGAGGGTTTCGGCTTTCACACGGTCCACCACCAGCCGCAACTGCTTCACATTGCCCTTGAAGGTGGTGGCGACATGAGCGAGCGCGGACTGCGTCGAGGCGTTTGCGACAAGCTCGTCCGCCGCGGCCTGGAGCGCGGGGAAATCGGAGCTTCCGTCCTTCGCCTCGACCATCATGGTGAAGCCGGCGACGTTTCCGATGCCCTGGATGGACGGCGGCAGCAGGATCAGCGCCGTCGCGTCCTGCATACTGCTAAGTTCGCTGCGCACGCGCATGGCGATGCTGCGGAGGCTCAGCTCGCGGGTGGTGCGCTGGTCCCAGTCCTTGAGCACGGCATAGAGCATACCGGCATTGTAAAGCGTGGCGTTGTTGTCGAGCGGCGAGACGCCCGAGACGCCAACCACGTTCTCGATGCCGGGCACCTTCCGCACCCGCTTGACCGCTTCCGCCACCGCCGCCTCGGTCCGCGCACCGGACGCCGAATCGGGCAGGCTCAAACTGACGATGAAATAGCCCTGGTCCTCGACCGGCAGGAAGCTCGTCGGGATGCGGGAGAGGCTCAGAAAGGCGAGGCCGATCAGGGTGAGCCCCGCCAGCGTAACAGGGATGCTGTAGGCCACCAGCCGGCGGATCAGCGCGGCGTAGCGCTCCTCGGCGCGCGCATAGATGGCGTTGAACGTGCGGTAGACGATGTTGCGCTCGCCGGGCGGCGTTTGCTTGCGCAGCCACAGCGCGCACTGGGTGGGTTTCAGCGTTGCAGCGTTTATTGCCGAGATGAGCGCGGTTGCCGCTATGACAAGGGCGAACTGCTGATACATCTTGCCGGTCAATCCGGGCAGCGTGGCGGCCGGGAGGAACACCGCCATCAGCACGAGCGTGACGCCGATGACGGGGCCGATCAGTTCGGACATGGCCTTGATGGCGGCCTCGCGGCTCGGCATCCCGGCATCCATATGGCGCGCCACTCCCTCGACGATCACGATGGCGTCGTCCACCACGATGCCGATGGCCAGCACCAGCGCGAACAGGCTCGTCGTGTTGACCGTGAACCCCAGCGCCGCCATGGCCGCGAACGCGCCGATAATCGTCACCGGAACCGTGGTCGCGGGCACCAGCATCGCCCGCCAGTCCTGGAGGAACAGCAGGATCACGATCAGCACCAGCACGGCCGCGATGATCAGGGTCACATAGACTTCGCGGATCGAGGCGCTGACGAATTTGGTGCTGTCGAAGGGAACCTTATAGGCGAGCCCGGCGGGAAAGGCTTTCGCCAGCTCCTCCATCTTTGCGTCCACAGTCTTGGCGACCGTCAACGCATTGGCGTCGGTGAGCTGCGAGATCGCGATTGCCGCCGCGGGCCTGCCGTCGATGGTCGCCTTGTGGCCGTAGCTCGCCGCGCCAAGCTCGACCCGGCCAAGGTCGCGCACACGGACGATCTTGCCGCCTCCCTCGCCCGATACCTTGACCACGATGTTCTCGAAGCCGGCGGGATCGTCGAAGCGGCCCGTGATGTTGAGCGCATACTGGAAATTCACCGTTGGGGGCGTTGGCGGCGCGCCCACAAGGCCGGCGGTCACCTCAGAGTTTTGCTGCTTGATCGCCGAAATAACATCGGCCGGTATTAGCCCAAAGGCCTGCATCCGGTCCGGGTCGAGCCAGACCCGCATCGCATAAACGCCAGCGCCGAGCACCTGGACGGAGCCGACCCCTGGCAGCCGGGCCAGCTCGTTCTCAAGGTTGATCTTGGCGTAGTTGGCGAGAAACAGATCGTCGAACCGCCCGTCCGGCGAAGACAGGCTAACGAATTGCAGGATTGCTGTCGATTTCTTCTGAACGTTGAGCCCTTGGGCGGCGACTGCCGCCGGCAGCTGCGCGGTGGCCAGCGAGACGCGATTCTGCACCAGAACCTGGGCCATGTCGGGGTCGGTTCCGACCTCGAAGGTGATAATGAGACTGTAACTGCCGTCATTGGCGCTCGTCGATTGCATATAGATCATGCCCTCGACGCCGTTGACCTGCTGCTCGATCGGCAGCGCGACCGTATCCATCACCGTGCGCGCGCTGGCGCCGGGATAGGTCGCGGTCACAAGCACGGTTGGGGGTACGACGTTGGGATATTGAGATACCGGAAGCCGCAGCAGGGCAAGCGCGCCCACCAGGACGGTGACGAGCGCCAGCGTGTTTGCCAGAACCGGCCGTTCGATGAAAAAGCGTGAGAACATGCCGCCTCTTGGCCACCGCGGTTCAGGGTTTCGTTTGCTTGCTATCCGGCCCCGGTATTAGAGGCGGCGGATCTGACTTGGGACTTTCCGGGGCGGCGGCCATGGCGCCGGCGACGGGGGCGACGGTGTTTCCGGCCACGGCGCGCTGGATCGCCCCTATGACCACCTTGTCTTCCGGCGAGAGCCCGCTCTTGATGATGCGCAACTGCCCCTCGGCCGCGCCGGTGGTCACGGCCCGCTGCTCGGCCACATTGTTCTTGCCAACCACCATCACGTAGCTGCCGGCCTGGTTGGACATCACCGCGGTATCGTTGACCAAGAGGGCGTTTTCGATCCGCCTGACCGGCACGCGGACGCGGACGAACAGGCCGGGCACCAGCGCCAGATCCTTGTTTTCCAGCACGCCGCGAATCTGCAGCGTGCCCAAGGCCGCATCCACCTGCGGGGCCATGTAGTCGATTTTGCCCCGGTAAGGGAA
Organism: Rhodomicrobiaceae bacterium; assembly: GCA_050298295.1. Lineage (GTDB taxonomy): Bacteria > Pseudomonadota > Alphaproteobacteria > Rhizobiales > Rhodomicrobiaceae > Rhodomicrobium. The sequence continues at coordinate 107,870 of JBNKTW010000040.1, forward strand.
TGCCTTGTCCGCGCCTAGCGCGACCTCCATCGCCGGGTATTGATGCTCTTCGCGCAATTGCTTCAGCGTCTTGCCTTCCTTGGCAAGCGCATCGCGCAAATCGATCAACTCCTGCTCGGTGATATTGAAGTAAACGTAGATCGGGCTGATCTGAAGGATCGTGGCGAGCTTGGTGGGGCCGGCATAGCCGACCAGAGCGCCGGCATCCACCAGATGGCGCGTAACCATTCCATCGAAGGGCGCCTGCACCGTGGTATAAGCGAGCGATATTTGGGCAAGCTTGAGACTGGCCTCGTCCGCGGCCACCTCGGCGATTGCGGCGCTGAGATTGGTTCTGGCGTCGTCCACTGCGCGCTGACTGGCGAATTCGTCCTTCCCCAAGGCCGATGCCCGCTTAAACTCAATCTCGGCGTTGGCCCGTTTGGCTTGGGCGGAGGCAAGCTGCGCCTTTTGCAAATCGACCTGGGCCGCATACTGGTCCTTCTCGATCTCGAACAGAAGTTGGCCCTTCGCCACCGCTTCACCGTCGCGGTAATTGATGGCTTCCAAAAACCCCTGCACCCGCGCCTCCAGGTTCACGCTGGCGACGGCCGAGGTATTGCCGGTGAATTCGGCGTAGAGTGTCACGGGCATCTGGACGGGAGCGGCGACCGTCACTTCCGGGGGCGGCGGCGGGGCATATTCGTTCTTCCTGCCGCAGGCGGCCAGAACCAGCACGCAGGCCAGCGCCGCCAGGAAAAAGGGCTTTCTGCCGGCCCAGGCCCGCGCAACGCCGCACATCCGTTTTCTCCAAACCCGTTCGCCGGGAACGCTGGCTATTCCTCCCGGCAGTCTGGAGCCATCTAGTTAAACTAGCGTTTCATCTAATGAACAATCCAAGGTGGCAGGCGCTCCACACTGGCGCCTGGAGGAACCGGCTTCGGGGGGTCGTTTGGATTGGTGGTTTGTTCCGGCCGGCGCCGCGCTAATGCGGGAGCCCCTTCAACTCCGCGCGGGCCGACACGAACCACCAGCGCCCGGCGGCATCGCCGCACCTTCCGGCAGCCTGCTCAAACCAGGACGCCGCCTCGTCCGGCTTCTTCTGCAATAAATTCAGCGCCCCGATAAAGTAGCGGGACTGGCAGCCGGATTGAGCATCATCCCGCGCCAGGAGCCCATCCGGGCTTACCTTTCCGAGATACATCTCAACCGCCGCAAAATAGAAGCCGCCGGCGGTGAGCCGCGCCGCGTCTGCCTGAAGCCCCGCGAGCGCGTCCCCGCCCAGCCGCGCCTTGGCCAGATAGCGGTGGATCGCGGAAACGGCGTCGTCCGGCTGCATTTCGAGGACGCGCGCAAAGTCCGCGGCGGCGCCGGCGAAATCGTGCTTGTGGTAGAGGATGAAGGCGCGCGCCTGATAGGCATCCCTGCTTGGCTCCATACTCACCGCGCGATTGGCATCCGCAGCGGCTGCGTCCAAGTCTTCCTTGAGGAAGTACAAGAGCGCCCGGTCTACATACCAGCGCGCATTGTCCGGCTTGAGTTCAAGCGCCGCATTGAAGTCGAGCAGCGAGCGTTCGTATTCGCCGGCCAACTGAAAAACCAATCCCCGCCGGTGGTAGATGAAGGCGCGCTTGGCCGGATCTTTTTCCTGGGCAAGCCAAGCCGTGCAGCCTTTCAAGCCAACAGTGCGGGTGCCTTGCTTGCAATCGTCCCAGTCTCCGGCCGCCGCCGCCGCCGCACCCGCAGCAATGGCGAGGAAAAGGCCAAACGCGCGGGCGATCAATCCGGTTAACATACCAAGTCCTCGATAGCGTGGAAGAATATCCCGGTCCCAACCATTGCAGTGCGAGCCGCCTCCGTCCGCACCAGTAGCCAGAATCCGCGATCCGCACAACACGCTTCACCGCCATTACTCACATCGCTGCCGGACGCTAAGATAATGGGGCTGGCGCTCACAGAACGGTCATGGAACCAGATGACGCAACGCTTGTTGGCTATTCTATCTAACTCCGGCAATGGAAGGAGAGCGGTCATGAGTCTTTTGTACGCCCAGGGCGATCTGTTGATCGAGCGCGTTGCCGATATCCCTGTTTCCGGCCGCCCGGCCGAGCCGGACGCGAGCGGCGCGACGGTGCTGCTGGAAGGCGAGATGACCGGGCACCGCCATGCGATCATGGAGCGCGTGACGATGTTCCGGGACGACGCCCTGGCGCACGATATTCCGAACGGTCTCTATGTTGGCCACATCAAGGTGGACGGCCCTTCCGCACGGGTCCAGCACGACGAGCATGGCGATATCAGCCTGCCGGAGGGAACCTATCGCATCCGCCGCCAGCGCGAGCTTGACCCGAAAGATGCGCGGATCGTCGCCGACTAAGCTCAGGCGGTTAACGCCGGCGCAAAAGGCCTGCATCCAAAGTCACAGGCAGCGCTGGACGCAAATCAGAACCTCCACCGCGCCGGCGAACCGGGAGGAGGCGGAGCGAGGCATCGCCGCTGCCTACCGCGCGGCTGGCTGGCCCGCGCCCAGAGAGATTGCCTGGTGCGACAGCCCCGTGCAAATGGCGGCGGCCTGGGCGAAAGTCCCGCAAAGCCGCTCCGGTGCGAATCTCAGAACCGAAATCGTGGAACAGGTCCGCAGCCGGGCCGCTTTTGCGATCCAGCGCCGGGTTGCGGACAGCGTGTTCGCTGCCCTAGACGAGCTGAATTCGCCGGCGGGTGAGGAGACAGTTGGCGGCATGATCCGGAATGCGGTGCTGCGCGCCTCTCAGGCTCTCCAGCCCGCCGGGCCAGGCAAATGGCGCTGGCTGTTCTGGCTGAACCGCGGGCGGTCCTGGCTGCATTTGCAGGACGCCGGCTACGCGCCGCGTGGCCACAGCTGGCTTGAGCGGCACGATTGTTTCCGTACCGTGTGCGGATTGAAGCGCGAAACGGAGGCGCTTCAGGGGCTCCTCCAGATCGCGCTGCACGCGGATTGGATCATCCCGCACCGGCACATCTGCTGGGTGTCGGAGCCGCCGCTTGTGCTGAAAACGGATGAGCGCGGCCGGCTGCATTGCGCCTCGGGCCCGGCGCTCCAGTACCGCGACGGCTGGGCGGTTCATGCCTGGAAGGGGGTGGAGGTGCCCGCGCGCGTTATCGAACGGCCTGAGCAAATCACCATTGCCGATATCGACAGGGCGGTGAGCATCCATGTCCGCCGCTGCATGATCGAGCGCATGACGCCGGAGCGCTACATCGCCGCTGGCGCGGCCTTCCGCATCGCGGAGGATGAAACCGGCATCCTTTGGGAGCGGCGCTGGCCGGATGGTGACGCCTGGGCGGCCATCGAGGTCGTCAACGGCACGCCCGGGGCGGACGGCACGCGCAAGCGATACTTCCTGCAGGTGCCGCCCAATATGCTGACGGCGCGCTCTGCGGTCGCCTGGACTTACGGGCTCACCGCGCGGCAATACCGCGGCCTGCTCTTGCGCACATGATGCGGCCGCGGCTTTCACCGCGAGAGACGGAGAATAGGCGCCGCTGCGCCAAGCCCGGCTGAACGCTTCGCCGGGTCCCCTTTCACTCTGTCTCTCTCCCCAAGGGGAGAGAGTACGCTCAAAATACTCCCGGCGAGAATTCTAGGGTTCCTTCTCCCCTCGGGGAGAAGGACAGGACGAGGGGGTCTTGGCGTACTGCTCAGCCAGGCCGGGAATTACGCCTTTCGCAAGGCGGCGGCTCCAAAGCCCTTGGCGCTGCCCGCAAGCGCGCCAGCCCGGTTCAGAAGCAGCATCGCCGCCATCGCGATCGCGTTGATTTCGAGAACGCGGCCGATAATCGCTATCGTGAAGCTCTCCGTGCCTCCGAGGAACGTGACTGCCGCGGCGAAGAGAGTCGCTTCATACGCAACGAAAGCTGCCGCAAACGCAGCCACCGGAGCCGCTGCACCCATAAGGCTCAGAGCGCGGAAACCGCTCCAGCGGGCCGCGAGAATCGCAAGCACCGAGGCGAGAGCCATCACGGCGCCCCAGGCAAAGCAATCGGCCGCCCAGGGATAGCCAAGCACCGTACATCCAATGACCTGATTGGCAAACCAAGCGCCCAGCGTTGCGAGTATGGCGTTTCTGCTGCTCATTGTTAGACCCGAGACTGCCCCGAAAGCGGCGAGCGGTGCGGCGCACGCAAAGCCAAGGGTCAAGCTGGCGCTCACGGCGATCACGAAGGCTATCGAAAGAGCAATGGGCCAGTTCAAGGGGATCGGGGTTTTGGGCTGCATCGTCGTTCTCCTGTTTTAAGTTCGAAGCTTGGCTCAAACGGCGGCGGCGCGGCTCCGCCGTCCGCAAGGGGCGCTCCCGCATGATCGGACGTAATTCCAGCCAAGGCAACCGGAGGCTTCCATCCATGCGGTTATTGAGGGCCATGTATCTCCTAATTCTTGTCCGTGGCTAAATCCGGGGCGTTCATGCTGACCTTCAAGCCGCCGAAGACGCCGATGCCCGGCCGCAGAAATCCCGTCGGGTCTTGGTATTGCTCGTTGAATAGATTGTCCGCGCGGGCGAATGCAGTAATACCGCCGCCCAGATCGTAGGAGCCGGCGACGTTGACAACCGTGTGGCCGGGCGCGATGAGTCGCGGGATGAGCCCATAGCGGTCCGTGTCGGCGAAGTCCCCAACATGAATGATGGTCCCGGACAGGCTGAGCGCGCTGGTGGCCTGCCATTGGGCTTCCAGGCTCACCTTGTGCTTGGGCCTGCGCAACAGCTGTTCGTTGAGCTTTGCGTCCATCGCCAGCGTATAGGTGTAATTGGCGCGAAGCGTCAGATCGCTGGACGGCCTGACAGAAATGAACGCCTCGACGCCGTCGATCTTGGCGCTGGCGAGGTTCACATAAGTTGTGTAGGCCGGGTACGGGGCGGGGGGAGGCACAACCGCCTTATAGGTGATGAGGTTCGTGATATCGTTGTGGAAGTAAGTGGCGCCGAATTGGACGCGCTTGGCGAACGCCTCCTGCTCGAAACCCGCATCGTAGCCAGAGCTTTCCTCCGGCTTCAGGTTCGGATTGGCGAAGAAGAAGAACGCCGGATAATCCACATACAGCTCGTTGAGCGAGGGCGCCTTGAAGCCCGTGCCGTAGCTCGCCTTTAGCTTCGTGCCCGTCTCCGGGATCAAAAACGCCGGCGCCACGCGGTAGGTCGTGATGTCTCCGAAGCGGTCGCTGCTGTCGTAGCGGACGCTGGCGACGTTGAAGAGCCGCTCGCCGAAGTTCGACTGAAGCTGAACGAAACCGGCTTTGTTATTTACCTCCGCCGAAATGGGGCTGTTCACGATCTCATCGTTCTGACGCTCCGCGCCAAGCGTCAGGATCTGGCCTGGCGCAAGCTTGAGGGTTCCGGTCCAGTCGAACTTTACCCGGTCGCCCGTGTTGACCGACGTGCCGTAGACCGGGTCCACGTCCCGCCGCCAATAATCGGTGAATCCCACGCCGAAGGTTTGCTCGAAGGCACCCTCCCAAAGCGTCTGGTGCGCGAAAGCACGCGTGAACAACTGCTGCGTATCGCCTTTGCTCTGCGTGGTTCCCGGTTTGAAGGTGAAGGAGGTGAGGTCGAATTCATTGCTGGTGTAGCCGAGCGCGGTTTCGACATAGCGCGCGGTCACGCCGAGGTCGAGGTTCTTGCTGACCTGAAGCCCGAGCCGCGTTGCGTAGGTCTTGTTATCGTAGGTGTCGTCGATCCGCGCCTGCCCCGGTGCCAGCAATTCGGCTGGTGTGACCGGCACAGCCCCCGCGTGCAAATGCGCGGCGTTGAACATGTAGCTGAAGGGGCCGGAAGAGCCGCTGACGCCCGCGGCCTGGTTGAAGGTCGCGAATGAGCCGGCCTCCACGCTGCCGGTCACTTGCGCGGGGCCGGAGCCCGGCTTGGTCCTGATGTCGATCACCCCGCCGATGGCGTCCGAGCCGTAGAGCCCGCTCTGAGGGCCGCGCAAAACCTCGATCCGGTCTATGCCGGAAGTCAGAAGATGCCCGAAGTCGAAGGCACCGGTTGCCGAAGTGGGATCGCTAACGTCGATGCCGTCAACGAGTACCTTGGTGTGATTGGCGTTGGCGCCGCGTATGAAAACCGAGGCGATCCCGCCGGAGCCGCCGGTCTGGATCGCGTTCAGGCCGGGCGCGCCGCTCAGTGCGCCGGGAACCGTGCGGATCTGCTTCTGTTCGAGGTCTTTGGCGGTGATGACCGAAACGCTGCTCCCAAGCTGCGAGAGCGGCGTGGCTCTGAGGCTGGGGCTGAAGGCCACCGCCCCGGAATCTTCCGCGGCTTGGTGCGGCGTGGAAGGCGAAGGCGTCCGCTTGGCTTTGGCCTTGGGCCGCGCCGCTTTCCGTGGTCTGCGCCGCTTCCGGTGCTTGGAGGATTCTTGCTTCACGATCACCGGCGGCAGGGCGGAGGTTTGGCCGTCGCCGGTTTGGGCGAGAGCACCCATGCGGCTGGACAGGGCAAGTGCGGAGAAAACACCAACGCCAAGGGTAAGAACTAAACGCATCATACTTAGAACTCGTGACAACGTGACACGTCACCACGAACCTAAGCCTGAGCGATAGCCTCATCGGAAGCCGCGCCGAAGGTCTTCACCGGGGCACCCCGCCCAATGTGTTCGTGCATGACCACGGGCGATGGCAGGTCTCCTGGCTCACGGGTCCGCGCTTGACGCCGTCTTCCCGGTTTCCCAGTGACATAGCTGGCGTCTCGCTCTCCGCTTACAGTTGCGGGGGCAGCCGCGGATTTCCACCGCGTTCCCTATTATTCCTCCAACGAGGAACCATCTGGCAAATTTGTATCAAAAGTAGCGCCATCACGCAACAGCATCTTAAGCTTGCGGGGATAACGGCGAAAGTTATCCCCACAATAGCGGTTCCTCGCGGCCCGGCCGGCCGCGTGGCAAGCAACCGGCATTCGCAAACCCAGCCAGCCCTGCAGCAATAAGAGCACGCATGACAAGCTGGCGCTTCGGGCTATAAGAGAGCATGACAACTGGAAACAACCGGAAACCTGGCCTGAGGTGGCTCGCCGCCGAAATCCTGGCAGATCCGCGCCTGGCGCTGATGCTGGCGCTGGGCTTTAGCGCGGGCCTGCCCTTCCTGCTCGTGTTCTCGACACTCTCGGCGTGGCTGCGCGAGGCTGGCGTCGCCCGCACGGAAATCGGCTTCCTGAGCTATGTGGCGCTGGCCTATAGCTTCAAGTTCCTTTGGGCCCCGGTTATCGACCGGCGCGACGTGCCGCTTCTGTCGCGCTTCGCCGGCCGGCGCCGCTCCTGGATGCTGCTTTCGCAGGCTGGCATTATTCTTGGCCTCCTCGGCATCGCCTCAGGCGATCCGTCGCAATCCGTGCTGTGGACCGTGGCCTGCGCGTTCTTCGTGGCCTTTTGCTCGGCGACGCAGGACGTGGTGGTGGATGGCTGGCGCATCGACGCGGCGCCCACGGAACGGCAGGGCATGATGTCGGCGAGCTATCAGCTTGGCTACCGCATCGCGCTTCTGTCCGCTGGGGCGGGCGCGCTCTATATCGCCGATTACAATAGCTGGAAGGCGGCCTACTCCGCCATGGCCGCCCTTATGGCGGTTGGCATCGTGGCAAGCCTGCTCGCGCCGCATCCGCCGGAGAGCGAGACGGCCGGCCCGCGCGAATCCTTCATGAAAATCTATGCGGAGCCCATCGCGGAGCTTTTGCGCCGCAAGGGGGCGATGATCGTGCCGATCCTGGTGCTGGTGGCCCTTTACCGTTTGCCCGATTTCGTTTCCGGCGTGATGGCGAACCCGCTCTATATCGACCTCGGCTTTACGAAATCCGCCATCGCGACGGTGACGAAACTATACGGCGTCTGGATCGGCATCGCCGGCGTATTCGCGGGCGGCGTCGCGGTGCTGCGGCTTGGGCTGATGCCAACACTTCTCATTGGCGTCGTTGCGGCTTCGTCGTCGCATCTCAGCCTAGCGCTTCTCTCCGTTGCCGGCGCAAAACTGGAGTACCTGACCCTCGCCATCAGCGTCGAAGCATTCGCCTCGGGCTTTGCCGGCACCGCGCTTATCGCCTTCATGTCCTCGCTGACCTCGCCCGCATACGCCGCAGCGCAATACGCGCTCTTAAGCTCGCTCTACGCGCTGCCGGGCAAGCTTGTGGGCGGGCTCTCCGGGCTGATGGTAGACAATTTCGGGTATCCGGCGTTCTTCGTCTCGACCTCGGCCATCGGCATACCGGGGGCGCTCCTCTGCCTTTACATCTGGCGCAGCACGGTCGTAGAGCGCACGGAAGACGTTGAAGCGCTGCCTGTGCCAGCTCCAGCAGTGACCCGGCGAAGCGATACCCCATGAAGACTTGGCGGCTGGCAAACTTTCCTGCTGCGCGGGACGGCCACTTCACTTGCGCCACCCACATTTGAATGGCGCCGTTGCACTTCCACTTCTTAGGCTGCCTGTTCGATTTGAGCGAGCTTCCTGTCCACCTCACGCAATTCCGCCGCGAGACTGTTCAGCCGGACCAGCAGCCTTTCGGCGACATGTTTGGCCACACGCGGCTTGGCTTCCATCACGGCGCGGAGAGCCTTGCGCGGGATTGCTAGCGCCCGCAGGCGCTCGCTGGCAGTGACCGTAACACCGTGTACGGTCTCGACAAGCATCGCAAGCTCGCCGATGAGGGTGCCTGGCCACAGATCGTCGCGAAGGACCTCGTTCTTGTCGTCTCTGGTACAGCTGGCCTTGCCGGTCAGGATCAGGTAGGCGATATCGCCTTTTTCGCCCTGCGTGATGAGGTTCTCGCCGGCCACGAAGAACCTTTTTTCCCCAGCGTTTGCAATAGCCTCAAGCTCTTCGGCCGTTAGGCCGGCAAACAAAGGAACGACTTGCAAAAGCTCGATCTTCGAGTCGAGCATCGGATCCACCCATGTTTTGAAACGGACACTCCTTTTACTGAAACTAAACTGAACTTTAGGCAGTGTCCGGTGATTCGGGATGGACCGGCAATATAGCAGAGGTTGAAATGGGGGGAATTTCCCCTGCCATTAGCCCTGGAGCAGCCTCCGCAACGGCACTGTTGGCACATCGGGGAGGGGCGGAGGGGCCGCGCGCTGCTCTGGCAGCGTCCGGATGCGGTAGACCAGGGGCGCGGCGTCCTCGATGTAGGACAGGAAATCGTCAAGACGCTGCAGATCGCTGGCGAAGCTCTGGAGCCGCTCAAGAAGATTTTCTGAAATCCGTTCCGCTATGGATGGGTCGCGCTGCATGGCCCAGGTCACGGAGGCGCGGCTGAACTCAAGGGCGCGGACCCGCGTCCGGGCCTGTATCGTCATGGCGTGAACGGTTTCGATGAGCATCGCCACCTCGCCTACGAGGCAGCCCGGCCCAATCGTTTCGCTGGCGGCCGGAGTACCGGGGAAGTCCAGGCACCTGGCCGTACCGCTCACCAGCAAGTATGCGGCATGACCCTTGCAGTTTCTGGTGATCAAGTCCTCGCCGGGCTCGAAGTATACTTTTTCCGCTACATCAAGGATACGACTGAGCTGCCTCCAGGACAGGCCTTTAAAAAGCGGCAAAGTCTCAAGAAGCTCAATTGCGTCGCCGGGCATGAGGTATAACCTGTTTTTGTGAGGGGGACGACTCCTTCTACCTAACAGCTACAGCTCGCTTTGTGGTTGATTCACGACAGCAACTCAACCCGGAGAATGCTCCGCGACGCCAGAATCTCTCCTGGCGATGCAAAGACTACACAGTGCGGCGCCCGCGATTATTCAGGGAATAAGCTTGTAGCCGCCCGATTCGGTGATGAGCAGTTCGGCGCGGGATGGGTCGCGCTCGATCTTTTGACGCAGACGGTAAATGTGCGTTTCGAGAGTATGGGTTGTAACGCTGGCGTTGTAACCCCAAACCTCGTGCAGAAGCACCTCGCGCGAGATCACCTTCTCCCCGGCGCGGTAGAGATACTTCAGTATCGAGGTCTCTTTCTCGGTCAGGCGGATTTTGCCGCCCTTTTTGTCGATCAGAAGCTTCGCGGACGGATGGAAGGAATACTCGCCGATGGAGAACACCGCCTCCTCGGAATGCTCGTGCTGCCGGAGCTGCGCCCGGATGCGCGCTAAAAGCACCGCGAAGCGGAAAGGCTTGGTGACGTAGTCGTTCGCGCCGGATTCAAGCCCCAGAATCGTGTCCGAGTCGGTCGTCTGGGCGGTCAGCATTATGACCGGATTCTTGAAATTGTTCTTGCGCAGCAAGCGGCAAGCTTCGCGGCCGTCCATATCAGGCAGGCCCACGTCGAGAATGATGAGATCGACGTGGCCAGCCTTGACGGCGGCGAACCCTTGCGCGGCGGTATGGGCAACCTGCGCCTCGAACTCTTCGTGCAAGGCGAGCTGCTCGGCCAAGGACCGCGCAAGGTCTTGATCGTCGTCGACAACCAATATATTGCGCGTATTGCTCATGATTGCCTCCGGTCAACGGCCCGTCTTTAAGTGTCGGATTTAAGAGACGAAGCGGATTTTCGCAACTGGCGGTTTCCTGTGCCCAAACCGACCTTAACGCAAAACTGGAGAAACAGAATAAGAAAATATGCTATCGCGCGGGTACACACGCTCACCGGCCGCGCCACCTTAGGAATCGTGCGTTTCCGGAACCTGACTTTTCCGGCCGCAACCGGCAAAAACGGTGTATACGCCGCAAAAAGAGAGGGCGACGGAGCAACCCCGCGCGGGGCCTGGCCCGTGATGCGGATTTACTACCGGCCGGACCGCGTGAAGCGGCCCCGAACCGCGCTGCCTGCCCAGCCGTTGCGCCCTGGACTTGGCTGGTGCGACGCGCCCGGCGACCGCAACTACAATCGCCCCGTTGCGCTGCCCTACCCCGCAAGCGCGGAAACGCTCTGGCGTGAGGACGGCCTTTACGACGTGATCGCCGTACTTGACTACAACCTCAGCCGCCGCGGCATGGGCAGGGGCAGCGCGATTTTCGTTCATGTGGCTAGCCCTGGTTTTAAGCCGACGGCGGGGTGTGTCGCACTCAAACGCGAGCACCTGCTGCGGCTGCTCGCGGCCCTGCCACGCCATGCGGCCTTCGCCGCCGGCAAGGATTTGCGCGGCCTCAGCGCATCCGGCGCGGGTTGTGGTAAAGCTCGGCCTCCTGCCTTGCGAGGGCGAGCTTCAAAGCGCCGGCGGTAACCCGCTGGGTAACGTGGCCAACGTGGCGGCGGGCTGCATGATTGAACTTCAGCATCGCGCTCGTAAGCTGCAGCACCGGAGCCAGATGGGTGGGGTGCCCGGCCTCGATGCTGACGTCCCAGCGCCCCGCCATATCGAAGAAATGGCCCTCCAGGCGCCCTGCTTTCGCGCCCGTCTGGTCGTAAAGCGTGTAGTCGCCGCCGATATCGATCCAGTCCTGCCGGAGCCGGTAGAGCCGGGCCTCGCCGTCCACCATGAGGAAGAACGAGAACTGCTCGGGCATACCGGGCCACTTGCGGGCCGAGCGCTCAAGCTGGATGACCTGATCCTGCCCGTCGACGCGGATGGAATAGGCGGTGACCGGAAAGCCGTTTGCGCCGGCCGATAGCTGCACGCTGCGGCCCACGAGCATCTCCATGCTGGCGCGCCAGTTCATCGACGGCGAAAACAGCTTCAGAACGAGCCGCTTTTCGCTGGGGTCGTCGGACTTCCAGAGCGACTCGCGATAAGCGAGAAGGCCGCTGCGCTCCCCATCTTCAAGAATTTCGCCGATCATATCGGAGTCTTGCGTGAATTCCCGCGATTTGGCGCGGTGCCGGGTGTGGATGAAAAAGCCGATCTCCACATCGTGCAGATTGGTCCACCACATATCGACCGTAAAAGTCCGCTTCGCCGGTTTGGCCATGCATCGTCCCCGCAAATAGAATCACTTTGGAAAGTTTGGGGGCAAGCTGGGGACGGCGCGAGAAAAGAAAGTGCGCCATCCACAGGTGCTTCATTGGGGCCGCCTGTCTTAGCGGTAGAATTTCCACATGCGTTGGATGGTGCGGTGGATGTGGTCCGCCGGCGGCCTGAAGGGCTGGAGGTTGATGCGCACGATGCCGTCATGGCTCATCTGCCAAGGCAAGCGCATCAGGAGCCGCCAGATGGGGAGCCTGCGCCAGTCGGCGAGCAGCGCCGATTGCACCGGCCGGGCGAGCTTGATGTGAAGCTCCTCCATTTCGAGGGTGCGCACCGAGTAGGTGACGAGGCTTATGTCCGCGATGGCGCGCCAGGCGATCAGCCCGAAGCCGTCGATGAAGAGCCCGTACTGGCTGGCGCCAAGGCGCGGCCGCCGCCTTTCGGTGAAAGGAAAGAAGTAATAGGCCGAGCAGCCGGAAAGGATGGCCAGCACGGACAGAAGCTGGTAACCCCAGTTCAGCCACGCGGCGAACGACGCTGCGGCGATCCCCGCAAGAACGTGAAAACGCGCGGCGTCGGCGCGGTTATAGGGAAGGATGAAGCCTTCCTGCAAATAAGCGGGCAGTTCTAGACGCCGGGCCATAAATCCTTCGTTCCAAGCCTTTAGGAACCGGCTTCCGGATCAGCCCGCTTGCGCCCGGTGCCTCAGCAAATGATCCGCGAGCACGAGCGCCAGCATCGCTTCCCCCACCGGCACAGCCCGGATGCCTACGCAAGGATCGTGCCGGCCTTTGGTTTGGATGTCCGTCTCGTGGCCCGCGATGTCCACCGTGCGGCGCGGGGTTAGGATCGAAGACGTTGGTTTCACCGCGAAACGGGCAACGATGGCCTGCCCGGTCGAAATGCCGCCCAGTATGCCGCCCGCGTGGTTCGAAAGGAAAACCGGATTGCCGTCCGGGCCGGTGCGCATTTCGTCGGCATTCTCCTCGCCCGAAAAAGCGGCGGCCTCGAAGCCCGCTCCGATTTCAACGCCCTTCACCGCGTTGATGCTCATCAAGGCGGCGGCGATGTCCTGGTCGAGCTTGCCGTAAAGCGGCGCGCCAAGGCCCGGCGGCACGCCTTCCGCGGCGACCTCAACGATGGCGCCGCAGGAGGAGCCGTTCTTGCGCACCTCGTCGAGATAGGCGGTCCAGCGGTCCACCGCGCCCGCGTCCGGGCTGAAGAAGGGGTTGCGGTCCACCTCGTCCCAGTCCCAGCGGGCGCGGTCAATTTTCTCCGTCCCCATCTGAATGAGCGCGCCGCGGATTCTGACGCCCGGCAGAAGCTTACGCGCCACCGCTCCCGCCGCGACCCGCATCGCGGTTTCCCTGGCCGAGGAGCGCCCGCCGCCCCGGAAGTCGCGGATGCCGTATTTGGCGATATAGGTGTAGTCGGCGTGGCCGGGGCGGAACTTGTCCTTGATCTCCGAATAGTCCTTGGAGCGCTGGTCTTCGTTTTCGATCTGAAGCGCGATGGGCGTGCCCGTCGTGACCTGCGCGCCGGCTTCGTCAGGGAACACGCCGGAGAGGATTTTCACGCGGTCGGCCTCCTGGCGCTGCGTGGTGAAGCGCGACTGCCCCGGCCGGCGCTTGTCGAGATAGGGCTGGATGTCCCCTTCGGTGAGCGGAATGCGCGGCGGGCAGCCGTCGATCACGCAGCCGATCGCGGGGCCGTGGCTTTCGCCCCAGGTGGTTACGCGGAACATATGGCCGAAGGTGTTGTGGGACATCGTGCGGGAGCCTTGTTACTGCCGGGCCGGTCTATCGGGTTCAATCATCAGCATCTTATTCTATCGTGCGTCAAGCCGCGGCGGGGCGCCGGGGCGGGGTCTGTTAACGGGCTGGCGGGGCAGGGAGGCCGCTTTTCGATGTTGATACAATTTAGCATAAGTGTTTTGATAAAGGGTTAAGCAGCTTTAGGCGGATACGTTACTGATATGGCGGCATGTTTTTCGCGGACGGCCTCGTTATCACGGTTAATTTCAAAACGCCCGGTATATTTAACGGGATTCCGCGGATGCAAAAATCGCGAGAAATGTGCTAAAAATCGCGCGATAATGCGGAAAAAACAGTATCCAGGTAAGACGTTAACCTTACTCGCATTAACTATAAACGGGCTTACGGGAAATATACTTTCTATTAATGCGGCCATAGCGGGTGAAATGATCGCCAGCCTTCGGGCGGGAAGCTCCGGGGCTGCTCAAGGGCTGGCGCGCTCGAAGGGGACAACCTCAAACCTGAAAACCCCGCGGCTCAGCGCTCATTATTGGCCACGCCGCAAACATCCGCTGGCCATCTCAATGAATTTCCATTCCGTTTTACAGGCGCAAAGCGAGATATTTCCCCCTCTCCGTGCCGGGATTTCAGCATACAGCGGGCCTGCACCTTACGGGATGCCGCGAGCGGTTGTATCTTGGGGATAAGCGCTATCCCAGATAGACCGGCGCTAAAGCACCATGTAATATTCAAAAAAGATATGGGGGAGGAATGGATAAGATAAGAATTCAGTAGGCATAGGAGTACCGGGATGTCATCAAAATTACCACGGGCTGCAATTGAGACGATCTATAAGAAGCTCGATTTTGAGCACGAGATACGGCGTGAAATCGATGTAGTCGAAACCCGGATAAGAGAAAAGAGACAGGAGACATACATTGACTTTGCGCGGAGCATTGCAGACCAGGCTGGCGTTGACATACAACGTTTTTACAGCGACGGCTTGATTCGCAATAAAGTACAAAGGCGCCTAAGAGAAACCGCCTATCAGAAGATTCGCGCGAAAGCCCGCCAATTTGCTAAAGACGAGGCCGCGCGCTGCCGCAAGGCTGAAGCTGAGTTCTGCAAGACCCATTTCGCTAATATAACGAAATCGGAGGGCAATCCATGTCTGTTGGTATGGCAGCCATCCGAAGATTTCGAACCGCGAGTCTTGTCACGCACGGATGAACCTGGCGGAATGGTTGGCTATGCCTGCAAAGCCCCCGATCTCGCTGTGAGAGAATATGAAGGGGAGATGGAGCTGGCCACCGAGTATTCCCACCGGAATCATGTGTTTTATCCCCGGGCATATGCTGCGGCCGGGGCGGATGACGAGCATGTGTATCAAAGCGTTGAGCAAACAATCGTGGTGGAGCGCAGACCCCTTGAGCCGGGAGCGGGGAATTTCCGTGTAGACGGCGTTCAGCTATGGCTCAGCGGTGTTGGTTATTATGAGCTCAACGAGGGTTCCGCGCCGTTGTTTGGGCCAGGAAGCCTCGGTCCCACCGCCGAAGCGAGTGTGAGCTTATACGTTGACTTGATTCAACGGACTGATTTCTCCTCGGATGGTTTCAGTTATTTTAGGATCTTGGATTTGCCAAATTACTGGCAACGGCAAGGAAGTGGCAGTGGAATGGTGAGGATAGGCCCCTATCATGACCGCGCGACGTTCCCAGCCGATATCCTCAACCCAGACTCAGGCGGACACGAGATATATGTTTGCGTGTCGTTGACCTGCCTGGCAGGCGCCTATCAGAATGAGGCATGGGCAGAGATTGATTTCACACGCCCGGATTATGATGGCCTCAACCTCATCGATGTCCGTCTCTGTCATCCGGATCACTGAG
>JBNKTW010000041.1:0-2617 GCA_050298295.1 Rhodomicrobiaceae bacterium
GCGCGGGCAAGCGGCGGGTGCGGAGGAAGGGCCGGGAAATACGTGCATTACCCTTCCGCGTTTATTGAAAATTGTGCCGGTTATGATGTAAGCTGTTTCCATGGTGGATGAGCCCGATAATATGGTGCTGCGCCTGCTCCGCGAACTCCGCGAGGGGCAAGAGACCATGCAGACGCGCATGGAAGCGATGCAGGCGGACATTACAGAGATTCAAACCGGTGTTGGCGAGATCAAGAGCGATCTCAAGGAGCTGAACCTGCGTGTTTCGCTGCTCGAAGTCCGCAATGGCCGCGTCGCGGAAAGAATCGAGCGGATCGAGAAGCACCTCAGCCTGGTCGAGGCTTAAGCCTGTAGCCACGACACGTTTCCGATATTGAGAACGGCGCCCGGAAGCGCTCAGCGCCGCGCGAAAGCGGCCTGCCGCCTGCCGTAGATGGCGTCGGCGCGCGCCTCGAACGCTTCGGCGAACTTGCGGAAGGCGCGGTCGAACACCGCCCCCATCATCATCTGGAAGGCGTGGCTCTTAAACTCGTAGTCGAGGTGGAAGCCGATCTGGCTCGCCCCCTCCCCCGCCTGCGTGAAGGTCCAGCGGTTATGCAGCCTGCGGAACGGCCCATCGAGGTAATCAACCACGATAGCGTGTTCCTCCGGCCGCAGCGTCACGCGGCAGGTGAAGCTCTCCGTGAACAGCTTGTAGGCCACGGTCATGCGCGCGGCGAGCGTCTCGTGGGTGCCGTGATGCTCGCGCCGCAGTACCCGCAAGCTCTTGCATAGCGGCACGAATTGCGGGTAGCGCTCCACATCGGCGACGAGCGCGAACATGTCGGTGGCGTTGTGCGCTACGCGGCGCGTGGTGTGGAACGATGGCATCAGCAGCCCAAGGTTTCGAGGAAGCGGTCCGCGCCGCGCCCGCCGGTAAACATATACACATTCGCATGGTTTGCATATTCGACCAACGCCTGCCGGTATTTTTCCGCATGTGCGCGGCAGCCGGACCATGCCCCCTTACCCAGCCGCTTCGCGGCCAGTCTCTCCCGCGAGAGGAGAGGGGGCGTGCCCGCTGGGAAGGCGTTCCCCTCTCCCCTTGCGGGAGAGAGGACAGGGGTGCGGAGTGTATCACGCATTCGCCGCGCTGGCCTGGGCCGCAAGCCGTGCCGCCTTCAGCTGCTCGAAATCTTCGCCGGCGTGGTAGGACGAGCGCGTCAGCGGGCTCGACGCCACCACCAGGAAGCCCTTGGCAAGCGCGGCGCTCTTGTAGCTCTCGAACTCCGGCGGCTCCACGAAGCGCTCCACGGCGGCGTGCTTGCGCGTTGGCTGGAGGTATTGCCCGATGGTGAGGAAGTCCACATCCGCCGAGCGCAGGTCGTCCATGAGCTGGAGCACCTCGTTGCGCTTCTCGCCGAGCCCCACCATGATACCGGACTTGGTGAACACGCCCGCGTCAAGTTCCTTCGCCCGCTGGAGCTGCCGCAGCGAATGGAAGTAGCGCGCGCCCGGCCGGATCGTAAGATAGAGCGACGGCACGGTTTCGAGATTGTGGTTGAACACGTCCGGCCCCGCCGCGATCACCGTTTCGAGCGGGCCGGGGCCTTTCTTGAGGAAGTCGGGCGTCAGCACCTCGATGGTGGTGGCGGGGGCGGCGGCCCGGATCGCGCGGATGGTGGCGGCGAAATGCGCGGCGCCGCCGTCGGGCAGGTCATCGCGGTCCACCGAGGTCACGACCACATGCGCAAGGCCCAGCGTGGCCACGGCCTGCGCAACATGCTCCGGCTCGGCCCCGTCCAGCGGCCCCGGTAGGCCGGTCTTGACATTGCAGAAGGCGCAAGCGCGCGTGCAGGTGTCGCCCATGATCATCATGGTGGCGTGGCGCTTCTCCCAGCACTCGCCGATATTCGGGCAGCCGGCCTCCTCGCACACCGTGTGCAGCCTGTTTTCGCGCACGATGCCGGCCGTGCCCGCATAGCCCCGCGAGCCCGGCGCCTTCACGCGGATCCATGCGGGCTTGCGCTGCACCGGCGTATCGGGCCGCCCGGCCTTTTCCGGATGCCGCGCCGCGCCGCCTTCGCGTTTGCCCAAAATCGTCACCATTCATTCCGCTCCGCGTGCCAGGCCGTTCCCGCCCCTATATGGACAAGTCAATCGCCCGCGTCCAGTGCGGGAAGGCGGATGAAGGGCGGCGCCGCAAGGCCGCGTTGCGAGACGCCGGTCCCGCAAAAGCGCAAAGGTGTTAAGACAACGCTAAGTAGATGATTGCACTGAGGGAATCACCCCTCATCCTGTCCTTCTCCCTATGGGAGAAGGGACGCCAGAATGACCGTGGCGGCAGTTCGAGGGTTCCCTCTCCCATAGGGAGAGGGACAGGGTGAGGGGTTGAAACCTTCGTATAATCAATGACCTACCGGCTATTTTTAGCGCACGTGCGCAGCCGCGGGAATGACATCGGAGCGGTCAAAACATTTGGCGGCAGATATCACACCCGTTCCGAGAAGAAGACGCGCTCGCCCCTCGTAAGGCCGTATTTCACCGTATCGGCGCCAGACGCCACATACTCGCGGACGGAAAACCCGGCCTCACGCAAACGGCCGCGATAATCCCGGCCGTAATAGCGGACGTGATC